>JBAZEZ010000005.1:0-92678 GCA_041653615.1 Candidatus Ratteibacteria bacterium
GCGGAATTGATTAAGGGCGGCCGCGTGAGCGTGAACGGCGAAACAGTCCTGGTCCCATCCCGGGAAGTTGCCGGTAAGGACAAGGTAATAGTTGACGGTAAAAAGGTTGTTCCGGAAAGGTTCGTCTATGTCGCCGCGAACAAACCAATCGGTTTTACCTGCACCCTGAAAGACCGATTCGCCGAAAAGAAGGTAACCGACCTTGTCCCGCGTTCCCTGGGCCGGCTCTACCCGGTCGGCCGCCTGGACCGGGATTCTTCCGGCCTGGTTATTCTTACCAATGACGGAGATTTCAGCCAGCGGTTGAGCCACCCCAGTTATGAAGCGGAAAAAGAATACCTGGTCACTGTTACCCCGCCGGTTAGCCGCAAAGAAGCCGCTGTTTTAAAAGCGGGAGTGCTTTACGAAGCAGAAAAATTGAGTGCTTCAGAGGTGGTCATTCTGAAGAAAGATTCGGGAAAGAGTACGCTTCAGGTTATCCTGAAGGAAGGTAAAAAGCGCGAAATTCGCAGAATGTTCGGATGTCTCGGCCATCATGTATTAACCCTACAGAGGGTGAGAATCGGAAACATAATGCTGGGTAAACTTGAGTCCGGAAAGTACCGCTTCCTCACTGAAGAAGAAATTACAACTTAAACTCTCCGGTGTCGATCCATTCGGCTTTCAACAGACACCACCAGTCAATCGCCAATTCCTGTAGCACGTATTCGTAGGGAAGCCAGCCGTAGCCTTTTTCGCCCCATCCCTCACCCCAGGAGTTTCGCAAGAGCAGTGCGCCGGTCGTTTGGGTTCCGTTAGGGTCGGTGTTGGCTATTTTTATCTTGTCGTCATAGCCAACCGCGCAGACCGCGTGTCCGCCCAGCACTTTTTCGCCTGGTTGCGGAAAAGGTATCTTACCGTTGGCTATTGCCTGGGAGATGGAGTTGTAAACTGTAAATCCGAACATTGACGGAACCCCGGCGGCCAGGTACCCCTTGATTGCTTTTAAAAGGTCGGTTTTGAAAGCGTCGGGTGGGTCCAGCCGGAGGTATTGAATTGTCTGGTATGCCTGCGCAAAAGCGTAGCAGAAAGCCGGCGGTTCCAGGTCAAAATCTTTTACACTATAGGGCCAGTATTCTTCCGGCGGAACTCCGAAGAAGACCAAGGCCGCCATCGTTGTTCGCAGGAAAGCGCCGGTGTCTCCGTTCATGCGCATCAAGTTCCGGGTGGTTTTATAAAGAAAGAGCCGGGAAGCGTCTATGTATTTGCCGGAAGCCCTTTTTTGGAAATATTCCACCACGCCTGTGCCGGCGTGGCTGGTGCAGGAACCCAGGTCTTGCTGGTTTTCAATCGGAGAACACCAGGGCCGAAGGTCAGCGGAAGCAGGCAGGCTCTGGCGGTTAAGGTTTGAAAGCCCGGCTTTTTTAACCATCGGTTTGACCAGTTTATTTTCCGGCGTGTAGTCTCTTAAATCCGGATAGTCCGGCAGCCAGCCCATACCCAAAACTCTATTTGTTTCCGCCATGTTCTATTATCTCCTTCGTGGTATTTTGTGTAGGGGAGGGGCTATGTCCCCTCCCGCGGGCGGGGATGTAACCCCGCCCCTACATTTAAATGTTGAACGGGCCTCATCCATAACCTGTAATAACGACAAATCTTCTGCGTCGGCAACGCGCTTGATGTCGTCATATTCCGGATTCATTTTGACAACCTTCCCCCGGTAACGTCCGACCTTGACGGCTACTTGGTGTCCCCGCACCATCACTTCCTTCATCTCTCGTTCCAGAACTATGCGGTTTGTTTCTCTCACCCTTACACCGAAGGTAGATGTTTCCCGAAAGATAATCTCCAGCACCTTGTTCAGTTGTTCTCTTTTTGTAATGATTTCCAATTTCTGTCCCGGCCGGTTTTTCTTCATCAGCCCCGGCGTGAGTATGAAATCCAGGATGCCGGCTTTCAGCAGGTTTTGAAATACCTTCTCATAGGCAAAAGGCGGCATGTCGTCAAGGTTGGTTTCGATGACGAACACCCGGTCCTGTTTTGTGGCTGGAATGGTTTCACCCAGGAAGAAGGAAAGGATATTAGGCGCGGGTTCGTTCCGGCTGCCGGTTCCGTAGCCAACGGATAAGAGGTTAAAAGCCGGGGCCGGTTGAAAGGAAGTTAGCTCTGCCAGAAGCACGGCCGCGGTAGGGGTGGTGCATTCCGGTTGGTCGGCATTTATCCGGACCGGAAGGTTTTTCAGGATAAGAGATGTTGCGGGTGCCGGAGAGCCGAGGTTGAGGGTGGAACAGTAGAGTTTTTCCACGCCCAGGATTCGGAGGCCCACCACCGCGGCCACGATGTCAACGATGCTGTCTATTTCGCCGACCTGGTGGAAATGTTCCGGGAGTGTGCCGTGGACTTTTGTTTCCGCGGCGGCCAGGCGCTGGAAAACCGCTTGAATTTTTTCTTTATCCGCTGCGTCCAGACCGCTTTTTTTAATTAAAGAAACGATTTCCCGTAGAGAGCGGCCGTGTTCCTTTTGGGAGAGTTCTACCAGAAACCGACGGGCCGGCCGCGGGTGGCCGATTCGCGGGTCGTTCCGCTCTTCAATCTTTTCCGAGACGCGGTATCCGGCCAGCGGAACTTTTTTTAGTTCTTTTTTGAGGTGGTTAATAGGAAGGCCGGCATCCAGCAGGCTGGCGACAATCATGTCGCCGGCCGCCCCATACCCGGCGTCAATATACCCGATTTTCATCAACGTGTTTGGTTTAAATTTGCAGGCGAGGATGTTTGGTGAACGGAATTTGCGAAGTGACGGATACAAGACAAGCAAAACGAAGGCGTGAGTAGCCGGGGCTCAGCCGGATGGCGGGTGAGAACACGGCGAGGCTCGCGCCGGAGTTGCGTAATCTTGTTCGGCACGCAGAGTCGTTCCGTAAACCAAACATCCGAGTTACTGTACCTTATTACTGATTGCGGCCCGGCTTATCTTAACCTTGGTTCCGCTCGCGATTTCGAGCACGAAGGTTTCGGCCTTTACTTCGACAATCTTTCCGAAGAGGCCGCCCAAAGTTACAATCTCATCTCCGGCTTTCAGGCTGTCAATCATCGCCTGCTGTTTTTTCTGTTTGCGCTGCTGGGGCAGAATCAACAGGAAGTAGAAGATAACAAAAATCAGGATAAGCGGCATAAAACCCAACAGGGCGCTTTGGGGTGTGGCCGGCGCCGCCCCTGTTCCTTTTGCCGGGACCGTTCCCGTTGTTGTTGTCACCGGAGCTGACGCTGACGTCTGTAATTGTCCTAATGCCATATTTTTCTCCTTTTAATGTAGTGCGACCCTTTCAGGGTCGCCTGTAGTTGCCAAGCTTGCTTGGCGTTTTTGTCTTTTGTAGGGGAGGGGCTATGTCCCCTCCCTCTCTTACTATCATATTATATTCTTTATCCTACTTCCGACGCAAGAAACAATCGTCCGGGATATCGAGTTCTTTCCGCAATTTTTCGGTTTCCTTGATAAATCGTTTAGTCAGGGGGTCCCGGTATCCGCTGGCATGTCGTTTTCCTATTTCCTCTCCCCTCTGGGGAGAGGCGAGGTGAGGGGGAATAAGTAGTTCTTCCAAACACACACGTGTTTTTTTCCAGAACAAGTCCCGGGTATATTTCCCGAAAAAGGAAGATAGGGCGATTAAAAAAGAATTATCTTCTCCGTCCTGAAGGTAGGTTATCGTTCCGGCGGTTTTACCTGATTTGTTCAATTCGTAAGCGGAATTATTCTTTTCTTCGCGGGTCGTTTTCACCGTAAATTGTGGGCCAAAGAGCACTGAAATATCTTCCCGGTAGTACCGGAGTCCGCCCACCTTGCCCAGCAAAGCAAGAAACGGCTCTTGGTCGGGATGACTTTGGAGGAGGTTCAGGCCGGCTTCAAGTACCAGGCCGGATTTATTCCGGTTTTTCAGGCCGGCGTTGAACAAGGATGGGCAAAGGAGGTGGCAACGCGGTTTTTCCAGGGTGACACCTTTTTGCAGCGCTCTCTTTCTTAATTTTTCCGCGCTGCGCAGTATTTGTCTGCGGCGTTCCGGATTCAGCCCCAGGTTAAACTCTTTTTTCCAGCAAAAACAGAGTAGATTATACGTTGTAGTTGAGGGGTCGATTACTGCTTTCAGGAATTGGTCGGCGGATTCCGGCAGGAAACCAAAACAAAGATAAAAAAAGGCGAGTATGGTCTCTTCAGCCGCCAGTTTCTTTTTCCGGCTGGTGTTGAAGACCATTTTACTGTCGCAGACGAGCAATCTTTTTGAATTAGAACCCGGGTCTTTCTTTATTCCGAGCAACCGCCATAGGTCAGGGGCCGAATCAAAACTTCTGTTTCGCAGTTTCAGCGAGGTGGAGGTGATCACCAGCGGTCCCAGGACAGGCCCGTATCCGTTTTCGTCTATTCCGATCAGTCTCAATTTATCGCGATTACCTATGAATTTCTTTTGGACGCAGATGTACGCAGAAATTACCGGATAATGCTCAATGATAATTCTTTAGAGTATTTCTTTGCAATTCTTTAAAGTAACATTTAAATCTGTATCTGCGATTATCAGCGGTAATCTGCGTCCGATTGATTTTAAGTAGTGTTTTACGTAATCAGGAAGAGGCTGAAATTAGCCAGAAGGTTGCGGAAGAGACGTATGCGGTGTTCGCCGGCAAGGTGATAACTGGCCAGCACCTTAATCTTTTTATCCCGGCAGAAGGCCGCGAAATCTTCGGTGCTTAAAAAATGAAGGTTGTGCGTGTCGTACCACTGAAGCGGCAGGGATTTGGTAACCGGGACCCGGCCTAAAATACCGACCTGGAAGCGCGCCCTTAAATTGCAGAAATTGGGAAAGCCGACCAGGACTTTATGGCCCACCCGCAGGGCTTCGGCGAGGATGGTGTCCGGGTGCCGCACCTCGGGTAAACTGTCGTTGAGGATAACGTAGTCAAAGCTCTTGTCCGGATATTCGGAAAGTCCCTGGTCCAGGTCACCGTGGAGGACATTAACGCCCCGCCGCAGGCATTCGGCGATGGCGTTCTGGTCTATTTCAATGCCTTGGCCCCGGATGTGTCGTTTTTCAGCCAGGATACTCAAAAGTTCTCCCTTGCCGCAGCCCAGGTCCAGCACCGTGGAACCATCCTTGATTATGTCCAGTATTATTTTATGGTCCGGTCTAATTTTTTCCATAACTCATGTCATTTCCACAACAAAAATATTTGTCATTCCCGCATGTATTAAGCGGGAATCCAGTCTGCGTTTGTCATTTCGAGGGGCGAAGCCCCGCGGCAATCTCACTTTTTAAGGTTTTTGCGCCGCCAGAAAATTACGGATTAAAGACGTTTCTTCTTTACTCTCTATTAGGAATGAATCGTGTCCATAATTAGAGGCAATTTCACAGTATGAGACTTTTGCGCCGTGACGTTTTAGGATGCGCACAATCTCTTTGGAATTTGCTGGCGGATAGAGCCAGTCGGAACTGAAGCTCAAGACCAGAAAACGGGTTTTCACACTCTGGAAGAGAGTAGTTTTGTTTTTCTCATCGGTAAAATCGGTAATAAGGTCGAAGTAATCCATCGCCTTGGTTATGTAAAGGTATGAATTGGCGTCAAAGCGCTGGACGAAACTGCCGCCCCGGTACTGAAGGTAGGTAGAGGTACTTTCCTCTCCAAATTCGTACTGTAGGTATCCCTCCACACCAAATTCCTGAGTGAAAGAGAACTTGAACTTCTCTTTGTCCTTCATGCGTCGGCCAAATTTTTCCGCCATGGAAAATTCGCTCATATAGGTAATGTGTCCAATCATTCTGGCCAGGGCGAGGCCTTTATTTGGCCCCTTTTTCCCATAATAGTCCCCGTTATTCCAGTCCGGGTCGGACATAATCGCCTGCCGGCCGACTTCTCCAAAGGCTATTTGCTGGGCCGAATGGCGCAAGGTAGTGGCAATCGGGATGGCGTGGCGCACCATTTCCGGATAATTAGCTATCCATTGTAGAACCTGCATTCCGCCCATGGACCCGCCGGCGATGGCGTAAAGTTTTTCAATACCCAGAAAATCAAGCAGCATCTTCTGACAGTTGACCATATCGCCGATGGTTATGATGGGAAAATCAAGACCGTATCGTTTGCCGGTTTTCGGGTTTACAGAGGAAGGGCCGGTGCTTTCCCGACATCCGCCCAGAACGTTGGAACAGATTACAAAATATTGATTTGTATCAAATGCCTTGCCCGGTCCGACCATCGCGTCCCACCAGCCTGGTTTGGTGTCGCCTTTGTGGTATCCGGCCGCATGGCTGTCTCCGGACAAGGCGTGGAGGATAAGGATGGTGTTCGTACGTTCCTTGTTTAAGTGTCCGTAAGTTTCATAGGCGATGGTAATCGGACCAAACCTCCGACCGTTTTCCAACAGAAGGTCACTCGGCGGCTGTGCCAGGGTTACGTATTTGGTTTCCACAATCCCAACGCTCTTTTCCATTATTCACATTATACCATAATTTATTTACCTATGAATTTACTTTGTAGATATTGTAGCGGTGCGATTTACTACGTCTCGCCGTAGCCTTGGCGAAGGCGGATCGCACAAATAGTCGGATGAATCCGACCGCTACAAATTCGTATCTACGGAGAGATTTAAATGTGCTGGTAGTTTATTTGCAAAATATGGGGGTTGTCTCTAATTTCATACTTGCGGTTCTCGGGCGCCGGAATTGATTGACGACATCGATGTTGCCCGTTCTTCACGTTTGATCCACTCGTCGGTCACATCATAGAAGATATGGCCGAAGTTGTGTGCGATTTCCTTTTCCAGCGTTGCGCGTCCGTCGAGGTACTTCACGCGCTTTGCGACGCGATTCTCCCGCCATACGGCTCCATCAGGACGTCGTACGAACCTGTGCCACGTCTCGAAAATCTGGATGTTGAAAGGTGCTGGCGAATTTGACAGGATAGATCCACAGAGCATTGGCCGTTGGATGGAAACCCGCAACAGGAGTGGTTGCCCCAAGTTGTTGCGAAATCGAAGATCGCGGTAGTTGTAGAAGACCGTCGCACCCATTCCAAATGGAACGGTCCGCTCGTCGTCTGGAAAGAGGTCCGATTCGTGCCGATGGCGTTCCACGATATCAAGATCCAGTTGGATGGCCATCCAGAAGAGAAGGTTTGCCATTTGACAAAGGCCGCCGCCCGGCGCTGCGGTCAGCGCGCCCTGGCGCATCTCCAACCCATCGACGTATCCCTTCCGGCGAGTCGTCCGCCCGACTATCTTGCAGAACGAGAAGACTTCCCCAGGCTTAATGATTAACCGGTCCAGCCTTGCACACGCAAGATCCAGGTTGTGGATCTTGTTTTTCTGAAGCGGTATCCATTCCGGGTCGACCTTACGCGCTAGTTTCGAGGAGTGGCTGACGAGTTCGAACGGAAAATCGGCCGCGTGTTCCGTTCTTAGTCGCGCGAACGTCCGCTGATGTCGGATTGTCGACAACCATCGGCGTAGTCTAAGTAGCTCGACTCTGAGCCAGAACGGAAACGCATGCTTCATGCATTCCTCACGACGAAGTGGCTCACGGCGGTTTGGAGGTCTTGTCTAGTAGGTTTGCGTAATGTCCTTAGAGGTTTTCGGATTGATCTGCCCCGCATCCTTTTGGTGCAGATTGTGAATCACAGCCAAAACCTCGAAATCAGTCTGCTCGAACGTATAAATTAGGAACAACCCCCTATTTCTCTAAAAGGTAATTATTTGGAATCTCGAAACCATTATATCCTAGATTTCCTCGTGTATTCAAGTCGTTTGCGCTGATTGGGAAAGTGAGTTTGGCGTACATGCGGAAAAGTAATTGTTTCTGTTCAGATAGTTCTTTCAACGGGCATGCGGAGCAAGGTGCGGGCATGGTGTCCGCCGAAGCTTTAGCGTAGGCGGACGAGCGACGAAGCTCCGTGGAGTGAATTTCCACGCCGGGGAAATCAAGCGTCCCGTTGAAAGAACTATCTGAACCAGGAAATTTGCTTATGTCGGATTTTATTGTCGGTGACCCTCCTTTCTTTTTCCTGCCTGTTTGTGCTATAATAATTAATTAAATTCCGGTGATTAAAAGACGAGATTGCCGCGCTGGACTACGCTCGCAATGACCCGCCGTCGCCAGAGGCTATGGCGGGCAAAGCATACAAACGAGATTGCCGCGGTCGCAAATAACGCTCCCTCGCAATGACGTATGATACCCTAAATTATGGAAATTAGAAATATTGCTATTATCGCGCACGTTGACCACGGGAAGACCACCCTGACCGATACCCTGATGCGCCAGACGGGTATGATTAGCGGCAACGAGAGCATGGATAGCAATTCCATCGAACAGGAAAGAGGCATTACCATCTACTCCAAAAACACTTCCATTTTTTACCGCCATACTAAAATCAATATCGTTGATACGCCGGGGCACGCCGATTTCAGTTCGGAAGTGGAAAGAGTTTTGCGTTCGGTTGACTGCGTTTTGCTGTTGGTTGACGTGCAGGACGGGCCGATGCCGCAAACCAAGTTTGTTTTAAGGAAATCGCTGGAACTCGGGCTTAAGCCGATTGTGGTGATTAACAAGATGGATAAACCGACCGCGCGGCCGAAAGAAGTTCTGGAACTGATTTACGAACTTTTTTTGAATTTAGGAGCCACCGACGAGCAATTGGATTTTCCGGTTGTTTACGCTTCTTCCAAGCAGGGGATAGCCAAGTTGGACCCGGCGGACGAGTCGGATAACCTGAATCCTTTGCTGGACGTGATTCTGGAAAAAGTTAAGCCGGCATCCAACAAAAAAGCGGCGGCCAAGTCCCTGGCGGCCCAGCCGTTTAACCTGGCTTACGATAATTTCCTGGGACGCTGCGCCATCTGCCGGGTTTACGAAGGCAAGATTAAAACCGGGCAGCAGGTTTTTGTGCATAATATTTACGGCGAAAGCCGCCAGTATAAAATAACCAAGCTTTTTACTTTTCACGGATTGGAAAAGAAAGAAGTCCCTGAGGCTGTGGTCGGTGACATCGTGATGGTGGCCGGATTACCGGATATTTACATCGGCGAAACAATTTCGGAAACCGCCGACCAGCCGTTATTGCCGGGCATCAAGATTGATGAACCGACTATCTCCCTGAATTTTTTGGTGAACAACTCGCCGTTGGCCGGCCGGGAGGGAAAATTTGTAACCATCCGCCAGCTTAAAGAACGGCTGAAGAAAGAACTGGAAGTCAACGTCGGTTTGCGGATAGATTTTTCCAACAAGGCCTTTTACAAAGTTTTCGGACGCGGTGAATTGCACGTCGCGGTGCTGCTGGAAAACCTGAGGCGGGAGGGTTATGAGTTGCAAATTTCCCAGCCGCAGGTTGTCATTAAGGAACATGACGGCGTAAAACTGGAGCCCTTTGAAGAGGTGATAATTGACGTCCCGGAGAATATGGTCGGTGCGGTTATCGGAAAATTATCCAAGCGCCAGGGAAGAATTATCAGTATTAAAAACAAGCATAATGAAACCAGGCTGATTTTTGAAATCCCGACCCGGGGTTTGCTCGGTTATCGCAAAGAATTCGTGGTTGATACCCGCGGGGAAGGAATTTTGTGCTCTAACTTTCTGGATTTCCGGCCCCTGGCCGGTGAAGTGGAAAAGAGCGAAGTCGGTTCCATGGTGTCTATGGCTACCGGCAAGGCCTCGGCTTTCGCGCTCTGGGGCTTGCAGAGAAGAGGCTCTTTATACATCGGTCCCAATGCCGCCGTTTACGAAGGAATGGTTATCGGCAATACCGCCAAAGGGGATGACATGGTGGCGAATCCGACCAAAGGCAAACAGTTGTCAAACATGCGTTCTTCCGGCTCGGACGACGCTATCGTTTTGATTCCGCCGCAGGAATTAACCTTAGAAAACGCTTTAAGTATTATGAATAACGACGAATACCTGGAAGTTACCCCGCAGAATATCCGCTTGAGAAAGCAGCACCTGACTGAAAACGACCGCTCCAAGGCCAGAAAAACCGTTATCGTGGAATGAAAAAATACCCGGTGGTCGTAATTGGTTCCGGCCCGGCCGGAATTATGGCCGCGCTCCAGTCAGCCGGCAGGGGCATTCAAACCCTGCTGTTGGAAAAGAACAGTTCCATCGGAAACAAGCTGTTGATTACCGGCGGCGGCCGGTGCAACCTGACCAACAACCGCGACCTGCCCGATTTTATCGCTTCCTACCATAACGGTAATTTTTTGCGCAACGCTTTTGCCCGATTCGACAATCAGGACCTGATTGCTTTTTTTGAGGAAAAGGGTGTTAAACTGGTTGTGGAGCAGGAACACCTGATTTTTCCGGTCAGCCAGTCGGCTCAATCCGTGGTGGATTTTCTACTGGCGCAATTGAAGCAAAACAAAGTTGACTTGTGGTTGAAAAATCCGGTTTTAGATATTCAAAAAAATAGTAACCGGCTTTTTGAAATAACCACTGTTACCGGACCGATTATCGCGGAAAAAATCATTTTGGCCACCGGCGGTAAAAGTTATCCGCAAACCGGTTCCACCGGAGACGGATACGGCCCGGCCGAAAAATTCGGCCACACGGTTACTAAGCCGAAACCGGCTTTGTGCGGCATCGCGCTCCAGGAAGCCTGGCATAAAAAATGGCAGGGAATTTCCCTGGAAAAGGCCGGGCTGAGATTGATGCTGGAAAAGAAGCGGCTCGGTTCGGAATCCGGTGAAATCATCTTTACCCATTTCGGAATTTCCGGTCCGGCGGTGCTTAACCTTTCGCGCTATTTAACCGACGTGGAAGATAAACGCGCAACCCATCTGCTGGTCGATTTTCTACCGGCACTAAACGCGGATGTTTTGCAAGCAAGGCTGATGGATGAATTTGTCCGGCACGGCCGGATGACTGCCCGGAAAATTTTGAGTACCCTGGTTCCGTCCAGAATCGCGGAGCAGATTGTAAATTTTGCCGGGATTTCGGAAGAGAAAACCGCCAGCAATATTACCGGCAGAGAAAGGCAGACGCTTGTTTTCCTGCTTAACAGTTTTCCATTGGTGGTGGATGGCTTGTTGCCGATTGAGGAGGCGATGGTAACCCGGGGTGGAGTGAACGTAAAAGAGCTCAATCCCCAGACGATGGAATCAAAGATTGTTCCGGGTCTTTACTTTGCCGGGGAGGTTATTGACGTGGACGGCAAGACCGGCGGATTCAATCTCCAGGCCGCTTTTTCCACCGGTTTCGTTGCCGGCACCCACGTATGAAGAGAAAAACGATTCGTACGCCGGCGGTTCTATTTGTTATTTTTTTTACTGTTCTCGCCGGAATTTCGGTTGGCCGGGCACAGGAGAAAGTTTTGCCCGATGGTTTTGTTTATGTTGACACAGTCGTTCCGGATGTCAAGGTTGAACTGCGCTACGGCACAGCGCATAACTTTGTCGGCGCCCGCATTGACGGGTACGTCGTTCCGAAATGCATCCTTACGCGGCAGGCCGCGGAAGCGTTGAAAAAAGTTCAGGCGGAGTTGAAACCGTTCGGTCTGGGCCTGAAAATTTACGACGCTTACCGGCCGAAGCAGGCAGTTGACCATTTTCGCCGTTGGGCCGCGAACGCGTCCGACGTACGGATGAAAGCCGAGTTTTATCCCGAAACGGATAAAAAAGATTTGTTCCGGAAGGGATACCTGGCGAGCCGGTCAGGCCACAGCCGGGGCAGTACCGTTGACCTGACGCTTGCGCCGCTGGACGCGAAAAGTCCGGAAGATGTCCTTGATATGGGCAGTCTTTTTGATTTTTTCGGACCCAGTTCACGGACGGATAGTCATTCGGTGGAACCCGGCCCGCGCGCCCACCGGATGCTCCTTCAGGTTCTGATGAAAAAATACGGGTTTCGGCCCTATGCTTACGAATGGTGGCATTTCACGCTGAAGAATGAACCTTTTCCCGGCACCTATTTTAATTTTCCCGTTCAATAATGTTGTTTTTTTCAACCGGTACGCATAAGACCACCGGCGCATTGCAAACGCCTCACATTGAGCGGCTTCGCCGTATCGGCGTTTATGCTATGGTGGTCAAAACCCACCTTCGCAATACGGACATCTCGTTACCAGGCGGCTTCGCCGCCACGAGGCGTCCTTGCTTCGGCGGGCAAAGGGAGGAGTTATGGTCTTAAAATGTATGACGGTTTTGGCGGTAGTTGGGCTGTTGGCTACTCAAGTGAACGCCGCACAGGGGTTGGTGCTTAAGACCCAGAAGGAGAAGGTAAGTTACGGTATCGGGGTCAGCATCGCGAAAAGTTTTAAACCGCAAGGCGTTGAGGTTGATGTAGAGGCTTTAGTGAAAGGTATAAGGGACGGGCTTTCCGGTGGAAAGCTGCTTATGACCGATAATGAAATTCAAACAACCATGAGCGCGTTTCAGGCCGAGTTGAAGCAGAAACAGGCTCAGGGTAAAGGAGCGGCGTCAATGGAAAATAAGAAAGAAGGGGCCGCTTTTTTGGCCGGCAACAAAACTAAGCAAGGCGTGGTGACTTTGCCCAGCGGGCTGCAGTACAAAATCCTCAAGGCGGGCAAAGGAAAGAAGCCGGTGGGAACCGATACGGTGGAGTGTAATTACCGGGGCACCCTTATTAACGGAACCGAGTTTGACAGTTCCTATCGCCGCGGACAATCCGCTTCTTTCCCGGTTTCCGGGGTAATTCCCGGTTGGACCGAAGCCCTGAAACTGATGCCGGTGGGTTCCAAGTGGCAGCTCTTTGTTCCTTCCCAGCTTGCTTACGGAGCGCAGGGCGCAGGCCGCGACATCGGGCCGGACGCGACGCTTATTTTTGAGGTGGAACTCCTGTCTATTAAATAATTTAATTGAATAGGGATTTTTTGGACGCAGATGTACGCAGAAACTACGGGATAAAGATTAAAGATAATTTAGAGTAATTTTAGAGCACTTCCTTAAAGTAATCTTTAAATTTGTATCCGCGATTATCTGCGGTAATCTGCGTCCGACCGCCCTTAGTCTTTGCCGAGTTTTCTTCGGAGGTAGGCCGGGAGGTCTCCTTCATTATCAAATAGCAGCGGCTGGTTGCCGTCTGTTGATTCTCCCATGTTCTTTCTTTTTGTTTTATAACGGACCGGTTCCGGTTCGGCTGCGGCAACCGGAACAGCAACATTGTCCAGACCGGTGGCAACCACCATTATTTTTAACGCATCCTGAAATTGCGGTTCCAACGCCACCCCGGTAAATTTTTTGGCTTTAGCCGGGAGCAGTGATTCCACGGTTTTCATAACCTGGTTTACCTCGAAGATGGTCAGGGTATCGCTGCCGGTAATGCTGACCAGGATATTGCGGCTTTTAAGCAGGGATTCTTTCTGGAGAAATGGGTTGCCGGCCGCCATTTTGGCGGCTTCTTCCGCCCGGTTCGGACCACGGGCGATGCCGATGCCCATCAATCCGTCACCCCCGCCTTTGATAGTGGTGCGCAAATCGGCGAAATCAAGGTTGATGTGGCCCGGTTTGGTCAGGAGGTCGGAAATACCCGATATCCCCTGGTAAAAAATCTCATTTATCTTTTCAAAGGCTTCGGTTAATTTGGTATCGGTCGGTAACAGCTCGAACATTTTATCGTTGGAAATTGTGATTAAGGTGTCCGTGTATTTTTTTAATTCCTCAATCCCCTTGCGGGCAGTTTCCATCTTTGCCGCGCCGTCGAAATAAAAGGGCAGATTAACGAGCCCGATTACCAACGCGCCGTTATTTTTGGCAATCTCGGCAATTATTGGACCGGCCCCGGTGCCGGTCCCGCCGCCCGCTCCCATCGTTAGGAAGACAATCCGGGCCCCTTTCAACAATTCGCCGAGTTGCGCGCGGTCTTCCTCGGCCGCGAACCTGCCCAGTTCCGGGTTGCCGCCGGCGCCCAGACCCCGGGTTAACTTACGGCCAATCAGGAATTTAATCGGAACTTTAATCTCGGTCAGCGCCTGAAGGTCGGTATTAACCGCGGCTATGGCTACCCCGGTGAGTTTCTCCGCCATTCGGTTGACCATATTCCCGCCGGACCCGCCTACGCCTACTACTTTTATTCCGATGTTGCCCGGTTTTTCGGCTACGCGTATCCGCATTATTTAATGTTAGCACCTTGTCTGTTTCAGGTCAATTGGGCAAGATGATTGTTTTACAGGGTTTAACAAGCCGGGATATAATTAGGTGTGTTCTTCGATGATTTGTTGATGATGAATGGGTAAAAGTTGTATGAGGCGGAAGGAGTGAAACCAATTGGAAAAAGGTAAAAGCGGATTTTTCGGATGGCTGAAGCGATTTAATTCTTCCGGGGAAACGTACGAACCGCTCCGGTATCGGGACAGCGACAAACCCCTGCGGGCGGAATTGCTCAGCATTGAACAGCTGGAACAGCACGCCGCCGAACTTGCCCAAAAGCATCGTGTCAGCTCGGAACGCGGACACGACCGTCTTCTGGGGCGTCTTTCCGGGAACGAACGCGTTCTGCTGGAAGCATATCGGATTATAGCGGAGGCGGTTTCGCGGGATCAGGAGATTTCTCCCGCCGGCGAATGGTTCCTGGACAATTTCTACCTCATTAAAGAGCAGATTCGCGCCGCGCGCCAACACTTGCCGAAAGGCTATAACCGGGAACTTCCGCGGTTGTCCTCGGGCGGGATGCTCGGTTACCCGCGCGTATACGATATTATTTTTGATCTCATCTCCCACGTGGACGGCCGGATGGACACGGGATGCCTGGTCGGTTTCATCAGAGGATACCAGAAGGTGACTCCCCTGAAGATGGGTGAGTTATGGGCGATACCAATCATGCTGCGGCTGGCGCTGATCGAGAATTTACGGCGCATCATGGCGCGCCTTATCGTAAACAGGGGTGATTGGGACAAAGCCAACGACTGGGTGGACAAGCTGCTGGAAACAGCGGAACGGCAACCGGGCGACCTTATTCTTTTGATGGCTGACCTGGCGCGTACGAATAAACTTATGCGCACCCCGTTTGTGGCTGAATTTGCCCGTCGTTTGCAGGGACAGGGTCCGGCTTTTGCTTTTACGCTCGCGTGGATTGAGCAGCGTCTGGGTGAGAAAGGACTCACAATTGAACAGGTCGTCCAGGATGAGAACCGTCAGCAAGCCGCCGACCAGGTATCCATCGCCAACAGCATTACCAGCATGCGTTTTGTGGACGAAATGGATTGGCACGCGTTCATCGAAACTGTGAGCACCGCGGAGTATATTCTGCGTGACGACCCTTCCGGTACATACGCGCGCATGGATTTTGCTTCCCGGGACAGATACCGGCATGTCATCGAAGACATCGCCCGGCGGAGCGATTTGACCGAGAATGAAGTTGCCCAAGTAGCGGTGCGGCTGGCGCGGGAAAACTCTGTCGGAGGAGAACAGAAAAACCAAGCGTCTCACGTGGGGTACTATCTGGTGGATAAGGGTCTGCCTGTTTTGGAGCAAACGGTCGGGATACGACTGCCCTTTTTTCGAAAATTAAAAAAAGCGTACGGCGACGCGTGCCGGGATTGTTCCCTGACGCTTTATCTCGGAATGATATTTTTCCTGACCACCCTGGGTACGGCCGAATTGCTTATTCCGTGCTGGCGGTACGGAATGTCAGTACCGGCGATTGCCGCGCTGGGCCTGTTTACTTTTTTGGCAGTCAGCCAGCTTGCGGTTGAGTTGGTCAATCGGGCGGTTACGCTGGCGGTGCGGCCGCGGTATCTGCCCAGGATGGATTTTTCGGAAGGTATCCCGATTGAAGCGCGTACGCTCGTGATTGTTCCGACTTTGTTCGCCAGCCGGAGCGAGATTGAAAGTTTGCTGCGCCAGTTGGAAATTCGCTATTTGGGAAACCGCGATGTAAATCTGCACTTTGCTTTGCTCACGGATTTTTATGATGCGCCCCGGGAAGTGATGCCGGATGACGATGCGTTGCTGGCAATCGCGCGGGAAGGGATACAGGCGTTGAATGACCGGTATGGGCAGGAACGGACGGACATATTTTTTCTATTCCATCGTCCGCGGCGTTTCAACCCGCGGGAACAGACCTGGATGGGATTTGAACGCAAACGCGGAAAATTGGCGGATCTCAATGCTTTCCTTCGGGGAGGGGCGCGAGACCGTTTCTCTTTAGTTGTGGGCGAAACGCCGGTGCTTCAAAAGGTGAAATATGTGCTGACGCTGGATACGGACACGCAGTTGTCTCACGATTCGGCTCGTCAACTTGTTTCGGTTGCCGAGCATCCGTTGAACCGGCCGCGATATGATGAGCAAAAACAGCGCGTCTGCGAGGGATACGGTATTTTTCAGCCGCGCGTCGGAGTCAGCCTTTTGAGCGCGAACCGTTCTCTTTTCGCGCAGGTTTTTTCCGGGGACCCGAGACTTGATCCGTACACGCGCGCGATTTCGGACGTGTATCAGGACCTGTTTAATGAAGGCTCGTTCATCGGAAAGGGTCTGTACGATGTTGACATGTTCGCGCGGGTTCTGGAAGGAAAGTTCCCGGTCAACAGAATTCTTAGCCATGACCTTTTGGAAGGATGTTACGCGCGAACGGCGCTGGTGAGCGATGTGCTGATTTGCGAGAACTTTCCGTCTACGTACAACGCGGACGCAAGCCGCAGGCACCGGTGGATTCGCGGTGACTGGCAGATTGCCGCGTGGTTGTTTCCTTGTGTCCCCGGTCCCGGAAGGTTCCGGCTTAAAAATCACCTTTCCGCGTTCTCGCGTTGGAAGATTATTGACAACCTCCGCCGGAGTTTAGTGCCGGCCGCTTTGACGCTGATGCTCATCCTGGGATGGACGGCGGTGGGTCCGGTCTGGCTCTGGACCGTCGTGGGAGCCGGCATCATCCTGGGTCCGTCGTTCCTTTCGGCGATTGCGGATTTCACCCGGAAAGCATGGGGATTGACGCTTCGGTTCCGTTTGCGCGAGACATCCCGTTCCGTGGGCAGGTACCTGGTCCAAACGGTATTCACCCTGATTTTTCTGCCGTATGAGGCATACGTTAGTCTGGATGCGGTTTTGCGGACGGCCGGAAGGTTATTATTTACGCATCGGGGGCTTTTACAGTGGACGGCGGCTAAAAGCGTGGAACAAACGGCCCTGCAAAACCAAGATTCTTTCTGGAAAGCGATGTGGATTGCGCCGTTTATCGCGCTTTGCGTTACCGTTTATTTTGTCGTATTCAGCTCCGGATTCCATTTTGTACCCCTGGCAATTTTAATCCCGTGGTTCTTTTGTCCGCTGCTCGCCTGGTGGGCCAGTTTGCCGCGCGTCCGGCGCGAGACGGTTTTGGCGCATCACCATACGGCGTTTTTACGGAGGCTGGCCCGTAAAACGTGGCTTTTCTTTGAAACATTCGAAGGAACCGAATCCAACGGGCTCCCTCCGGACAACTATCAGGAGCACCCGCTTCCTAAGGTTGCGTTTCGGACTTCGCCCACAAACATCGGGTTTTCGCTCGTGGCCAATCTGGCGGCATACGATTTCGGATACCTTTCGGTCGGGGGTATGCTGGAACGGACCGAAAGGACGCTGGGCACGATGAAACAATTGGACCGCTTCCACGGCCATTTTTATAACTGGTACGATACCCAGACGCTGAAACCTTTGCCTCCGTTATATGTTTCCGCGGTCGACAGCGGAAATCTGCAGTGTTTCCTCCTGGTTTTACGCCAGGGTCTGCTGGAATTGCCCAACCGGGATATTTTGCCTGCCCGGATGTTTGGCGGTCTTGCTGATTCCCTGGACCTGTTTCTCGAAGCGGTACCTAAACAATCCCGGTCTATCGGAGGCCGGGCCGCGAATTCCGCGGCGGACGCGACGCGGCAATTGATTGAACTCCGGGGTAAAATGGGCGAAGTTCCCCGAACCGCCGGGCAAGCAAAAGAGTTGCTTTCCCAGGTCGTGTCAGAACTGCGAAGCGCCGTCGGAGTTCTGAACCCGCCGGACGGCAGCGAAACTTTCCGGTGGGCGCGTGCCGCCGAAGACCTTTGTTTGAATTTTATTAAAGAGATTGATTCTTTGGTTCCCTGGGCGGGAATGCTTTCGATTCCGGAGTTAATTCCGGATGGACTCACGTGGGAGTCCGCGGATGAATTGCAGGCTATATTCGGGCGGCTGGAAAACATCCGGACACTCCGCGACGTTATTCACACAGGCTCGGACGCGTTGTCGCTTATTGACCGGATTCCGGATGCTCCGGACGCGGCGGACGTCGCCGAAGATCGGCTCCGGCATTTGCGCCGGGAGTTGACCGATTCGGTAACCTGCGCGCGGGAACGCGTGGAAATTATCGGGAACCTCGCTTCGCAGTGCGCGAAATTCGCCGATATGGAATACGACTTTTTGTACAACGAAGCGCGGCAGCTTCTTGCCGTCGGGTTTAATGTGGAGGAACACCGGCGTGACGCGTCGCATTACGACCTGCTTGCTTCGGAGGCGAGGTTGGCCAGCTTTACGTTGATATCTCAAGGCCGTCTGCCGTTGAAACACTGGTTTTCGCTCGGCCGGCTGGTAACGGCTTTCGCCGGGGAACCGGCCCTGCTCTCCTGGAGCGGGTCGCTTTTTGAATATCTCATGCCGCTTCTGGTGATGCCGGACTATGAAAATACTCTCCTGAACCAGACCTACCGGACGGTTGTTGCCTGGCAGATTAAGCACGGGTTAGACCACCGGATTCCCTGGGGTTTTTCCGAATCCGGATACAATTCAATAGACGCGCACAAGAATTACCTTTACGCGGCTTTCGGCGTGCCCGGGCTTGGATTTAAACGGGGCCTGGCGGAAAATTTGGTTGTCGCTCCGTATGCTTCGGCGCTGGCGCTTATGGTGGACCCGGAAACCGCCTGCCATAATCTGGAGCGATTGGCCCGGGAGGGGAGCGCGGGTAAGTACGGGCTCTACGAAGCGGTCGATTATACCCGGGCGCGTCTGGCGCGCGGAGAATCAAAGGCCGTGGTGCGTTCTTTCATGGCTCACCACCAGGGTATGACCCTGCTTGCAATCGCCTATGCCCTGTTGGACCGGCCGATGCAGAGACGTTTTGAGCGGGACCCGGAGTTTAAGGCGGCAGAGCTCCTTTTGCAAGAAAAAGTACCCGACGTCAAACCGTTTTTTCCGAGTTTGTTGGACGAATTGGACATTCGGCGCGAACCCGAGGAATACGGCGCGCTGATGCGTGTTTTTACCAGTCCAAACACACCGGTTCCCGAGGTGCATTTGATGTCGAACGGCCGTTACCACGTAATGGTTACCAATGCCGGCGGCGGTTACAGCCGGTGGAAAGATATCGCGGTGACGCGCTGGCGGGAAGACGCGACGTGCGACGGCATGGGTATATTCTGCTATGTCCGCGATACGGAGACCGGGGAATCTTGGTCCGTCAGTTCCCAGCCGTTGCTCCGGTCCTCGAAGTCCTATGAGGCGATATTTTCTCAAGCCCGGGCGGAATTCCGGCGTCAGGACGGCCAGTTCCGTTCGCATACGGAGATTGCGGTTTCACCCGAAGAAGATGTTGAGATCCGGCGGGTAAGCATAACCAACGGCACGCGGAAACGGCGCATGATTGAACTGACCAGTTACGCCGAGGTTGTGCTGGCGCCCCCGGACGCCGAGGCGACGCATCCTCTTTTCAGCGGCCTTTTCATGGAGACGGAGATTCTCCGGGACCGGCAGTCGATTTTGTGCACGCGCCGGCCCCGCTCGGACAAAGAAACACCCGTTTGGCTGGCGCACGTGGCAACAACACACAACGCGATTCTTGACGGCGTTTCCTACGAAACCGACCGGGCGCGGTTTATCGGCCGGGGAAGGACTTCGCGTAACCCCGAGGCGATAAGAGACGGGGAAAAGCTCTCCGATAGCGAAGGGTTCGTATTGGACCCGATCGTTGCGATCCGGGTGACGATTACGATCGAACCGGAGCAAACCGCGGTCGTGGACCTGATTTTCGGCATCGCGCAGACACACGAGGACGCGATAACCCTGGCGGGGAAATATCACGACAAGCATTTCGCGGACCGCATCTTCGCCCTTGCCTGGACGCACAGCCAGGTGATTTTGCATCAACTCGGCATTACGGAACCCGACGCGCAGTTGTTCGGACGACTCGCCGGCGCGCTTCTCTACGCGAATATTTTCCGCCGGTCCAGTCCGAGTTTGCTGGCCAAAAACCGGCGCAGCCAATCCGGACTCTGGGGCTACGGTATCTCCGGAGATTTGCCGATTGTGCTCCTGCGGATAGGCGATGAGTCAAAAATAGAACTGGTGAAGCAACTGCTGGACGCGCACGCGTACTGGCGCGCAAAAGGACTATCAATCGATTTACTCATCTGGAATGAGGACCAGTCTGGCTACCGGCAGATGCTCCACGACCGGATTATGTCGCTGGTCACTTCCGGTATCAAGTCCGCCCTGATTGATGTCCCGGGAGGCATTTTTGTCAGGCGAAGCGACCAGATATCGGAGGAGGACAAGCTTCTGATGCAAACGGTCGCGCGTGTTGTTATCAGCGATATCGGCAGTCTCGCCGAACAGATGGAGCGCCGGGGATATCCGGAATTGAATGTGCCGGTTTTAAGACCGGCAAACATTTTTGCGCCGGAATTTCCGAACGTAAAGAAAATTCCGAACCGGGATTTGATATTTAATAACGGCCTCGGCGGGTTTACCCGCGACGGCCGGGAATACGTGATAACCACAACCCCCTCCCACCGTACCCCGCTTCCCTGGGTAAACGTGCTTGCCAATCCATTGTTCGGCACGGTTGTTTCCGAAAGCGGGACGGCGTACACCTGGAGCGAAAATGCCCATGAATTTCGTCTTACGCCATGGTACAATGACCCGGTAACGGACCGTGGAGGAGAAGCGTTCTACATACGTGATGAAGAGACCGGCCGGTTCTGGTCCGCCGCACCGATGCCCGCCCGCGGAACAATGCCCTATGTGAGCAGGCATGGATTCGGTTATTCGGTTTTTGAGTATGCCGACCAGGGCATCAGTTCCGAAATGTGGATGTATGTCGCGACCGACGCCCCGGTCAAATTTATTTCCCTGAAGGTGCGAAATGAATCCGACCGCAAGCGAAGGATTTCGGTGACCGGATATCTGGAACCGGTTCTGGGGCAGTTCCGGGAGAAATCACAAATGCACATTGTCAGCGGAATCGACCCCAAGAGCCGCGCTTTCTTCGTGCTGAATCCGTTCAGCATAGACTTTCCCGGACGTGTTGTTTTCTTTGATGTAAACGGGGCGGAGCGGAGCGTGACGGGCGACCGGACGGAATTTATCGGGCGAAACGGCAGTCTTGCTGATCCCGCGGCGCTGCACCGGACAAATCTTTCCGGTAGGAGGGGTGCCGGGTTGGACCCGTGCGCCGCGCTGCAGGTCCAGCTTGAACTGCAGGTCGGTGAAGAGCGGGAGGTTGTGTTCATTCTCGGCGCCGGCCGGAATGCCGAAGACGCCCGCAATCTGGTCCGGCGGTTTCAGGAACCAGGGTCTGCCCGGCGGGCGCTGGAACAGGTATGGGGATACTGGAGTAATGCGCTGGGCGCCGTGAACGTTGAAACGCCGGACCCGGAAATTGACATTTTGGTCAACGGCTGGCTGCTTTACCAGACGCTTGCCTGCCGGATATGGGCGCGCAGCGGGTTTTACCAGTCTTCGGGCGCGTTCGGGTTTCGTGACCAACTTCAGGATATGATGGCGGTTGTTCACGCGGAACCGGGTCTGTTTCGGGAGCACATACTTTTATGCGCGTCGCGGCAATTTCGGGAGGGAGACGTACAACATTGGTGGCACCCGCCGACCGGACGCGGTGTGCGTACGCGCATATCCGACGATTATCTGTGGCTGCCCTTTGCCGCCGATTATTACGTGAAGAGAACCGGTGACCGCGGTGTGCTGGATGAACCGGTTCGTTTTCTTCAGGGACGGCTTTTGAATGCGAATGAAACTGATTACTACGACCTTTTCGGACGAACCGACGAAACCGGCACAGTGTATGAACACTGCGTCAGGGCTATTAATAATGGCCTGAAGTATGGACAGCACGGTTTGCCGCTTATGGGGTCGGGCGACTGGAACGACAGCTTGAATCAGGTCGGCGAACAGGGAAGCGGGGAAAGCGTCTGGCTGGGATTTTTCCTTTACGACGTGCTTACGCGGTTCTCGACGCTCGCGCGCGAATACGATGACCCGGTGTTCGCGCAGCACTGTCTTGATGAAGCAGCGCGGTTAAAAGAAAACATTGACCGGCATGCCTGGGACGGACAATGGTATCGCCGGGCTTATTTTGACAACGGGGACCCGCTTGGTTCCGCGGTCAACGACGAGTGCCGGATTGATTCGATTTCCCAGAGTTGGTCGGTTCTGTCCGGCGCGGGAGACGCGCGGCGTTCAAGCGCGGCCATGGAAGCCGTGAAGCGGTTTCTCGTTCGGCGCGATGACGGCCTTATTCTGCTGTTGACGCCGCCGTTCAACGTGTCTTCGATGAAACCCGGTTACATCAAAGGATATTTACCCGGTGTTAGGGAAAACGGAAGCCAGTATACGCACGCTGCCATTTGGGTAATCATGGCGCTCGCGGATATAGGCGAAAAGCAGCTGGCCTGGGAGTTATTGACGATGATAAATCCCATCGGCCACGGCAAAACCCCCGAAGCCGTTCAAACGTACAAGGTAGAGCCGTATGTTGTTGCCGCCGATGTTTATTCGGTTCCGCCGCTCGTTGGCCGGGGGGGGTGGACCTGGTACACAGGTTCGTCCGGTTGGATGTACCGGCTGATAGTGGAATCGCTTATGGGTTTGCAGCGGTTCGGGGATGTGCTGCGGTTTGCCCCCCGCTTACCGGACCATTGGAATTCATTCAAAATACATTACCGGTATCGGGAAACCGTTTATCATATTACCGTTGTGAAAACCGGTAGCGGCGACCAGGTTGCGAACGTCAGGGTTGATGAAGTTGAACAAGGAGAAAAAAGCATTCGTCTTGTCGATGACAGAAAGGAGCACGTCGCGGAGGTTGTCATAGGGTGAGTGTTGCCGCGAAGAAAAGGGCTATAGTGAGGGCGTATGGTTAAAGGGAAAATTTTCTTCCTGATGTTAGGCGGGTTTACGTTGTTGCTTTCCGGTTGCGCTTTTCAAGGCGGCTTCAGGAATCCGGAACAAGTCGGTAAGACAACCTGGTCGGAACGAGGCCTGGCTTCCTGGTATGGTCCCGGATTTTACGGTCGAAAAACAGCCAGCGGTGAAATATACTCCGGAAAAGAGATGACGGCCGCCCACCGAACGCTTCCGTTCGACAGCCGGGTAGAAGTTGTCAGAAGAGATAACGGCAAGTCGATTGTCGTGAGGATAAATGACCGTGGGCCGTGGATAAAAGGATACATTATCGACCTGTCGCGCGCGGCCGCGGAAAAGTTGGGGTTGGCCGGAACTACGGAAGTGAAAATTCGTCTGGTAGAATAAATCGTTTCGGAAGAACTAACCGGAGGGAAAAAGATGAAAAGATGGATGTTGATTGTTTGTCTGGGTTTTTTCGCGGTCGGACTTTCCGGCTGTATGGAAATGGAAACCAGGTATCATGTTTATCCGGATGGTTCGGGAAAGATGGCCGGGCTTTTCAGTTTGGATCCGGTGGCGATGATGGGCGCGATGGCCGGTACCTTTAAAATAAAAGCGGCAACCGTTACGGATACTGCCCTGGTTCCTCCGGCGCCGCCCAACCCATCCGCGGAGCTTGAGAAGATGGGTATTTCCGGTATCTCTAAGATTAACACTACCGTTACTGTTTATTATAACGATATTTTGAAATTCAAGGAATCCGTAAATCAGAAGAAACCGGTGGTCAAGGAACTGGTTTGGGAGAAGAAAGACGACCTCTACCATCTTAAGTTTGTGTCGGATATGGACAAACTAAACGAGCCGTCCGCGTTGCCCGGAAAGGAATCCGGCAAAGAAACCCCGCCGGCAAAGAACAATCCGGCCGACAAAGCGATGATGTTGACTCTGATGCAGGGCGTAAAATTTTCGTTCATTCTGGTGATGCCCGGCAAAGTGGTTAAGAGTAACGGCAAATCCGAGGGCCGGGAGGTTAGGTGGGAGTTTGCCGGAAATGAGTTGGTGAACGCGAAAGATATTGTGTTTGAAGCTTTTTCGGAAACGTCCTGTCCGGAATTGGACGAGGAGTTCCGGAAGTTTAAGGAAGAATCATCCGCGGCCAACAAAAAAATGAAAGAAACTTTTGCCTCTTTTGCGCCGGTATCAAATTAGTACAAACGCAATAAGTAAATTTAAATCAATAAATTGTAGGGGCGGGGTTACATCCCCGCCCAAACGTAGGACAGGCGTCCGCCTACGCCAAGGCTTCGGCGGACAAGTCCCGCCTGTTATTTGTAGTTACCGAGCTTGCTCGGTTCTGTTAGTGTAAAAACAGGGGGTATGACATGAAAGTTATTGCTTTTAACGGAAGCGCCCGCAAAAACGGTAACACCGCTATCTTGATAAAGCATGTTTTTAAGGAGCTGGAAAAAGAAGGGATTGGGACCGAACTCATTCAGTTCGCCGGCCATAAGACGCAGGGGTGTATTGCCTGCGGCAAATGCCGTTCCGCCAAAAACAAGCGCTGCGCGATAACGGATGATTTGGTAAACGAATGTATCGGAAAGATGCTTGAGTCGGACGGTATTATTCTTGGTTCGCCGACCTATTTCGCCGATTGTACCATCCAGATAAAAGCGTTGATGGAACGCGCGGGTATGGTTGCCCGGTCTAACGGCGACCTTTTCCGGCGTAAAATCGGCGCTTCGATTGTGGCTGTCAGGCGGGCCGGAGCAATCCACGCTTTTGATACCATGAACCACTTTTTCACGATAAGCCAAATGATTACCGTTGGGTCTTCTTACTGGAACATCGGCGTCGGCCGCGAAATCGGCGAGGTGGAAAAAGACGAAGAGGGGTTGTTGACGATGAATACTCTGGGGAAGAACATGGCCTGGCTTATAAAAAAAGTGCGCGCCTAAAATATCCGGCCGCGTACCGATTTTTTATAACTTCTTCGCTTTGTCCGTAATTCTTTTGACAAACCCGGTTTTTCCCTCGGTATATGCTTCGCGGTCGTTGCGGTACAGTTTTGCCAGCCGGTACTTGAGTTTTTCGTAGCGCCGGACCGTTTCCGGATGCCGGCGCAGATAATCCCGGAACAACAGGCGGTCCCAGAGCGGATGGCCGGCCGGAGCCATGTGCAGATGGTACCGCAGTTTTTCCGCCCCTTCGACTTCGTATCCTTTCATAAACATCATGTGTCCGGGTGGTTTTGGTTGATTGGCAACCCAGGTATAACCGTATCCCTGTTTTTTCAGTTCCGGGATTATTTTACGCTTGGCCGTTTTGAACGAGGTTACTTCCACTAAAATATCAATTACGGGTTTGGCGGTTGATCCCGGGACAGCCGTACTGCCGAAATGTTTTGTTCGGACGATTAGCCCCGGACCAAACTGTGATTTGAGAAATTTGGCTTCCGCCCGGTATAACTTTACCCAGGCCGGGTCATACTCCACCACCGCGATTGGGTATTTTTTCCCCAATTCTTTTCGGTCGAAACCAGGGGCAGCCCCTTTTTTTTCCCGAGGATTTGAATCCATAAATTTATTATATCCCGAATTTTCCCGGAAGTTCAATTAGAAAGGGGTGTTATAATATTATTGTTTACCTCGAAAGACTTAGCCGGATTCCTAAAACCATCATGCCAAAAAGAAGGTTTATTGTCCATTTGGACATGGATGCTTTTTTCGCCGCCATTGAACAGCGGGATAACCCGGATTTACGCGGCCGTCCGGTGGTTATCGGTGCCGACCCGAAGGCCGGTAAAGGCCGGGGTGTGGTATCCACCTGCTCGTACGAAGCCCGAAAATTCGGCATTCATTCCGCCATGCCTATTTCTACCGCCTACCAAAAATGTCCCCAGGCCGTTTTCTTAGAGCCGGATATGGAAAAATACAGCGGCGTTTCCGACCGGATAATGGAAATTTTTTATGCTTTTACCCATGCCGTGGAACCGGTGAGCGTTGACGAGGCGTTTTTAGATATAAGCGACACCTATATTCATTTCGGGACCCCGCCGCAAACCTGTTTATTAATCAAATCGCGGATAAAAGAAGTCACGGGATTAACCGCTTCAATCGGTTTGGCTCCGAACAAGCTGGCGGCTAAAATCGCTTCCGAAATCAACAAGCCCGACGGCATGGTGGAGGTTACGCCGGAAAACCTGCTTGCTTTTCTGCGGCCCCTGGATTTGAAAAAGATTTGGGGCCTGGGTGAGAAGAGCCGGCTTATTTTGAATAAGGCAGGGATTAAGACCATCGGAGAACTCGCCGACCGGAACATCCGGGAAATAGTCGCCCTGTTCGGTAAAACAGGCGCTTATTTCTGGCAACTGGCCAACGGCATCGATGAACGGGAAGTAGAATCGGGAACCGAAGCCAAGTCAATCAGCAATGAATTTACTTTCGACGAGGATACTTCGGCTGTTCCGGAAATCAGGGCCGCTTTGCTTTCGCTTTGCGAAAGAGTGTCAAGCCGTTTGCGGCAGGCCGGCTGCAAGGGCAAGACTATCACTTTAAAGATAAGGTTTGCCGATTTTGAAACGTTTACCAGGGCGGTCACGATTAAAGAATCGACTAATTCCGTGGACATGCTTTACCGGAAAATCAAGCTGTTGGCGGATGGTTTTTCAATCAAAAGGAAAAGGGTGCGGCTGGTCGGGGTGAAGGTTTCCGGCCTCCTTCCTTTGGATATCCAGGGGATTCTTTTCAAATCAGAGAGTGAGAATCGTTCTGAAAAGTTGTATCAGGCGATAGACGAAATCAGGGAGAAATTCGGCTATGATTCCATCTATCGGTCAAGTACCGGAATCACCCGCAAATAATTTCGATTCGGTAAAAGAGATTATCCATGTCGGGTCAACCGGTTTCCCCTGCAAGTAAACGCCGAAATGAAGGTGCGGTCCGGTAGACCAGCCGGTGTTGCCCACTTCGGCAATGACTTCATCCTGTTTTACCGTATCCCCGGCCTGTTTAAAGATTTTGGACAGGTGAAAATAACAACTGACCACTCCCTGCCCGTGGTCGAGAATCAGAAGGTTGCCGTAGATATTAAAATTGCGCCCGCTTAAAATGACTCTTCCTGAATTCGCGGCCTGAACCGGCGTGCCTTCCGGAGCATCAAGGTCGATTCCCCAGTGGTAGGAACTGTAGGTTTCCAGGTCGCGTTTGAGGCCAAATTCGGTAGTGATTTCACCCCGGAGCGGTCCATAAAACGGCTGATTCCAATATTTTTTGGAGTCCCGGTGATTGATAGCGGCCAGGACTTTTTTCTGTTGCTTGGAAATGGATGGTTGCGCTTTTCTCATGTTGCGGCTGGCCTTACCCAGGAATACCGTTCTTATCTCCCTTGGAGTTACGTTCACTAAGGAAGAATGTTTTTCTTCCGGTTCGGCCGGAGACGTTTTTTCCACAACCAGTTCTCTTTCTCCGGCGGTTTTAATGCCCAGGGGCAGCAAGATTTTCCAGACGCCTTTTGAGACCGGAAAAGGTTTATATATTTTATGTTCAAAGAGAACTTGGTATTTGTTTTCCGGATTTCCTTTAATCTGGAGTAAAAAACCTTCCCCGGCAGTTGGGTTTTCCGGCAATGTTCGGAGGGTAAACGCCTGCAGTTGAGATACGATTAACTGGCATCCTAAAAATAAGATAAGGGAAGAAAGGTTCCGGCCGAAAGACGGTGGTTTCATACGGTCGGGCGGTTTGCCTGGTCTATCTGGGCGGAGAGGAGATTTTTGACTTCCCGCGGGCGGGAAATGTTTTTCCAGGCGCAGGCCGAGTTTTCGGTGCCGGCGGTTGTGATGAAGATGTCGCCGCAGCCGGTCAACCGCTGGCTGATGCTGATGATAACCCGGATGTCCTGAATCCGTGAAAGCGGGGTTTCGTAAAGGTCCTTGGCGATTATGCCTTGGTGCCGGAACAGGCGGCGGTTGGTAAAACCATAGATGGTTTTTTGCCAACGCAGGAGGTGAATCAAGAAGAAGATAACCGCGGCGGATATCAAGACCGCGCCGATTGGTTTTACGCGGGCATAGGTGCGGGTGTAATAGGTTAAGACTATGCCGCCAATCAGAAGGATTAGGCTGACGACGGCCGGTTGGAAGAGAAAATAGAATTTCTGGGGTCGACCGGCGAAAATGACTTGTTCGCCGGGTTCAAGCATCCCGGCCGGGATTATGCCTGAGTAATCACGGGTTTTTTTATCCATAAGTTTTCCGGCAAACTTCCATACCGGAAAAATTATAGCACAACGTAAGGAAAAATACGATTAGCGTGTATTCGGAGTATAGTTATCGATAAAAAGATATACCAAGGAAGAATTTAGTGGAATTCAACGGGATGTTGGGTTCCGCGGTGTTTCCGTTGGAAAGATGATGGAACCGGCAGTTCAGGTCAAGACTCATTGTATCCGATACGA
Organism: Candidatus Ratteibacteria bacterium; assembly: GCA_041653615.1. Taxonomy (GTDB): domain Bacteria; phylum Ratteibacteria; class UBA8468; order MWAK01; family MWAK01; genus JAHJUB01. The sequence continues at coordinate 28,493 of JBAZEZ010000005.1, forward strand.
AAAATCGCAATCCGGCTCCGGCCTGATATGTACCGTTGAATTCGCTTCCTAAATCGGGTATATCAAGATTTGTGTAAATCAGCCCGGCCCCCGCGAAAACATAAGGAACTATTTTTTTGGAACTTGTAAAATTACGGCTTAACAGAAGGTTGAACCCTGCCATTTGAGCATCTTTGGGACTTTGGACAAAAGAAAAAGGTACTTCAACCAGCAGTTCCGGACGGCCCCGATACCATGATTTCCCGGTTTTTCCGGACAAGAAATAACCGTATCGATACACCAAATCAATCGTTTCCACTCGCGTGCGGGTTTTACCCCAGCCGGGATGTGAAGACCCGTATCCGCCCAGAAATCCCCACTCGCTTTTCGCGTTAAGGTAGCTATCCGGCGCGGATTGAACTTGAGGTTGTTGGGCAAAGAGCGAAAAGGGAAGGAAAAGAAAGAGAAAGAAAAAAACCTGGATTTTGGAAAAGTTAATTTGCCTGCCCATTTTTTTTAAAAATCCACCGTTTAAGATTTAAAATTATAAAGCCGGATTTTTAAGAATAACCTCGCCGGAATCAATCAAACTTATCATTGCCTCCGTTGCTTTTCTGCCAAACTGGCGGTCTGTATTTTTCCGGAGTTGTCGCTTGGCCTCTTTCAGGGTCAGCGCGTTTCGGTAAGCGCGCGGGGAGGTCATGGCATCAAAGGCATCCGATACGGCCATTATCTGGACCAGGGGAGGTATGGAATCCCCTTTTAAACCATCGGGATAGCCTTTGCCGTCTACTCTTTCGTGGTGGTGTTTTATTAAGGGGATTCCCGAGGCCAGTCCGTCAAAGGGTAAAATCATTCTTGAGCCGATTACCGGGTGCTGTTTGATAGCATCCCACTCTTCTTTGTTCAATTTGCCCGGTTTGTTAAGGATGGAATTGTCTACGATAATTTTTCCGATGTCATGGAGAATGCTGAAGTCTGATAAAATCTGAATCTCGGTTTTGGACATCTTTAATTTTTCCGCCATCTTAATCGCGTATTCTCTTACCCTTTCCGAATGACCCCGGGTATAAGGGTCTTTTTCTTCCAGAGCCACAATAAGGGCTTTCGCGATATCCAGGTAACTGCGGCCAAGTTGGTAATTCAGCGTATGGGTAGTCAGGAAAGTAGCCAGGAAATTAGAAAAAATGGAAAAAAACTCGATTTCCTCCCGGCTGAATTTTCTCGGTTTCGGAAAATAAATGCTGCAAACGCCCAACTTGCTTTCCGAAGTAACCAAAGGCGTTGAGAGTAGCGAACCAACGCCTTCTTTTAGCGCGTATTCCGGCGAGTGGTAGCGGTTATTGATTCGCAGGTCTTCTACGGCGTAAACTTTTTCTTTTTCATAGGCAAGTCCGGCAATGCTTGTGCCGACCGGCAGAGAGGGTTTTTCGTGTTGGTATTTTTTACTTACGCCGTAATTTGCTTTCAAAATAAGGTTCCCGGACAATTTATCGAAAAGCCGGACATTACAGGCTTTAGCGTTCATCAGTTTAACTATCTTTTCCAGGGTATAGTTTAACACGCTTTCCGGATTTTGGTGCATATTTTGACAAAGATATTTACAAATATCGTTAAGCATAAGAAGGAGATTGGAAATCTTAGGATGAACCTTCCGTTTCATTAGCAGCCTCCGCTGGAAATACAAAGGAATTACTGCCGTGCAATCGCGAGATAAAGTTCTGGTTGTGGATAGCTTACAATTTATAAGGTGCAATTTTTCTGCCATGTTTCTGGTTTCAAGTTTTCGTATTATAAATTGTCTGAAATCTATTGATATATAAAGGGATATGTAAATCACTGTTCACTTTTGTTAAGGCATTTTTTGTTCAAGTATTGGTACAAATTTGTGCAGTATGTACAAATTGGAACGCATGTTTGATTTTTCTTTGATAACATTTTGACAAAAACAGCGTATTTATGTTCTAATATTGGAAACGTTGCAATACGGGGAGGTCGTAAAAGCGGCCTGAGAGTTTCGAGAAACCATCGGATAACCCGCGGAACCTGATCTGGATAATGCCAGCGTAGGGAAAAAAGTTCAGATGTTAATGAGCCCCTATGCGCCTGGTATACGGGCTTTTTTTATTGGTATAAAGCCCGCCTTCGCAAAGCAGACACCTCGTTATCAGGCGGCTTCGCCGCCACAAGGTGTCCCTGCTACGGTTTTACCCGTCGAAGCTTCAGTGAAGGAGGGCGGGCAAAGGAGGAAACGCATGCAACTGGATGAGATTAAGATTTCTAAGGCTATCATTGAGTCGTTTAACAAAAAACTGGTAGCCGCGTTGGATGTTGACGTGGCAATTGTCGGGGCGGGTCCGGCCGGCATGGTCTGCGGCTATTATCTGGCTAAAGCTGGAATAAAAGTAGTGCTTTTTGAAAGAAAACTTTCCGTCGGAGGCGGGATGTGGGGCGGCGGCATAATGTTCAACGAAATCGTGGTTCAAGACGCGGGCAAGAGAATTTTAGATGAATTTGGTATCAAGAGCACCCGTTACGAAAAGGGCTATTATTTGGCTGATTCCGTCGAGTCGGTTTCAACTCTCTGCTCCAAGGCGGTAAAAGCGGGGTTAAAAATTTTCAACCTTATCAGCGTTGAAGATGTAATGGTGCGTGATAAAAGAGTGGCGGGCTTGGTATTAAATTGGACAGCGGTTGAAATGGCTAATCTGCACGTTGACCCGATTACCATGCGCGCCAAATTCGTGGTAGACGCCACCGGACATCCGGCAGAAGTGGCGCGTATTGTCGAGCGAAAATCCGGTATCCGGCTTAAGACAAAAACAGGGAAGACCATGGGTGAACAATCCATGTGGGCACAGGTGGGAGAAGATATAATTGTGAATAATTCCAAAGAAATCTGCCCCGGCCTGTATGCTTGCGGCATGTGCGCGAACGCGGTATTCGGCGGTCCGCGCATGGGTCCCATCTTCGGCGGAATGCTTCTGGCGGGAGAAAAAGTCGCCAAAGATTTGATTAAAAGACTTTCAAGTTCAATCGACAAGGCGCGCCGTATCGGGTGATGATTAGAAATAGAAAAAGACCCCTGTCCCGGTCGGCGTTTACGCTGATTGAACTATTGGTGACGATTGCTATAATCGGAATACTCGCGGCGTTGCTGCTGCCGGTTTTAGGGAGTGCCAGGGAAAGAGCAAAACAGACGGTTTGCGCCAGCAACCTCAAACAGATAGGGATGGCGTTTTACATGTATCTGAATGATTACGACGGCTTTTTCCCTTGCGCCGGCGACCCAATAAGCTCAAGCCCCGCTTACTGGTTATGGATGGGGCGGGGCTGGAAAAGTTTTGTCGCTCCCTACATCGGGAGTTCAGTTTCCGTCCGGAATCCCGGTGTTTTATTCTGTTTTTCAGACCGGACCGCGGCCGCGAACTGGGATTCAACCTCTTACGCCTATTCCTTATCTTTTTACCACTCCCCCGAGCAGATTAACACAATGACCGATGCAAGTTATACTTATGATGCAGGCAAGATTACCCCGACCATTCCCCAGAAAGAAGGCAGAGTCAGGTATCCCGACAAAAAGGTACTGGTAGGCGAATGGCTTGACAACCACACCGGCGGAAACAACAACTGGTGGTCCTGGGGCGGGGGGAGGAATTACCTTTTTGTTGACGGGCACGTAGAATTCATCAAAGCGAGTAACATTATACCGGCAAACGATAACCTGCCCGATGTTAATCTCACCGTAGACGGTATTGAAGGGAAGGATGTGAATTAAGGGTTTTTTTGGTATAATGATGTAAAGATATGAAACTTTGCAGCGCGTGTTTATTGGGAATAAGCTGTCGGCACGACGGCAAGAGCAAAACAAACAAGAAAATTATCAAACTTTCCGAAAAAGAGAACTTAATTCCTGTCTGCCCGGAACAGTTAGGGGGCCTGCCGACACCCAGAAAATCTTCAGAGCAAAAAGGGAGCAAAGTAATCACCGAATCCGGCCGGGATGTTACCGGGAATTTCAAGAGAGGCGCGAACGAAGTTTTAAAAGTAGCCAAATTATTCGGCGTTCAAGAAGCAATCTTAAAACAAAACAGCCCTTCCTGCGGCTGTGGAAAAATCCTGGACGGTTCTTTTTCGGGTAGAATCATCAAAGGAGATGGAGTTACCGCCGTTTTGCTGAAAAAGAACGGAATTAAGGTTTTGACCGAGGATGGTTTTTAGCGTTGTTGAAACTCCGCCCGGAAGGCGTGTTATAATAAAAGTTAAAGATGAGTTCAAAATCGGGAAGCGGAAACGATTTCCTTGGTTGCCTGTTCTGGTTTGTCTGCCTTTTTCTGGCCATATTTATCCCCCTGATGATAATTACCCATCACCATCATCGGTGGCATTTTTAATACGGCTCATTTTCGATGTCAACAATTGACATAACCGTTGCCCACTGCTTTTCCCAGGACGAAGCCCTCCGGCGCACTCGCGGCTTATTGGAAAGAATACAAAAACAATTTGCCGGTGCAATTAACGACCTTCAACAGGAATGGAATGGAAACACCGGCACGTTCGGTTTTTCCGTGATGGGGTTGTCCATATCCGGAAAACTGTACGTGGAGCCGTCCGAAGTAAAACTTACAGCCGACCTTCCTTTCGCGGCGGTCTTCTTTAAAGATAAAATTGAGTCGGTTATCCGGGAACAGTTGGAGAATTTATAAACAGTACTCCGTGACGACTGTCATTGCGAGGAGCGAAGCAACGTGGCAATCCCAACCTTGGAAAACGGGTTCTTTACCAGAATCTTCGGTTCCGGCGAGACGCTTTTAAGCTTTGATACTTATCAGTTTAAAGATTACTCCAAGGTGGTTGCAACCAGATTTAACCCGGAAGAGAAGTTAAAAAGGCGGAAAGAGGTATTCCCCAAGGATTGCCAGAAAGCCTTTGAAATGGGCGCTTGCTTTGCAAAGAGGAATGGATTCATGGATTTAAGAAGCTTAAAAAGTTAAGGGACAATAAACAAGAAGTGATCGTAATTATTCCCTTTCTATAGGTGAAAGTGGAGGTAGATATGGAAAACGGCTTTCGATTATTATTCCAGTTTTTAGCGGCTTTAGCAACTACCTTGGCTGCCGTTGCGGCTTGGCAAGCAACAAGGGAAACTCAAAAAAAGACCGCTGCTGACATATTAATGAAGATTACAGACGCGTATGCATCTCCTGAAATGTTAACCGGCATGAAGCTTTTAAGTGAATGGCAAAAAAACCACGGTGAAAATTTTGCCAAGGTCTTTGGCGAATTACGGAGAAGTAATTATGATGAAATTGAGCAAATCGATAAAGCGAGAAGGCGGTTTTCCCATTATTTTCATCAGATTAGATTATTATTGGAATGTGGTTATGTAGATAAATTTTTTGTAAAGAAAACCGTGTCAAAAGAACAAGTAGAGTTTCTGCTACGAATTATAGAACCATTAGGAAAAAGCTTAAATCCTGACTATGACCAGACCACTTTTAGGACTGTTGAGGCGATATTTTCGAAGGAAAAAATACTGAAATATATGGGTACATAGACAGCATTTTTTCGGTTTATGTTATTCTTTAGTTAATTTTTGACCTTCACCGAAAACTTAGTTTGGAACAGTTCAGATTGATCTTTGAACGCAGAGAAGAAGTATAATTTGAAAGGTAGAAACATTAACAAGAAAAACAGTCTGGATCAGTATCAAATCGCAAACCAGGAATTAGGTTAATTTGCCCAAAAAGGTTTAAAGACATCAAAGTTTCTGATCTTAATGTAAATTCAAAACCGTGATTATAGAAAAGCGTAGATATTTGACTGAATTATGAATATTTGGCGATTGAACGTAAGAGAGACCCAAATTGAAGAGTGTATAAGAAATCGAAGATTTGCTTTTGATACTCGTCCCAGAAACCCGGAAATCCACAGAGGAGACGTTCTTCTCCTGCAATTAGTATTAGCCGACGCTAAGAAATTCGGTAAGGAAAGTAACAGAATCGAATTTGTTCTGATATTTGATCACTACGAAGAGGATCATGATGGAACAGCAAGCGCTTATTATTGGCCAAGGGCAGGTAAGACATGGCGCTGGATACTTTTCTGCAGTGATGTTGTACCAACCATCCCTTTTTCTCTAGAAAAACTTTCTGTTTCTGCCAACTATTTTGGTCAAACAAACCCCGTCCGGATTTTAGAAAAGGATGTAAGCAAAATTATCCCGTATTTATTGCGCTACGCGGCCCGGCCTATAGAAGAGATCGGAAAGAAGATACACAACATTGTTGTGCATGACGCTGCGGCCGAGTCTAAGCTTTGGGCTTTGCTGCGAAATAACGATAGGATAGTTGAAGACTTCCCGGACCAGGTTGAATGGGTCACTGTTATCGAGCGGAAAGAGATAAGGCGAAATCCGGAACTCCCTATTGCACTTAAAGAGCTCTACGATTACAAGTGTCAAGTTTGCAAGGAAGATTTTAAAGGTAAACCTTATTCAGAAACCCATCACGTTATATGGCTCTCGCGCGGCGGGGTTGACCACAGTAATAATCTAATTGTAGTCTGTCCCAACCACCATAGAATCATACACGAAACCAAGCCCGACTTTGACAGGCACAATCTCGCTTTTGTTTATCCGAATGGTTTTCAGGAACATCTTAAACTTAAGGACCACCTTAAGGATCCGGGTTTGCTGCAGAAGATTATTGAATGGTCGTCGAAGCGTAATAAAGTAATAGGGAAAGAAAAGACGTGAACGGGTTGGTAATTCATGTTCCCGAGTGAATTTCTTATACCGGCGAAATATATGGATGATAACAAAGTAAGGCTCGCGGCGTTCAATTGGTTGGAAAAACAGGTAAAGATTCACGGAGATACGCTTCCGCGGCAACTCTTAGTGGATGGTTTTGTTCTTGATGGTCAACGAGTTCCTTTGGTGTCGGTCCAGGGTATATTTAGACCAAAGATTTTATCGGAGATTCCCATATCAATTACAACAACAGCTAAAGGACCTTACAAAGATCGGATGAGTTCGGAAGGTCATATCATTTATAGTTACCGCGGTACTAATCTGCAGCACCCTGAAAATATCGGTCTTCGCAAAGCCTTGGAGCGCGGAATTCCCCTTATATATTTCCATGGGCTTATTCCCGGGAAATATTTTGCGGCTTGGCCTGTTTATATTGTCGGTGATAATCCGCACGATTTGGAGTTCAGTGTTCTTGTGGATGACAAAATTTATATTAATAGAACAAATATCGTAAGAATAGGCGAAAATCTTTTAGTTCGCGACCAAGAAGAAGAGGGAAGGAGAGAATACATCACGACCATGGTAAGACAGCGCTTGCACCAGCGTGGGTTTCGGGAGCGCGTGCTTGAAGCATATCATAACCAGTGTGCCATGTGTCATCTGCGTCATGTTGAACTTCTGGACGCTGCGCATATTATTTCCGACGGGGAACCGGGAGGCGAACCCGTGGTGAGTACGGAATATCTCTATGCAAATTGCACCATGCAGTATTTGATAACTTTTTCCTCGGCGTTCGACCCGATTTTGTCATAGAGGTTAGAAAGGACATTCTTGACGAAGAAGATGGACCGATGCTTATGCATGGACTAAAGGGTCTTCACGGAAATTATCTTTGGACACCAAAGTCTTTAGATGTTAAGCCCAGCATTGTAAATCTTAAGATCAGGTATGAGAGGTTTATAATAGGACCGAATTAGACCCTGAATTTTCTTTTGGCTATTTTATGGGTAGTTTAACTGGCAGGCGGGTTTAATGCCGCGTTTTTCGTAATACTGCTGGTGGTACTCTTCGGCCGGGTAGAATTCCTGCGCGGGAACGATTTTTGTGACTATCGGGCTCTTAAACTTTCCTGATTTTTCAAGTTTTTGTTTAGATAACTGAGCTATTTTTTCCTGTTCCGGAGTATGGTAGAAGATGACGGAATGGTATTGCGGCCCCATATCCGGGCCCTGGCGGTTTGGGGTGGTTGGGTCGTGCATTTTCCAGAAGAGGTCCAGGAGTTGCTGGTAAGATACTTGGCTTGGGTCGTATTCCAACTGCACAACCTCCGCGTGTCCGGTCTTTTTGGTTGAGACCTCTTCGTAGGTGGGATTTTTCAGGGTTCCGCCCATGAAGCCGACCGTAGTTTTGACCACCCCTTTTAATTGGCGGAACGTTGATTCCGTACCCCAAAAGCAGCCGGAGCCGAAAGTTGCCGTTTCAAAAGGCGCCGATTTCATATCTGACAGTATAACATGAAGCTATATTTTTACGGAACTGGATTCCCGCTTAAAACATGCGGGAATGACATGATTTGTTTGCAGGAATGACAGCATTTGCCGGACAAGTGAGTTTGGGGGAAAGTATGATAAAATATGCGGTAATAACAGAGTATTTACATAGCGTATGAACCTACTATACATCGCTTTCAAAAACCTGTGGCACCGAAAAGTGCGCACCTTTTTGACCATATTCGGTGTCGGCGTCAGCATCGCCGCGTTTGTGTCTTTAAGGGGCTTGGCGGTGAGCATGGTGGAAGCCTTCCGGACGACTTACCAAGAACGCGGAACCGACCTGGTTGTTTTGGAAAAAGGCAGTTTTGACCTTTTGTCCAGCCGGCTGGATGAAAGCTTCGTTGATAAGATTAAGGCGGTTCCGGAGGTTTTAAGCGTAAACCCCGTGCTTCTTGATATCACGATTACGAATTTTATGAATTATATCCTGATATACGGCTGGGAAGCGCATTCCAACCTTTTTTCCAACCTGAAGATAACCGGGAAGGCGCCGGTCAATGAGCATGACGCGATAATCGGGGCGATGCTGGCTAAAAAGCTTAATAAAAAGATAGGGGACAGTGTGGATGTAAGGGGAACCGCTTTTACGCTGACGGGGATTTTCCAGAGCCAAAGTTTATTTGAGGAAGGCAGCGTCATCGTGCTTCTTCCGGTGCTCCAGCGCATTAAAAAAATGGAGCATCAGGTTACCTTGTTGAACATTTCCCTTCGGAAAGGTTTGAAACCCAATAAATGGTTTGTTTTTAAAGAGGAGAAGCCGGATAAACAGGTGCAACTGCGCATAAGCCAGCTTGTGCCGGAAGGGGAAGTGAAGGACCTGGAGGGGATTGTTTCTTCGGAGAATATCCTGGCTATTTTCTCAAAATTCAGCTGGGCGGTATCGATTGTGGCTTTTATTATCGCCATCCTGGGGATAGCCAATAACATGATTACTTCGGTGCTGGAACAAACCAGGGAGATAGGCGTTCTGCTGGCCATCGGCTGGAGAAAAACCCGGATAGTTTCCCTGATTTTGTATGAATCGACGTTGTTGGGACTGATGGGGGGCGCGATGGGTCTGTTCCTGGGATATGTGACCATCAGGATTTTTGCCTCGATGCTTCAGATGCAGAGTATTTCTAATATCAGCCTGGATTTTCTGTTTGTGGTGAAAGCAATCGCCGCTTCGCTTGTGTTGGGCTTATTGTCGGGTATCTATCCGGCCCTGAGGGCTGTTTCCATACAGCCCATCGAGGTATTGCGTTATGAATAGCGGGTTTATCGTAGAAGCGAAAAACCTTTCCAAATTTTACGAGAACGGCCGGGTGGCCGCTTTGAGTGAAATCAATTTACAGGTAACAAACGGTGAGTTTTTGACGATAAGAGGGTCCAGCGGCAGCGGAAAATCAACGCTGCTGCATCTTTTGGGCGGCCTTGATTTGCCTACCAAAGGCGAAATTTATTTTGAGGACAAAAACCTTAAAGATATGGTCCGGCAAAGCAAGTTCCGGATAAATAACATCGGTTTTGTCTTCCAGACTTTTTATCTCTGGCCGATTCTGAACGTGCTGGAAAATGTTTTGCTGCCGTTGCTTGAATCCGATTTTGACAAGAAAGAAAGAATCAAGAAAGCGGATTTACTGATTAATATGGTAGGGCTTGAAGGCAAGCGGCTTTTTGCCGTGAATAAGCTTTCGGTGGGAGAAAGGCAGCGCGTAGCGATAGCCAGGGCGCTGGTGATGGGCCCGAAATTATTGCTCGCGGATGAACCGACCGGCAGCCTTGATTCCAAAAACAAGGAAAACGTGCTTGATATCTTCCTGAGGGTGAACCGGGAAAAGAAGACCACGATAATCATGGCGACCCACGAAACCGGCAAATCATATCAATTCAGCCGGAGCATTGAACTTTTAGACGGAAGGATTATCGCTTAAACATAAAGGAGACCGCGCGATGCCCGGAATGAAAAAATGGCAGCATAATCTGGTCAGGAACAGCATGGACAAGTACCGCCAGGCCTTGGAGAATTACTACATCAAGGACAAGCAGCTGGTGGAGGTTGGCGGCGGCTATAAGGCTTTTTCGCTCTTAAGCCCTCCCATCGGCTCGCCCGCGGCCAAACGCAGAATCCGTTTTATCATAAAAAACATCTCCGATAAGAATACCGTTGTCGAGGGTGAAGGGATCGTTTCTCCGGGCAAGCGGACTCCGCATTTTATCACTATCGCCGTTACTTACGACTGCCAATGTGATTGCAGCCATTGTTCGGCCCATTCCTATAAAGAGAAAGTCGGGCAGGATAACGACCAGTTAACCATACCCGAACTGAAGGGAGTTGTAAACCAGGCGATTGACATCGGCAGTACCTGCGTCATTTTTACCGGCGGGGAGCCGCTGCTGGTGGACGGAATATTTGACCTTATCCGATCGGTCGATAAGCGAAAGGCGGTCTGCACAATTTTTACCAACGGCGAATTTCTGGATAAAAAAACCGTCGCAAAACTGAAAAAAGCCAAACTGTTCGGTATTTTTGTAAGCCTGGATTTTGCCGATGCCGACAAACATGACGCTAACAGGCAGAGAGACGGTCTGTTTAAAAAAGCCGTCGCGGGGATAAATCTGTGCCGGGAAAACGGGATACTTACGGGCATCTCGACTTTTGCCACCAAAGAAAAGATTGTCAGCGGCCAGCTGGATGATATTATGGAGTTGGGGAAAAAGCTGAATGTCCTGGAAGTGTTTATCTTTGATGTTATCGCGACCGGCAAGTTGAATTCGGAACAGGCCTGCATGCTGGACGAAGAGGATGTCGGCGCGATCAAGAAATTCCGGCAGAAGTATAATTCAAGGCCGGATTACCCGCGCATAATACATCAGACGATGTTTACCAGCATCGCTTATCCGTGTGTTTCGGAAGGATGCCCCGCCGGCGTGGCGCAGATGCATGTCCGCGGCAACGGAAATGTTTGTCCCTGTGATTTCACCCCGCTTTCTTTTGGGAATGTCCGCCAGAAAAAGCTAAGCGATATTTGGAAAGCGATTACCGAGGATGAACTATATTCCAAGGCGTCGAAAGTCTGTCGACTCTCCGACAAAGATTTTCTAAGAAGAATATCACCGCAGGTATAACGGCCGGGAAAAATTACAAGGACAGGTTAAGGCGGGTGGCCAGGGGCTGGGGAGCAGGGGAGGCGATAATTTCTTGGGCTGGTTTGGTTTTGCCGTACTTGACCGTTACCCTTTTGGCTTTACTGTCGGAGTATCGGGCGGTGAGGCGGGCGGCCAGGCGGATGGCGGTTTTAGTTTTGGGCCCCTGCAGGATGGTGATGGGGCTTCCGATGATAGGTACCATAAAAAGATAATCCTCTTTTGGTTTTAACTTCCGCAGGGATTCATTCTCTCCGTGGTCTCTCCCGACGATAATCCTATTTTTGTGATACCGGAAATGGCGGCCGAATTTGAGCAGTTCGATGTCATTCCAGGTGATTTGTTTTTTGCGTTGGAAAAGGTCTTTCAGTTTTTTGGCGAATTGTTCCATGGTCAGAAGGCAGCCGCCGCCGGCGCAGGCGTAGTCGTTGACGGAAAATTCACCGGCAATCTCCATCTGGGGTTTGCGGCTCCGGCCTTCGATTGACAGCAGTTTCCGCCGGTCCACCCAGCCCTTTTTTTCCGGTTCGGTTTCGGCCAGGAGTTTTGCGGAGAGAGGGCGCAGTATCCTGCCGACCAAGCCGGCCTCTTTTTCCACAATCCTTAATGCCGGCATGCGCTGGGACATGGGACGCTGGCCCAGGACTTCGCCGGTTACGATGAATTTGGCGCCCATTTTTTTGCCCATTTGCCAGGCCTTGCGGAACATGAAGGCGTGACAGTCTATGCAGGGGTTGATGGCGGAACCGTAGCCGTGTTTAGGGTTTCGGAGCATCTTTAGATAATCCTGGCGGAGGGGTATGTTTTTAAAAGGGATGTTGAGTTTTTCCGCAATTCGGGCCGGGTATTTTTTTTCGTTGCCCCAGAAAATAGAGGCAAAGTGGACGGCGGTCAGGGCGACGCCCTGGTCTTTGATTAGTTTAGCGGCCAGGGCGGAGTCGAGGCCGCCGGAGACAAGGACGAGGGCGCGGATTTTTTTCATAGTGTGCGTTTTGGACGCAGGTCCCGTTTTAACTGTAGTTGCCGAGCTTGCTCGGCGTTTTAAAAGAGCCAACCAAGGTTGGCGCCTACAAATTTTTGTGTTACTTCATGAATTCAGAGAAGAGCCAGGTGGAGAGGTAGCGTTCTCCGCAGTCGGGGATGATAACCACAATCATCTTGCCTCTATTTTCCGGCCGGGCGGCAACTTTGACGGCAACCGCGGTGGCGGCGCCGCTGGAGATGCCGACCAGGATGCCTTCTTCGCGGGCAAGCCGTTGGGCGCAGGTGCCGGCTTCTTCCTCGGTTACGGTGACAACTTCGTCTATCAGGTCGGGCCGGTAAACCTTGGGAACGAACCCAGCGCCGATTCCCTGGATTTTATGCGGGCCGGGTTTGCCGCCGGAAAGGATGGGCGAACCGGTTGGTTCCACCGCGATTGCTTTAAAGGACGGTTTGTGTTTTTTGATGACTTCCGCGATGCCGCTGATGGTGCCGCCGGTGCCGACGCCGGCGATGAGGATGTCGATTTTACCGTCGGTGTCTTTCCAGATTTCTTCGGCGGTCGTGCGGCGGTGTATTGCCGGGTTGGCCGGGTTGTTGAACTGCTGGGGCATGAAAGCGCCGGGCGTGGCTGCCAAAAGTTCTTCGGCTTTGCGGATGGCGCCGGGCATTCCTTCGATGCCGGGCGTAAGGACAAGTTCCGCGCCCAGAATTTTCAGGAGGCCGCGGCGTTCCAGGCTCATCGTTTCCGGCATCGTCAGTATCAGGCGGTAGCCGCGGGCCGCGGCTACGAAAGCCAGCGCGATGCCGGTGTTGCCGCTGGTCGGTTCGATGATGGTGCCCCCGGGCTTAAGTTGGCCGTCTTTTTCGGCGGCGTCAATCATTGCTACGCCGATACGGTCCTTGATGCTGGAGAGCGGATTGAAGAATTCAAGCTTCAGGACTATTTTCGCGCCGGTTTCCTTGCCCACGCGGTTCAGGTGAACCAGGGGCGTGTTGCCCACGGTTTTGGTGATGTCGCTGTAGATATTCATGTGACCCCCTTTGTTGGACGCAGATTACCGCAGATACAGATTAAAGATTGTTTTAGCGAATTACCAAAAAATGCTCTTTTGCATTATCCTGCTGTTTCTGCGTATATCTGCGTCCTATTTAATAGATTTTTTCTTCCAGAGAAAATAGATGGCGGGATAGACGATTAATTCCATGCCGAAGGAAGTGAATATGCCGCCGACCATCGGCGCGGCGATTCGCTTCAGTACGTCGGCGCCGATTTCATGCGTCTGTGCCCACATGATAGGGAGCAGTCCGATGAAAAGGACCGAGGCGGTCATTACCTTGGGCCGGACCCGTTTTACCGCGCCGTGGATGATGGCCTCCTTCAGGTCGTTGATTGTTTTCAGGAGGCCGTTCTTCTTCCGTTCTTCGTAGGAAAGATCCAGGTAGAGCAGCATGAAGATTCCGGTCTCCGCGTCCACGCCCAGCAGGGCGATGATTCCGACCAGGACGCCGATGCTCAAGTTGTAATGGAGCAGGTAGAGTATCCAGACGACACCGATGAGGGAAAAGGGAACCGCCAGCAGGACGATGAAGGTCTTGGGAAAACTCCGGGTATTGAAATAGAGGAGGAGGAAGATGATGAGGAGCGTCAGAGGCACGACCACCTTCATCCGTTCCTTCACCCGCTGCATCGACTCGTATTGGCCGCTGAAAACCAGGTTATAGCCGGCCGGGAGTTTCAGGTTATCGTTTAATTCTTTTTTGGCGTCGGCGACGTAACTGCCGATGTCCCGGTTGGCCACATCGATGTAGACGTATCCGGCCAGCGACCCGTTTTCATCCCGAATCATGGACGGACCCGAACTTAATTCTACGTCGGCAATCTGTCCGACGGGGATTTGGCTTCCGGACGGCGTGGGGATGTAGGTCTTTTTTATCTTTTCGACGTCGTCCCTCAATTCCCGCGGGTAGCGGACGTTTATCGGCAGCCGCACCCGGCCTTCTACGGTCTGGCTGATGTTTTCGCCGCCGATGGCGGACATCAGCGTTGTCTGAACGTCTTCTACGGTTAGTCCGTAGCGGGCAATCTCTTCTCTTTTGAGCGTAAAGTCCACAAAATAACCGCCGCCGGTCCTTTCCGCGTAGATGCTGCGGGTTCCCGGCACTCCTTTGAGCAGGGCTTCAATTTGCAGGCCGATTTCTTCGACTCTTTTTAAATCATCTCCTTGGATTTTTATCCCGACCGGGGTGCGGATTCCGGTAGTCAGCATATCAATCCGGGCCTTGATGGGCATCGTCCAGGCGTTGACCTGGCCGGGGATTTGTAATTTCTGGTCCATTTCCTGAATCATTTCGTCCCAGGAAATTTTGTCCGGCCAGAGCAGCCGCAGGGAAGGCTGAAGAAATTCCGGGACGCGGTTGGAATACCACCTGGGTTTGGAGCGCCACTGGTTCTGGGGTTTAAGTAAAACGGTTGTTTCCATCATGGAGTAGGGCGCCGGGTCGGTAGAGGTGGCGGCCCGGCCTGCTTTGCCGAAGACGCTGGTAACTTCCGGAAACGACTTAAGAATCTTATCCTGAACACCCAGCAGTTTGGTTGCCTCTGTCACCGAAATGCCGGGCGGAGTGGTTGGCATATATAAGATGCTGCCCTCATTGAGCGGAGGCATAAATTCCGTGCCCAGTTTGAAGAAGAACGGCATGGAAACCAGAAAGAGAAGCACGGTCGAGAAGATGACAAGGCGCGGTTTACGCAGGACAAAATGGACAACTGGTTCGTACCATTTGAACAGGGCCCGGCTGACCGGGTGTTTTTCTTCGGAGTGAATCCGGCCCACCAGGAGGTGGTTGACTATCCCGCAGAGCCATTTCGGTTTGAATTCGTAAAAGTCGAGTTTGGTAAAGAGGAGCCGGATGGCCGGGTCAAGCGTAATGGCCAGAACCGCCGCAAAGAAGAGCGCGAAATTTTTGGTGAAGGCCAGTGGTTTGAAAAGACGACCTTCAATTCCTTCCAGGGTGAAGATAGGCATAAAGGCGACCGCGATGACCAGCAGGGAGAAGAAAGAAGCCTGGCCCACTTCTTTAATGGCGCTGATTAAGACTTCCCGGTAATCTCCCTGTCTGCCTCCCTCTTCCCAGTGAGAAAGTTTTTTGTGGGAGTTTTCCACCACCACAATGGCCGCGTCCACCATGGCGCCGATGGCGATGGCGATGCCGCCCAGGCTCATTATGTTGGCGGTCAGTTTCATGTAGTACATCGGGATGAAAGCGATTAAGACCGCGATGGGCAGCGTGATGATGGGGATGATTGCGGAAGGGAAATGGAGCAGGAAGAGGAGGATGATTAAACTTACCACAATCATTTCCTCGCGGAGTTTGCTTTTCAGAGTGTTGATGGCGCGATGGATTATCTCGGAGCGGTCGTAGGTGATTACCAGTTTTACGCCTTCGGGGAGTTGGATTGTCTTCAATTGTTCTTTGACCCGGTTGATGACCTCCAGGGCGTTTTCCTGATACCTGATTATGACAATGCCGCCGACTACTTCGCCCCGGCCGTTCAATTCCGCCACGCCCCGTCTGATGTCCGGCCCGAATTGGACTGTGGCGACGTTACTGATTCGTACCGGTACGCCGTTTTGGTCGGTTTTAAGGACGATATCCTCTATGTCTTTCAGCGATTTGAGGTAGCCCCTGATGGTTACCATGTATTCCCGGCCGGAGATTTCCAGGAGCCGGGCGCCGGCTTCCTGGTTGGATTTTTGCAGGGCCATAACCACGTCATTGAGCGGGAGGTTGTAAGCGAGCAGGGCGTTGGGGTCAATGGTCACCTGATACTGTTTGGTGAAGCCGCCGACCGAGGCAACTTCCGAAACTCCCTTGACCGATTGCAGGGCGTACTTCAGGCGCCAGTTCTGGAAGGTGGTCAAATCTTCCAGGGAATTTTTGCCGGTATCGTCGACCAGAGCGTATTCAAAGACCCACCCCAGCCCGGTGGCGTCAGGACCGATTTCCGTCTGAACCCCGGGCGGCAGTTGGGATGTTACCTTGGAGAGGTATTCTGTTACCCTGGAGCGGGCCCAGTAGATGTCGGTTCCGTCTTCAAAAACCACGTAGACGTAGGAGAACCCGTAATCGGAGAAACCGCGGATGTCTTTGACTTTCGGCGCGCCCAGGAGGGCGGTTGTAATCGGGTAGGTAACCTGGTCTTCGATAACCTGGGGCGGCCGGTCCCAGCGGGAAAAGATGATAACCTGGGTGTCGGAAAGGTCGGGAACCGCGTCCAGCGGCAGGTTCTTCAGGGCCAGGGCGCCGGCGATGGCGGCGGCAGCAACCAGGATTAAGACTATAAATTTGTTCCGGGCGCTGTAATCGATTATCTTTTCAATCCAGCCATCCATAGTAATTTTTGGACGCAGATTACGGCAGATAATTGCGGATACATATTAAAGATTAATTCAGAGAATTGCTAAGAAATACTCTAAAATTATCCCTTAGTATTATCCTGTATTTTCTGCGTATATCTGCGTCCAGTTTCTTATTGGTTTACCGCTGATTTAAGCCGGCTTTCCGAATCAACGAAGAAATTACCGGAGGAGACAACCGCGTCGCCTTCTTTTAAACCGGAGAGTACTTCGTAATAACCTTCGGCCTTATTGCCCAGGGTCACGTCTCGGGATTGGAAATAGCCGTCCGGGGTAGCCAGAAATACTACGTTGCGTTCACCGGTATTCACCACCGCTTCTTCCGGAACCGCCAGCTTTTTGCCCAGGGAGATTTTTACCCGGGCGTTGACGAACATGCCCGGTTTCAATTTGCCGCCCGGATTTCCAATTTCCGTACGGGCCTGGACGCTTCTGGTCGCTGGGTCAAGTACCGGACTGACGGCGGCAATCTTTCCGGCAAAGACTTCGCCGGGAAAGGCGGTCGCGGTTATTTCCACCGGCAGGCCGTTTTTAACCAGGCCCATATCGTATTCATAAACGGAGAGATAGGCCCAGATTGTTTTCTGACCTTCCGCCAGGTAGAGGTTGCTCTGCGGTTTTCGTTCCCAGACCAGTTTTCGAACCTGGTTTTTATCCATGCCCATCAACAAGAGTTTTTGCTTGGCGGCATCAGTAAGGGCAACCGCTTCTTTTTTTGCTTCGGACTCGGAATCGGCGCCGGATGTTTCTTCCATCTTTAGCGCCTGCAGAAATTCTTCCTGGGCTATGTACAGGTCGGGGTCGTAGGCGATTTTGCCCACCGTGCGGATTTCACGCGTCAAGTCCTGTTTCTTTACCTCGGTGGTCTTGATTCCAACCAGCTGTTGTTTCTCCGGGCTGATTTGCATCCCTTCCGGCGCTGTTGGTTTCGCTTCTTCCTCGTACACCGGAAGATAGTCCATACCCATCTCGTCCTTTTTGAAGACCGGCGAAGTAATTTCGAGGTTCATCGGGTTGCGGTAGAAAAGAATCTTCCGGTCTTTTTCCGGCGGTTGTTTTCGGGAGTGGGGAATAATTCCGATCGCGGCAATCAAGACCAGTAAGATAACAAGGACGCTGATTATTATATTTTTCTTTTTCATACGGTTTCTATGTAGGGGAGGGGCTACGTCCCCTCCCGCCTACGCTAAAGCTACGGCGGGCACAGCCCGCGGGCGGGGATTCAACCCCGCCCCTACAGTTTTAAAACAACATTTCTTTTTCCGGTGAGACACCGGCGATAGAGAGGGATATTTCGTTTAAGGTTATTTCTCTTAATCCTTGCGCCGAAAGGTAATTAACGGAAAAGTCAAGAAAAGTCCGTTCCGCGTTCAATAAGTCGGCCAGATTGGTCTTTCCCGTTTGATACCCGGATTGAGCTATTTGGGTGGCCGCTCGGCTTTTTGGCAGGAGGTTTTCCCGGTAGAGTTTCACTTCCCGGTCTGCCTGTCTCCAGCGGAAGAGCCCGTCGGCCAGCCCTGCGGCTAAATCCAGTTCCTCGGCCGAAAAGGCCGCTTCCGTCATCTTTACGGTGCTCTTGGAAGCGGCAATCTGGCTGGCGGCTTTTCCCGGCCAGGGAATTGATATTGACAGCAAGGGCCTGGTGAGAGCCATTCCGGAAAAGAGGCCCTGCATCAAACCGATATTAAAATCAGGCCATTGCTCCTTGTATGCCAACTTAACATAAACTTCACTCTGTTCTATCTCGTTTCGCAGGAGAGCCAGGCGGGGGTTTTTGGCCTGGACGGATTCCCAGATATTTTTTTCCGAAAAACCTGCTTCGGTGAAGGGCAGGGCGGCTGGCGGTTTTGGAATCCGGTCAGATTGGAGTATGCCTAAAGCGGCGCCGAATTGGGCAATCAACACTTTTTCGGAATCTTTAAAGTTCGCCAGCATATTGGCCAGCTTCTCTTTTTCAATCTGGATTGTAATCGGGTCAAGCAGGGATGACTCGTTGGTCTTTACCCTGGCTAAACTCACGTTTTCCTGTGCTTGAAGAAGTTTTAATATATCTTCCGTGAGTGTAATCTTTTCTTCCAGGACCCAGAACTGATAGGAAATTTCTTTTACCCGGAAAGCGGTTTGAAAGACCGCTGCTTCAAAAAGATGACTATTTTTGCCGGCTTCCAGGGAAGCCGCTTCGCCGGAAAGGGAAAGCTTGCCGGGCGCCGGTATCGTAAACATGATGCCGGGCATCAAAGAATCTATGACGCTGTTAAAATCCAAAAGTGAAAGCTGGGGATTGGCCGGGTACTTGGAGGCGTTAATCGCCTCCACCGCGTTTTTCCACTGGTAGAAAGCCTCTTCCACTCTGGGGTTGTTGAGGACCGCGTACTTAACAAAATCTTTGAGTTCCGAATCGGCGGTCAAGACCGGCAATTGGGGTCTGGCGTCTTTCGGCCGGTACTGTTTTTCAACCCGGGCAATCTTTTCTCTTTCGGCTTTCTCAACTTTGGTGGCCGGACCGGCGCAACCGGAGATTACTAAAAGAAGCGAGACGCAAATTAGTAAAAGTCTGGTCTTCATCCTATTCCACGATTAATTTGCCGGTCATTCCGGAATGACCGAAGCCGCAAAAGACGGAGCAACGGAAGACAAAAGTTCCTTTTTTGTCGGCCAGAAACTCTATCTTTTTTGTTTCACCTTTATTGACCGGAACGTTTATGCCGTATTCCTTGATCGTCAGGCCGTGAGCAACGTCTTCCGAGGTGAAGTTTATCCTCACGATGTCGTTCTGTTTTACCCTTATTTCCGCCGGAACAAACGCGTATTTTTTGGCGACTACGTTAAATTCTTTTATCCGGCTGAGATATTTTTCCGGGTTCTTCTTAAAGTCGCTGATGCACGCCGCGCAGCAGAAATAGTAGGTTTTCCCCTTATATTGATAGGAGACAGACGGGGATGCCTTTCCGCCCAGTACCGGGCAGATACCCGGATTTTCCACGGCTGAAGCAAGCGGAAGCAGAAGACCGAAAACCAACATTAGCAACAAACTACCCTTCAGAATTCTCTTCATCTTATTCTCCCTCGGCCGCCATAGCATGGATGCCGGTGCGGCAAAGCCGCTTTGTTTAAGGCGTCCGTAGTGTGAAGGTGACCGCGTTAAGTTTACAAAGTCTGGTCTTCATCCTATTCCACGATTAATTTGCCCTGCATTTTAAAATGGCCCATACCGCAGAAGACCGAACAGCGGAAGACAAAGGTTCCCGTCTTGTCAGCCAGAAACTCCACCTGTTTTGTCTCTCCCTTTTTGGCCGATATGTTTATGTTATATTCTTTAATCATGAAGCCGTGGGTAGCGTCTTTGGGAGCAAGGATTATCCTTACGGTGTCACCCTGCTTAACCCTTATTTCCGCCGGGTTGAACTCATATTTCTTGGCAATTACTGTGAACTCCTTTATCTGGCTTGGGGCTTTTACCGTTGAGCTATTACCTGTTTGTGCGCTAATATCGCCAGGGCCTTTTATGCTCTTAACGGCCGCCGATGCAAAAGAAACCGAAAGACCAAGAAACAATACCACCAGCCACCAACTTTTCCTCAAAGTAACCATACGTCCTCCTTTTGTGATAACTTTTTTCATTTCTCAACCGGTGAATTTTTTATAGATTTCCATTAGTTCTTCGACCTTATCTTTGACCTTCCGGCTGTTCCGGGAGACCATCGCCTGCCGCACGCAGGTGTTGATATGGTTTTCCAGGACGAGCAGGCCGGCAGCCTTCAGGGCTCCGGCGACCGCGGAAATCTGCTGCAGGATATCAACGCAGTATTCGCCATTTTCTACCATACGGCTGATGCCCTTGATTTGGCCTTCAATCTTTTTGAGCCGCGGCTGCAGTTTTTTCATTTCCCGTTCGGTAATCATACTTGAGTATCCTTATCGTTTTAGTCAGATTATACCCTACCCCAGTATAGTGTGTCAAATGACCGATCAAAGTTTCAAATTGCGCAGCCGTAAAGAATTGCCGATAACGGAAACCGAACTGAAACTCATGGCTGTTCCGGCAATTATCGGGCTTAAGAGCAAGCCGAAAAACGGGTATAGGACTCCGGCGGCGACCGGAATGCCGATGGCGTTATAAATAAAGGCAAAGAACAGGTTTTGCCTGATGTTTTTCATGACGCTCCGGCTTAAGCGCAAAGTTTTAACGATTCCGCCCAAGTCTCCCTTGACCAGCGTTATGCCGGCGCTTTCAATGGCCACGTCGGTTCCGGTGCCCATGGCTACGCCTACCTCGGCTTGGGCTAAAGCGGGCGCATCGTTAATGCCGTCACCGGCCATCATCACGACGGCTCCGTCCTGCTGGAATTTTCGCACTATTTCCCGCTTGTCTTTTGGTTCCAGTTCCGCCTGAAAACCATCAAGGTTCAATTGTTTGGCAATCACCCCGGCTGTTTTATGGTTATCGCCGGTTAGCATGATGATTTTTAACCCCATTTTATGGAGCGCTTCTATCGCAGCGGGCGTGGTTTTTTTAATTGGGTCTGAAATTCCCAGAATTCCGGCTATTTTGCCTCCAATCCCAACCCAAACAATGGTTTGGGCTTGATTTCGCAAAACGGCAGCCTGGTCGCTCAACTCTTCGGGGATGTTTATTTTCATTTCTTCGATAAATTTTTGTTTACCGACGATAACGGATTTACCGTTGACATTTCCTTTTATTCCCTGGCCGATGATTGATTTAAAATCGGACGCGGAAAGAATTTTCGCGTCGCGTTCGCGCGCAAAATCAACAATGGCCCGTGCCAAAGGGTGCTCGCTGCCCTGTTCCAGGGAAGCGGCCAGGCTTAAAAATTCCTGCCTGTCCCAACCCGGAGCCGGAACGGCGGCCGTTACGTAGGGCTTTCCTTCGGTCAGCGTGCCGGTTTTGTCGATTAGAAGGTGGGTGATTTTTTCCGATTTTTCAATTGTTTCCGCGTTTTTAATTAAAATGCCCGTCTGGGCGCCCCGGCCCACCCCGACCATGATTGACATGGGTGTGGCCAATCCAAGGGCGCAGGGACAGGCGATAATCAGAACGGCAATGGCGTTGACAAAAGCATAGGCCAGTTTTGGGTTCGGTCCCCAATGAAACCAAATTATGAAAGCGAATACGGAAATTGTGATGACAGCCGGGACAAAATAACCGGAGACCCGGTCGGCCAGTTTTTGAATCGGCGCGCGGCTTCGCTGGGCTTCCGAAACCATGCGGACAATCTGCGACAGCAATGTTTCGGAGCCGATTTTTTCGGCGCGCATTAAGAATGTTCCGGTCTGGTTGACGGTCGCGCCCACAACCTTGTCTCCGATATTTTTTACAACCGGGATGGGCTCGCCGGTAATCATCGATTCATCTACGGCGCTTTGCCCTTCAACTATCGCGCCGTCCAGCGGAATTTTCTCTCCGGGGCGCACCCGGAGAATATCTCCCCGTTGAATGGTATCGATGGGAACATCCTCTTCGACACCAGCGCGGATACGGTGGGCATTTTTTGCCGCCAGGCCCAGCAGCGCTTTAACGGCCCGGCCGGTCCGGCTGCGGGCTTTCGCTTCCAACAGCTGTCCCAGGACAACCAGAACCGTAATGGCCGCGGCCGCTTCAAAGTAAAGGTCGATATTTCCCATCTTTTTAAGCGAATCCGGAAAGAGCCGCGGTAGTAAAAGAGCGATTGTGCTATAGCCGTAGGAGGCCCCTACGCCCAGGGCAATCAAAGTAAACATATTTAAACTTCTATTTACAATAGATTTCCACGCCCGGACAAATAAAAAACCGCCGGACCAAAATACGACCGGGGTGACCAGCAGAAATTGAATCCAGGCAGAGACCGGGTAGAGGATAGCTGATTTTTTTGCTATGGGCGGAAGCATATTTCCGGCAGACAGAATGATGATTGGGGTTGCGAAAAGCAGTCCGGTCCAAAATTTGCGGGATAAAAGGCGGAGTTGTTTATCTTCTTCGTTATTTTCCGGTTCAGGGTTTACCGGCTCCAGATGCATTCCGCATTTCGGGCAATCTCCGGGTTTATCCTGCCTGATTTCCGGATGCATCGGGCAGGTGTAAACAGCTTTGTCTCCGGCGGTTGATTTTACGGCAGGGGGCTTTGCCAGGAATTTTTGCTTGCAGTGCGGGCTGCAAAAATAATAGGTAAGGCCGTTTTGCGTGAGCGTAATAGCCCCGGTTTTTTTGACTTCCATACCGCAAATCGGGTCTCTGGGCATAGTTCAACTCATTCGACGATTAACCGGCCGGTCATTTCGGATTTTTTCCCGACATAAACAAGCGGGGAGCGAAATATGAATGTTCCTTTTTTGTCGGCCAGAAATTCTATCTTTTTTTCTTCATTCTGTATGACCGAAACGTTTATGCCGTACTCTTTTATTATCAGGCTGCGATTAACGTTTTTAGCGATGAAGGTTATCTGTACGATGTCACCCTGCTTCATCTTTATTTCTAACGGAAGAAACGAATAAGTTTGGGCAAGTAACGTGATTTTTTTTATCCGGCTGAGGTATTTTTCCGGGTCTTTTTGGAAATTGATGACGCACTCCGGGTTGCAAAAGTAATATGTTTCCCCGCCGTATTTACAAGAATTGGACAGGGATGCTTTTTTGCCCAGGACCGGGCAAAGACCCGGATTATCGGCTGCTAAGGCGGCAGACGCCAGAAGACCAAAAACCAAAACCAACAAAAGGCCACGCTTCCGGATTTTATTCATCGTTCATTTTTTTCTTTTTAAATCAGTCGGGCAAGTTTTTCCGTTATTGCCCAGTATGGGTCGGTTTTTGGGTGTTCCAGGTTAAAGGCGTGGTTGCCCGCGGTAATTTTCAGGCCGTCTTCTTGCCCGGTGACTTCGCCGACGATACTGCTTAAGATGTTGTTTTTCGTAAACGCCGATACCAGCTCTCCGGCTTCTTTGGGGTCCACCACGGCGATGAGCGTGCCCTCGCTGATGGTTGCGAATGGGTCAATTTGGAAGTGTTCGCAGGTCTTGATGATAACCTCCTGCTTTACGATTAAATCCTGTTCAACCTTTATCCCGTATTTGCCGGCCCGCGCCATTTCATAGAGGCCTCCCCATATTCCGCACTCGGTGGCATCGTGCATTACCCGCACTCCCGGGAACTCCCGGGCGACGGCGCAGTCGTCCATGACGGACATCTGGAAGAATACGTCCTGGGCCTTCTTTTGAAAGTCCGCTCCAAAAGCCGCCTGGAATTTTTCGGGAAAAGAGATGGCCAGCAGCCCGGTTGTTTCAATGGCCGGCCCCTTGGTTATAATAATCTGGTCGCCAATCTTTACCCGGTGGGGACCGCGCAGTTCCGCTTCGGTTCCCTGGGCGATGGCGGTGGCGCCGCCCACCATCGGATAGTTGCAGCCGGCGTAACGGGCGGTGTGGCCGGTGATAATGCTGATGTTGTATTTCTCGGCTTCCCGGTGGACCGATTCCCACATTTCCGTTAACTGCGCTTCGGTTATTTCCGGCGGAAGATTAAGATCGACGGTAAGGTACCGGGGTTTCAGTCCGGATACGGCGACGTCCGAGCAGATAATGTGAAAAGCAAACCAGGCCGCCCGGCTGAATCCGTATGCCGGGACGATGAAGAACGGGTCGGTCGAGAACGCGAGGCAGGTATCGCCAATCTTCACCACGCCGTAATCAACGCCGTGGCGCGGTCCGATGATGACATTTTTATCCTTGGCGCCCAGGCGCGGATAGATAACCCGGTCAAAAAATTCCGGGTGGATTTTCCCGAGTTCCGGCAGTTTTTCCATAATTTAATTGTATAGGGATTTCTTTTGGACGCAGATAAGCGCAGAAATAACAAGATAATGATTAAGAGATAATTTAAGAGTAATTCTTTAGAGCACTTCTTTAAAGTAATCTTTAATAATCTGTATCTGCGTTTATCTGTGGTAATCTGCGTCCAATGAAGTTAATTATTTCTGACTTTTGCCCAGGGCCTGGTCAAGGTCCGCGATGATGTCTTCGGTGTTCTCCAATCCCACCGAGAGCCGGACGTAATCTTCGGTAACGCCGGTGCTGACCTGTTCCGCCGGGGTCAGCTGTTGGTGCGTGGTGCTGGCCGGATGGATAATCAGGGTTTTGGCGTCGCCGATATTGGCCAGGTGCGATATCAGTTTTACCGATTCAATCAATTTACGACCTGCTTCCTTGCCGCCTTTAATCCCGAACCCGAGGATACCGCCGAAGCCTTCTTTCAGGAAGGTCTTTGCCCTTTCGTGGTCCGGATGCCCGGGAAGTCCGGGATAATTTACCCAGGAGACGGCCGGATGTTTTTCCAGCCAGGCCGCGCAGGTTAGGGCGTTGATGGAATGCTGGCGCACCCGCAAGGGCAGGGTTTCAATTCCCTGGATAATCTGGAAGGAGTTGAAAGGCGAGATACAGGGGCCGAGGTCCCGGAGGAGATTGACCCGCGCTTTAAGAATGTAAGTCAGGCCCGGCGCCACCGCTTTATCGTGATTGCCGAAGGCCTGCCAGAAAGAGAGGCCGTGGTAAGACGGGTCCGGCTCGGTCAGTTCTGGAAACTTTCCGTTGGCCCAGTTAAAGGCGCCGCCGTCCACAATGGCGCCGCCGATGCTGGTTCCGTGTCCGCCCAGGAATTTGGTCAGCGAATAAACGATGATGTCCGCGCCCAGGTCAAAAGGTTTCAGGAGCGGCGGCGGTGAAACGGTGTTGTCGATTATCAGCGGGATGCCCTGTTTGTGGGCGACGGCCGCGATTGCTGGGTAATCGTCAACGTTATTTTTAGGGTTGCCGATGGATTCCAGGTAAAGGAGCCGGGTATTTTTGTCGATGGCGGCGGCAAAGTTTTTCGGGTCGGCGGAGTCCACGAACCTTACTTCAATTCCAAATCGGGCCAGGGTGTAGTGAAAAAGAGTGTAGGTCCCGCCGTAGAGATAACTGGTGGAGACGATATTCTGGCCGGATTTGGTGATGTTAAGTATCGCCAGGGTAATTGCCGCCTGGCCGGAAGCAACCGCCAGGCTGCCGGTACCGTTGTCCAGGGCGGCAAGCCGCTTTTCCAGGACGTCGGTGGTCGGGTTCTGTATTCGGGTATAAATATTACCGAATTCTTTCAGGGCGAAGAGGTCGGCCGCGTGCGCGGTATTTTTAAAGACATAACTGGTTGTCTGGTATATCGGCACCGCCCGCGAACCGGTGGTCGGGTCCGGTTCCTGGCCGGCGTGTAAGGCCAGCGTTTCCACTTTCTGTTTTGTTTTACCCCTTCCGTTTTTTTCCATGAAATATATTATAACACCTTCTTACCGGCATTGCGACAGCAAGAATTCGGTAACAAAAAACATATTTTTAATTCTGTGTATTCACCGTAATTTTCGGCGTTGCCTAATCCGCAAATTCCTGGAAGAGCCAGGTGGAAAGGTATCTTTCGCCGGTGTCAGGAAGTACCGCAACAATCGTCTTCCCTTTAGATTCCTTTCTTTTGGCGATTTCAAGGGCGGCCCACAACGCCGCTCCGCTGGATATGCCGACGAAGATACCTTCTTCGCGTGCCAGCTTCCTGGCTACTATTCCCGCGTTCTCGTTGCTTACCTGGATAATCTCATCGATGATTGACCGGTTCAGGACGCCTGGTATGAAACCGGCGCCTATCCCTTGGATTTTGTGCGGGCCGGGTTCGCCGCCGGAGAGCACCGGCGAATCGACCGGCTCAACGGCGACAATCTTTACCGACGGCCTTCTCTTTTTCAATACCTCTCCCACGCCGGTGACCGTCCCGCCGGTACCTACGCCGGAGACAAACACGTCTATGTTTCCATCCGTGTCATTCCAGATTTCTTCGGCGGTCGTCTTCCGGTGGATTTCCGGGTTTGCCGGGTTTTCGAACTGCTGCAGGACGAAACTGTTGGGTGTCGCGGCCTTAAGTTCTTCGGCCTTCTGAACCGCGCCTTTCATGCCTTTCGCGCCTTCGGTCAGCACCAGTTCCGCACCGAGAATCTTCAGCAGCTGCCTGCGCTCGATGCTCATGGTGTCCGGCATCGTAAGTATCAGACGGTATCCTTTGGCGGCGGCGACGAAGGCAAGAGATATGCCGGTGTTGCCGCTGGTCGGTTCGATGATGACTGTGTCCTTTTTAAGCAAGCCCTGTTTTTCGGCTGTTTCAATCAGCGCCACGCCGATTCTGTCTTTTACGCTGGAGAGCGGGTTGAAAGATTCCAGTTTTACCAGTACCGTGGCGTGTAAACCATTCGTCAACCGGTTGATTTTTACCAGCGGTGTTCTTCCCACCGTTTTGGTTATGTCCGCGTATATTTTGCTCATGTTTTCTCCTTTGCCGCGCCGTAGCATGGACGCCTCGGGGCGGCGAAGCCGCCGGGAAACGAGGCGTCCGCATTGCGAAGGCGGGCTTTGCCGCGCCATAGTTATTATACATAGGCGGGCTTTTTTGTTTTTATAGCACCGCTTGTTTCAGTGCCTGTTCGAGGTCTTCTTGGATATCCTCGATTGATTCCAGTCCGACCGACAGTCTGATGTAATCCTCCGTTACGCCGGTCTCTTTTTGTTCCTCCGGAGTCAACTGCTGGTGAGTTGTTGAGGCCGGGTGGATAACCAGGCTTTTCGCGTCCAGGATGTTGGCCAGGTGCGAAAAGAGTTTGACCGAATTTATGAACTTTTTTCCGGCTTCAAGCCCGCCCTTAATTCCAAATCCAACGATGGCGCCGTAGTTGCCCTTCAGATACTTTTCGGCAAGCGCGTGGTTGGGGTTGTCTTCAAGGCCGGGGTAGTTTACCCAGGCGACTGCAGGGTGCTTTTTCAGGAAACGAGCGACCGCCAGCCCGTTTTCGGAATGTTTAGCCTGCCGCAGCGGAAGCGTTTCCAGTCCCTGAAGGAACAGGAACGCGTTGAACGGGCTTAGGGCCGGGCCAAGGTCCCGCAGCAGTTGCACGCGCGTCTTGATGATGAACGCGACGTTGCCGAGGCCGGGAAAATTTCCGAAGACTTCCCAGAACTTCAGGCCGTGGTAACTTGGGTCCGGTTCGGTAAATTCCGGGAACCTTCCGTTGCCCCAGTTGAACTTTCCGGAATCGACAATGATGCCGCCGATTGAGGTGCCGTGTCCGCCGATGGCCTTGGTGGCAGAGGTGGCCAGGATGTCCACGCCGTAATCGAACGGCCGCACGATTCCGACGCCCACGGTGTTGTCCACCACAAACGGGATTCCAGCCTCATGCGCCACTTTGGCAATCGCCTCAAAGTCAGGCACGTCCAGTTTCGGGTTGCCGATAGTCTCGGCATAGACCGCCCGCGTCTTTTCCGTGATTGATTTCTTGAACTCGGCGGGTTTTGTGGAATCAACGAACTTCACGTGTCGGCCGAGTTTGGGAAAGGTGTAGTGGAAGAGCTCGTACGTACCGCCGTACAAGTTATTTGCCGAGACAATCTCGTCTCCCACCTGTGTAATTGCCAGCAGCGCGAGTGTTTCCGCCGCCTGACCGGACGCAACCGCCAGGGCGCCGGTTCCTCCCTCAATCTGTGCGACGCGTTGTTCAAAGACGTCGTTGGTCGGGTTCATAATCCGGCTGTAAATGTTCCCGAATTCTTTGAGCGCGAAGAGGTTGGCCGCGTGGTCCGTATCTTTGAATACGTACGACGTAGTCTGATAAATCGGCACTGCGCGTGCTCCTGTTACGGGATCAGGTACCTGGCCCCCGTGCAGCGCAATGGTTTCAAACCTCAAACCGTTTTTCTTTTCTTCCGACATTTGTAACCTCCATTTGTTGTGGGGAAGGGGCGGCGCGCTGCCCCTTCCCCGTTTCTTATCCGGTAACCTTAAAACGAATACTGGGCGCTCAGCACGAAACCTTCGCCCAAGCCGGCTTTGCTGGTTGATTTTTCATCTCCCGCGTTGAGATAAGCGGCTATGAGCGAAAGGTTTTTGTTTGCCAGGTAGGCAAGGTGCGCGTTCCAGTAATCGGCGTTCTTGTAATCGTTGAATTCCGCTCCCTGTTTGTATTCCACACCCAGCACCAGGTTATTGGTTACGATTATGTCGGCGTTGCCGAAGAAGACCGTGTCGCTTTCATCGTCATAACCGAACACCCCGGTGGCCCTACCGCTGGTCTGGAGTATGCCTCCGGAAATCAGGACCGGTTTAGGCAGCTGTGTAATCAGTTTGGTTACAACAAGGTACCCATCGGTCCCGCTGTCATCAACGCTTGATCCGGTCGGGAGGTCAAGGCCGGACGTGCTTTTCCAGACGCCGCCGACGGATACCGCCGGGATGAACTTATTGCCACCGGCATTTTCCGGAACCAGCAGCAGTTTGGCTCCTAAATTGTTCTTGTGCAGGTTATTGGTTAGAGCCGAGACGGCGATGGTTTCGTAACTGTACGAAATTTCCAGATGCTTGAACAACGTATCCGAGATTCCGATGCTTGTCCAGTCGGTCTTTACGCCTTTTGCCGGAAGGCTGACGTACCAGATTCCAAACCTCGGCTTGCTGAAGGCTTGGGTGTCGGTCCCGCTGGAATCTAAGGCCGGATAGGCCAGCGGGTTTAAAGCCACTCCGCCGACTCCTTCGATATTGGTGAACGGAACTCCTGCGTACGCAATGCCTGACGATAGGGCGACCGCCAGTACCGCAATTCCAAAAACTAACTTAACGAACTTCATTCAAATCTCCTGAGGTTGCGCCTGATCTTCCAGTCGTTTGGTCATCTCGGCTTTTGTTCTCTTTTTGTTTTTCCGGTGGTCCGGTGCAGTCAAACACTATTTTTGGATTAGATACCACCTCCTTTCTCAATCAGCCAGGCGCTTTCATAACGTTCCTTTTCCGCTATTTCCGTCTGGACTATTCTGGAATTGTGGACCGTAATTGTAATTGAACCGTATTTAATACTTAGTATTTTTTTGGCGATATCGCTTACAATCGATTCGTTTATGCTTTTTTTGTTCTCTTCCATGCACTCTCCTTCGGTCGCCATAGCCCTGCGCTGCGGCGACCTTGAAATAAAAAAGCCCGTTACCTTTTTTGTCTGGTAACGGGCTTTTTAAATCTTTCTTTTTGAAGAATCCAATGTTACATAAATTGGCTTCTCCTCGTTACCAGCGAGAATTTCCGCATACAGCAACACATGACCATGCGGACTTTCTGCTGGCGGATGATGTAGTCCTTTTCAGGACTGATTCCTTTTTCCGTTTTTTGATTTATCTTTATCATTTTGATGATTGATTACTATTCTAATGATTTTGGTAATATTATAATCTTACAAAACAAATCTTGTCAAGTCTTTTTCTTAAATCAATGGTTTTAGTTCAAATTTATCCAGCCAGTTTCTTTGCCAGCCGCGCAATACGGTCGCCCAACGCTAGACACTGTTCTTTCGCCCGCTGGTCCGGCATGCCGATCGCCACCGGTCCGTAATGATCCCCGCCGTAAGAACCCTGGACAACCATTCCGTGAATAAGCATCGCCTCCAGAATACTTAGAATGGTTGTTTCGTTGCCGCCGCCGATGTTGGCTGCGGAACTGAAAGCGCTGCCGACTTTTCCCTCTAGTTTTCCGTGGAACTTCACGCTCTCGTCCAGGAGTTTCTTTACTTCCCAGGCAAGCGTACCGTAGTAGGTGGGCGAACCGATAATGATGCCGTCGTAACCAAGCAGGTCTTCTGGCTTGACCTCGGCAACTTCCTTCAGGTTAACCTCGGCGCTTTTGTCTTTGGCTCCCCGCGCCACCATCTCCGCCATCTTTTTGGTATTTCCGCTCCGGGAGTAATAGATCACCAGTATTTTAGCCATTATTCACCTCTTAAGTAGTCAGAAATCATTTTGGTTTAGACCCAAAAACCTTTATACTTACAACCGAACCTGCAATTTCTCTTAACTTTTCGGCTGGTATGTTTAAATCTTCAATGACCGCTTTTGCGGTTGGGTCGTTAGCCATAAATTCAACCGGAAATGCCGCTTCTTCGAGTATCCGTACCTCCTGAAATCCCGCCGCCCTTATTGTTCTCAAGTATTCGTCTTTCTTTGTCGTTCCGGCAAGACAGCCGACATACGCCTGAATAGAATTTTTGAGGCAACCTGGGAGTTCCTTTACCAAAACAAGGTCGGAAACCATCAATTGACCTCCCGGTTTCAGAACCCGGAATGCCTCCCGGAAGACTTTTTTCTTATCCGGCGACAGGTTTATAACGCAGTTTGAAATAACCATATCAACGGAATTTTCAGCAACAGGCAGGCTCTCAATTTCCCCGAGCCTGAACTCAACATTTCCGTAGCTGCCTTTCTTAGCGTTCTCTCTCGCTTTTTCAATCATCTCCGGCGTCATATCCACACCGATGACCTTGCCGCTTTTGCCGACTTTTTTGGCGGCAAGGAAAGAATCGAAGCCCGCACCCGAACCAAGGTCAAGGACGGTTTCGCCCTCTTTTAGGGAAGCGAACGCGAGCGGATTACCGCATCCAAGGTTCAGGTTTGCGCCTTCAGGAACCGCCCCAATCTCTTCCTGGGTGTACCCGATTTTTTTGCTGATGTTTTCGGTAGAGTATCCGGGCGAATAACAAGAACTGATTTTCTTGGCTATTCCGGCGTAGCCTTTTCTTACCGCTTTCTTTATCTCTTTCTCATCCATTTGCTGCCTCCATAGTTATTTCTTCAATATTTCTCCCATGATCGGCCCGAGCATCTCTTCTACCATGCCGGCAAGGCTCTCGGCTTTAATTAAAGAGATGCAGCAAGTTTTTTCTTTTCCCCAGCTTACAATCGCCAACTTATCACCCGGCCGAATGCCCGCCTTATCTCTGATTTCTTTGGGGAGCACCATCTGTCCCCGTTTGTCAACGCTAATCAGCGATTCAACCTTGCAGCAACCCAATTCTTTGCCCAGCAGTGCACAACCCGAGTTTTTCTTTTTTTGCTTAGCCATTTACGCCTCCCTTTTTTATCAGCATAAGCTGATTATTCATAATATTCTGCTTATACTGAAATTGTAGCATCATCTGAAATACGCTGTCAAGTTTTGTTATTGTGCGACGTGGCAGCGCCCGGAAACTTATGCGCGATTTGCCGGGCGCTGCAACTGGAGGGGTGTTACTTTGATAGTTTCCGTTTTATTTCCTGAGCGGCTTTCCTACCCGAAAACAACATTCCCCCGAAAGTAGGTCCCATACGCGGTATGCCGTATACGGAAGCCGCCGCCATTCCGACCGCAAAGAGACCGGGGTGTATTTCGCCTGTTTTTTCCACGACGAGGTTCTCTGAGGTGTTGACATCCATCGGGCCGTAACCTTGTAGTTTCAGCAAACCTCTTTTTTCCAGGCTTTTGGCTACCCAGGCGTCATGGCCGGTGGCATCGATTACGACTTTTGTTTCCAGGGCGATGGGGTCGACGCAGGTGATTTGCCTGGGCAGGGCGGAAACCGGAGCCCAGTTAATTACCGCTCCTTCCACCTGGTTGTTGCGGTAAACCACATCGTCAAATTTGGTGAGGTTCAGAATTCTGGCCCCGGAATCGCAGGCGGCGGAGATGAGTTTTGAACAGGCGGTTGGACCGTCCGCGGTAAACAGGCCGTCCGTTGCTTTTTTGTAAGGTATCTTTAACTCGTCAAGAAACTTATCGGCCGGGGCCCGGAAGGTCAGTGTATTCATGAAATAACCGCCGACCCAAAAACCCCCTCCGATGTAGTTGTTACTCTCAATCACCAATGTTTTCAGTCCGGCGTTTGCCAGGTCGCGCGCCGCTATCAGTCCGCTCGGTCCACCCCCAACTACGATGACGTCCGAAACGATATACTCGTCAAACCACCGGCTGAATTCTTTGACAATCGCCCGGCTTACCTGCGCCTCCGTTATCTTGCTGAACATCTTCCTCCTTCGTCCGCCGTAGCAAGGATGCCTCGTAGCGGCAGAGCCGCTTGGAACGAGGCATCCGTATTGCGAAGGCGGGCCTTTTGACCTGAAGAGGATAAATCGCGGAGGCAATAAAAAACCCCTTAGGCAGGCGGTATCGCATGCAATAAGGGGTGTCCAGGTTCATGCTTCTTCCCTCCGCTGGTATTACCCAGATCAGGTTCTGCGGGTTATCTGTTTACTTCTCAGAACTCTCAGGCCGCTCTTACGACCTCCCCGTTTAATTATTGATAATATTAAAGCATACCTGCGCTGTTACTGTCAAAATTTTGCAGCGTTAGAACGAGTACGAAAGGCCGATGGTTATCACCGGATAGAGCTGGAACTGGTCGGCGTCGTCCTTGTATGTTTTTATTTGTTCCGCGATGTTGTTGTCCAGTTCCGTTTGCAGAAGGGGGTCGCTCGCGGTGGCGCGGAGACTGACGTCCGGCGAACCGACGTAGGCAACACCGAGGTCTGCGGAAAAATACCAGTGCGAAGAGGCGTGAACGGCGTTGCCCCACCCGATTCCAATATAAGGGCCGACCGTGTTGTCGAAATCAATCTTGCCGCGGATGTCAGTGACGGCGTAATCAACGTCGTTAATAGTCACGGTCTTGTTCTGGTCTGAGATTTTCAGATAATTGTCGGTGAACATCACGCCGCCCGAAACACGGAAGCCGCTGTCTTTAAAAGGATGCCAGTCGAGCAGTATCGGGACATTGAGCAGGTTAATGTCGGCGTCCGCTTCGTTGATGTCCTGAGTTGTATTAAAAGCGCTGACCCCGGCACGCAGGTTGAGATTATCGTTCAGCTTGAACGTTAAGTCACCGCCCGCGCCGGTTGTTCCGCCTTTGAGCGTTAAGCCGACCCCGGCCTGCGCGATGGAACCCAACCCTAAGATTACCGCAAAACCCGCCACCGCCGCGCACAAATTCCTCACTCTTTTCATTTGGCCTCCCGGCATAAAATGCTGTTTAGTACTGCGCATTCGTTTCTTATTTATCATATTATACTTCAAGGCATGTGTCTGTCAACTAAAAAGTTCCAAAACTATCATTTTTCACCCGGAAACTCTAGTTTTTAAAACAAGCCAAATAACGAAAACGATTTGACGTTCCCGCCGTTTGACTGATAACATATTTTCGCGAATGGCAGAAAACCGGAAGTTAATGATAAGGGACTTGGCCAGGGTGGAGAGGCCCCGGGAGAAATTAATTAAGTATGGTCCGGCGCGTCTTTCCAACCGGGAATTGCTGGCTATTATTTTAAGGACCGGCGGCAAGAACGAAAACGCGCTTGATTTGGCCGGCCGGGTACTCCGGAATTGTAAATCCGAGGGATTGTCTTTTGCGTCTTACGCTGAAATTCGGAAAATTTCCGGCATCGGACCGGCCAAGGCGTGCGAGATTCTGGCCTGTTTTGAACTGGGCCGGCGCTTCTTAAAGGGGAAAATTTCCAGCCTGTTCCTGAAACCGGAGGACGTCTGGAAAGAACTGAAAGACATAAGAGGATTAAAAAAGGAGCATTTTGTCATTTTTTATCTGGACAGCCGCAACCAGGAGATAAAACGGGAGATTATTTCCGTGGGTTCGCTCAATGCCAGCCTGGTTCATCCGCGGGAAGTTTTTGAACCGGCGGTGAGCAGTCATGCCGCTCAGGTTATTATGGCGCATAATCATCCCTCCGGAAACCCGGAGCCGTCCCGGGACGACCTGGAGATTAACCGGAGATTGGTGGAGGCCGGAAAGATTTTGGGCATAGAAGTGATAGACCACATAATCGTGACCGCAACCGGCTACTTGAGCTTTAAAGAAAAAGCTTTGATTTAAAATGGCTGCTTCCGCGAACCAATCTTTTTTGGTCAGGGGTTTTGAACCGGCGGACCGGACCAGGATAAGAGCGATTAGTTGCGCAACCGCGTTTCACGGAGTGCTGCCGGAGCGTACCTGCCGGGTTGATTGCCGTCTTCTGGCCGACCTGCTGACCCGTTATTACACCGATTGTGAGCCGGAATCTATTCTGGTGGCAGAATCCGGGGGCAGGGTAGTGGGCTATATAATGGGAGCGGTCAGCACCAGAAGTTTTTCCCGCGCGATGCTCCGGTTGGTTCTGTTCAAGACAATTCCGGGAATTTTGCTCGGCCGCTACCGGATAAACAGCCAGGGACTGGTCATTTTGGCGGTTCTGCTGGCCGGTACGGTAAAAGGAGAACGCGACCCGGATTTGGAAGAAGAATACCCGGCCCATTTGCATATTAACATTGACGATGAATGCCGGCAGGCTGGTTTGGGTTCAAAACTCATGACCGCCTGGTTCCAACGTCTTAAGGAAAAACAGATTAAAGGCGCGCATCTTAGCACGAATTCCGCCAACGAAGGAGCCATCAGGTTCTTTCGGCGTTTTGGTTTTCAGCGGTGTCATCGCCGGCGCTCCACCTTTTGGAGCTTTGCTTACGGCCGGCCGGTGTATGTTGAAATTTTCGCCCGGAAGACATTTTCCGTTTAGTCCGCAATCTTTTTTCCGATTTTATTTTGGCTGCGATTTGACAGTGTACCAACCAGACGGTATAATATGTTTCAATAATCAAGCGAAACATTTATGGGTAAAAGAAAAAATTCTTACGATAATATTCTGAACGCGGCGGAAGCGGTTGTGCTGAAAGTGGGGGCCGCCCACATGACGCTTGATTCCGTAGCCCGGAAGGCCGGCGTCAGCAAGGGAGGTCTGCTGTACAATTTTTCCACCAAAGAGATTTTGTTAAAGGCGATGGTAAGCCGTTTGATTCGCTGTTTTGAGGAAGAACGGATAAAAAAGATAGCTAAAATGAAAGAGGAGCCGGCGCGGGAAATTAAAGCGCACATTCTTTCCATGCTTGCCCGGAACTGTCGGACCGACCGGAGTGCGTCCGCCTTGCTTGCCGCTATCGCGTATAACCCTAAATTAGTTGAGCCCATCCGTAAAGACGGTCTGAAATTTATGGCGGAGATTACTACGCCCGGGCTTGGATTTGAGCGAAAAGCCATTATTTTGCTTGCGGCGATGGGACTCCATTTGCAGGAGGTCCTGCAGGTGTCCTGTCTGAACGAGAAACAACGTAAAGGCGTAATTACCGAATTACTTCGGCTGTCCGAAGGATAAATTTTGACGAAGGCGGGCTTACAAACAGACAATATTTTTGTAGGGGCGGGGTTACATCCCCGCCCGCGGGAGGGGCACAGCCCCTCCCCTACATTGCAAGGGAGTCAATTATGGACAGAAACGTTTTGAGAAAAAGAACCGGTCTGCCGGTTTTCGTTCCTATGCTTATCATTTTGTTTTTTCTTCCCGGGTGTTCCGGCAAGAAAGAAAAAACATTGCCGGTGGCGGAGAAGGTGCCGGTGACCGCGGTGGCAGCAACGACGAAGGATGTTCCCGTAAAATTGACCGCCATCGGAAACGTCCAGGCCTATTCCACCGTTTCGGTTACCTCGCGGGTTACCGGGCAGCTGCTTAACGTATATTTCACCGAAGGTCAGAGTGTTGCCAAAGGGCAGAGACTTTTCCTGGTTGACCCGGAACCAAAAAAGATAACCGTCAGCCGTATGGAAGCGGGACTGGCCGGGAACAACGCACAACTTCTTAACGCCCGGGTGGAGGAGCGCCGTTACGCAGAGTTGGTAAAGAAAGGATTTGTCGCCCAGGCGGATTACGATAACATCCACACCCAGATGGCTGCGTTGGAGGCAATGGTACAGGGTGCAACCCAGGACTTGGAAAACGCCCGGCTTCAGTTGAGTTACTGCACGATTTACGCCCCGATATCCGGTCGGACCGGAAACCTGCTGGTACACCAGGGTAATCTGGTGGGCGTGGAACCCCTGGTGGTTATTAACCAGATTCAGCCGGTCCTGGTTACTTTTTCCATCCCGGAGCAGCGCCTGACTGAAGTCAGGGAATTTATGAAAAGCCATACCTTGAAAGTGGAAGCGGTTTTATCCGGAAGCCAGCCGCGTTCACTCTTTGGTTCGCTCACTTTTATCAATAATGCGGTCACCGCCAACACTGGTACCGTCGAACTGAAAGCCGTTTTTAATAATAGGGAAAACCTGCTTTGGCCGGGGCAATTTGTGAGCGTGGTCTTAAGTCTGACCACCCTGAAGAATGTGGTGGTCGTTCCCGCTCCGGCGGTCCAGATGGCCAGCGACGGACAGTTTATCTTTGTGGTCAAACCGGATTCTTCGGTGGAAAAACGGCTGGTTGAAGCGACGGCGGTTTCGGAGACCGAGATGATTGTGGAAAAAGGAATCAGCCCGGGAGAAACGGTGGTGACCGACGGACAGCTGCGCCTGATTCCCGGAGCAAAGGTAACGATTAAAGGCCAGAAATAATGTAGTGCGACCCTTTAAGGTTTTTAATGGTGTCATCCTGAGCCTTTTTTGCGAAGGATCTCGTTTTTAACAGCGAGATTCTTCGGCTAACGCCTCAGAATGACAGGCAGAAAAACAATGAGTATATCTGAAATATTTATCCGTCGTCCGGTGGCAACGGTTTTAATCAGCATTGCCATTTTGCTGGCCGGTGTTGTTGGGTTTAAACTCCTTCCGCAGAGTACCATGCCCAATATCGACCTTCCCACCATCCAGGTTACCGCTGCTTTGCCGGGCGCCAGCCCGGAAACGATGGCTTCTTCGGTCGCCACTCCGCTGGAAAAAGAATTTTCCGCCATTTCCGGATTGGACTCCATGAATTC
This sequence comes from Candidatus Ratteibacteria bacterium, assembly GCA_041653615.1. Classification (GTDB taxonomy): domain Bacteria; phylum Ratteibacteria; class UBA8468; order MWAK01; family MWAK01; genus JAHJUB01. The sequence goes on from JBAZEZ010000005.1 coordinate 65,926, forward strand.
CACCAGTTCTACCGGGATGACCCAGATAACCCTGCAGTTTAATCTCAGCCGTAAAATCGACGCGGCCGCCCAGGATGTTCAGGCAGCCATATCCATAGCTTCCTATCAACTACCCAGCGATATGCCTGCTCCGCCTTCATACCAGAAGATTAATCCGGCGATTCAGCCGATTCTGTTTCTGAACGTTACTTCGGAAACGATGCCTCTTTCCAGGGTAAATTATTACGCATCAAAATATATTTCCCAACGTCTTTCCATGGTAGACGGTGTCGCGCAGGTTCAGGTCTACGGGGCGCAGAAATACGCGGTCCGGATTCAACTCGACCCGGAGAAACTGGCCGCGCACTCGGTTGGAATGGACGAGGTCGTAGCCGCTATTAAAGCAGGGAACGTAAATTTGCCCACCGGAGTTTTGAACGGCAGCGCCAGGACTTTTACCGTTGAATCGAACGGACAACTGGAAAACGCCGACGCCTACCGTAATTTGATTATTGCTTATCGCAACGAATCTCCGCTGCGCCTGGGAGAGGTTGCGCAGGTGATTGACAGCGTGGAGGAGATTAGGACGGCCGCCTGGTTAAACAATGACCAGCGTGCCCTTGTGCTGGCTATCCAGCGCCAGCCCGGCACCAATACGGTGGCCGTGGTGGACCGGGTCAGAAAATTGCTGCCGGAGCTCCAGGCACAACTGCCGGCCTCAATAAAATTAGAAATTTTCTTTGATATGTCCCAATCCATCCGGGAGTCGGTACGCGAGGTTAAATTCACCCTGCTTATCACGATGCTCCTGGTGATAATGGTGATATTCCTCTTTTTGCGGAATGTGCCGGCGACCGTCATTCCGGGCGCGGCGCTGGCTATGTCCATCATCGGCACTTTTGCCGTAATGTATTTTTCCGGTTTCAGCCTGAATATTCTTTCCCTGATGGCCCTGTCTCTCTGTACCGGTTTTGTGGTTGACGACGCCATCGTCATGCTGGAAAATATCGTCCGGCACGTGGAGCATAAGGAAGAGCCCTATCAGGCCGCTCTGAACGGGTCGAAGGAGATCGGTTTTACGATTATCGCCATGACGCTTTCGCTGGTGGTGGTTTTTGTTCCGGTCCTTTTTATGGGAGGGGTATTAGGGCGCATCTTTAAGGAATTCGCGGTTACCATCAGCGCGGCAATCCTTATTTCCGGGTTTATCTCCCTGTTTCTTACGCCCATGCTGTGCAGCCGTTTCCTGAGAGTCCACCCGGTCGGTGAGAAGCATAACCGGTTTTATAATTACTTGGAAAACGGTCTGGCTTGGCTGCGGCTTGGATACGAAAAGAGCCTGCGGAAGGTTATGGAGTACCGGTTGGTCACCATCGTGATTGGTTTTGTGGTTTTAATTGCCACCGGTTTTCTTTTCGCAAGAATACCCAAAGGTTTTATTCCGAACGAAGACTGGAACGTTCTTCTTACCCAGACCGAAGCTGTCCAGGGGATATCTTTTGATTCCATGGCTGCTCATCAGCGGGCGGTGGCCGAGGTCATCGGACGTAATTCCAACGTTGAAATGATAATGCACGTGGTCGGTTTTATGGGTACCGCCAACACCGGCTTTATGTTCGTGCGCTTGAAGCCCAGGGTTGAGCGTACCCTGGACGCGGACGGAGTGATTGAATCGTTGAGAGGGGAAATCTCCGGAATTCCGGGTATTAAGGTCTTTATGCAGAACCCGCCGGCAATTCCCATCGGCGCCCACGAGATGAAGAGCCCGTATCAATTTACACTGCAGAGCCCGAATACCGCTGAACTCTACCGTTATACCGAAATACTGGAAGAAAAGATGAAAGGCATAGAAGGGATTCAGGATGTTTCCAGCGACCTTCAGATGCAGAACCCGCAGGTTAAAGTGGAGATAGACCGGGATAAGGCTTCGGCGTTGGGTATCTCTTCCTACCAGATTGAAGACCTGCTTTTCAGCGCTTACGGTTCCCGGAAAGTTTCCACCATCTTTATGCCGGAGGACCAGTATAACGTAATACTGGAATTACAGGACCAGTATCAGCGGGACCCATCGGCGCTGTCAAAACTTTACCTGCATTCTAATACCGGCGCTTTAATTCCGTTGAGCGCGGTGGTAAAGACGGGGCAGAGCGTAGGACCGGTATCGATTAACCACCAGGGTCAGCTTCCGTCGGCAACAATAGCATTTGGTCTGAAACCCGGAATATCTTTGGGAGGTGCCAGCGCCGCGGTAAAGAAAATGGCAATCGAGACCCTGCCGACCAGCATCAACGGAAATTTTCAGGGAACAGCCCAGGTTTTTCAGTCTTCCGCCAAGGGTTTTCTCTGGCTTTTCCTGGGGGCAATTTTAATCATTTATATAGTCCTGGGAATTCTTTACGAAGATTTTATTCATCCGATTACGATTTTAAGCGGGCTTCCGTCCGCCGCGTTCGGCGCGTTGCTGGCTCTTTTAATCTTTAGGATGGAACTGAATATTTACGCGATAGTGGGAATTTTGATGCTGATTGGAATCGTGAAGAAGAATGCTATTATGATGATTGATTTTGCGGTTCAGGGGATGAGAAACGAGGGAAAGAGCGGGAAAGAGGCGATTCTTGACGGCTGTCTGATTCGTTTCCGGCCCATTATTATGACTTCAACCGCTGCTTTCATCGGCTCTTTGCCGATAGCGATTGGGCTTGGCGCTCACGCGGCCGGCCGGCGTCCTCTGGGATTGGCGGTGGCCGGCGGCCTTTTGTTTTCGCAGATACTGACCCTTTATTTGACCCCGGTCTTCTTTACCTATATGGAGGATTTCAAAAAGTGGCTGAAGCGGTTTTCCCGGCATAAAAATTTATAAATTATTTGGACGCAGATTTTCGCAGATAACCGCAGATACAGATTAAAGAATTGCTTTAAATAAGTACCTTAAAATTATCGTCTGATCCTTATCCCGTAGTTTCTGAGCTTATCTGCGTCCAAAGGAAATTCTTAGGTAATTAAATTATTTCAGGAGGTTGTTGTGGTGAAAATAAAATATATTTTTCTGATTGTTTGTATTCTTTTCGCCGGTTGTTTTTCGGTTCGGGCGGAAGAGGCCATCGCGAAAAATTCAACCCTTACCCTTGACCAATGTATTCGGGTCGGACTGCAAAACCACCCGGATATCGCGGCCTATGCCGGCAATGTCAATGTCTACCAGGCCCGGGTCGGTCAGGCCAGGTCTGCTTATTATCCTCATTTTAGTTTAACATCCGGATATTCCCGCGATAAAATGACTCCGCCCCCGACTATGCCTGAGATGTTGAGTTATTCCGTTGGTCTTTACCTCAACCAGAACATTTATGATTTTGGCCAGACCGGCAGCAAGGTAAAAATTCAGAATCTAAATCTGGGAGCCGCCGCTTTGGACCTGGACGCGGTTTCAAACCAGGTTGCCCTGAATATAAAACAATCCTATTACGCGGTATTGAAGGCGGAGAAGAATAAGGAGGTGGCTGAAGAATCTGTCCGGGTGTTTGGAAAACATCTTGACCAGGCGAAGGCGTTCTTTTCCGTGGGGCAGAAACCCCGTTTTGACGTTACCCGGGCCGAGGTGGATTTAAGCGGCGCAAAATTAGGGCTCATTAAGGCCGAAAACGCTTTGAAGGTTGCCCGGGTGACGCTGAATAATGCCATGGGCGTTCCGTCTGCCCCGGAGTATTCAATTGAGGATAATCTTTCGTTCCAGAAATATCAGGTGACCATGGAAGAGGCGCTGGCCAGGGCGTACTCAAACCGGCCGGACCTGAAAGGGGTCGTTGTCCGGAAAGAGGCGGCGCTGGAATCGGTCAGGTTGGCCCGTAAGCAGTATTTGCCCGTTATTTCCGGAACCGCGAGTTACTCGCAGGGGAATGACGAGTTTCCGCTTAAAGAAGGATGGGGTGTCGGCGTTAATCTGGCGGTACCGATTTTTAATGGGTTTGAAACCAAAAACCGGGTGGCGGAGGCTAGAGCGGCCGAGACGGTTCTGCGGGCAAACGAAGAATCGCTCCGGCAGTCCATCATACTTGAAGTACAGCAGGCGTATCTGGGTTTACGGGAAGTGGAAGACAGTGTTTCTACTTCAGAGCTTCTCGTAAGGCAGGCGCGGGAAAGTTCCGAGATTGCCCAAGGCCGGTATGATGCCGGCGTGGGAAGCCCGCTTGAAGTTACCGACGCGCAGATTACTTACGTGGAAGCCCGGCAGAATTATATTGAGACGCTTTATCAATATCAGGTTGCCCGGGAATCGCTTCAGAAAGCCATGGGACTTCAATAGAAAAGGAGGGGAAAATGGCCGAGTGTTTTTTTCACATGGGGAGACCGGCGGTAACTCGTTGTAAACAGTGCGGGAAACCGCTTTGTTCCGACTGCCGCCTGGTGACCGAAGACGGTCTTTTTTGCGGTGACAAGTGCGCGCAGACCGCCAGTGTTTTTGCGAAAAGGTCACAGAATTTGGAAGAGAAGAGATCGGCGCGGCGCAAAGGGGTTCCGGCCGGGTTGATTAGATTTATTATATTTGTGATTGTTGTCGTGGTCGTTTATAATTTAGGTAAGCAGCTTATAGCCCAGGGATTTGTGGAAAAGTTACTGCAAACCATTAAAAGAACCGGGTAGCGGGGAGGTTCCATGCCAACTGACGATTTTAACGAAAAAACAAATTCGAGAGTCAGCCAAAAAGAAGGCCGGGACATTCGCGGAGGGCAGACCGAAGAAGACCAGACAGCGGCTGTACAGCTTTCCAATATCGTAAATCAGGCGATTAGTTCCAAAGCAACTGACATTCACCTGGAAGTAGAAGAAAACGGACCTAAGCTCCGCTACCGGATTAACGGCATCCTTTATGAGTTTCCGGCGCCTTCCGCCGAACTTTACTCCCGCGTTATTTCCCGGTTGAAGGTCCTCTCCGACCTTGATGTTTCCGAAAAGAGAATTCCGCAGAGCGGCTATGCTTCCTACCGGGCCGGAGACCGGAAGATTGACATGAGAATTTCCATCTTCCCTTCCATTTTTGGCGAGTCTTCATCTATCCGCGTTTTGGACCGCAACAATATCGTCCTGGGTTTTGACCGGCTTGGGTTTTCCCCGGAGATACTGCCGCAGTATCTCCGTCTGCTGGAATTGACTTCCGGAATGGTCCTGGTAACCGGACCGACCGGCGGGGGAAAGACTACCACGTTGTATGCTTCGCTTAACAAAATTCGGAACGGACGAAAAAAAGTTATTACGCTTGAAGACCCGGTGGAGTATCATATTGCCGGCGTTACCCAGGGGCAGATAAATCCCAAAGCCGGTTTCACCTTCGCGGCCGGGTTGAGGTCAATCTTGCGGCAGGACCCGAACGTGGTTATGGTTGGTGAAATTCGGGATACCGAAACCGCGGCTACCGCCATGCAAATTTCTTTAACGGGTCAGATGGTTTTTGCCACGCTTCACACCAATACCGCCCCGGGCGCGGTAACCCGGCTCCTGGATATGGGAATTGAGCCCTATCTGGCGGGTTCCTCTCTGGTGGGTGTAATCAACCAGACGCTGGTGGGCCATATTTGTCAGAAATGCAAAGAAGAGTATCAGCCGGACCCGGATATTTTGGTCGAAGCAGCCGGTGATTTGGAGAAGTTCGGGAAGATAAAATTTTTACGGGGCAAGGGTTGTCCGAATTGCAACCAGTCCGGTTATCAAGGAAGGATTGGACTGTATGAACTCATGGTTATCAATTCTCGGCTCCGGGCGACAATTTTGCGGAAACCTTCTACGGAAGAGGTGACCGGCGTGGCTCTTGAATCCGGTATGATAACGATACGGCAGGACGGCTTGAAAAAAGTGGCCGAAGGTATCGTTACGATTGAAGACATGGTTCAGGTTACCCGTCGCGAATAGTCCGATTCGTCTTCATTCATATAGCGGCGTTGGCCGCGCGTCAGCTTCCTCGGCGTACTTCCGTGTACGCCTTCGTTGTTTACTTCTCGCCGCCTTGCTCTATTTCTGAATACGAATCGGTGTACAATTTATGTTTATCAATAATTATAAGCGGTTGCTAAAAGCGGCGCAGGTTGGGGACGCCGCTAAAATCGGCGTCCTGATAGATAGAAAAGCCGATGTTAACGTCCGGAACAGCCGCGGGCTTACGGCTTTGCTGATTGCGGCGCGAAACGGCTGCGAAGACGCGGTAAAGGTTTTGCTCTCCGGCGGCGCGGATGTGAATGCCGCAGACGAGCAGGGAAATACCGCCCTGATAACGGCGGTGGAGCAGAATTATTTGGAAATCGTAAAGACGCTATTGGCGGGAGACGCGGTAGCGGACCGTTGCAATCATGGGGGCGAGACGGCTTTGATGACGGCTTCCAGGAAAGGTTTTGCCGAAATAGCGGAGTTGTTGATAAAAGGCGGAGCAGATGTTAATCTTAAAGACAAAGAAGGCGTCACGGCTCTGATGCTGGCGGCGGCGCGCGGCCACACCGGGACAGTCCGGATGTTGATAGAAGGCCGGGCGGATTTGAATGCCCGGAACAATATTGGTTTTACCGGTCTGATGTTTGCCTGCTGGAAGGGACGGACCGAAACGGTGAAGGCGTTGCTCGCCGGTGGCGCGGATGTTAATGTTAAGAAAGAGGACGGTGTTACCGCCATGATGTCCGCGGCTGTCGCCGGGCACGCGGAGATTGTTCAGATAATCAAGGATGCCGGCGCCAAAGGATGAGGTCCCTAATATGAAAATATTTCGTGCTGTTGTGTTCAGGTCAGCTCTTACCTTTCTTCTGACGGTGACCGCGTGTTTGACATGCGGCGCCGCGCCGCGTGTAGGTTCGCCCGAAAATCCTTTCGTGCTTACATCTACCACCCCGACTCTTCGTTGGGAAAAAGTTCCCGGCGCGGATTTGTACGCCCTGTACGTCAGCCGGTATCCTTACGAGTCGAAAGATATTGTTTTTAAGAATGAGTCGCTGAAGAAGACATTTTTTAAGGTTCCGGACGGTTGTTTGGTTGACGGCGAGCGATACCATTGGAACGTCACGGTCCGGAAAAAGTCCGAATGGAGGGATTCTTCCGAACCTTTTTATTTCCGGGTTAAACTCAATAAACCGACGGCCCGGGATTGGTACCGGCAGGGAAACGCTGCTTTCGAAAGAGAGGAATACGATACGGCGCTGCGTTGTTACACGAAATTGATTGAAATGGAACCGGATTTGGCCGAGGCTTATCACGTTCGCGGTACGGTTTATGGAGCTAAGAGCGAATACGAAAAGGCTTTGACCGATTTTGACCGCGCGATTCGGCTGGACCCTGATTACGGCGAGGCTTATTACGGCAGGGCGATAGTCTATTCCGCGCAGCAGGAATACGGTAAAGCGGCGGCGGATATTACAAAATCCAAGGCCCTGGGTTTTCCGGTCAACCCGAAGATGGTTGAATTGCTGCTTAAGGTTACCGGGGTCAAGGAATAGCAAGGTTCTACCGCTGCCGGTAAGCCGCCGCCCGGCGTTTTTTCACAGGTATAATTAAACAGAATTCGGGAAAATGTTATCTAATCAATTATGTTAATTATGCGGAGAAAGACGGCGCTTTTTGTTTTTGCTGCCCTGTTGTTATTTCAAACTAAAATAATTTTAGCCGGCCCGATTCAGACGGGTGACCGCCTTACTTTGGAAAAATGTCTGGATATTGCCCGGACAATGAATCCGCAAATACTGACCGCGGAACAGGCGGTAAACGCAAGTCAGAGCAGAATCGGCCAGGCAAAGGCAAACTATTATCCTCAGCTAAACGTATCTTCCGGATACAATCACGGCTGGTCTTCGACCGGAACCGCCTCGGGTTCTTCGGACCAGTTTTCAGCCAATATCGGAGTCAGCCAGAATATCTGGGATTTCGGCAAGACATCCACCCAGGTAAAAGTTTCCAACCTAAACCTGGATTCGGCTTCTTTCAACCTCGGTAATGTCTCCAGCCAGATAGTCCTGCAGGTAAAACAATATTATTATCAACTTCTCCAGGCTCAGAAGGCCGAAGGAGTTTCCCGGGAGGCCGTGGCGCAATACCAGAAGCATTTGGAGCAGGCGCAGGGATTTTACGAAACCGGCCGAAGCCCCAAGTTTGACGTGACTAAGGCGCAGGTTGATCTCGGTAATGCCAGGCTGGACCTGATAAACGCGGAGAACGCTTCCCGGATTGCCCTGGTTAATTTGAATAATGCCATGGGTCTTTTGGACGCGCCCGAATATACGGTGGAAGACAATCTTGCCCTCCGGCACCCGGAAATTATTCTGGCGGATGCCTTGGAAACCGCCTATCGGAACCGGCCGGACTTGAACGCGGCTGTTACCCAACGCGAAGCAGCCGGTTTATCGGTGGACCTCGTCCGAAAGGGTTACTACCCGACCTTGTCCGGTAGTGCCGGCTACGGCTGGTCCGGCGGAAATTTCCCCCCGGGTAACGATAGTTGGAGCGCCGGAGTTACATTATCCGTTCCGATTTTTAACGGGTTTTCAACTAAGTACAAAGTGGATGAGGCCGGCGCTAATTTTCAAGCGGCCAAGAGCCAGGAAGAGACCGCGAGACAAGGTGTATCTCTTGATGTGAAACAGGCTTATTTAACTCTTCAAAGCGCGGAGGCTAAAATTCCGGTGGCGGAACTGACCGTTACCCAAGCCAGAGAAAATTTGGAACTGGCAAACGGCCGGTACGAGGCCGGAGTCGGCAGTCCGATTGAGGTGACTGACAGTCAGGCGGCTTACAGCCAAGCGCGATATGCCTATATTCAGACCCTTTATCAATATCAGATTGCTCAAGCCGGTCTGGACAAAGCAATAGGAGTACAATAAAAAATGAACAAACCAAACAAAAAGAAAAGATTGCTGGTTTTCGGTTCTATTCTCGCGATTTTGTTTTTGGTCATTCTGGCGGTTAAAATCGCGAAAAACAAGGAATCGGCGCCCAAGTTCCGCACCGAAAAGGTGACCCGGGGAGATGTTGTTACCACGGTTACGGCGACCGGCGCCATTAATCCGGTGACCACCGTCCAGGTCGGTACCCAGGTTTCCGGCACCATCAAGCGATTGTTCGTGGATTTTAATTCCACGGTGCGGAAAGGGCAAATGATTGCCCAGATAGACCCGACCTCCCTTGAGGCTCAGGCGGAACAGCAGCGGGCCGGTCTTATTTCCGCAAAGGCTAACGTAATCAAAGCGCAGGCGTCTCTCCTTGATGCCGACCGGACTTATAAACGCGACCAGGAACTCTTTTCCCGGAACCTGATCGCGCGCAGCGAATTGGACGTTGCCGAAACCAACTACCAGGCGAATGTGGCTTCGGTTGACGCGGCCAAGGCCCAGGTGACTCAGGCGCAGGCGTCTCTGAAGTACGTGGAGACCAACCTTGGTTACGCGAGGATAGTTTCTCCGGTGGATGGAATCGTTATCTCCCGCAATGTTGACGTTGGTCAGACGGTGGCCGCCAGTTTTTCAACGCCGACCTTGTTTACTATTGCCCAGGACTTGACCAAGATGCAGATTGACGCCAGCGTGGCGGAAGCGGATATCGGAAGCATCAAAAACGGCCAGCCGGTGGAATTTACCGCCGACGCTTATCCGGAGGATATATTTCACGGCTCGGTCTGGCAAATTAGAAATGCGGCCATAACTGTTTCAAACGTGGTTACCTATGATGTAGTAATCAGGATGGATAATAAGGACTTGAAGTTAAAGCCCGGTATGACCGCCAACATTTCGTTTATTATTTCCACCCGGAAGGGCGTTCTGCGCGTGCCGGACGGCGCCTTAACTTTCATTCCTTCAGACGTTAAATCTAATGGCAAGTCAAAGGATAGGGGGGCAGGGGTCTGGATTCTCCAGGACGGAAAGCCGAACCGAGCCGGGGTGACTACGGGTGAAAGCAACGGTACTTTTACGGAAATTACTTCAGGTCAACTGCAGGAGGGTGGCTTGGTAATAACCGGTTATCTTGTTTCGCCTAAGAATAATTCCGGGAACAACTCAGGGCAGCGTCCGCCCAGAATGTTTTAGCCCAATTCGCCTTCATTCATATAGCGGCGTTGGCTTCGTCAGCAGCTTCCTCGGCGTACTTCCGTGTAAGCCTGCGTCGCTGCTTCCTTGCCGCCTTGTTCTATTTTTGAAGGCGAATTGGTATAAATTTCGGTATAAATTATGACTCTGCTTGAACTTTCCGGAGTATCCAAGGTTTATAATTTGGGCGATGTCAGTGTGACCGCGCTCAATAATGTTTCGGCTAACGTGGAAGAAGGTGATTTCCTGGCGATTATGGGTCCCTCCGGTTCCGGGAAGTCAACCTTTATGAATATTGTCGGTTGTCTGGATAAACCAACTTCCGGACGTTATTTGCTGGAAGGCAAGGAAGTCGGCCGGCTGGACCGGGACACCCTGGCCGCCGTCCGGAATGAAAAACTCGGTTTTGTCTTCCAGGGTTTTAACCTTCTTTCCCGAACTTCAGCTTTGGAGAACGTGGAACTTCCGATGCTTTATTCCGGGGTTCCTTCGGGAGAGAGAAGGCGCAAAGCTTTAGCCATGCTTAAGTCCGTAGGTTTGGAAGGCAGGGAAAGACATTATCCCAACCAATTATCCGGCGGGCAGCAGCAGCGGGTCGCCATCGCCCGGGCCATCGTCAACGACGCAGCGGTTTTACTGGCCGACGAACCGACCGGGAACCTTGATACTCATACCAGCGCTGGAATAATGGAACTCTTCGTAAAACTCAATCGCGAATCTGGCATTACCGTTATCCTAGTAACTCACGAACCGGATATCGCCGCGTACAGCAAACGTATCCTGAGATTTTTGGACGGTAATATCATTGCCGACGAAAAAAGAAGCCTGATATGATTAGCGTAAGCGCCACTATCAAAATTTCCCTAAGGGCTTTGCAGACCAACAAGATAAGGTCAGGCCTTACCATCCTGGGTATTGTGATTGGCGTGGGCGCGGTAATCGCCATGCTGGCCATCGGCAATGGTGCGCGTCAGCAGATTACCGACCAGATTTCCAGCATCGGTAGTAATCTTTTGATGGTGCGGTCCGGTTCGTCCGCTTCCGGAGGGGTAAGAATGGGCGCCGGTACTCAACCGACCCTGACCTTGCTGGACGCGGAAGCAATTATAAAAGATTGCCCTTCGGTAACCGCGGCCGCTCCGGTAGTTAACGGCGGAGCGCAGGCGATAAACGGCAATAAAAACTGGTCAACTTCCGTCACCGGAAGCACTCCGGACTTTTTAGAAGTCAGAGATTGGCAGGTGGCCGAGGGCCGTTCGATAACCGACCAGGACGTTCGGAGCGCGGCCAAGGTCTGCCTGTTGGGCGCCACCGTGGTTGACAACCTCTTTGGTGACCAACCTCCGACCGGTAAGGTCATCCGGCTTAAAAATATGCCCTTTATGGTGGTTGGCATGCTGGCCAGCAAAGGTCAGTCGGCGATGGGCCAGGACCAGGACGATGTCATTATAGTGCCGGTAACGACCGCCCAGAAGAAGCTCTTCGGCACTTCTTTTCCCGGAATGGTTAATACCATTACGGTGAAGGCGAACAGCGCCGAAGGAACCAAATCGGCGCAACAAGAGATAGAGAACCTTTTAAAACGCAGGCACCACATCGGTTTGGGAAAAGACCCTGATTTTACGGTCCGCGACCTTACCCAAATCATGCAGGCCGCCGAACAATCCAGCCAGGTTATGACTATTCTGCTGGGCGCTATCGCTTCCATCTCGCTGTTGGTGGGCGGAATCGGCGTGATGAACATAATGCTGGTCTCGGTTGCCGAGCGGACCCGTGAAATCGGCATTCGGATGGCGGTTGGCGCCAAGACTTGGGACATACGCCTCCAATTTATCACCGAGGCCCTGACCCTATCCCTCATCGGCGGAATTATCGGAATCATGTTTGGCGTAATCGGCGCCAAGGTTATTTCCGTAAAGGCCGGCTGGCCGACCGCCGTGTCGCTTTCCTCGATTATGATGTCCTTCGGTTTTTCCGGTTTCGTGGGCATCTTCTTCGGTTTCTACCCCGCCTACAAAGCTTCCCTGCTTAACCCCATCGACGCCCTCCGGTACGAATGAAATTGATATAAATACAATCAATGTCGTTGACTTAAAAAAAGAATATGGCTTAAAATAACCCTATCTTCTTTTATTTCTCCTCTATAAAACAGATTAATAGAATGAAAAAGAACTGTTGGTGGAGATGTTGCTTGATAGCCGGGTTTTTATTTTACCTGGCTGGGTGTTCGGCGCAGCATTATCGGGAAAGCGCGGACCGCGAGGTTTACCGCATCCTGGCGGAGAAGAAGGGGCCGGGTCCGGTGGTTTCTTTTGATATTGAACCAAAAAGTCCGCCGGTTTTTTTGCCGGGCGAGATAAAAGAGGTCGGCCTGCGGGAAGTGCTTCAGCTGGCAGCCCTGCACAGTCGGGAATATCAGGATAGGAAGGAGAGTCTTTATCTGCAAGCGCTTAGTCTCACGGCCCAGCGCCACAACTATCGGCCCAGGTTTGGCGCTGGTATCAACGTCGACTGGACAACCGCCGGTAAGGACAGTGTGAGTGTTGCCGGCGATTTTTCGCTTGTCCAGTGGTTGGCCGACGGCTCCCAGGTTACCCTGAATCTGGGTACGGATTTTTTACGGTATCTGACCGGCGACCCGCAAGAGTCGCTCGGTTCGCTCTTGAGCCTTAATCTCCTGCAGCCTATTTTTCGGGGCGCCGGTCGACGGGTTGCCCGGGAAAATCTCACCCAGTCCGAACGGGATGTTGTTTACGCCATCCGCTCTTTTTTGCATTATCAGCGCACCTTTTCGGTTGCAATTACCACCAATTACTATCAACTCCTGGAGCAGAAGATGGTGTTGTCTAACGAAGAGAATAATTATCAGCAATTGGTGGCAAATCGCCAGCGCAGCGAGATGCTGGGTGAAGCCGGTCGTTTACCCCTTTTCCAGGTGGATCAAGCCCGCCAGGATGAGTTGAAAGCTTACGAACGGATGATTTCGGCCCGCACAATTTACCAGGAAGAGGTTGACCAGTTTAAGGTTTTGTTAGGATTGCCGGCTAACGCCGCCATTCGTTTCAGCGACAAGGAGGCCGAGGAGTTGACTACCCGGGCACTGCCGGTTCTCCAGCTGGACCTGGCGCAGGCGCTCAAGATATCTTTGCAAAACCGGCTGGATCTGATGAGCGCCCTGGACGCGGTTGAGGACGCCGGTCGCAAAGTGACGGTTTCCCGGGATAATCTTCGGTCCGACCTTTCGTTTGTTGGCGCTGCCAGCGGTTCGACACCGGAGGATGAAAACACGGTTCTAAAATTTGAATCGAATAAAGTTGATTACAGCGCCGGTTTGCATCTGAATTTACCCGTTGACCGGTTGACGGAAAGGAATAGTTATCGCCAGAGTTTAATTTCTCTGGAACACAGCCGCCGCAACCTGTCTTTGGTGCAGGACAGCGTTTCTTTGGGAATGCGCACCGCCTGGCGCAACCTGGAACAAGCCCGGCAGAGTTACGAAAATCAAAAGATCAGTTTAGCGTTGGCGCAACGGAGGGTGGAGAGCACTAACATGCTGCTGGATGCGGGCCGGGCATCCCAGCGGGACCTTTTAGAGGCACAGAGCGCCAGTCTGCAGGCACGCAACAGCCTTCTGGCGGCAACGGTTGATTATCTTTCCGCCGACCTGGCTTTTTTGCGGGACGCAGAGATGCTGGAGATTGGCAGCAATGGTGTTTGGACGGGAGATTGGAATGCGCAAACTAATACGGATACAGAGATTAAAAACTAAGTTGGTATTTTGGGCTAAAATACCCCCAAAAAGAAAACGTTTGTTTATTTGGCTTTTTCCGGCGGTGATTATTTTGCTGCTCGTCCTGATGCTGGGAGGCCGGAAAGAAAAGACCACGGAGTTGACCTGGCGGGTCCAGCCGGGCGATTTAAGGGTGACGGTGTTGGAAGGCGGAACGCTGAAAGCGGTGCGGAGCCAGGATATCCTTTCTGAAGTTGAGGGGCAGAGTACGATTCTGGATATTGTGCCGGAAGGGACCGTGGTGACCGAGGAAGATATTAAAAATGGTAAGGTGCTGGTGCGCCTGGATTCTTCCCAGATGAGAGAGAGATTAGCCCAGGAAGAGATTAATTTACAGAATGCGGAGACAACGCTGACCGATGCCCGGGAAGGTCTTCAAATCCAGGTTAACCAGAATGACACCAACGTTCGAAAAGGCGAATTGAGTTTGACTTTTGCCAGGATGGAACTGGAAAAGTATCTGGGCAGCCGTTTGACGGAGACGGTGTTGAAGCAGAAAGGTGAAGTCAAACCCGGAGAAATTTTTGCCAGCCCGGACCTGGAGGGCGAAGCTCAGCGCCAGATGAAACAGTTCAAGAATGCGATAGATTTGGCCAAAGAACAGCTTTCCCGCGACCAGGACCGTTTGAATTGGACCAAAAAACTGGTGGAGAAGGGCTACGCAACCCGGGGAGAACAGGAGGCCGATAATCTGGCAGTTCAGCAGCGGCAGGTGGAAACCGAGCAGGCCCAGACCGGGTACCTTCTTTTCAAGAACTATGATTTTCCCAAGGAATTGGCAAAGCGGTTTTCCGATTTTCGGGAAGCCGGAGAAGAGTTGACCCGTATTAAGGCCAATGCCCGGTCTCAAGAATCCCAGGCCCGTAACCGATTGGTGACCCGGCAAGCCTCTTATGTATTGACGCAGGATCGGGTCAAACGTTATCAGACCCAGGTGGAAAAAAGCATTATTGTCGCCACCCAGCCAGGCATCGTGGTTTATGCCAGCAGTGCTAATCCTTTTCGATCAGGTCAGCCCATTCAGGCCGGCGCTACGGTTTATCAGCGCCAGGCCATTATTACCTTGCCGGATATTTCCCAGATGTCGGTGGAACTAAAAGTACCGGAGTCTTCCATTGATAAGATTCGGGAAGGGCAGACGGCACGGATTACGGTGGATGCTTTCCCGGGTATGTCTGTTGCCGGCAAAGTAAGCAAGATGGCGCTTTTGCCGGATGCCACCATGCGTTGGATGAACCCGGATATCAATGTGTACGCGGTAGAGGTTGTTCTGGACCAGGAAATGCCGGACCTGCGGCCCGGAATGTCAACCCAGGTGGAGATATTGGTGGCTGAGCTTAAAAATGTTCTTTTGATTCCACTTTCGGCGCTCCATGTTTCAGACGGTAATTACTCGTGCGTTAAGATGGTCCGGCGCCGGTCGGTTGAGGTTCCGGTGGTAATCGGATTGAATAATGAGAATTTTGCCGAAGTGAAAAGCGGCCTGAAGCGCGGAGATGTGGTATTCCTATCCGGAGCTGCTACTCTGCCGACGCTGGTGTCGGAAACGCCGAAAATGGAAAAGGTTGCGCCGGATAATGAGGGAATCGCTAAAGAACAGCCTGTTTCCAAACAGCCGATAGAACCGGTCGGCGGAAAGACCGGCGGGAAAACCAGTGTTGAAAATGGCGGTGGCGCACCGGCTCCGGTTCGGCAAAGGCCGATTATCCGGGAAGAAAAACTAAAATAAATGGTTGAACAAAACAAAAAAATACCGGCGATACAGTTGGAAGAAATCAGCCGGATTTACCAAATGGCGGCAGGCGAGGTAGCGGCCCTGGCGGGAATTAATCTCACAGTGGAACAGGGTGAATACATGGCGATTATGGGTCCATCCGGTTCCGGCAAAACAACCCTGTTGAATCTGCTGGGCTGCCTGGATCAGCCCACCGGCGGACGATATTATCTCGGCGGAGAAGATGTTTCGGCGCTTCCCGACGACCAGCTTTCGGAAATTCGCAACCGCAAAATAGGTTTTATATTCCAGTCGTATAACCTGATTCCGGAATTGACCGTTCTGGAGAATATTGAGATTCCACTTTTTTACCGGAATCCTCATGACTCGGACGGACTTCAACGCGCGGTCCGCCTGGCGGAAATGGTCGGCCTCGGCAGCCGTTTGGACCACCGGCCGGCCCAACTCTCCGGCGGGCAACAGCAACGGGTGGCTATCGCCCGCAGCCTGGTAAATGACCCGCTTATTATTCTGGCGGATGAGCCGACCGGCAACCTTGATTCCACAACCGGGCAGGAGATCCTTTCCGTCCTGCAGGAGATGCATCGTCAGGGTAAGACGCTGGTGGTTATTACTCACGACATCAGCGTGGCGCAACACTCTTCCCGAATAATTAATATTGTGGACGGGCACATAAAAGAACAAAACTAATGATACTTCCTTTATTCTTTCAGCGGAACCTGACGGTCGGTTTAAAAAGTCTCTGGCACCGGCGGCTCCGTTCTTTGCTGACGGTTCTGGGCATCGTTTTTGGCGTGGCTTCCGTTATCGCGATGCTGGCTATCGGCGAAGGCGCCAGTTACGAGGCCCAGCAGCGGATTAAACAGATGGGCAGTTTGAATATCATCCTGCGCAGCGTCAAAGCGCCGGTTGGCGGTCCGGGTGCTAAGAAAAACACCCAAAGCACATCGGGTATGTCGATAGACAAATATGGTTTACTCCGGAGCGATTTTTCCCGGCTTAAGACCATTCCTTCGTTAAACCAGTCGGCCCAGTTGCGTCGGACAAGGGAGACGGTCTGGCAGGGAGAGTGGAGCTTTCCCGGACAACTGGTATCGACCAACCCAAGTTATTTTCAACTGGTCAGCCTCTCTTTGGCGTCCGGCCGGTTATTTAATGAAGAT
The DNA here is from genome assembly GCA_041653615.1 of Candidatus Ratteibacteria bacterium. Classification (GTDB taxonomy): domain Bacteria; phylum Ratteibacteria; class UBA8468; order MWAK01; family MWAK01; genus JAHJUB01. The sequence goes on from JBAZEZ010000005.1 coordinate 82,636, forward strand.
GACAATCTCCATCGGTCCAATGTGGCGGTGCTGGGCGCCGGCCTTGCCCAAAAACTTTTCCCACTGGGCGGCGGTCTCGGGGAGACTGTCCGGGTTAAAAGGAACTATTACCGGGTAATCGGAATCTTATCGGACCGCAGTATCTCCGGCGGCGGGTCTACGGTGGCGACGGAAAACGTCAATTATGAAATTTACATCCCGTTCTTAACCGGAATGAGCCAGTTTGGAGAGTTCATTTTTAAAAATGAGGCGGGAAGCGTTCAGCGGGAATGGGTGGAATTGCACGAAATAGTGCTGAAGGTTGGTTTGGAATCCGACATTCCGGCAACCGTTAGTTTAATCTCGGCGGAGTTGAAGAGAAGCCATAAGGCGGATGACTACGAGATTATGGTGCCTCTGGAACTTCTAAAACAGGCCGAGCAGACCAAGCGTATTTTTAATATTGTCCTGGGGTCTATCGCGGCTATTTCGCTGTTAGTGGGCGGCATCGGCATCATGAATATTATGTTGGCCAGCGTTATGGAACGGATTCGGGAAATCGGTCTGCGCCGGGCTTTGGGCGCCCGCAAGCGGGATATCGTAACCCAGTTCCTGTCCGAGGCGGTAATTCTTTCCGCCATCGGCGGTGCTATCGGCGTTATCCTGGGAATTTTTGTCCCGGCGCTGGTTACGCGCGCTACCGGCATGAAGACAATCGTTACGCTCTGGTCTCCCATCCTTGCCTTTGCCATTTCCGCGGCCATCGGAGTTATTTTCGGTTTCTATCCGGCCCGTTCCGCGGCCGAGTTGGACCCGATAACCGCTTTGCGCAACGAATAGGGGAACAACCTGGAAGCCGTTTAAAAAGCCCGCCTGTTTTTTTCCATACTAATTTAATATCAAATCAGTATGCTTAGCGCAGGTGATATTCGGACAATTTAACAAAGCGGAAACCTTTCTTCTTAAGTTCCGGCACCGCGGCGATTATCCCTTCGGCAGTCTCTTTCTCCGGGTGGTTCATGTGGCAAATGATGATTGAACCTGGTCCGGCAGTAAGGAGAGCTGTCTTAACCTGCGCGGCAGAATAGGTGGCGCCTTTGTCGCCCAGTATGCTGAAACCGACCGCTTGATAACCTAATGCTTCAACGATTTTTAAAGCCACTTCGTCGTAATAGGCGGTTCCGGACCGGTAATATTTCGGTTTGCGGCCGGTCAATCGTTCTATTTTTTGACCGTTTGTTTCCACTTCTTCAAACACCTCTCCCGAATTAGCGGTGCCTTTAATGCCGTAGACCGACCGGCCGTTTACGGAGCAGGGCCGGTGTAGCCATCCGTGATTTTCAATTTCAAACAATTTGTTGCTTGCCAGCCGCTTGAATGTTTCCGGATTTTTATCAATCCAGCGGCTATTGATAAAAAGAGTGGCGGGAACGCTTTCTTGAATCAGGAAGGTTATTAATTCCGTATCGTACCCGTCTTTTTCCGAACCGCAGGCGTCAAGAGTGAGCGCGACAACTTTTTGACGCGTGTTCAGCCGGGTTTTGACGCCGGGTAGAACTTCGGCCCACTGTCGGGGGTCTTGGCCGTTGAAACGGGAAACAGTGTCCTTTTTGCTGAGGGTGCCTTGATTATTCCGGTTTTTCGGGCTTTGGCCCGAAAGGGTGGCCCCCGAAATAAAGATAAGGACGAATACGGCCGAAAAGAGCGTAAATCCTAACGGAAAATGTCTGATATTCGTGGTTTTTCTTAAAGTTTAGCCGGGGAATAATGATATTTCTTGAACTTTTAGCTGGTTTGAAATCACCTCTCGTTTCTCGGGTATGTTATCACAGATTGAAGTGTTTCTCCAGCCGGCGTCATAAGCTCGATATTTCGGGTAATGGTATCAGCACAATGATTTTTTGACACAATTGTGTTATACTAAATAGACAAAAGGTTAAATAAAAATGGGGGGGGTAAGATAATGGCAGAATTACAAAACGAGCAGGCAATTATTGTCAATGCCGGAACCGGCGAGTTTTTCGGTAAGATAAAAGAAGTTAAAAACAATGAGGAATACGAAATATCTTTTTTTGATAATAAATCGTGTTGTTGGGCATCAAAAATTTCCTCAGAAAAAAATAGCCTGGTAGGACAACAATGCCGGGTTTATTATTTAAACAAAGAAAGAATCCGCTCTTTCTTTACGGCAACCATATCTTCCGCAAATGGCAATTTCATTCTTCAGCAGAGTTCTTCCGCCGGTTCCCAGGTCAGGCAAATCAGACACTTTGCGCGTTTTAAAGTCGATTTGCCGGCAACAGTCATGAACGAAAATCTTCTAGGGAGAGGTGTTATCATAAACGATGTCCTGCCGGGTGTGGGAATCAACGTGAAAACCTTTAATATCAGCACGGGCGGAGTAGGGATAATTTCGGAAATTCCGTTTCAGCTGAATTCCTTCATTACTATAGAGGTAAATTTTTGCGGGGAAAAAGTTAAGGCAATAGGCGAGGTAAAATATTGCCTGAAAAATGATGCGCTCTTTTTTGCCGGCGTGGAGTTCATTGTAATATCGGAGGAAACAAAAGGAAGATTGGAAAACCTGCTGCTGGTTTTGGGAGCTTAGCTCAAAACGGCGGGGAGGGAAATAGCTGCCCGGTGAGGATTCGGCGGTTTCGGCTTCACCGCGCCTCAACTCGGCCACCCGCTGGCAACGTTCCCTATTCGGTCGCCTCGCCTGACTTCGCTCCCCTCGAATCCTCAATACCCGGGCTTTAGGCGGGATTAAAATTGGGCTGCCCGGTGAGGATTCGAACCTCAACGCCCAGCTTCAAAGGCTGGTGTGCTACCATTACACAACCGGGCAATAACTATAGTGAATAGTGAACTGTGAACAGTGAACGGTAACAGACTAAACTGCTGTTTTTAGTTTTCTAACCAATCCTGAAATAAGCTTGAAAGTTGTGGTTGTCAACGAAACAGTATCTTTGTAATTACGTTCATTTAGATAGTTTAACTTTAACGATATTTCCAGTTGTGTGTCAAGTTCACTTAAAGAACCTTGAGATATACTCAGAAATTGTAAGAATTCCTTCGTAGAATTACGTGCTGCTCCTTCCGCAATATTACTGGCAACCGATACTGCACATCTGCGCATCTGATTCGTCAATCCATAAATTTCTTCTTTTGGGAAAAGGCTTGTTATTTTGTAAATTATTTCCGTTAGTTCTATAGATTTTTGCCACACTTCCAATTTTTTATGCGGTCTTACTGCTTCATTTGTTTTATCTTTTTCCATTCACCGTTCACCATTTACCATTCACTGCTTTTAATGTCGAAAATGGCGCTGGCCGGCCATAACCATTATCATTCCATATTTTTCCGCGGCGGCCAGGACCTCGGCGTCTTTCTTGGAACCGCCCGGGTGGATGATGGAAATCGCGCCTTCCTTAGCAACCACTTCCAGGGCATCCGGGAACGGGAAAAAAGCGTCGGAAGCCACCGCGGCTCCGGAGACGTCGAATCCGAAACCTTTTGCTTTGGAGACCGCAATCTTGGCGGAATCAACCCGGGACATCTGGCCGGCTCCAATGCCGATGGTCTGGCCGCCTTTTACCAGAATGATGGCGTTGCTCTTGGTGTATTTAGCCACCAGGTAAGCAAACTTCATCTCTTCCAGTTGAGCCGCGTCCGGGGACTTGACGCTGACCACCTTCAGTTCCGAAAAAAGGGCGGTGTCAACGTCCTGGACCAGAAAACCGCCGCTTACCTTCCGAAAATCGAATTTCCCCCCTTCTTTTTTGGGCCAACTCAACCGCAGTACCCGGATATCCGGTTTCTTTTTGAAGATATTAAGTGCCGTCTCGTTGTATTCCGGAGCAATTACGCATTCCACAAAACCGGTGATAATTTCAGCCGCGGTATCTTCGGCTACCGGACGGTTTAGCGCTACGATGCCGCCGAAGGCGCTGACCGGGTCGCAGGCGCGCGCTTTCTGGAAGGCGGTCAGGATATCCGGGCCAAGCGCGACACCACAGGGGTTATTGTGCTTGACGATTACCGCCGCTTCCGGGTCTAATTCCCGGACCAGGGAGAGGGCGGCTTCCAGGTCAAGGTAGTTGTTGTAGGAAAGTTCTTTGCCCTGGAGTTGTTCGGCGTCGACCAGGAGCCCGATTTCGGAACGGAAACTCTTTTGCCGATAGAGACTGGCTTTCTGGTGAGGGTTCTCGCCGTACCGCAAATCCGCAATCTTTTCCAGGAGCAGGGAGATTCGGGCCGGGAAAGCCGGCGCTTCTTTTTCCTGATTGAGATAAAGGGAAATAACCGCGTCATACATTGAAGTTTTCGCAAAGACCGCGGCGCCCAATTGCCGGGCGATTTCTTTTGAAATCCTGCCTTTTTTTAATTTCAGTTCGTTGATGATTGCCGGGTACTGATTTGGGTCCGAAAGGACAACCACGTCCGAACTGTTTTTGGCGGCCGCCCGCAGAAGGCTGGGACCTCCGATATCAATATTTTCAATGGCGGTCTCCAGGTTGGTTTCTTTTTTTGCCGCTACTTTTTCAAACGGGTAAAGGTTGACGCAGACCAGGTCGATTGGCCTGATTTTCTCTTTTTCAACTTCTTCGCGGTGTTTCGGAACTTCCCGCCGGAAGAGAATGCCGGCAAAGATTTTGGGGTGCAGGGTTTTAACCCTTCCGTCCAGCATTTCCGGGAACGCGGTTACATCCGAAACTTCGGTTACCGGTATTTTTGCTTCCCGCAGCGCTTTGGCGGTGCCGCCGGTGGAGATAATTTCCGCACCGTTTTCCACCAGCGCTTTTGCCAGGTCAAGAATACCGGTTTTGTCGGAAACGGAAAGGATGGCGCGTTTAATCGTAATCATATGATTTTCCATTTTTGGTTGTGTCACCCTGAGCGAAACGAAGGGTCTCGTAGTTGAAAGAGGAGATTCTTCGGCTGGTGCCTCAGAATGACAAACGACTATTTTCCCACCAAAAGCAGGTAGAGCACTGCCATTCGAACCGCTACGCCGTTTTCTACCTGGGTTAGGATGGCAGAGTTATTGCATTCCGCGGCTTCCGAACTTATTTCCAGTCCCCGGTTCATCGGTCCCGGGTGCATTATCAAAACGTCCGGTTTCGCCCAGCGGAGCGTTTCCGCGTTAACCTGGTAGCGTCGGCTGTACTCCCGCGGGGAAGGGAAGTAATTTTCTTTCTGGCGTTCCAGCTGGATGCGTAAAACATTGATTGCGTCGGCGTTTTTGAGCGCTTCTTTTAAATTATAAGTGACGCGGGCGCCGGTGCTTTCAATACCGGGCGGGATAAGGGTCGGCGGTCCGCAGAGTGTGACCCGCGCGCCGAGTTTTAGCAATCCCCACAGATTTGAGCGGGCCACCCGGCTGTGCCGGATATCACCCAGGATGGTTACATTAAGCCCTTTGACGCGGCCTTTTTTTTCTTTGATGGTAAAGATGTCCAGCAGTCCTTGTGTCGGATGCTCATGGCTGCCGTCACCGGCGTTAATAAAAGATGCTTTTAATCTTTTGGCCAGAAAATTTACCACCCCGGCGCAGGAATGGCGCACGATGAAGCAATCGATTTTCATCGCCTCGAGGTTTTCGCCGGTGTCAAGGACGGTTTCGCCTTTTACCAGACTTGAGGCGGAGGGTGAAAAGTTGACGATGTCCGCGGAGAGCCGCTTGGCCGCCAGCTCAAAGGAGGTGCGGGTGCGGGTGCTGGGTTCAAAAAAGAGGTTGGCGACGGTTTTGCCCCGCAGGGCCGGGACTTTTTTTATTTCCCGGGTGGAAACTTCTTTGAAAGAGGCGGTCGTGGTCAGGATGAATTCAATTTCTTCCGCCGACAGTTCTTCCAAACCCAGTAAGTCTTTTCGTTTCCAGTCGCTCATGGTTCAATCAGTAAAATTTTGTCTTCGCCGTCTACTTCCTTCAGATGTACTTCAATGGATTGACTGCTTGTGTTCGGGATGAATTTCCCGGTAAAGTCGGGTTGAATCGGTAGTTCCCGGTGGCCCCGGTCAACCAAGGTCAGCAGTTTTATTGATTTTGGTCTTCCGAAATCAACTAATTCGGAAAGCGCCGCCCGGATGGTCCGGCCGGTAAAGAGCACGTCGTCCACCAAAAGGATGTCTTTTCCGTCCAGGTCGAACTTAATCTGAGTTTCGCGCACAACCGGCTGTTTTGCGGCCGCGCTTAAATCGTCACGGTAGAGGGTAATGTCCAGAATCCCGAGGGGTATCTCAACCGATTTTTTTTGCAGAATATCCTGAAGCCGCGCCGCCAACTCTACTCCCCGGCGTCTGATTCCGATTAGCGCCAGGTTCTTAAGGCCTATTTTTGCTTGAACCTCTCCGGCTAACCGGTTGATGATTTTTTCAATCTCCGCCCCCGCGGTGATTTCTCTTTCCTTTTTCACTCTTTAATGATAACATATATTGGGGCTGCGAAACAATAAAATAGTCAATTTTATTGTTTAGTAACCCCAAAAAATGGAGGCAGCTGCCGCTATGTTTTTCTTGCCGATTTCCTTATTCCTGGTTATTTTCATTCTGGTCCTGATTCCGATTATCTTTATCTTTATTCCGATTCGGGTGGTTTCGGCGGCTTTTGGCCGGCTGGGAATACCGGCGCCCATCGCTTTTCTCCTCTTCCTGGCTTCGCTGGTCGGTTCGCTCATCAACGTCCCGATTGTTAAAAGTTCAATTCCGGCAAAACCGTTTGTCATTCAGCCGGGATTTGATATTTTCCGGCCGTTTCTTTACCAGCCGCCGCCTTCCGAACACATGACTCTGGCTGTTAATGTCGGCGGAGCGGTAATACCCGTCATAATCTGCCTCCTGATTTTGCCGAGGGCGCCTTTTTTCCCCACGATTATCGGCACGGTGATTTCCATCCTGGCCTGTTATTTTTTGGCCAAACCCGTGTCCGGAATCGGGATTACGATTCCCACGCTCATTCCACCGTTAGTGGCCATCCTTTGCGCTTTTATCTTTTCACCCAAAAACCGGGCGCCGGTGGCTTATATTTCCGGAGTATTAGGCGTGTTAATCGGCGCCGACCTTCTCCATTTGTTGAGTCTTCCGCCTTACGGCGGGCTGATGAGTATTGGCGGCGCCGGAGTATTTGACGGTATCTTTCTGGTGGGTATTCTGGCCGCTCTTTTTGCCTGATTTTTTAAATTTAATTTTTTGGCAATCCCAAAAAAATGCGCCGACGAAACATTTTTATTTTCTTCGTAGTTGTAAGTCTCTTCGGTTTGACCTTCGGTATTTATGAAATATCCATCCCTTTTTACCTTCAGAGCCGTAAGATAAGCTTTCCCAGGATGGGCGACATTTTCGCGGTGTCGTTTCTCTTCGCTTTTTTGATGCGCCAGTACGCCGGTTACCTTTCCGATATTTTCGGCCGCCGGCCTTTTTTTTCCGCCGCGCTTTTTCTGTCCGGCCTGGGTAATTTTTGCACGCCGTTTTTTAACACCGTCGGAACCCAGACATTTCTGAAAAGTTTGCGCGAAGGCGCCTTCGGCGTCAAGGAAACTATGCAGTCGGTTATTCTCTACGAAGGCGCCGAAAATGAGTTTTTGAACATCTACGGGAAAAACCGGGGAACGGAGTGGATTTTCCAGGCGGCCGGCATCTTCCTGGCCGGGATAATCGCGATTCGTTTTTCTCTCTCGGCGGCTTTTTTTACCTCCGGGATAATCCTTTTTCTGGCAACCGCGCTTTTCTGGTGTTTTTTCCAAGCCGCCCCGGTAAAAGAGGCGGTGGGGAGGCGGAACGCCCGGGAAATTTTTTCTTTTGACCTTACCGGGAAGCTGCGTTACCTGACCATCATCTATTTTATCTTAAACGTTGACACCGGGCTTTCCCACGGGCCAACCATGCCCATTTATTTTCGGGACCGGTTTGGCATGTCGCTGGCGCTCATTGCTTTTTTAATGGTCGCGCATCGCCTGTCTATGGCGTTTCCGATGATGTTTACCGGTCGCCTTCTGGGCAGACGTCCGAAATTATTTTATCTTATCGCGTTGATTTTCGGCGGTCTTTCGCTGATGCTTACTCCTTTTATTCCCCGGGCGTCAATCGCGATACCGGTTTGGATTACGCATGATTTGCTGGGCGCCAGTATTTATATTCCCATTCACAATTATCTGGTTCAAAAATATGCCGGAGAGGGTATCCGCGGTCTGCACGTCAGCAAATCGTTTGCTTATGGTTCTCTGGGCCAGGTGGTTGGCTTCTTTTTATCCGGCTATCTCTATAGTTTCAATATCGGCGCGCCCTTTTTCGCGGCCGGGGCAGTTGCTTTCCTGGCTTGTTTTCTGGTAGCGCGCCTGTAAGTATAGTTGTCATTCCCGCATGTATTTAGCGGGAATCCATTCCAACCGCTGGTAATGTAGTTAGAATCGATGAAATATGTAACCGTAAAAGAGATGAAGGAACTGGATCGCCGGGCGATAAATCAGCGCGGAATCCCGGCTGCTTTTTTGATGGAGAACGCCGGGGCGGCGATTGCCGCGGAAGTGATGAAAATAGTTGGAAAAGGTACGGTTTTTGTCTTCTGCGGTTACGGCAATAACGGCGGAGACGGTTTTGTGGCCGGCCGGCGCCTTTTGCTTAACGGTTATTCGGTAAAAACTTTTTTGGTGGGGAATCTCAAGCCATTTTCACCGGAGACTAAAGCGAATTACCAAGCGCTGGTTGCCGTGAATCATACGCCGGTACTTGTTTCGGCCGGAGAAGAAATTGATAAAGTTTTTGTTCAATTACCCGCGCCCGACCTGGTGGTCGACGCTATTTTCGGAATCGGCCTCAAGGGCGTTCCGGACGAATTTTTCTTAAAATTAATAGACCGGATAAACGGTTTTGGCTGTCCGGTAATCGCCGCCGACGTTCCCAGCGGCCTGGACGCGGATACCGGAAAGCCTTTAGGCGCGGCCGTAAAAGCATTCAAGACCGTAACCCTGGGCTATCCCAAGGTTGGTTTTCAGAATCCGGCCGCGAAATCATATACCGGAGAAGTTGTTTGCGCGGACATCGGTCTGCCTACCCTGGGATTACCGTAAAAAGTGTACATTAATTCCTCCCCCTTGAGGGGGAAGGTGAGGTGGGGGTGATAAAACGGAGGTAAAAATGGAAACAATCACCAAATTATACCAGACCAAAAATGGCCCGGTAGAAGGTATTCAAGTCAAATGGGCCGGTTTCAGCATACTCCTGGTTACCGGCGCGAAGGGGTTTTTGGCTTGCGGAGTTTTTGACCTGGAAGCGATTGAAAAGTTCGGCGCAGCCGCGGCCATTCCGGAAAGTACCCCGGATAATCCCATCAGGACTCTGGAGCGTTTTCCCAACCGGAAGATTATGAAGGTCAACGCCAGGGCCGAGGCGCTGGGCATTAAGGTCGGTATGGATGTCCGAGATGCTTTTGAACTGATTGCCTGAATGGAAATTCAAATTACCCGTAGTCAGCGTCGGCGCAAAACCGTCAGCGCCAGGATGAAGAATGGCGTGATGAAGGTTAGCGCGCCGGTTTATATCCCGGAGGAAAAGCTCCGGGGTATAGTGGAGCGTTTTCGGTTAAAGTTTGAACGGAAGAGCAAAATAGTTGAATTGAGGCGGAGTGAAGACCTTACCGGGATAGCCGGGAGATTGAACCGGCGCTATTTTAACGGACGGATTCAGGTAAATTCCATCAAGTATGTGACAAACCAGAACAGCCGTTTCGGCAGCTGTAATTATCGTTCTAAAACCATACGTATTTCAAACCGTTTGGCCAGTATGCCCGTTTGGGTGAGGGATTACGTGATTGTTCATGAGATGGCGCATATTCTGGAACCGAACCACGGTAAGAGTTTTTACAACCTGGTTTCGGTTTATCCCCGGGCCGAGCGCAGCCGCGGTTTTCTCCTAGCCAAAGGTTTTGAGTTGGAGGAATAGTTTCTGTCATCTATGAAAGGACTGTGTCAAATCGCGTAACTCGTCCCTTTCAAAAACGTAGTTTACATAAATTATTCTTAAACCGGTTAAACCGGATTGTATCGTTGGATTTATGTATCCAGTCATCT
>JBAZEZ010000006.1:0-81943 GCA_041653615.1 Candidatus Ratteibacteria bacterium
GGACCCGTTGGTACTTAAATTATACCAAACGGGGACGGAGAGTTCACCATTTGACTGTTATCGTATCATCTCCTTAATACTGACACCGGGAATAAACGAGACGCAGATTGAGACAATGAACGACGATGGCACGCCTTTTTATTCCATCTCAATCAAGGCAACCGACGTGAAGTGATACGGTCAGTCAACCCAGCGTTTCCGCAGTTCGGATTCTATCTGGCGCTGGCGGTCCGGAGGCAGGGAGTACTTAGTTTTCGGGGTTTTGTCCGGGGAAAAAGCTTTCTCTAAAAATCCGGCCGGGTCAAGGGTGGCGCAGCGGTGCCTTTTGGCGAAACGTTTAACCTCCCCGTCGGCGCTGACCACGGTGATGTCCGCCGGATTGCTGCTTTCCGTAATCAATTCTTCAATAACCTGGTCGGCGGTTGTGCCGCGGGAAAAAATTGTTTTGATTCCGGTTGGAGTGGATGAAGGGGGAAGACAACAACCGTCGGGGTTTACCCTGGAGCGTGCCGGAATCGGCGCAACCTTAGGACCGTCAAAGACAACCGTAACCTTGCCTTTGCTTTTAACCCAGCGCCGGGAAAATTCGGCCAGAAATTTCAGGAGCGCTTCCCGGCCGTCCGCCAGCCCTTTATGCTCTTCCGCCTGTAAAAAATCAACCTGCCGGATAAAATTGTAACCGTCTATTAACCAATGCATTTAAATTCTGTCGCACTATTTTATACGTAGCGCGACCCTTTGAGGGTCGCAGGGAGGGGATAAAACCCCTCCCCTACAAAAACAGGCGAGGCTGAAAGCCTCGCGCTACGAAAACCAAAAAACCAACCAAGGTTGGCAACTACGAAAGACACAACGAGATTCTTCGCTAACGCTCAGAATGACACGAGAACTTACAACAGCGGGAGATAGGTTTTAATCTCGTAATCGGTTACCTGGGTGCGGTAGCGGTCCCACTCTATCTTCTTATTCGCGATAAACTGTTCAAAGATATGTTCGCCCAGAGCCTTGCGCACCAAGCCGCTCTTCTCGGTCAGCATGATGGCTTCAATCAAACTGCCGGGCAGGCTGGGAATGTTGCGGCGGTTTCTCTCCAAGTCGTCCATCCGGTAAATATCCTCTTCCACCGATTTTGGCAGGGACAACTTCTTTTCAATCCCTTCCAGGCCGGCGGCCAGTATGACGCTGAAGGCAAGGTATGGATTGCAGGCCGGGTCCGGGCTGCGAAATTCGATGCGGGCAGCAGTCCCTTTGCCGTGCTTGAACGCCGGAATGCGTACCAGGCTGCTGCGGTTGTGCTGCGCCCAGGCGATGTAAACCGGCGCCTCATAACCGGGCACCAACCGCTTGTAGGAATTGACCCACTGGTTGCAGATAGCGGTAATTTCCTGGCAGTGTGCCAGCAATCCGGCGGCAAAATGCCGGGCGGTGGCAGAAAGAAGGAACGGGTCTTTGGGGTCAAAAAAAGCGTTCTCCTTGCCCTTAAAGAGAGACATGTGCGTATGCATGCCGCTTCCGTTTTCACCGAAGACAGGCTTTGGCATGAAAGAAGCGCTGTAACCGTATTTCCGGGCTACCTCTTTGATTATGACCTTGAGCGTCAGCAGGTTGTCGGCGACGGTCAGGGCATTGCCGTAGCGGGGGGCGAGTTCGGACTGGCTGGGCGCCACTTCATGATGGCTGCAGTCAATCGCGATGCCCATCTCTTCGGCCAAACGAATCGTCTCCTGTCGCAAGTCCGCGGCCAAATCCTGCGGGGCAAAATCAAAATAGCCGCCCTGGTCAATCGGTTCGGTGCTGTTGGGCTTGAAATAAAAATATTCCAGTTCCGGGCCGACCTTGAATTCAAAACCGTGTTTTTGGGCGCGTTCCAACAGTTTCTTTAGGACCAACCGGCCGTCGCCCGGATATCCTTTCCCTTCCGGAGTCAGTATGTCACAGAACATGGCTGCCACTTTTTGGTCCGGGTGAGAACCCCAGGGAAGCACACGGAAGGTTTCCGGTTCCGGCTTTAGGAGCAGGTCGCTTTCGTAAATACGGGCAAACCCCTCCACCGAAGAACCGTCAAAACCGATGCCTTCCTTAAGCGCCGTCTCCAGCTCCCGGTCACCGATGGTTACTGACTTCAACTGCCCCAGGATGTCTACAAACCAAAGGTTGATGAACTTGATGTTCTCTTTCGCCGCCTGCTTCACTATCTTTTCCGTTTCTTTCATGACGCGCCTCCGGTTATAAAAATAGCGGGTCGCATGAACGCAACCCCTACGATTGTTGTAATTTAATGACCGCGTCCGCGCATTTCGGACAAAGTTCCGGGTACTCGGAACTCCGGCCAATTACGCCGCTGTGCACCCAACAGCGCGGGCATTTAGGCAGGCTGGTCCGGCTCACGATTATTTCCGGTTCGGAACCTTCTGGCTTTGCGGAAATCTCCGCCTCGGAAACAATCAGCCATTCTTTCAGGTGTTCTTCCAACATCAACGGTGATAATTTGGACAGAATTTTCGGGTTAACTTTAATTTCAACCTTCGCTTCCAAACTGCTCCCGATCTCTCCCTTGGCGCGTACCTCTTCTATCGTTTTCAAAACTTCTTTACGCAAACTAAAGAATTCGCCGTAAGCGCTAATGAACGCTTCGTCTTTAAACTCCCTGAAGTCCTCGTGCCGGTGCAGGTGGATGCTTTCCGGGTCCGACTCTTTTTTAGGCAAGTACTTCCAGGCCTCTTCCGCGGTGAAGACTAAAATTGGCGCCAGGAGACCTACCAGCAGCCGGCCGACGTAGTAAAGCGCGGTCTGGCCGCTGCGTCGCTCCGGCGAATCTTTAGAATAGGTATAGAGCCTGTCTTTCAAAACATCAAGATAGAAAGCGGATAGGGTCAGGTTGCAAAAATCGTAAATCTGTCCGGCAACCCGGTAAAAAGAAAAACTTTGGTATCCGGCAGACGCCTCTTCCTGAAACCGGCTTACCTCGGCCAAGGCCCACCGGTCAACCGGCAGAAGATTTTCCTTTTTAACCGCGTGTGCATCCGGGTCAAAATCAGAGAGGTTGCCTAAAATAAAACGAAGCGTGTTCCGGATGGTCCGGTACTGCTCGGCTATAACCTTGAAACCATGCAGGCTGGTTTTAATATCGGCGCCGTAATCCTGGCCGGCGGCCCAGAGCCGCACGATATCGGCGCCAAACTCCTTTAAAACCTCCTCCGAAGTGATTACGTTGCCCAGGGACTTGCTCATCTTCCGGCCGGTCTCGTCAACCATGAAGCCATGGGTGAGGACCTGGCGGAAAGGCGGCTTTCCCCTGGTTGCCATCGAAGTAATCAGGCTGGTCTGGAACCAGCCCCGGTGCTGGTCGCTGCCCTCCAGGTACAGGTCGGCCGGGTAATAACCGGCTTCCTCCAGAACGCCGGCCCAGGAGACGCCGGAGTCAAACCAGACGTCAATAATGTCTTTTTCTTTTTCGAATTGTTTGCCGCCACAGCCGCAGGAGACACCTTCCGGCACGAAATACTTTGCTTCCTGCTTAAACCAGGAATCAGAACCTTCCCGGCCAAAAACCTCGGCAATCCGGTCGAAAACTTTTCTTTCCATCAGCGGTTTACCGCAATCCTGACATCGGATAATCGGAACCGGGACACCCCAGTGACGCTGCCGGGAAAGACACCAGTCCGGCCGGGTTTCAAGCATGCCGGCCATCCGCCGCCGGCTCTCCGGAGGCAGAAATTTTGTTTCTTCAGTTGACTTTATCAACCGCCGGCGCAGGTCTTTATGGTCAACGTTAAGAAACCACTGCTCGGTGGCGCGGAAGATAACCGGGTTTTTACAACGCCAGCAAATCGGGTAGCTATGGCTTATCTCTTCTGAAAAAAGAAGGTGTTTGTTGTCGCGTAACTTCTGAACAATTAAGGGGTTGGCATCCCAAACCGAAAGACCCGTCCACTCCGAGACCTCGGCGGTAAAACGGCCGGCTTCGTTAACCGGAGAGAGTACCGGCAGGTTGTGTTCTTTGCCCACCAAAAAATCTTCCTCACCGTGGCCCGGCGCGCAGTGGACGATACCGGAGCCGTCTTCCGCGGAAACAAAATTCGCGGCGACAACCGGCACCTTGCGTTCCAAAAACGGGTGTTTTGCCAGCAGGGTAGTCAACACCTCGCCTTTCAGGCTTGCTTCCCGGCATACCGCCTTTTTGCCGGTCTTGCCGAAGACAACCGGAACGAGGTTTTCCGCGAGAATGATATTACGGCCTTCAAATTCCACCAGGTTGTAATTAAGTTCGGGGTGGACGATTAAAGCGACGTTCGCCGGAAGCGTCCAGGGCGTGGTGGTCCAGACGAGAAAAGAGACGTTTTCGGCTCCGGCTAAAACTTTCCGCGGGTCGTCAGCCACCGGAAAAACGACATAGATAGAATCGGTACTTAAATCCTTATACTCAATTTCCGCCTCGGCCAACGCGGTTTCGCAGTGGGTACACCAGTAAATAGGCCGTTTGCCCCGGTAGATATATCCGTCAAGAGCCAGGTCGGCAAATATCCTTACTTCCTGCGCCTCATATTCCGGCAACAGGGTCAAATAAGGCTTATCCCAATCTCCGTAAACACCCAGGCGCTGGAATTCCTTCTTCTGGATTTCCACAAACTTCCGGGCGTATTCCGCGGCTTCTTTCCGAAAGAAAACCGGGTCTACTTCGGCTTTTTTGCGTCCGGAATTTTTCAGGACCTGGTGCTCAATCGGCATACCGTGACAATCCCAACCGGGCCGGAACGGCGTCTGTTTGCCCTCCCGCATCTGGCTGCGCACCGCGACGTCTTTCAAGATTTTGTTAAAGGCGGTACCCAAGTGAATGTGTCCGTTGGCGTAAGGCGGTCCGTCGTGCAGTATAAAACGCGGACCTTTGACATTCAGCTCCGACATCTTCCGGAAGATGTCATTGTCTTTCCATAACTTCAACATCTCCGGCTCGCGCTGAACCAGGTTAGCGCGCATCGGAAAATCGGTTTTGGGCAGGTTTACGGTTTTGCTGTAATCCATAAATTTTATAGTACGCCGATTACCGCAGATTTTCGCAGATACAGCATAAGAATTTTTTTATAGAATTACTCAAAACTATTCTTACTCTTTATCCTGCATTTACTGCGTATATCTGCGTCCAAAAAAGTACTTTTTGTGTAACTAAATTATCATCTTTTCCAACCGGGCAATCCGCTCCTCAACCGGCGGATGGGTGGAAAAAAGTGAAAGCATGCCGCGGCCGGAAAACGGTTTTACAATAAAAAGATGGCTGGTGGCCGGGTTGGCGTTGCGCATCGGTTGGCGCTTACCGGCGGTCTCCAGCTTGCGCAGGGCGTTGGCTAAAAACATCGGGTTGCGGGATAGTTTCGCGCCGTCGGAGTCCGCTATGTATTCCCGGCTGCGGCTCACCGCCATCTGAACCAGCAGGGCGGCAAGCGGCGCCAAAACCGCCATCACTAACATGGCGACCAGGGAAAGCGCGTTACCCTGCCGGTCCCGGTCTCCGCCGCCGAACATGGCGCCCCACTGAACCATCCGGGCCAGAAAAGTAATGGCCGCGGCCAACGTTGCGGCACAGGTGGCGATGAGAATGTCCCGGTTTTTAACGTGTGAAAGTTCGTGGGCCAAAACACCCTTGAGTTCCTGTTCGCTTAAAATATCCAGGATACCGGTGGAAACAGCAACCGCCGCGTGATTCAGGTCCCGGCCGGTCGCAAAAGCGTTGGGGTTGTCGGACTGATAGATATAAACTTTCGGCATCGGAAGGTTATCCAGCATGGCCAGGTCTTTCACGATCCGGTAAAGAACCGGCGCTTCGCCCGGCAAAACCTCTTTGGCACGATACATCGCCAGCACCATCTTGTCGCTGAACCAGTAAGCAAAAAAGTTAAGCGCCAGCGCGATAACCAGCGCCATAACCGCTCCACTTTTACCCCAGATGCTGCCGAACCAGACCAGAATTGCGGTCAAAACACCTAACAAAAGAATTGTTTTTAATTGGTTGCCCACGATTCTCCCCCGCCTTGAAGTTAAACGGTATTTTAAGATATTATATCATAATTATGGAGAAAGACGCCTTCGGGCTTTTCAGGAAAAAGGTCAAACCGGAGATTGATTCCGTGGAGCTGATGTTCCGACGGCAACTGTCGGAGGAACCGGAAGGCCTGGTTGGAGATCTGCGCAAAGCAGAAACCTGGTACGCACGGCTGCAAACCATCATGGCTCTTTCGGAAACCTACCTTGACCTGGCGGAAAACGCCCGGATGCCCTCCAAGGAAAAACTCACCGAGATGGAACGGGAAAAGCTGCTTACCTCCCGGGTAGCGTCCGAGCGGTTCCTGCGGGACCGGGTTGCCGGATTATTGGAAGCGCTGAAAACCAGGATTCTCCTCGGACAAACCCTTTTGAATTATTACCGGGACGTCCATTTTTCCGAAAGGGGACGCCCGTTTCAAAAACAAGAGCATCCAAGATAACGGGTCGTTATTAGGGTGCCGGGCAATAACTTTGGGCAGGGATTTTGGTTTGCGCGGTTAAAGAAATAAAGGGTATAATTTAAAGGTTAGTTTGTTTGCCGATTCGTCTTCAAAAATAGAGCAAGGCCGCCTTCGCCAAGGCTTCGGCGAGCCAAGGGCGGCAAAGAAGCTAACGCAGCTATATGAATGAAGACGAATTGGAATCGCCGGGATAGCTCAGGCGGTAGAGCGAAGGACTGAAAATCCTTGCGTCCCCAGTTCAACTCTGGGTCCCGGCACCAAGAAAGATTGAGATTGGAAGTCCAAATGTTTTTTGACACGCACAGCCACCTTAACCTTCCCCAGTTTGAGGCCGACCTTCCTTCGGTTGTAGAACGGGCACGCCAGAACAAGGTTTCGGATATCCTGGTGGTGGGGATTGATCCCGCAAGCAACCGGAAGGCGGTCCGGATTGCGTCAGAATACAAACTTTGGGCTGCGCTGGGCCTTCACCCATCCGACATAGAAACAGACAATCCGGCGCTCCCCGGGATTAAAGAGTTGTCGCCTAACGACCGCGTAGTTGCCGTCGGTGAAATCGGCCTTGATTACACCTGCGCCGTGGACCATTCCCGGCAAATCACGGCCTTCCGGAGCTTTCTGGAAACGGCAAAAAACCTGGGGTTTCCGGTAATCATCCACAGCCGCGACGCGGCCGAAGACACTCTAAGCGTCTTGCGGCAGGCAGGCCCAACAAAGGGTGTCTGGCATTGTTTCAGCGGTGACGTAAAACTGGCGGAGGAAGTCCTGGACCTGGGTTTGTTTGTCTCTTTTACCGCCAACATCACCTACCGGAAAAATGAAGCGCTCCGACAAGCCGTCGTCGCGGTTCCGCTGGAACGGCTCCTGCTGGAAACCGACTGCCCGTTTATGCCGCCGGAAGGCAGACGGGGCCAGCGCAACGAACCGGCCAACATTCCTTTGCTGGCAAAAGCGATCGCGGACATTAAACAGACAGATATAGCGGAAGTCGCCGAAAAGACGTATAATAACAGCTGTGGATTATTTTTAAAATCCGGAACGGGAACTTGACAGAAAAAGAAGGGTGCGTTGCTGTATCATGATACACAAGTACGGGCGGGGGTTTATATGAACCGGATGTTTTGCGTCGGGTTGTCTTCTAACGATGAACTGACGAGTTTTTTACGCTTGCGAGTTGGCGACCGTCGGGTTGTCTATGCCAAAACAAAAAAAGTCGCCTCGGCACTTAGGATAACCCACAACGACGACAAACACAAACAAAACAATGCTTCCACGAAAACGACGCCGGATTACATTTTTACCAAAGACGGTGCTGGACCAGGTTACTCTTTCTCCGCGCGGAGAAGAGTTGTGCGAAGAAGAACTGTTAGACGAAGCCCTGCAAGAAACAAAAGAGGGGAAAACGAAGGCGCTTGACGATGAACCAATTCTTCCGATAAAAGAATAAAACTGGTTTTCGCGCCCAATTTTAAGGTTTTTAAACCCGAACGAGGATTGTCTGGCCGGCGGAACTTCGCGGAGTGACGGAAACAAAACAAACAAAACAAGTGAATGAGTATCCGTGGCTCGCCTTGATTTTCAGGCGAGAACACGGAGAGCCTCGTTCACGAGTTGCGTAGTTTTGTCCGGCACACAGAGTGTTCCGCGAACCAGACATCCGAGAGACTTTATGGCAAACAACACCGACCCACGTTTTGAACACGTTTTAAACGAGGCGAAGAAACAGCGGTCCGGATTCCTGAGTAAGGTCTTCGGGAGCAAGAGCGAGCGGGATATTAAGCAGATGCTGCCGCTCCTGGCCGCGGTCTGCGACTTGGAGCCCGCCGTTCGCGAACTGCCGGACGACCGCCTGGCCGCCAAGACCGCGGAGTTCCGGGAACGGCTGGCGCAGGGCGCGTCCTTAGAAAATGTTCTGCCGGATGCGTTCGCGGTAGTCCGGGAATCGGCCCGCCGGCGCCTGAACATGCGCCATTTTGACGTCCAGATTTTAGGCGGCATCGCGCTCTACCGGGGCGCCATCGCCGAGATGGTGACCGGCGAAGGAAAAACCCTGGTGGCAACCCTGGCCCTTTATCTGGCGGCGCTGGAGGGAAAAGGGGCGCACCTGGTGACCGTAAACGATTACCTTGCCCGGCGCGACCGCGCCTGGATGGGCCCAATTTACGAATCGCTGGGATTAACCGTAGGCGCGATTCAGCACGAAAGCAAAAGAGATGACCGCCAGGCCGCCTATAACTCCGACATTACTTACGGGACCAACAACGAATTCGGCTTTGATTATCTGCGCGACAACATGGTCCTGCGAAAAGAAGACCGGGTGCAGCGGGAACTTCACTACGCCATCGTAGACGAAGTGGACAGCATCCTGGTAGACGAAGCGCGAACGCCTTTAATCATCTCCGGTCCGGCGGAAGAGTCAACCTCTCTTTACTACCAGGTAGACAAGATTGTCCCGCGGCTGGAAAAAGACAAGGACTTCGCGGACGAGGAGAAGACCAAGTCGGTTTACCTGACCGAAGACGGCATCCACCGGGTGGAAAAACTTTTAAACATAGACAACCTGTACGACCAGGAACACATCAAGATGGTCCACCACATCCAACAGGCGCTCCAGGCCCACATCCACTACCGCCGGGACAAGGACTACCTGGTGAAAGACGGCAAGGTGGTAATTGTGGATGAATTCACCGGACGGATGATGGAAGGCCGCCGTTTTTCCGACGGCCTCCACCAGGCGCTGGAGGCGAAAGAAAACGTTAAGATTGAAGCGGAAAACCAGACCCTGGCTACCATCACCTTTCAAAACTATTTTAAGTCATATAAACGACTCGCCGGCATGACCGGCACCGCGGCCACCGAAGCGGTTGAGTTCAAAGACATCTACAACTTGGACGTAATCACCATCCCGCCCAACCGCCCGTTAATCCGGCTGAACAACCCGGACGCCATTTACAAGACATCCCGCGAGAAATTTGAGGCGGTTGCCGACGACATAGAGGCGCTCTACCGAAAAGGACAGCCGGCCCTGGTCGGTACCATTTCGATTGAAAAATCCGAACTCCTGTCCCGCATCCTGACCCGGCGCAACATCCCCCACCAGGTCCTCAACGCCAAACACCACGAAAAAGAAGCATCCATCGTTTCGGAAGCCGGACGAAAGTTCAAGGTTACCATCGCTACCAACATGGCGGGCCGGGGAACCGATATCGTCCTGGGCGGTTCTCAAGCGGCAGAAGAACCGTGGACGGAAGAACATCAACGGTTGGCGTCTCTGGTGCTTGAAGAATACCAAACTATGGACCCGGAACAACTAAAAGGAAAGACCCGCGAAGCGCTTGAGGTTATCCTGTCCGGCGGTCTGCATATCGTCGGGACCGAGCGGCACGAAGCGCGGCGCATCGACAACCAGCTGCGCGGCCGCTGCGGCCGGCAGGGAGACCCGGGCAGTTCCAGTTTTTACCTTTCCCTGGAAGACGAATTAATGCGCCTCTTCGGCTCCGAGCGGCTGTTGGGAATAATGTCGGCCCTGCCGGAAGGAGAATTGATTTCACATCCGTTAATTACCCGTTTGATTGAAAACGCCCAGCGTCGGGTTGAGGGACAAAATTTTGAGATTAGAAAACAATTGCTGGACTTTGACAACGTGATGAACGAACAGCGCCAGGTTACCTACCGGATGCGCAACCAGGTTCTTGAAGGACAGGACCTGTCCGGCCACTTCCAAGACTTAATCCGCGAAGAACTTCTGGCCGGCCTGGACCGTTATTTCCCGACGGCGGTACATCCGGAAGAATGGGATAAGGCAGATTTTGGACGCTGGTTTGAGGCCACCTTCCGGTTTCCCGCGGTTGAGCCGACAACCGTAGAATTAACCGCCCGCAAAGAAACCCTGGCCGAACAGTTGACCGAGACCGTCTGGCGGTTTTATCTGACCAAACGTTCCGCGGCCGGCGCGAAATACGCGGACCAGGCCGAACGGTATCTTTTTCTCTTTGTGTTGGACAGCCGCTGGAAATCACACCTTTACGACATGGACCATCTTCGGGAAGGAATTTCCCTGCGCGCCTACGGCCATCAAGACCCCTTGGTAGCATACAAAAGCGAGAGCTTTGCTCTCTTCAGCCAGATGCAGGAGGAGATGCGGCGCCAACTGATATCGCTTCTCTTTTCGATGGAGACAGCCGCTCCGGAAACCGGGCCGCAGACTATCGCTCCACAAGCAGTGTTGTCACCGTCCTCTTTCCAACACGGAGAGTTTTCCGCCTTTAACCAGCCGCGCCGAACAGACTCCGAGCTGCCGTCCGCTTCACCGCCTTCCCGGAGAAAACGGCCGGCGTCCGCGGAACCCGTCGAGCCCGTCCACGCGGGTCCAAGAATCGGCCGCAACGACCTCTGTCCCTGCGGCAGCGGGAAAAAATATAAACGGTGTTGCGGTTCAAAAGAGAGTTGATTTGACATCTTGTTTGTTATAAGTTTATAATTTTACCTTACCTCTAAAAACAAGCCTGCAAAACACCCTGTGTAAAACCTGTTAGTTCCCGCTTAATTCCCGGTTGGTAACTTATGGAAAAACCCTTAGGTCTCAACAATCCGCTCCATTCTGGCGCCCTCTGGCTTGAGGCGCTCAATTTTGTGAAAGGCCAGATGGACCAGGCTACCTTCAGCCTCTGGTTGGAACCGCTCAAACCCGCGGCCCTTCAAGACAACGCGCTGGTAGTGGAAGCGCCCGATTCTTTTTCGGCAAGCTGGGTGCAAAATCACTACGGAGCTGAAATTATCGCCGCGCTCCAATCTTTGAATCCGGCCGTAAACCGGGTGGTTTTTGTGGCTAAAGACGTGTCCGCCGCAGCCTTAACGAAGTCGGAAGCCGGCGTCAAAACAGAACCGGGCAGGGCGGACTCAACACCGGACGAACCCAAAAAAACAAACGCCGCCCCGGCCGCCGCAATCCGCCGGACCAGGCCCGGAAACAACCTCAACCCGCTTTACACTTTCGACAATTTCATTATCGGTGAAAATAACCGCCTGGCGCACGCCGCGGCTCTTTCTATTTCCCAATCTCCCGGAACCGCTTATAACCCGCTCTTTATCTACGGCCAGGTCGGCGTTGGAAAAACCCACCTGATGCAAGCGGTCGGAAACTTCGCGAAAACTCAAGCCGATTTTAACGTGGTCTATCTCTCCAGCGAACAATTTTTAAATGAGTTTATCGACAGCCTTTTAAATAAAAATACCGCCGCTTTCCGGAACCGGTTCCGCGACCTGGACCTTCTTTTAATTGACGACATTCAGTTTATCGGCGGAAAAGAAGAGACCCAGCGGGAGTTTTTCCACACCTTTAACACTCTTCATGATTACCATAAACAGGTTGTTCTTTCCAGCGACCGACCGCCCAAGGAACTTAAAAACCTCGAGCGTCGCCTAGTGTCCCGCTTTGAGTGGGGTTTGGTTGTTGACATTCAACCGCCGGACCTGGAAACCCGAATCGCTATTATCGAAAACAAAGCCCGGATGAAAAATTTTCCACTAGCCAAAGAGGTTGCGTTTTGTTTGGCGGAAAAAGTTGAGGGTAACGTACGCTCGCTTGAGGGCGCTCTAACCAAACTGATTGCCTGCGCCGGCCTCTATAATAAAAATGAGGTGGATGTTGCGTTCACTGAAAACATTCTTAAAGATTTACTCCAAAACGAAAACAGTAAACCTAAAATTGACATCGCCGCCATCCAGGAATGGGTGAGCCGGTATTATAATATTAAAATTTCAGAGTTAAAGGGTGACCGGCGGCAACAATCCTTGGTTTTACCGAGACAGGTCGCTATTTATTTATCGCGAAAATTAACCGGCGCGTCCTTACCCCAGATCGGCGAAGGGTTTGGCGGTAAAAACCACACTACCATTCTTTACACCTGTCGAAAAGTTGAGGATAAGATGAGTAAGGATGTGAACTTTAAAGAAGAGGTTGAGAGGGTATTGGTGAAGTTTAAAAATGATTTAAATAATAATTAACAGTTTTATTTCAAGGAAGATGTTGTGGTAGTATTGTTCTGGGCTGTTTTTTAAAGTTATCAACAACTACTATATACTATTATTAAATTTTATATAATAAATATTAGTAATACTTAAAATTTATTTTTATTTAAAAAGTGGGGGGTGAATGGAAATAAAAATTCAAAAAAGGGATTTATTGTCTATTTTAAATAAAGTGTCCGGCATTTTAAGTCCAAAACCAACCTTACCGGTGCTTAACCATATTTTAATAGAAGCAGGTAAGGATGGTTTGATTGCAACCGGAACCGATTTAGAGTTAAGTGTAAAAATAAATAAAGAAATAGCTGTTTTAAAAGAAGGAAAGGTTTTAACGCCCGGCCGGAAATTATTGGAAATTGTGCGTGAATTTCCGGAGGCGGAGATAGGTCTTTACAGTGAAAAAGAAAACCGCCTGCGTATTTCCCAAGGAAAGATAGTTTTAAATCTAGTCGGTTTACGGGTAGATGATTTTCCTTTAACCCCTAAAATCAAAAACCCGGTTCACTTTAAAATATCCGCCGGTAATTTAAAAAAAGCCATAACTCATACCCGCACAGTGGTTGTTTTTGATGAAAACAAACCAAACCTTTCCGGGATATTTTTCACTACAGAAGACGGTTGGTTGACAACCGTCACAACAGATACCCGAAGGCTGGCGCGACACAAAACCAAAACAAACCTTTCCACTAATATTAAATTTATCCTGCCGATAAAAACAGCCGACGCTTTAAAGGGTTTATGGGAAGAAGGGGTGGAGTTAGATATAAATCTGGGAACCAACCAGATTATTTTTTCGGGAGCCGGCCTGGTTTTAACCAGCCAAACAATTGAGGGTGAATTTCCAGACTACAACACCGTCATCCCTAAAGAAAAAGATTTATCCGCCGCCACCATACCCTTACCGGCTTTTATTTCAACTCTGCGCCGGATCAAACAGGTTGTTTCCTCCGGAAAAAACCTGGTGCGGCTGGACTTAAGAAAGAACAGCTTGAAGGTTTCCGGTGAAACCGCCGGAGTCGGCGAAGGGTCGGAAGAGGTGGATGTTTCCTATCAAGGAGAGCCGGTTACCCTTAACTTCAACCCAGACTATTTATTGGAGGGAGTTAAGAGCCTGGAGGGAGAAGAGGCTTTCTTTTTCGGGTTCAACCATAACCCGGAAAAACCAAGCCTGATTAGGTCCCTGAAGAACACCGACTACATCTACCTGGTTATGGCGATGCGGTTATAACGATACCCCGTGGAAAAGATAGGCGACATTGTCAGCCGAGTCCTAAAAAAAGAAACCTGTTTTTGTGAAGAGAAAGACTACTTGTCTTTATGGGATGATGTTGTTCCGAAGGGAATAAGGCGGCATGCCCGGGCGACGGTTGAGGGCGAAAAGATGCTTGTTTGGGTGGACAATCCCACCACCCACCACCAGGTTTTTTTACAAAAAGAAAGGATTGCGGCTGAATTTCGGGACCGAGGTCTAAAGATAAAAGAGATAACCATAAAACAGGCGCCAGGAGGGAAAAATGTTTCAAGGTTCAATCGTAGCGCTGGTCACGCCGTTTAAGGCCGGGAAGATTGACGAAAGAAGTTTTGGGGACCTGATAGAGTGGCAGATTAAAGAGGGAACCGACGCAATTCTTCCTTGCGGCTGCACCGGAGAGGCGGCGACGCTTTCCATGGAAGAACACCAGCGGTTGGTGGCGTTGGCGGTGGAGACGGCGGCGGGACGGAAGCCGGTAATTGCCGGAACCGGTTCTAACAATACCGCCGAAGCGCTTCAGCTTACCCGGCACGCCAAGAACGCCGGCGCAGACGCGGCCCTGATTATTACCCCCTACTACAACAAGCCCACGCCGGCCGGTCTTCTGCTCCACTACACCACCATTGCCAAGGCGGTTGACATACCGATTATCCTTTACAATGTTCCTTCGCGAACGGGCATTTCCCTTTTGCCGGAGACGGTTGCCGAACTTTCCCGGACACCAAACATCGTGGCAATTAAAGAGGCGTCCGGAAGCCTGGACCAGGCCAGTTCGATAAGGAGTTTGTGCGGAATCGCGGTTTTTTCCGGGGACGATTCCCTGACCCTGCCGATAATGGCGGTGGGCGGCGTCGGTGTAATTTCGGTTGCCGCAAACGTCATACCGAAAGGGGTTGCCGGGCTGACGCGCGCTTTTTTGGCCGGGGACCCGGAAAAAGCAAAAAAACTACACTACCAGAACTATCCTTTGTTTCGAGCGCTCTTTTACGAAACCAACCCAATCCCGGTCAAAACAGTCCTGGCTTGGATGGGCAAGATAGCGCCGGAATGGCGGCCGCCCTTATGCGCTATGACCAAAGAGAACGAGACGCGGCTGCGTAAGGTCGTCGAGAAGGCCGGGTTGATATAATGTGGTGGCAGAGAAAAAAAACGGTGCTTGTCCCCTCCCGGCAAAAAGTGGAGGTAAAAGCCGAGTCCTGGGCAAAATGCCAGGGCTGCGGGGCCAACCTATACGAAAAACGGCTACAGGAAAATCTCTGGGTTTGTCCCCGGTGCCAGTTTCACCACCGCCTTACCGCGGCCCAGCGCATCGCTGTTACCCTAGACGAAAATTCTTTTAAAGAGAGGGACGCGACTATGCAGTCCGGCGACCCGCTCTCTTTTTCGGCGGTGAAGGCTTATCAGGACAAGGTTCGCGAAGACCAGGAAAAGACCGGGCTTCTGGACGCGGCGATTTCCGGCGAGGGAACCATCGGCGGCTGCAAGGCAGAGGTTGTGGTGATAGACAGCCGGTTTATGATGGGCAGCATGGGTTCGGTGGTTGGAGAAAAAGTGGTGCGGGCCGCGGAGCGAGCCCAGACGAACCGCGTTCCGCTGGTTATCTTTTCGGCCAGCGGCGGCGGGGCGAGAATGTATGAGGGGATGTTCTCTTTGATGCAGATGGCTAAGACGTCGGCGGCGGTCGGACGGCTGGCTGAGGCGGGCGTACCCTACATCTCTGTTCTGACCGACCCGACCATGGCCGGCGTGGCCGCCAGTTTTGCGTTTTTGGGTGATTTTATGGTTGCGGAACCCGGCGCCCTGATCGGGTTTACCGGGCCGCGCGTCATCGAACAGACCATCCGGGCCAAACTCCCGGCCGGCTTTCAACGTTCAGAGTTTTTGCTTAAAAAAGGCGCGCTTGACCAGGTGCTGCCCCGCCGGGAAATAAAACCGTTTCTGGCCCGCCTCCTCTCCCTGTTTCAGAATTGAACCTTGCCTGTGCCAACGCCGCGACGGACAAACCCTTGAGGCGAAAATGAAGAAAAATAGAGCAATATTCTTGAGTGCCGCCGCGGATTTAGCGGACGGTAGAAACATACTGCTTAACGCTTTGTTTGATTTTCACGCTTTCAACAATTACCGGTTGGGTGTTCCCGGCAGTTTTGAAGGAACCCAGCCCGCCGGGTGGAGTACCGGGCGCGCGGGCGACATCAGCGTTGTGCGGGCGGCGCACGTACCGGCAAACGCCTTGCCCGAATTTTTTGTCGGGAACGGAGTAAAGGTTTCCCCGACAAAGAAGTTCGGCCAGTTTGTAACTTTGCCCGAGGCGGAATTACTCGCGGGCGATACGCTGAGCTTGTTGGTTTACGGGTACCAGGAACAGCCCGGCGCGCTCAAGGTCCGCCTCAAAATAATGAAGCTTGACAGTGAAGACGGCGAGTGGTCGCCGGGCACCTTTGGTTTCGCCGACACCCGCACGTTTCCCAAACAGGCCCGGGGTGAGTTGGTGGCGGCGGTGACCAGGGAGGCGGCGGTAGATTCGGTCGGTAAAATTGAGCTCAAGATAGAAAACATCGTTATCCCCGGCCATTTTACCGACGGCGACAAATCCCGTTCAAGCGACATAAACACCGTTGGTGTCGAAGTTGAGTTTGAAAATACCGGCAGCGCTAGTCCCGCCTGGATATTTGCCCCGAGTTTAACCAAAAACAGCAAGGCACGCAGAGCCGTCGGCAATTTACGTGATTTACCCGACCTCTACCGCCACATTCCCCGCACCATGACCAAACTCTGGAAAGGGGAAGCCCTTCATTTTCTTCTTATGGGTTCAAGCATCGACCGGGGCAGCGCTAATCCGCCGCTTTATGTCTACGACGAAAATCACCAGTCGTCCTCTTTTAAACACCCCCTGGCGGATGGGTATGACGACAAGTTTAGAGCCGTGCTGACAGGTTCGGACCTTGAAGAAACGATGCTGGCGGAGCCCCGTCATTTTTACAGCTATGCCGGGAGGCTGAAGCGGGAGTTGATGAATATGTTTACCCTTTCCAGCGACAAGATTCTCCTGAACTTTATGGCGTGCGACGGTTCCTGTGTCGGCGAGGCACATTCCGGGCTGAAAGAGTATTGCGAGTTAATGCTGCCGCCTGACCCCAACGTCAACGGTAACCCGAGAGGCAAAACGTGGGCCGAACTCTACCCCGAGCTGACGGCGCGGCGCGAAGGAGTGTGTCCCGACCTGGTGATTTTCGGAAGCGGGGCTAACGAGAAGACCGACACCCCGGATGAAGCGGCGGTTTTTGAAGGGGCGATTCGCTATATCCAACGCCGCTATCCCCACACCGAATTTTTGTTTTGCATGTTTCAAGACCGGGGCGCGCACACCCCCAACGACGGCGACCTGCAGGCCCTGGCGCTGCGCTATCAAATTCCGATGGTAGATTATGGTTTGGTGGGCGACCAGTTGACGAGAAATATCAACCCGCTCGCGTTGATACCGATCGACGGGCACCCGCAGGCGGCGGTGCACTATATCTGGGCGAAGCAGCTCGAACGCGCTTTCTATTGCGTCGACCCGATAAAGGCCGGCCAAGCCCAACTGCATCTGCCGGAACGGATGCGCTTCAATAGTTATCTGTGGGAAGGAGATATGGTTACCTTCACCGCGCCCAATCCGCGAATCTTCCGTTCCAACGCGGCGGTTTTGGAGGACACAGCGTTCAACCTTTGGGGCGGTTTTGACGGTAAAGAGAAAGATACAAAGGAAGTGATGGTTAACGGTAAACCGGTGGGCGAAGCCCGCGTTAACTTTGAGGAACGTGACTTGAGAAATTCCTATTTCAGGCACGGCAATTTGATTTTGGGCGACCGCCATGTAGTGGAGGTGGCGGGTGCAAACGCCAGAATTACCGCCATAGACATGAAAGTTTGTCCCGGTCGGCAATTTTTTGGCGCAAACAACTCCCAGTGGAGCCGGGGTAAAGTGAAAGTTGAGCCGTATAGTTCTGTTACCGGTTCACCTTGCGGCGAACACGCCCTGGTGTTTGATGATGGCTCAACCGCGAGCATCGAGTTGGCGGGAAGCTGTTTCTCTCTGTCCTGGGCAGACATTCCAAACGGAGGGAATTTGACGCTGGCTATCGATGACCGGTTGCTTTGGAGTAACGCGGCTAACGCGCCATACAAATTTCTCAATGGTGAGACCGTTTTTATCGAAAACCGCCGAAGTTCCGGCGTGCTCGTTTACGGACCCCATAAAATTAAAATCAGTTCCCAAGGCGGAACAGTATTGTTTTTGGGAATATTCAGCTACGACACCAGGTGATACGGTCTGTGCTAGAAACCGCGTGAATTTTTACACAACGAAGCGGGTCCGGGTTTTTAAATTTCACGCCACCAACCAAACTGTATGGACAAACCAGCCTGGCTGAAAAAGCGGCTTTTGACAAGCGCGGAGACTAAAGAAACCGAGTCGGTGATTGCCGGTTTTGGTTTGCACACCGTCTGCTCTTCGGCTCTTTGCCCGAATCGCTCCGAGTGTTTTAACCGCAAGGTTGCCACGTTCCTCATTCTGGGGAACGTCTGCACCCGGCGATGCGCTTTTTGCGGTGTTGCCGGCGGCACACCCTCGGCGGTGGACGAAAGCGAACCGGAGCGGATAGCGCAAGCAATAGCCCGGCTGGGATTGGAGTACGCGGTCATCACCTCGGTGACGCGTGACGATTTGCCGGACAAGGGCGCGGCTGTTTTTGCCGCAACGCTGGCCGCGATCCGCCGAAAAATGCCGCGCGCCCGGGCGGAGATTCTGACCCCGGATTTTGGCGGCCGGCGGGAATTACTGAAGGTGGTTTTGGCGGAGGGGCCGCTGGTTTTTAATCACAACCTGGAAACCGTTCCCCGGCTCTACCCGACGGTGCGGCCACAGGCTTTTTACCAGACCAGCCTTGGCTTGCTTCGGGCGGCCAAAGAAGAGGGGGCGGCGTTTACCAAGAGCGGTCTGATGCTCGGGCTGGGCGAGGAAAAAGAAGAAGTCCTGGAGGTGCTCTCCGGTCTCCGAAGCGTTGGTTGTGACATATTAACGCTGGGCCAGTACCTGAGGCCGGGCGAAAGAAACCTGCCGGTGGCGCGCTACGTAACGCCGGAAGAATTTGAAGATTACAAAGACGTTGCCGAACGGATGGGTTTCAAGGCCTGCGCCAGCGGTCCTTTTGTCCGCAGTTCCTATTATGCCGCGGGCCTGTTTAAACAAACGGGCGCTTTACGCTAAAAGCCGTCATCGGCTATAATAACACACAAGAATTAATCTTTTTAATGTAGGGGCGCTGTTTATGGCGCCCGCGGGTTCGACCCGCCTTCGCTAAAGCTACGGCGAGACACAGCAAAGGTAAACCCCTACAAATAACAGAGTTTTAACGAGGAGCAAACATGGAAGTTAAACTGCCGGAGATGGGCGAAGGGATTGAAGAAGCCAGCATTTCTTTTTGGTATAAGAAGGTCGGCGACGCTGTACAGGAAGGCGAAGACCTGGTGGAACTGACTACGGAAAAGACCAGTTTTAACCTGCCGGCGCCGGCTTCCGGAACAGTGAAACAGATTAGCGTCAGCGAGGGAGACAAGGTAAAGGTCGGCCAGGTGCTGGCCGTTGTTGAGTAAAACCGGAATTTTTCGGACGCAGATATACGCAGAAAACACAGGATAATGCTATAAAATAATTATTTTGTAGTCGCCAACCTCGGTTGGCTCTTTTAAAACGCCGAGCAAGCTCGGCAACTACATTAATTTTTAAATCTGTATCTGCGCTTATCTTCAGTAATCTGCGTCCAATTAGTTTAACGCGGTGGCCAACTTATCAAATGATTAACTGTAAATCAGAGCGAATTGCCAACCTTCCGCCGTATATTTTTGAGCGGATAAGTCGGCTTAACATTCAGGCGCGGGCCGAAGGACGCGACGTGATAGATTTGGGCATGGGTAATCCGGATCTACCGGCGCCGGCCCACATTATCGCGGAACTGAAAAGGGCGGTTGATGAGCCCGGGGCGCACCGCTATTCCGCGTCAAAAGGAATCGGTCTTTTACGCCAGGCGATCGTCGGGCGCTACGCAAAGCGTTTCGGTGTTTCTCTCGACCCGGGCAAGGAAGCGGTGGCGGTTATCGGCAGCAAGGAAGGCTTGTGCCACTTTGCCTTGGCCGCTTTTAATGCCGGGGAGTCTATTTTGGTGCCCAACCCCAGTTATCCGGCCCACTATTTCCCGTTCCATATCATCGGAGTTAGAACACAGGACATGCCGTTGTTGGCGGAGAACAACTTTTTGCCGGACCTGGCTAAAATTAACCTGAACGTTGAACCCAGGCCCAAGGCGATGCTTCTTTCTTTTCCCCACAACCCCACCACCGCATGCGCAAGCTTGGATTTTATGAAAGAGGCGGTTGCTTTTTGCCGCCGCAACAACCTTTTCCTTATCCACGACCTGGCTTACGGAGAACTGGTTTTTGACGGAGGGACCGCGCCCAGCGTCCTGCAGGTGCCGGGGGCAAAAGAGATGGCGATTGAGTTTTATTCCTTATCCAAAACTTACAACATGGCCGGTTGGCGGGTTGGTTTTGCGGTGGGCAACGAAGAACTGGTCGGCGCGTTGGTGAAATTGAAAAGTTACTATGATTACGGTGTTTTCGCGCCGATACAGATGGCGGCTGTTGCCGCCCTGAACGGCCCGCAGGAATGCGTGGTTCAGACGCGGCAGACCTATCAGTATCGCCGTGACGTGCTGGTTGGTTGTTTGGAAAAAGCCGGTTGGGAGGTGCCGCTTTCGCCGGCCACGATGTATCTTTGGGCGCCTCTGCCGGAGAAGATGCGAGCGATGGGGTCATTGGCGTTTGCCACCCTCTTGTTGGAAAAGGCGGATGTGGCTGTTTCGCCGGGAATCGCCTTCGGTCCATACGGCGAAGGTTTTGTGCGAATCGCCCTGGTGGAGGACGAAGAGCGTCTGCGCCGGGCGGCGCAAAATATCGCAAAGATATTATAAGATGGTGAAGATATCCCAAAAATTAAACAACCTCGCTCCTTCCGCGACGCTGGCGGTCGGTCGGAAAGCAAACGAACTTCAAGCCAGAGGCGTTAAAATCCTCAACCTTTCGGTGGGCGAACCGGATTTTCCGGCGCCAACCGAAGCGAAAGAAGCGGTTGTCGCGGCGGTCAGGGACAATCTTAGCCGGTATACGGACAGCCGGGGAATCCTGACGTTGCGGGAAGCTATTTGCCGGAGGGTCGGGGAAGACACCGGGCTTGTTTATGGAGTCAACCAGGTTGTTGTTTCCTGCGGTTCCAAGCACACCCTATATAACCTCTTTCAAGCTTTATTAGACTCGGGTGACGAGGTGCTTGTCCCGGTGCCTTATTGGACCAGTTATCCGGAGATGGTAAAGCTGGCCGACGGCGTTCCGGTTTTTGTACCGGCCGGAACAGACCTGAAGGTAAAACCTGAAAACCTGGAGCGGGTTTTTACAAACAAAACCAAAGGCCTGATTATTAACAGCCCCAACAACCCTTCCGGCGTGGTTTACACGAAAAAAGAACTGGAGAATATTTCGCGTTGGGCGCGGGAGAAGGATATTTTAATTATATCAGACGACGCCTACCAGTATTTTCTTTATGACAACCAGCTTTTTTACAGCATAGCCGGTTTCTCCGGGATGGCGGAGCGGACGATAATAGTCGGCGCCGCGTCTAAGACTTATGCCATGACCGGTTGGCGCATCGGCTGGTTTTTAGGACCCCAGGAATTGGCCGACGCCTGCGCGAAACTCCAGGACCAGTCAACTTCAAACCCTTGTTCTTTGAGCCAGGCGGCGGCTGTCGCCGTGCTTTCCGGGAATCAGCAAAGCGCGCGGGAAATGTGCCGGGTCTTTCAGAAGCGCCGCGACCTTCTCTTAAAAATTATTTCCCCGGTTCCGGGAATTTCCCATCCTTATCCAGCCGGCGCTTTCTACCTTTTCTTCACCCATCCGTCCATCAAGGATTCAGTCGAGTTTGCTTCCCGCTTACTGGAGGATGCGCAGGTTGCGCTGGTGCCGGGCAAGGCCTTCGGCATGGAGGGATACCTGCGGCTTTCCTACGCGGTTTCGGAAGAGGTTCTTACGGAAGCAGCTAACCGGTTGGCTGCGTATCTCGGCAAGCCATGAATCGGGCACGTTGTTTTGTGTTTCTCTTTTTTCTTTCTACCCTCCTCGTTTTTTCTCGAATTGTTTCCGCCCAAAACGCCGGTTCGCTTCAGTATCAGTTTCAACCCAACCAGTTGTTTTGTTATCGGCTGGATTTGCGGCACGAAGTTAAAATGTCCGGCGGTGCCGGCCAGGACCTGCCGGTTGTAACAAAGATTACTTTTCAAGCGGCGGTCCGGACGGTTGAGGTTGATTCTGTCGGTATTGCCACGCTTGAGGCGCGGGTCGAGGGGTTCAGTACCGCGACCACAATTGGTTCTAAAGAAACTGTTTCTCCGGTTTCGGCCGCCGACCAGACCGTGCAGTTCCGAGTAGGGTCTTCCGGTCTTCTGCCCGGGCAGGAGGCATTAGGCGGTTCATCCGGTTTACCGTGGGACCTTTTTTTGTCCCAGGTCTTTCCGGACCTTACCCGATGCCAATATCTCGGTCCGGCGATTTTTAACGGCAAGCCATGCGCCCAAATAGAGTTTGCCGTTGTTGCGCCGTCCTCGGCGCGGTCAGAAAAGAGCGGTGCGGCGCAGACCAAGGGCTATAATCAGGGAAAAGGAAAGGGTTTGTTTGCGGACGGGCACCTGGTTTCCGGCGAGACGCAAGGCAGCGTAGATGTAGGGTATAATGTTTTTTCGCCGGACCGGAGCAGCGCTCCAACTAAGGTTGCCGCGAAAGGCACATTCTCCAGCCGTCTCTCCCTGCTCCCATAATTTAATTAAAGACTTGGGACGCAGATATACGCAGAAACAACAGGATAATGCTAAATGATAATTTTTTAGAGTATTTCAAAAAATCCCCCGAAGCACTTTTTAGTAATTCTCTAAAACAATCTTTAATATGTGTCTGCGAAAATCTGCGGTAATCCGCGTTCAAAAAATTTAAAATGTGGCGATACATAGGCAAAAGACTTCTGCATCTCATCCCGCTCTTAATTGGGATGACCTTCCTCTCTTTTCTGGTGATGCAGCTGGCGCCCGGCGATTACTTCACCAAGCTTTCCCTTGACCCGCAGATTTCACCGGAAACCCTGCAGTTGATGCGGCAGCAGTTTGGTCTGGGCGCGAACCCGGTAATCCAATACCTCAAATGGCTGCGAAACCTCTTTACCCTTAACCTGGGTGTCTCCTTCGTCTACCACATACCGGTTGCCGCCCTGATTCGGGAGCGGCTGATTAACACCCTGTTCCTTTCTTTGGTTACGCTCTTCCTTACCTGGCTGGTCAGCGTGCCGCTGGGCGTGCTGGCCGCGATCAAGGCACATACACCGGTTGACAAAACGCTTTCGGTTTTCGCCTTCGTCAGCATTTCGCTTCCTTCTTTTTTTCTGGCCCTTGTTTTGCTGGTTTTCGCGGCCCGTACCGGGTTTTTTCCGCTGGGCGGCAGCCAGGGTGTTTTTGCCGGGGAATTGTCGGCGCCGTTTCGTTTTGCGGACCGGCTCTGGCACATAAGCCTTCCGGCCCTGGTTTTAACCATCGTGGGGTTCGGCGGTCTCTTCCGGGTGACCCGGGCAAACTTTTTGGAGAGCCTTTCCGCGCCCTTCGTAACCGCCCTGCGCGGTAAGGGACTTGCGGAGAGGCGGGTCTTCCGCCACGTTTTGCGCAACAGCCTCAACCCCTTAATTACGCTTTTAGGTTACGAACTGTCCGGCCTTCTTTCCGGGGTGGCGTTGGTGGAGATTATTCTTTCCTGGCCGGGTCTGGGGCAGTTGATGCTGGCCGCGGTGATGAGCCAGGACCTCTACGTGATAATGGCTTCACTCTTTTTCGGCGGGCTGCTGTTGGTGGTGGGCAACCTTTTGGCTGATATTCTCTTGGCGGTTAACGACCCCCGCATCCGGTTGGGATAGTTTTCGGGAATCCAACAACGCAACGCGGCCACTATCGAATAATAGTGGCCGCGTCTGTTTTACGCTTGCCTGTTCTACCCTATTGTTTCCCCTGCTCCAGGGCGGATATCTCCTCTCCCGACAGCACCCGATTGTAGCTTCTAATCTCGTCCAGTTTGCCGGGCCAATAGTTGGGGTTGGTCTGATAGTTGTTGCGGCCGGCGTAGATGGAACCGACTACGCTGGAATCGGTGGCATTGCTTGAGGTGTTTACCTGGCCGTCAATGTACAGGTATTTGTTGCTGCCGTTCTTAACGTAGGTGACGTGGTGCCAGGCGCCGGCGGCCGGCAGCGTGCTGGTGGAGACAATCAGCGCTTTGTTGCTGTTCTTCCATACTCCGAACTTCACCCCGCCGCTGTTGATGAAGCCGATGCCTATTCCCTCCGAAGCGTCGCCGGCGTCACGGGTTATTGTCAGTGCCGTGTTTCTTGCTCCGGCCGCAGGGCTTGGATTGGAGGAGACATAATACCAGAAACTTTCCGTCTGGTCGTCCTGGGGCTTCGGGAGGTTGACCGCGGAGGTTTTCATGACGTACTGGCTGGTGCCGTTCAAGGAAAGACCGTAGTTTACCTTGCAGGCAAGGTGGGTCGGGCTGTTTTGGATTGACCCGTTATAGCCGCTGCCCGAGGTATCCGTGGCGGTGGAGCCGGAGAGTTCATCCAGCTTCCAGTAGAGTTTCAGGGCAGAGTCGGTTACCGTGCAGTAGATTTGGTTGGAGAGGTTTACCTGGTTCTGGTCGTCGTATGCCTTGGCGGTGAGGTGAATCCCGCCGGAGCCGCTGGCCGCCACGTTGGCCCAGGAGTAAGTCCACCCCCCGGAACTGCTTGTGTCCGTGCCGAGAAGAATATCGTTGTTGTAGAACTCCACCTTGCTGATTGTTCCATTCACATCCGAGGCAGTCGCCGTGATGTTGATGGTGGCCGGAGCGCTGAAGGACGCGCCCTGGCTCGGAACGGTGATGGCAACTGTCGGGGGGGTGATTTCCGCCCCGGAGAGCTTGCTCTTGTGTATCCGCAGTTCGTCAATCTTGCCCTTGAAGGAAAGATCCGGGCTTCCTGCCCAACCCGAGTTGTATGGATACAGCGAACCGATACATAGCGGTACGTTCGAGTCGCCGTTGGGCGGCGTCCAGTTGGTCACGGTATGCTGCTCCGAGAATAGCTGGGTGCCGTTGAGGTAACCGGTGACGGTCCGGTTGACATCTACGGTCATGGCCACGGTCGACCACTGGCCGGAGGGCAGCGCAGTGTTGGTATACTTAACCCAATAGGTGGCCCCGCCAATCCAGAAGGTCAGATTCCCGTTACCTTCTATCCTGATAAAGTAATTGATGTCTCCGTTGCCGTTCCAATACTTGGATACGATGTAGCCGCCGTCGGTTTCGCCGGCATCCCGGTAGATCCGGGCCAGCACGGTCATCTGTCCGCCGATGTAAGCCATCTCGTTTATGTCCGCCACGTGCACGCGGTCATTCTGGCCTTCGAACGAAAGATAACCGGTCCCCCAGCAGGAGCCGGTATCCATATCCATGAGGGTGCCGCTGCCGGCCGGGAAAGCGGAATTGACTGCCTGCGAGCCGCTTCCGTCGTCGAAATACCAATCTCCGACCCAGTCCATCAGCGACACGGCAGCATTGTCTATCCAACTGAAACGAGATGTGGTTCCCAATTCCGCCGAAAAACAGCCCAGGTAATTACCGGAATCGGGGTCATAGATATACTCGCCGTCCACGGGGTCATAGACATAGAAAGGAACTTGCGCGCCGCTCATGCCTTGGTTGCTTATGACGGTATTTACAAGCGCGCGGTTGGTATAGCCGCCCGGGACCCCCCCGTTGGCAAACCACACGATTGTCTGCGGGATGGGGGCGGTGTTTTCAATTGTAATCTGCTGAACCCAGAGGGAAGCGGGTCCGTAGACGGCGGCAATGTGAGTTATTAAATTTTGAGCGTCAATTGAGCCCACATAGGCATATTTATCGTAACCGCCTCCGGCTGTACGTGTATCCGTGTAGTAGATAACGCCCCAACCCCTGGTATTGAGAGAAACTATTTTGTCGATAATGACGTTGGAATTTAATATCTGTACGTCAGCCAGATCTCCCCCATAGGAATTTCCCAACCCATTATTCATGCCCGTATATGACTTTATGTAAAGACCATTATTGGCGTAAAAGTATAGTCCGTTCCAATTGCTTTGTTCCGCGATAATCGTATCCACCATGACATTTTCGTTGTCATCATACGAGCCGCCCCCCAGGTCGGTGCCCTGGAACTTAAGGCCGTTTATCAAGTAGGTGTCTATGGCGTGTATTGTTTTAAAATAGACGTTTCGGGAACCGCTCTGCAGCTTGAGCGGCCAGGCGCAATGTGTATAATTAATCTCCCCGTCAAATATGGAATAGGTTGTGCCGGAGTTGTTTGTGTCTATGCAAATGGCGTTCGGCGGGCAACCCCAGGGTGTTGGAGTATTACCCGGGAACATACGGGTGTTGTTAATGGTGAGATTCTTTACGAAATAACTATCGCCGTTTAGGCTAATCCCCGCGCCGTAACTGGTGTCGGTAACAGTATTTTCATTGACCGTGATGTCTTTCAGGAAGATATTGTTTGATTTTGCCGTAGGCGAGTGATAGGTGAAATATAACGCAAAGCCCCAGGAGTTTTTAATCTTCAGGTTGAAGATAGACGAATATTCTATATTACCCAGATAGACCGCGGGATCAAATGAGTAGTTTTCTGGGTTTGTCAGTTCCTGGTTTATCGCGTTCTGGTCAATCGTGCCGTTGTAAATAGCTATGTCGTCGTCCATTGCGTCCGACGCTTTTGTCGAATTTATAAACGTGTCGTTTTGGATAATGGAAGCGTTGGCGGCATTCTTAAGTTTGAAGGTGGCCCCGTTCAGGTTTATTTTCTGGCCATTATACATAATCAGGGAAGTCCAGTAACTGTAGGGGTATGAGCCGCACTTGGTCCCCTTCCCCATCAGATAAGTATTGGTGCCCGTATTGGCGTAGATGTCGAACTTGGTGTCCAGGATTTTCTGGATGGCATCCGCGTCATCCGTGGTGCCGTCTCCCTTGGCTCCGGTCAGGACCGCGCCGGTGGCAGGGTTGATTTCGCACAACTTGAGATTTACCTCCCCGAAATGCACCCGGCGGTAAGAACGGCTGTTTTTTGTCCAGGCCAGGATGTTGTCGGTGGTGTAGCCTGCGTCGTACGTGGTAATCCAGACATATCCCTGGCCGCCATCGTTGGTAGCGGTGTAGCCTTTAAGGTATACCAGCTTGGGCAGGGTTCCGGGAGTATAGTTGTTAAGGTCGCTGAACGTATTAAACTGGGTCGCGCCGGAGGCTCCGGCAAAAAGCGAAGCCACGTAACTTGACACCAGCTCCTGGGAATAGCCCAGGTAGAACTTGTCGTTGGCCGTAAGGTTGCCTGAGTGCGCGTTGATTATCGCCATCAAATCATTCAGCTGCGTGTCCTTGTTGTAGTTGGTGACGTTCAATCCGTACGTGGCCAGGTAGTTATTGCAATCGGTGTAGTTATTATTAACATCGTCTACGATGAATAGATGATTGATTACGGGTAGGTGGTCCGCGTCGTTTATGGTCTTGATGTTCTGGAAGTAGGTTTCGAAGGCCGCTCTTTTCGTATTGTAATCAGCTTCTTTAACCAAAGACTCCTGCCGGAGTGTGTCCCCGACGTAGGCAAACCCCGCTCTGACTGTACCTAAGAACAATCCCAGCACAGCTGCCGCTACAAAGATGACTCTTTTCATCCTTCCCTCCCTTTGTAATTCTTTACCGTTTTGTACCTTAATGCCTTATTCTCAGATAGCATATTATTAAAATATCATAACGGGAGCAAAACTTGTCAAGTCAGCATCGGTGCAGCGACCACTAATTCAAAAATCAGCGACTTTGTGCTATAATAACAATATTGGTTTCCGCATTTTTTGCGCCCATAGCTCAATAGGATAGAGCGTCAGGTTGCGGACCTGAAGGCTGGAGGTTCGATTCCTCTTGGGCGCGCTGCGAAGCAGAGCAACCAAGAGGAATCGATGGGAGCGAAGTCAGGCGACGCGACTGGTTAGGGAGTGTTGCCAGCGGGTGGCCGACCCGAGGCGCAGTAGAAAGCCGAGTGGCGCCGATTCCTCTTGGGCGCGCTGCGAATAACAATGAATGATTGCCGGTTTTTGGGGGATATGGGGATATGATGATTAAGAAATGGAGACTTAAGGTATTGTTTTTAACGGGTTTTTTGTGCCTGGCGTTTTTCAGACCGGCTTTCAGCCAGGAAGTGGTTGCCGGTCAGGTGATGACCGCGGAACAACTGACAGCAGACATAGGCCAGAAATGGAGTAAAATCCAAGATTTTCAGGCTGATTTGACGGTTGGTATGCAGGTGTTCGGCAAGATGACGAAGATGAAAGGCACTATCTGGCAGAAGGATAATCTTTTCCGGGGAGAGATGACGCTGCCGCCGGAGTTGATGCCCCAGACAGGTAAATCGGCGGAACCGCTCAAGGTGTTGGTGGTTTTTGACGGCAAGGTAATGTGGCAGACGCTGCCGATGATGAGCATCGTAACCAAGACAGACTTTTCCGCCTTGGAGGGTACCATTAAAAGCCTGCCGTTTTCCGAAGCTCTTTACTCGCTTCCGGCAGTATCTTACCGGTTAAGCGAAAAAAAGCGGAATGGGGAAGATTACTATTTCTTGGAAACCAAAGATAGTAAGGAATTTATTCAGAACAGTCCTATGGCTGCTCTGGGCGTAAACCTGCCGGCCAACATGTCGTTTCAGAGTATCGGCTTATGGGTTAACAAAAACACCCTTTTTCCAGACCTGATTGAATTTTACGTCCAGAAGAATACGCCGGGAATGTCTTTGGAATTTAAGAACATCAAAATTGACCAGGTTCTTTCTCCGGCGCTTTTTGTTTTCCAGGTACCTGACGGCGCGCAGGTAATGGATATGACCGCGTCAATAAAGGCGATTGCCAAAAAGACGGCGGCAAAACAACAACCGAAGCAATCCACCGCAACGGATACGACCCAGGTGCCGAGAATTGTGCCCGAAACGCCGGCGGGGCAGTCCACTGTGCCGGATACGGCCCAAACGCCGCAATAATACCGAACGGTTTTTTGTTGCGGGGATTCGAATCCGTAAATCTTTTATCAGTGTAATAATTTAAGCCCGGGACACCCGGTTCCGGCCTTCTTTTTTAGACCGGTAAAGTGCGTCGTCCACTTTTTTAAGCAGTTTTTCCCGGTCGCCGGCATCCGCTGGAAAGGTGGCGACACCGATGGAAACACTCGGATTTTTATCGGGTTGTTTTTGGTCCTCAAGAAACCGGCACGCCTCCATTTCCCCGCGTATCTTTTCCGCCTTCAGGAATGCGGCTTCCTTATCCGTTTCCAGTAGTATGACGCAGAATTCGTCCCCGCCGTAACGGGCGGCGACATCAGTGTTCCTGATATTGCCCCGGATTATTTTGGCAGTGGCGGCCAGGAGCGCGTCCCCGGTCTGGTGACCGTAGGTGTCGTTGTAATCTTTGAAGTAATCGATGTCAATTATTAAAAGAGAAAGGGAGTGTTTGTACCGGGTGCTTCGATTCAATTCTTCCAAAAGGAGTTTTTGAAAATAGCGGTGGTTGTAAAGGCCGGTTAAGCCGTCTGTTATGGATAAAATCTCCAACTCTTTGTATAACCGGGCGTTTTCCAGGGCGATGCCGACCTGGTTGGCGAAGAAAGAGAGGGTTCTAATTTCACCCTCGTCGTGGAAGTTTCTTCCTTCGGTTTCCAGCAGGATTACGCCCAGGGTGTTTTGGGCAACGGTCACCGGAACCGCCAGGAACGCGGACAGCCGCGCCTGTTTTACAAAATCCCGGTCGCAGCGATAATCGTTCCGGGCGTTCAGGGTTTCAAAGCTCTGCTGGGTTATTGCCACCTTTGGAATAATCCCGAACGCTTCGTGGAGCGGGAAGGAAAACCCCCTGATTTCGGATAATTCCATTCCAAAAGCGGCCCGGCCCTCAATCGTTTTTTTTCCGTTTTCCTGCTTGACCCAGAAGAGCAGGATTCTTTTGGAGGAAGGCAGGATTTCTTTCAGGGCGAGCAGGATTATTTCCAGCGTGTCTTCGGATTCGGGGGCAAGCGCGAAGGACTGGGCAACCTCGTTGGCCGAAATCAGCCCGGCGTAGAGATTCTGCGATTCCATCAATTTCCTTTTTTGCTCTCTGTCTATGAAAAAGAGGAGTGCGGACAGTAGGCAAACCAAAAAGGCAAAAACCAGCAGGCCTGATTTTACGGCGCTGAAGAGGGAAAAGACAGAGAGGAGTACGGCCAGGATGGCAACCGGGTAATCGGTAATTACGTTTTTGACTCGCCTCTTCATTATACAAAATTATAACAGACCGCATTTAAAATTAGCAATTCCATTCAGGAAATTGACAGACAACCGATCGTAATAGTATGATTATGTGTCAATAATTATGTCAATAACATCAGCCAGGTTTGGTGGTAAAAAAGGGGAATAGGTGC
This sequence comes from Candidatus Ratteibacteria bacterium, assembly GCA_041653615.1. Lineage (GTDB taxonomy): Bacteria > Ratteibacteria > UBA8468 > MWAK01 > MWAK01 > JAHJUB01. Next base: position 30,403 of record JBAZEZ010000006.1, read on the forward strand.
GTGCTCATGAAAACGACCAAAGGGATAAACAGAAGACTGAAGGCAAAGTGCAACATGAAACTATCCAGTCCGCTTCTTTCCGAAGAGCTGCTGGTGCCGCCGGCAAGCAGTTGGATTTCGGGATACCCAAACCCGCCAATCAGCAGTGCGCCCAGGACCGCACAACTCCAGCCAGGCAAAAAGATTGTCGTAACACGTCAGTGGCCTTACGAACGCTCGCTCGATCTTTACATGGGATGGTGCCTCAAGGATCTGGGGAAGCCCCAGAGAAAGGACGAGGACGGCAAGCCGCAACCGCATTATGTCCTGTCCTGGGGCACGGATGATATTGACGGCTCCTTGGCGGCCCTCTCATATCCGGCGTCTCACCACGGCCTGATGATATCGGTGTTTCTCCGGTACTCCGTCTATACCGGCAATACCAGCTGGTTCTCCCGGGCCGTACAGTTGGGTGATTGGAACATCGCGCACTCCACTCCCGCGAACTGCAAGTACCCTTACCTGCCGTATTCCTCATACGGCGCCAACGATTTGTCTGATTCTGACCGCTTTGCCAGGAATGTCGTCATGCTCGACAAGGCGCCATACATGGGATTGGCGTATCTGGATCTGTATGACTTTACCGGACAAGAGAAATACAAGGACGCCGCCTTGCGGATGGCCGGAACTCTATTAATTTGTCAACTGCCGGACGGAAGGTGGATGCAGAAAGTGAACTTCCTTTCCGGCCAGATCGCGGTGCCTTATACAAGCAACGTGATTTTGATGATTAGGTTTTTCCGCCGGCTGGCGGAACTTACCGGCGAGCAGGAGTGTCGCGAGGCTGCGGATCGGGCCTGGCGTTGGCTTCTGGCTAATCCCGTTCAAAACATGGACTGGAAGGCCGGGTATGAGGATTGGACGGATGAGGAACTCAAGAACGGCTTCCAGTGGTGGGATACCGCGTTAACCGTGGAGGAACTACTCGGACGCAGTAATGAGGACTCGTCCTACGTTGGATTGGCCGAGAAGCAACTTCCGTGGATCGAGAAGACGTTTGGCGTTTGGGAACCGGCCCTGGCCGGAGTCAGCGATGCGGAGAGCATGAAGGATCCGGCGTTCCCCCTTGCCTGGAAAGGCACGGCGCCCAACTTCAAGGAGAGCACGATTTTTGTGCCGACTTCCGAGTGCAGCCTTCGCTGGGGCCTGCTCAATACCCTCTTTTACGATGCCACCGGGAGGAAAGATTCGAAATACCTGGAGTATGCGGTGGGCGCGTTGAACGCGATGACCTATCACCACAGCGCGGATGGTCGGCCGCCTACATACCTGATGACCACGAACGCTCGCAAGCAGTGTTACTATAGCCTGTGTTGCTTCCCTGTGGCCTATACGCTGGCAATTTTCGCGATTATGCCCCAGTTGTGCTTGTCGGGGGAGAATCATATTTTGAGTTTCACCTCCGCCCCGAACGAAATCGTCTACGCCGCCCGGCGTCTTGCCTACTGTACACGGGCGGCCGGCGTGGAGATCATTAAAACAGCTTCGGCGGTGCTATCGGTCCGGCTGGACGGCAAGGACCTGCCCGGAAAGGATCGGCCGGCCGCAGAGGAAAAGAACGGCTGGATCTATAACACGGCGAATGGTTCTTTGCGCGTGTGGCACGGACCTGGGACCGTAGAAGTCTTGCTGCGGTGACTGATGCGGGGAGCGCGAAGACAACGGCCGAACGCAAGCAGTTCCATGTTTTTTTCATGAATTCTGTCAAACTTCTCTATCGTTAAAATAACCCCACCACGTTGCCCTGCTCGTCAATATCCACCCTTGTGCCGGCCGGTTCGCTGGGCAGTCCGGGCATGGTGCGCATCTCTCCGCAAAACGGATAGAGGAATCCGGCGCCGGCCGCCAGGCGGATGTCTCTGATGGGCAGGGTGAACCCGGTCGGTCTTCCCTTCAGTTTGGGGTCGTGGGAAAGAGAGAGATGGGTTTTGGCCATGCAGATAGGCAGGTTGTTATATCCGAGGTTGGTGTAGTATTTAATTTTTTCCTCTGCCAGCGGCGCAAATTCAACCCGGGCCGCGCCGTAGATTTTAGTCGCAATCGTCTCAATCTTTTCCTTGATGGTCGCGTCCAGGGGATAAAGAAATCGGAAATTGCCCGGTTGGTTAGCGGCTGTAACCACTGCTTCCGCCAGTTCCTTGCCGCCTTCCCCGCCTTTCGCCCAGACGTTGCTTTCGCAGGCGTTGTCGGCGCCGGTCTGAAGCGCGATCTTCTTTACCGCGGCAATCTCGGAGTCAAAATCAGTCGGGAACCGGTTAATCGCAATCACCACCGGCACGCCGTAAAGCCGGACATTTTCAATGTGTTTGACGAGGTTGGCCGCGCCTTCCGCCACGGTTGACGGGTCTTCCTCCAAAAGTTTTTTGGGCAGTGGTTTGCCCGGTACGACCGAGAATTTTCCGCTGTGCATTTTTAACGCTCGGACCGAACAGACGATTACCACCGCATCCGGTTTCAAACCGCTGACCCGGCACTTGATGTCAAAAAACTTTTCCGCTCCGCAGTCCGCTCCAAAGCCGCTTTCGGTTACCACGTATTCCGCCAGGTGTATTCCCAGGAGGTCCGCGATGACGGAACTGTTACCGTGGGCGATGTTGGCGAACGGTCCGGCGTGGACCAGGCACGGGGTATGTTCCAGGGTCTGCATGAGCGTGGGTTTGATGGCGTCTTTCAGAAGAACCGCCATGGCTCCGGCGCACTTCAAATCTTCCGCCGTTATCGGTTTGCCTTCTTTGCTCAAGCCGACCACAATTTTACCAAGTCGTTTCCGGAGGTCAAAGAGGTCGGTGGTCAGGGCCAGAATCGCCATCACCTCGGAGGCAACGGTGATGTCAAAGGATGATTCCCGGGGTATCCCGTCTTCTTTGCCGCCCAGCCCGGTTACGATTTTGCGCAGGGACCGGTCGCTGACATCAACCACTCTGGGCCAGGTGATGGAATAGGGGTTGATATTGAAAGGGTTCTTATGGTAGAGGGAGTTGTCAATAAAGGCGGAAAGGAGATTGTGCGCCAATCCCACCGCGTGGACGTCGCCGGTCAAGTGAAGGTTAAAATCCTCCATCGGGATAACCTGGGAGTAGCCGCCGCCGGCCGCGCCTCCCTTGATTCCGAAGACCGGGCCTAAGGATGGCTGCCGGATGCAGGTGAGGACGCTTTTCCCGACTTTGGACAGGGCCTGGGAAAGGCCGATGGTGGTAACGGTTTTGCCTTCGCCCAACGGTGTCGGTGTGATGGCGGTGACGTCGATATACTTTCCCTTCGGCTTATTCTTTACGCGGTCGGTTGCCTTCAGGTCTATTTTCGCTTTGTACTTTCCGTAAAGTTCCAGTTCGTCATCAAGGATTCCTAACTTTTCCGCGATTTCGTTAATCGGTTTTATTTTCGCTTTCTGGGCAATTTCCAAATCAGACAACATAACGCCTCCCTTGATTTTTATAATGGAATACCGTCGTAATTAATAATTTTCGGTTTGCCGTCCAGTTTTAATTTTATAACCGTATCGTTTTGGTCCGGCGGTTCTTTGGGTAGGCCGGTCAGGAAGAGCCGGCCATCCGCGGCCTGTTCTATTTTCACTTTTTGGCCGGTGGTCAAAATAGCGGCCGAAAGGACTTTGTTTTTTATTCCCGGCATGGAAGCGGTTTCCCCGGGCCAGCGGAAAATGTGCCAGTAAAGATTATTTCCCTTGGCGGTGGTTTTTCCGATTATGCCGCCAAACCAATCACCGACAGGGCTGGCGTGAGTCGGAATTCTTTCCGAACCATAAATTGATTCAGCGTTGACCTTCATCCACTTTCCAATCTCTTTTAGCCGCGTTACTTCCTCTTCCCTTATCGTTCCGTCGGGTTTCGGCCCGACATTAAGAAGGTAATTTCCGGCGCCGTTAGCCGCGGTCACCAGGTATTGAATCAGCTGGGTGGTCGTTTTGAAGTTTGGGTTTTTTTTAATATAACCCCAGCCGCAGAAATCGCCCATGGTCATACAGGATTCGGAAGCCCGGTTAGGTTTGGCGGCGGCTATTGCTTGTTCGGGTTTATCCACGTCCTCATCCAGCCCGGAGCGGTTGTTGATGATTATTTCCGGCTGGAGGGACCTTACCATCCGGTTAAGTTTCTTGGAACGCCAGAACTTAGTGCTTTCCGAGGCCATTACTTTGCCGTCTTCCAGCACCCGGGACATCGGAACGCCGGGTATCCACTCCCCGTCGTAAAAGAGGTAGTCAATCTTCCCGTAATTGGTCATCAGTTCCCGGACCTGGTCGTGCAGTTGCTTAACCATCGCCTCGAAATTATTAGGGTATTGTTTATGATTGAAATATCCCGGGAAGCGCCAGTCCAGAAGGGAGTAATAGAGGCCCACTTTAAGCCCGGCCCTGCGGCAGGATTTAACGTATTCAGCCACAAAATCTCTTTTGGCCGCGGTTTTAACCGAGGTGAAATCAGAAACCTTGCTGTCATAAAGGCAAAAACCGTCGTGGTGCCGGGTGGTTAAAACCATGTATTTCATACCGGTTTCTTTTGCCAGGGATGCCCAATGGTCAGCATCAAATTTAGCGGGTTTGAATTGGCCGGCTAATTTGGCGTACTCGTCCGGCGGGATACGTTCGGCAAACATCGTCCATTCGCCCCGGCCCAAGAGGGAATAGAGTCCCCAGTGGACAACCATTCCAAACCGCGCCCGGTTAAACCAGGCCATCCGTTTTTCGTAAGTAAGCATAATTTTTTCTACAGTCCGGCCGCGTCTAAAACTTTGCCCAGGTGTTTCTCCCAGCCGATGGGCATGATGTGCGCGCCGCGGCACATACCTTTTAATTTTCCGATTAGTTCGGAAGCGATTAAAATGCTTTCCGCCACCCGCTGTTCCTTCGGGGCATCGGCCATACGCTTGATATAGCTATCCGGAACGTGAACTCCGGAGACGTGTTCGTTCATATATTTGGCCATACCGGCGTTCTTTAAGAGAACAATACCGGCCATCACCGGAACTTTGAATTGCTCCGCCTGCCGGATGAACTTTTCAAACGTGTTTACCTCGTAGACGGCCTGGGTCTGAAAAAACTCCGCGCCGGCTGCCACCTTCTTTTCCATCTTAATCAATTGGGGTTCCAGCGGGTTTGCGCCCGGATTGACTACGGCGCCCAGACAGAAACGCGGAAACGGTTCCGCCAGTTTGTTCCCGGCCGCGTCCTGGCCCTGTTCCATCTTTCGGGCCGCGGTCAGCAGGTTTACCGTGTCGTAGTCAAAGACCGGTTTGGCGGCGTGGTCGTCGCCTAACATCGGGTGGTCTCCGGTAAGTGCCAATACGTTTTCGATGTTGAAAGCGGCCGCCGAAAGAAGGTCGGACTGAAGCGCCAGGCGGTTACGGTCCCGGCAGGTCATCTGGAGAATCGGCTCCAGGCCGGCTTCTTTCAATTTGATGCAGAGCGCCAGGGAACCCAGACGCATTACCGCGCTCTGTAAGTCGGTAACATTGAAACCGTCCACCCGCCCGGCGATACTCTTGCCGATATCAATAAATGGCTGGGTTTCCGTTCCTTTTTCCGGGCCGAATTCCACGGTGACTAGAAATTTACCTGCTTTAATCTTCTCTTTGAAAGTCATAATTTTCTCCGAATTTCCCGGTCATTCCCGCAGGTAGTAAGCGGGAATCTACACGTTTAGCAGTGTATGGATCCCCGTTTAAAATCCGCCTTCGCCAAGGCTACGGCGAGACGAAGCATGCGGGGATGACGTAAAGCGTTACACCACCGCTTTAACGCGCAGCGGTTTTATCTTTTTTGACCAGTCCTTGGCCGGTTGGTTTGTTTTCATTAAATCAAGTCGTCCCAGTTCCTTCAGGCGGTTATAAATTAGAATCCAGCCGCAGAGCCGGTCCCCGTCCACTTCGCACTTTCCGTCTTTTGTGGTTCCGCCGCAGGGTCCGTTAAGCAGTCCCTTGGCGCAGAGGGTGTGCGGGCACAGTCCGCCCGTAAGGTCCAGGACGCACTCGCCGCAGAGCATACATTTTTCCTCGAAGGTGTTGATTAGACCGGTTGGTGAAAGTTCCGTTTTCCATTCCGGTCCGAGAAACATTGTGTCGCAACCGGGCACAACCCATTTTTTGGTAATTTCGGTCAGGACCTGGTTGCCCAAGCCGCAGCAGAGAAGGAGGATTACTTCCGCCTCGTCCACTGCTTTCTGGCATGTTCGTAAGTCCTTCTTAACCTTGGGCAGGATACAACCCCGGTCCGGCAGAAGGTAACCGGTTACCTCTTTTCCGTGCTCGGTTAAAAACTTTGTCATCTCCTTTAATTCCGTTTCTCCGCCGGTCCGGCAGGTGGCGGCGCACGCCTGACACCCCGAAAGGAATACTTTCTTGAACGGTTCCAGTTTTTTCAGGATATCTTCCCTGGATTTCTGAACGGTAATAACCATAAATTCACCCCTTAATTTAAATTGGACGCAGATGTACGCAGAAAAATCGGATAATGCTATAAAGAGAATTTTTAAAGTAATTGTATAAAATAATTTTTAATCTGTATCTGCGAAAATCTGCGTCCCAAATATTTATCGTTCCGCGGCCGCGACCGTGTTTCGCACCAGTATCGCCACCGTCAAAGGTCCGACTCCGCCCGGGACCGGTGTAATCCAGGACGCTCTTTTTTCCGCCTCGTCAAATTCCACGTCTCCGACCAGTTTATCCGCCACCCGGTTGATGCCGACGTCAACCACAATCGCGCCTTCTTTAACCCATTCGCCTTTAACCAGGCCGGCTTTGCCCACCGCAACCACCAGTATTTCCGCGCGTTTAACGTGTTCCGGCAGGTTTCCGCGCTGGCCGGTGGCGATATGGCAGACCGTAACCGTGGCGAATTCTGCCAGAAGAAGTAATGCCAACGGTTTACCTACGATTTCCGAGTGCCCGACTACCACCGCTTCCTTGCCGTAAAGTTTTTCTCCGGTGGCTTTCAGGAGTTCCATGACTCCGGCCGCGGTGCATGGCGTGAAAAGAGGTTTTGCCAGTACCAGCCGGCCGAGACTTGCCGGATTAATTCCTTCCACATCTTTTCCCGGTGCAATCAGGGCCTGAATAGCCCGTCCGTCAAGCTGAGCCGGCATGGGCATCTGGACAATGATGCCGCTGGTTGAAGAATCGGAATTTAATCGGGTAATCTCGGCGGCCAAATCTGTCTGGGAGATATTTTCCGGCAGGGTCAGCAGCTGGTAATCAACGCCGGTATTGACACAGACTCTTTGCTGACTCTTCAGGTAGACCGCGCTGGCCTGGTTTTCACCGACCTGAACTGCCACCAGTTTCGGCGTGATCCCCTTCACCTTTAACTCCGCCGTTTTTAATTTAATTTCTTCTTTAATTTTTTCCGCAATCGGTTTACCTTCCAGTAATTTTGCCATAGTTTACCCCAGTCTTTTTTTGGTTTCGGTTAAAATCGCGTCACTTTCTGACATAACCACTGTTCGTAAAGCACGCAAACCTTCCTTTATTTCTGACCTCTCCGGCAGGTTTAAATCGGCGGAGAGGTTAATCAGAATGTTAATTTCCGCCACTTCAAACGCAGCGCGGGCTAAACTGGCCGCGCAGGCGACATCGCTGAGCAGGTACGGGTTCCCTTTTTCCAGAAGCGGCTTAGTCAGAGTTAGGAGTTGTCGGGACAGCTCCGCGATAAGTGTGAGAATTTTATTGCCGGCGCGGGTGGCCGTAATCAGCGCTTCCCGCCGGCCCGGCGCTTCTTTGCCCATTTCGGCCGCCCGGCGGTATTGCAGATAAGCAACGCTATCTTCCTCCGCCAGTTTGGCCGCTTCCTGTCGGATGGTTTCGGTGCTGTTTAAAATCTCTCTTGCCTCGGCTTCAAACCCGAGATAACGTTTCTTCCCGATGGTGAAATTTGCCACCATGGAGAGCAGGGCGGCAGACAGGGAAAGGGATAAAGCGCCGGCGCTGCCGCCGCCGGGTACCGGGTCTTTGGACGCGAGCCGTTCCAGGTAGGTTTTCAGCGGGTTCTGCAGGTAGTCTATTTTTATTTCAGCCATTTTCCATTGTCATTCTGAGCGGTAGCGAAGAATCTCATTTTTAAAGGAGATATCCGGCGCAGACCCGGCTCAGGGTGACATCGGTATAGATATCGTGAAAAAAATCACAAACCAAAAATAATTGTACCTCTTTTTCACGCTATCTGTCAATCAAGTTCCAATACCATGCCGTCAGTTGCCGCAATTATCTCCAGGCCGGATTTTTGGCTTAACCGGTCGGCGATTTCTCGAGGGTTGGCCAGCAATACTGTCCGTCCGAAATGAGTCAGAATAACTTTCCGCGGTTTGACGCGGGCGAGAATATCTGCTACTTCAGGAACGGAAAGATGAAAGATTTCCGGTCTCCGTTCCGCCAAAACGACGTTTATTGTCAATATTTCTCCGCGGAAATATTCCGCAATTTCCGGGAAATAGGCGGTATCGGTGATAAAAGAGACGGTCCGGCGGTTTATTTTGAAATTAAAACCGTAGGTTTCCACCGGGTGCAGCATCTTTTTGGCCGCGGTAAAAGAAATTTTACCTACCCGGTATTCGCGGCCTTCTTCCAGAACTTCCAGCCGTTCCGGAAAATTCCGGATATATTTTTGGATGACCGGTTCCGGTCCAAGCGCATCCTGGGGCGCGAAGACCGCGCCCCTCTTTTTGTGGCCGCCGGCGGTCATCGCTTCAATCATGACGTTGACGTCCGCGGAATGGTCCAGGTGTTTGTGGGAAAGGATGACGCCGGTCAGTTTTGTCGGGTCCAGCTTAGGGTGGCTTTCCAGCGCCCGCACCAGAGACCCGGGTCCCGGGTCCAGAATCAGGTTATCTGAATTACCGGAAATCCAGATTCCGCCTGAGGCGCGCAGTTGTTCAATCATCACAAAACGCGCACCGGCTGTTCCTAAAAACTTAATGAATGCCATAAAGACCTTGTTTTCAGGTGGATAGAAGACGGGAAGTTAATCCAGAGAACCTTGGCCGACCAGGGTTTTTTCCACTCTTTGTCTGGGTGTCATAATTTTGAATTTTACATCATTTTAAATTGGCCTGACAAATTAATTTCGGAATTGATAGTCAATTTTTTCAAATATTCCTTTATTTCTTCGGCGGCCGATTTTTTTCGGGATGGAACTTCCAGGTCGTGCTCAATTTCCCGCCCGGTTTCATCCGTCGGTAGACTCCATGAATATCGGGAGTAAAAAAGCTTGATGCCCAATCGAGAAAGAAACCGGCCGTTTGACGCCGGTTCGTCTCGATTTTCAGTTTCCAGGGCCTTGTGGTTACGGTCAATTTTTTCCGCGCGTCAATCCAAAAACCGTCGTCGGTCTGTTTGCCTATGGTGATTGATTTCCGCTTGCCGGTTTTTTCCCAGGCAAGAATCGTCCGCGGTAAATTTTCGGGAGCAATGGAAAGCAACAGGTGCCAGTTAAAAGCGCAGAAAGCATCGGAAAGCTTATTTTCGGCGCTGACATCATATTGAAATCCGGGCGTCCCCTTTTCAACCGTTATTCTTCCGGTGATGCTAACATGTTCAAGTGATAGTGATACCTCCACCACAATCCGCTTATCGGAAGATTCTACGATTTGATGCTGCCACGGATATTGCCAGATTATGCATGGATTTTGATGCTCACCCAACGCCCAGATCGGCCGGAAGCCAAACGTACCATAACTGTGAGATCCTCCGGGAAGAGCGTGGGGATTTTCACGGATAAAATCCGGAAGACCGTGTGAAATTATTTCAACATCGTCTACGTGCCAATCCTGTATGACCGCGCCGAATTTCGGATAAACCACAAAAGTTTCGTCGTCGTTAATAATCCTCAGGGCCGGACCGGTTTCTCTATTGCCCTCATCCGTAATGCCAAAACCTGTTTTAACCTTGGCAGGTTTTTGCGTTTTTTTAGCCGGCGGCAACGGGGAAGCGCTCCCGTTATCGTTAAGTTCCTTCTTTATCTGTTCGTAAATCGGGCCAAACGGGCTCTGATATTTTAGGTAAAGCGCCAGGTCGCGTCGGCTGTCACCCGCGATCCGGGCCGAAATAAATTCAAGGTAATCAGGATATTTTTGCCAGGACTTCGCTCGGAGCAGCTTGTGGATGCGCTTTCTTATTTCTTCGGCAAACTGAGATTCAGGCGTGATTTTCAGCAATATCGCGTATAATGAGACGGCATCGGTAATCGCCTTGTCCGGTTTCTTGCCGTTGATGACTTGTGCCACGAGCTTAAAATTCAAGCGCTCGCATTCCCATCGGCCGTTCTCCCAGGAGGTCATGATCAGTCCGTCGGCGGAATGTTTCTTGACCGCGCGCAGGGCGCATTTAAGTGCTTTGACCCGGCGGTTAGTAAACGGGCCGCCCAGGATTCCGGAAGCCATGAAGACCTTGAAACCGCGCCGCTTAAAGAAACTGAGCACCGGGTAATCGGAATTCGCGTCGTATTTCCAAAAGGCTATGGCCGCTTGTTTTGATAGTTTTTCAAGCGTTCCGGGATAATGCGTGAGCATATCATGCCAGACAATCGGCACCCGCCCCACTTTCGAGAGGAAATCAACCGCGCGGTTTATTTGCCTTACCCAGGCAAGCCCGACGTCGAAGCCTTTTTGGGCAAGTAGCTGGTGCGGAGGCATCCACTCATCGCCTCCGATCAGAAAATATTCGGAGCGTGAAAAAGAACAGTATTCCTCGAGGCAAGCTAAGATTATTTTTTGGGCCGCCGGCGTGGTGGGATCGAACCCGCGCACCGGACAGGGCGTTCCCTTCTTGTTCTTTGTCCCGGCAAGTTCCGGATGCGCCGCGCGGATTGCCGCCGTATGGCCTATTACGTTGAAGTGTGGAATTAACTCAATCCCGGCCTCTTCGGCAACGTCATCAAATTCCCGCCAGTTCTCTCTGGTATACGCGCAAGGCGGACAAGCCTTCTCAATCGGCGAGAGCCGAATCATGTTCTCCAGATACGGCATGTAGTGGGTAAAACCGGATGCGGCTGCGTAGCGTATCGCCTCCTTGAAAATTTCCGGCTTCAGATATCCTCCGCGACCAATATCATGCATGTAACAGATGAATTTTTGATGTTTCATTTCGCTCCTTGAGTTAACGGTAAAACTCTTCAAAAAGAAACATTTTAGGCCGATATCCTGCTCTTTAGTTTTTGATTAAATCCTGCCCGGAAACAGCTGTTTCTTTTTTCACCCGGCCGGCACCTTCTTTATTCGCTTATTTTTTATCTATTATTATAGACGGAAAAAAAACATTTGTCCATACAAATTTTGTTTTCAGGTGGAGAATGCGGTAATTAATACAAAACTTGCGTTTGGCTTTGTCTTCTGATAAAATTACTAAAATCCGGCAAACAGTCAATTTTATTCTTTGGCAACCCATAAATTATGGTAAACAACAATTCAAAGCGGTTGGAACTTAAAGCGGAAGAAGTAAGAGCCGACTGCCCGGAAAAATCCTGTCCTTACGAAAATACCTTAAAAATTCCTCCCCTGGAAGGCATTATCGGCCAGAACCGGGCCGCCCGGTCTCTGGAATTCGGACTTAAAATTCAAAAACCCGGTTTCAATATTTATGTTTCCGGAATTTCAGGTACCGGTCGGACAACTTCGGTTGACGCCGCGGTAACGGAATTGGCCGGCAGCCAACCGGTGCCGGAGGACTGGTGTTATGTTCATAATTTCGAAGACCCGGACCGGCCTCGGGCGCTGCGCTTTCCGCCGGGCCTGGGTCGGACGTTTCAGAAGGATATTGATACCCTGATTGAAGAACTGAAGATTGAAGTGCCGCGCGCTTTTGAGAGCAAGGAGTATGACGAACAGCGCAACCAGATTACGCAGGCTTTTCAGGAGAAACGCCAGAAAATATACGCCGGGTTGGAAAAGAAAGCGGAACAGGATGAGTTTAGCATAAAACAGACCGCAACCGGTTTGTTGTTGTTGCCTATCATGGACGGCAAAACGTTGAGTGAAGGCGAATATGAAAAGTTAGGTCCGGCCGAGAAAGAGTTTTACCGCAAGAAGCAGGAGAAACTGCACGGCGAAATTTCCGAGATGATGCGCCAGTTTCGACAGCGGGAAAAAGAAGACCGGATCCGGATTCAGGATTTAGACCGGGAGACCGGAACCTTCACAACTAAACACCACTTTGACGAACTATACCAGAAGTATCACAATCTTCCGGAAGTGACCGGTCACCTGGGGCGGATTCAGAAAGAATTGGTGGAGCATATCCAAGATTTTCTGGAGAAGGAGGAGGCGGAAATCCTACCCGGCCTGAAGATGCCTGCCCAGAAAAACCAGTTTCTGTCTTACCGGGTCAACCTTTTGGTTGATAACAGCCAGACCAAGGGCGCGCCGGTCGTCAAAGAAGGCAATCCCACTTATTTCAATCTCATCGGCCGGCAGGAGTCCCGGCCCCAATTCGGTTCCTTCGTGACCGATTTTACGATGATTAAGGCCGGTGCCCTGCACCGGGCAAACGGCGGCTACCTTATTTTGCAGGCAAACGACCTTTTCACCCAATATTTTTCCTGGCAGGCGCTCAAACGGTGTTTAAAGAACGGAACCATCCAGATTGAAGACCTGGCGGAAGAATTCCATCTCATTAGTACGCCGTCCATGCGCCCGGAACCGATTCCGATTTCAACCAAGATAATCATTATCGGAAATCCGTACGTTTACCAGCTGCTTTTTGCTTACGACGAGGACTTTCCGAAACTTTTTAAAGTCAAGGCTGATTTTGATTATCGTCTCAACCGGGACCAGGAAGGTATCCGGCAATACGCGGGTTTTATCAGCCAGCACTGTAAGGAGAACAATCTTTTACCTTTTCATCGTTCCGCCGTCGCCCGGGTGGTGGAGTACGGCAGCCGGCTGGTGGAAGACCAGCAGAAGTTGACCAGCCGTTTTCGGGAAGTGGCTGATATGCTGCAGGAAGCGGATTACTGGGCCCGGCAGGACAACAAAGAGGTGGTGGTGGCCGCGGATGTGTTGCGCGCGACGGAAGAGAAGGTTTACCGCAGCAACAGGATTGAGGAGCGTATCCGGGAGATGATTAAGAACGGTCAGATTCTTTTGGACGACAGGGGCGCGGTAGTTGGCCAGGTAAACGGCCTGGCCGTTATTTTTCTGGGTGATTACATGTTCGGTCGGCCCAGCCGGATTACGGCGCGCACCTTTGTGGGCAAGGAAGGGATACTGGACATTGAAAGAGAGACCAAATTAGGCGGACAAATTCACACTAAAGGTATTTTAATATTGAGCGGATTCCTGGGTCAGCGGTATGCCCACACCGAACCGCTTACCCTTTCCGCTTCAATCTGTTTTGAACAGTCTTACGAAGAGATTGAGGGTGACAGCGCCAGCAGCGCGGAACTTTACGCGTTGCTTTCCAGCTTGGCGGACCGACCGATTAAACAGGGAATCGCGGTAACCGGTTCCGTCAACCAGAAGGGTGAGGTTCAGCCCATCGGCGGAGTCAACGAAAAGGTGGAGGGTTTCTTTGAAGTTTGCAAGATAAAAGGATTTACCGGTGAGCAAGGTGTTATTATTCCCAGAACGAATGTCAAAAATTTGATGCTTAAGGAAGAGGTGGTTGAGGCGGTTGCCGCCGGGAAATTCCACGTTTGGGCCGTAACCAACGTCGACGAGGGTATTGAGATTCTTACCGGGACGCCGGCCGGAGAACAGCGGCCGAACGGGACATTTCCCGCAAGCAGCATCAACGGTCTGGTGGCGAAGCGGCTGGTAAAATTGAACGGGTATTATACCGAGAGTCAGAAGCCGGCCCGCCGCAGAAAGAAAAAAAAGAAGAACAACAAAAAGTGACGATTTTCGTCATCCCCGCCTTCGCTCGCCGTAGCCTTGGCGAAGGCGAGATTAACAAAACAACGCGAGCTTCGGCGGGCAAAGCCCGCTAAAATACCTACTACAAGCGGGAACGACAGGCGGGGTTTATGCGAAAAATAGCCGTTATTGGAGTCGGGCATGTCGGGTTGGTAACCGCGGCCGGGTTTGCGAAATTGGGCCACCCGGTAATGGCGGTTGACCAGGATACAGCCAAGATAGAGATGCTCCTTTCCGGCCGGGTTCCTTTCTTTGAACCGGGTTTACCGGAGTTGGTGTCCGAGGTGGTAAAATCCGGCCGGCTGTCGTTTTCCACCCGGGTAAAGGACGCGGCGGAATTCGCGGAGGTTATCTTTATCTGCGTAGGTACTCCCAGCCGGGGTGACAGCGGCGAATCAGACCTTTCCGCGGTGGAAAAAGTAACCGGCGAGATAGCCCGTAATCTTTCCGCGTACTGCCTTATCGTGGAGAAGAGTACGGTGCCGGCGATGACCGGTGAATGGGTTAAGCGCACGCTGAAGACCATGGGTCCGAAAGGCGCGTCTTTTGACCTGGCGGCCAATCCGGAATTCTTGCGGGAGGGAAGCGCGGTTTCCGATTTCTTCCAGCCGGACCGCATCGTGGTCGGCGTGGAGTCGGAACGCGCCCGCGGTATCATGGAAGAGATTTACGGTTCTTTTCCCGCGCCGCTGCTTTTCACCGACGTAAAGAGCGCGGAACTGATTAAGCACGCCAGCAACTCTTTTCTGGCGCTCAAAATTTCCTACATCAACGCGGTCAGTCATGTCTGTGAAAAGGTGGGCGCGGATATCAACCTGGTTTCAAAAGGGGTGGGTTTGGACCGCAGAATCGGTTCCGGGCACCTTTCGGCCGGCATCGGTTACGGCGGCGGTTGTTTTCCGAAAGATGTCGCTTCTTTTATGCATCTTGCCCGGAGCGTCGGCTACGATTTTAAGATTCTGGACGCGGCCTTTCAGGCAAATCAGGAGCAGAGGCATTTAGCGTTGGAGAAGATAAAAAAAGGCGTCTGGAACTTAAACGGAAAGACAATCGGCGTTCTGGGTCTTGCCTTCAAGGATGAAACCGACGACATTCGGGAAAGCCCGGCGTTGGATATTGTCCGGTTGCTGTTGAAGGAAGGCAGCCGGATTAAGGCATATGACCCGGCGGCCGGAATAAATGCCCGGGCGGATTACCCGGAGATAACGCTTTGCGAAGACCCTTACGAGGTTGCCGAAGGAGCGGACGCCCTCTTAGTTTTAACCGAATGGCCCAGTTTCGCGAAATTGGATTTTACCCGCATCAAATCCCTCATGGTTGCGCCGGTTATCTTTGACGGCCGTAACTTCCTGCCCCGGGCAGAACTTCAGTCCCTTGGTTTCACCTACCTGGCTCTCGGTCGGCCCTAATACCAGTTCGCCTTCAATCAGATAGCGGCGTTACCTGCGTCTTCGGCTGCGTCGGCGTACTTCATTGTACGCCTCCTTGCTTCATCCTTGGATGTCTTGCTCTCTAATTGAATTCGAACCGGTATAATAAATTTTAAACGCGGATTAGCCAAGAGCAATAGGAGCGGCGGCTAAAAAACGGTGAGGGTGATACCGTAGCGACGGCTAAGGCGGGAGACCTCTTCTTTTTCCAGAACGAAGGTGCCGGAGGCGACAGCCAATACCCGGCCGGAAATCCGGGCCATAACTTTAAGGGTGCGGGGGCCGATTACCGGCAGGTCAAAACGCAGGTCTTGTTTGGGTCGGCTCACCTTGACGACTACCAGTTCTTTGGTAAGCCGGCCGGCGCGGCGAATGGTGGCGTCGGTTCCGGATATTCCTTCCAATGTCAGAACAATCCCGTCTTTGATCGTTACCGTGAGGCCCACGTCAAGTTCGGCCAGGGTTTCCGCTACTTTTCGGCCTAATTCAATGTCCGATTTTTCCCGTTGGGATAAATCCGGGCCGATAGTTGTTCCGGCGGGCAGGAAAAGTTCTTCCAGCAGAAAACGTGAAGATAGAAAGGAAATATTTTTTTCCTGAAAGTGGTTGACGATGGCGCTCAAGAAGGTGTTGGTTCTCCGGTCGGGTATTCGATCCAGGAGCTGCGCCATCTGCGGGTCAAGATATTTCGGCTGCAGGAGCCGAAAATGACGGACCTGGCCCAGCATCACCGCTTCCTTTACGTTGTTTTCGGTTAAGAACTTTACGCCTTCATCCAGCCGGCCCACCGGTAAAGCGAAAGAACACGCCGAAAGATTAGCAACCTTGCGGTGCGCTTCATTTTTGATGGCCAGGGTATAAACCGCGAACCCCTTTTCTCTGGCTTTGTTCAGAAAGAGGAGCGGTAGAGAACCGTTGCCGGCGATTAAGCCGATTTTTTTCATTTTACGTCATTTCCGGCTGATGGCGATACCGCGTTTGGATTCGGTGATGAATTTTAGGAGGAGGGCTATTTCCGTCGTAATCGGAACCTCTGTTTTTATTTTTTCAACCGCGTGGGCCATATTCAGGCGGCTGCGTATCAGGAATCGAAAGGCCTTTTCCAGGCCGGCGGTTGTTTCCGGGCTGAAATTATTTCTTTTTAGTCCGATGCTATTCAGCCAGTAAATACGAGCCGGGTGTCCGTCGGCCATGCTGTAAGGCAGGATGTCCTGGGCGGCTTTCGAATGGCCGCCGACGATGGCAAAGGCGCCGATCCGGCAGAATTGGTGAATTCCGACCAGACCGCCGAGAATAGCGTTGTTTTCGATTGTAACGTGTCCGGCCAAAGTTGCGTTGTTAGACAGGACCGTCTTATCGCCCACGCTGCAGTTGTGACCGATGTGGCTGTACGCCATTATTAAATTATCGGAGCCGACAGAGGTTTCTTCGCCTTCATCGGTAGCGGAGTTGATGGTTGCGTATTCCCGGATGGTGTTTCGCTCGCCGATGCGGACAAAGGTCTTTTGTCCCCGGTACTTGAGGTCCTGGGGCGGACTGCCGATGACCGCGCCGGTAAAGACGCGGCTGTCACGGCCGATGGAAACGTGTCCGGTGATGACTACGTGAGGTCCGATTTCAATGCAATCGCCGAGTTTAATCACGCCGTCCAGGACCGCGCCGGGCCCGATGATGACATCCCTGCCTAATTCCACATTTTTTCCTACGATTGCGCTCGGATGGATTTTCATAGTTATCAGGTCATCGCGAGGAACGTTATCTGTAAGGGTTCCCTTTCCAATGCTCCGGAAAGGACGCGGCAATCTCGTTTTCTGAATGGGATTGCTTCGCAATAGTACGGCTCGCAACAACTAAGAGTTATTTTATCCTAAAACTGCGCCTGGGGTAAAGTGAAAACCGCGGATAAATTCTTCGGCGGGAAGACGTTTTTTCCCGGCGGCCTGCAATTCGGTTAGCAATATGGAGCTTCGGCCGCAAGCTACTTCAATTCCGTTCTTGTCTGCCCGGAGAACAGTGCCGGGTTTGGCTGTGGAAGGCGGCGCGGCTCTGTTTACCGGTCCGGTTCCGCATATAATGATTTCTCTGCCGTTGTAAAAAGTATAGGTACGGGGCCAGCGGACAAAAGCACGCACCTTGGCCGCAATTTCCGCGGCGTTTTTATGCCAATCAATCAGGCCGTCTTTCTTGGATATTTTGGCGGCATAGGTTGCCGCGTTTTCCGCCTGGGGTGTTAGCGCGGCGGTTCCATTTTCCACCTGCTTCAGGCCCTCTGCAGCGAGCTCCGCTCCTATTTCCGCCAGCCGGCGGCTTAAGGCGGGCGTATCTTCATCCGGCCGGATTTCCACTTTTTTTTGAGAGAGAATCGGTCCGGAGTCTATCTGTTGCGTCACCGCGATAATTGTTACGCCGGTTGCTTGTTCCCGGTTCAGGATGGCGTGTTCCACCGGAGCGGCGCCCCGGTATCTGGGCAGGAGAGAGGGATGAATGTTGAAAACACCCTTTTCCGGAATCTCTAAAACCGTTTTTTTCAACATCTGGCCGAAGGCAGCCACCAGCATTATTTCCGGCCGGCAGGATTTTAGTTTCGCAATCATTTCCGGGTGGTTGATGTCGGCGGTTTCAATTACCGGCAGGTTTAGCGAGCGGGCAAGGGTTTTAATTGGCGTGGGAAGCGTTTTCAGGCCCCGGCCGGCCGATTTGTCCGGTGTGGTAACCACGCAACAAACTTCCGGCGCCAGTTTTTTTAGGGCCGGTAATCCAAGTTCTCCGCTGCCGATAAATATTACGCGCATAAATGTCATTTCATCCTGACGAGCAAATTGTTTTGTAACCCCTTCGCAACCCCTTAGTATTTTAACGTTTTTTCTTTTACGCGTCAAAACATTTCACCGTTGACTTTTTACTCCATTTCCTGATATTATTAATATCCTATGATAAAAGATAACAAGGCAGCGGAAACGAAACAGGTGAAAAAAGACGGCTGGATTGCTTACCGGCCCCAGATAAAATTATTGGACTGCACCGTTCGGGACGGTGGATTGATGAACGACCACGCCTTTGACGACAAGATAATCAAGGCCGTTTACGAAACCTGCGTGGCGGCCGGCATTGATTATATGGAACTCGGATATAAGTCATCCAAAAAGATTTACGCGCCCGACCAGTTCGGCTGTTGGAAGCACTGTGACGAAGACGATATGCGCCGCATCGTGTCCGAAAATCCCACACCGCTTAAACTGGCGGCGATGGCCGACGCGGAGCGCACCGATTATCATGAAGATATCCTGCCGGCGGAAAAGAGCGTCCTGGACATGATTCGCGTTGCCACGTATATTCATCAGATACCGGAAGCGCTGGACATGATTAAGGATGCCCACGATAAAGGATACGAAACTACTATAAACATCATGGCTGCTTCCACGGTTCAGGAAAAAGAACTTAATGAGGCCCTGGAATTACTTGTTGTTTCCGAGGTTCAGGTGATTTACCTGGTTGATAGTTTTGGCGCGTTTTACAGCGAGCAAATAAGGGAATTGGTGCGTAAATATTTAAGTTACGCCAAACCGGCCGGCAAAGAGGTTGGTATCCATACCCACAACAATCAGCAATTAGCTTATGCCAACACCATTGAGGCGTTGATAAGCGGGGCCAATTATCTGGATGCCAGTCTGGCCGGGCTGGGCCGGGGCGCCGGTAACTGCCAGATGGAGCTTCTGCTGAGTTTTCTCCATAACCCAAAGTTTAAAATCAGACCGGTGCTTAAGTGCATCCAGGATTATATTGAACCGATGCGGGAAAAACTGCGCTGGGGTTTTGATATTCCCTATATGATTACCGGCCACCTGAACCAGCACCCCCGGTCCGCGATGAAATTTATGGCAGATGACAGCAACCGCAAAAATATTGTAGACTTCTTCGATTCGATAATGGAAGAAGAATGATCCCGATTCACCTTCATTCATATAGCATCGTTAGCTCTGTTTTTTAATGCGAATTGGTATACAAAATTAACTGCGAGTTTTACCCTCCGTTCGTGACTTCATGAAAAACGACACTATCTGTGCCATATCCACTCCGCTGGGCCGTGGCGGCATTGGAATTGTCCGGCTCTCCGGACCGGCAACCTACCCTTTTTTGGAGCGTATCTTCCGCGATAAAAAAGGTAAGCCGGTAAAGTTAAGCCGACTCCCTTCTCATACGGTCAAGTACGGTTTTATCCGGGAAGGTACTCAAACCAGGGACGAGGTTCTTCTGACGGTAATGAAGGGTCCCAGAAGTTACACCCGGGAGGATATGGCGGAAATCGGATGTCACGGCGGATTAGTTCCGCTCAAGGGAGTTTTGAGGGCGCTTATTTCGGTTGGATGCCGTTTGGCCGAACCCGGTGAGTTTACCAGACGCGCTTTTCTTTCCGGCCGGATAGACCTGACGCAGGCCGAAGCGGTGTTGGCTGCCGTTAACAGCCGGACCGAAACCGGTTTCTCCGCCGCGTTGAACCAGTTGCAGGGCCGGCTTTCTCGGGCGCTTGCGGAATTGGAAGAGAATGTTTTAAGCTTTTTGGCAGAAATAGAAGCCGAGATTGAATTTCCGGAAGACGGATTGCCGAAGAGCAGCGGAAGTTCTTACCGGAAAAGAATATCCGGAATTTGCCGGAAGGCAGAGGAGTTTATCGCCGGCGCCGAAGAAGGTAAAATTTTGGAAGAAGGCTTGAAGGTGGCGATACTGGGTCGGCCGAACGTCGGGAAGAGCAGCCTACTGAATATTCTTTTGGCGGAAGACCGGGCGATTGTAACCGACATTCCGGGTACCACCCGCGATGAAATATCGGAGATGGTCAACGTGTCCGGCTGGCCGTTGAAGATTATCGATACCGCCGGCATCCGGCAACCGAAAGATAAGATTGAAGAAGCCGGCGTTTCCCGCAGCCGGACCTGGATGAAAGCCGCGGATTTGATTCTGCTTGTCCTGGACCGGAGCAAACCGCTTCAACCCGAGGACAAAAAGTTACTGGCCGAGGTCAATCTGGAAAAGACGATTCTGGTAATCAACAAAACCGACCTGCCGAATAAACTTTTCCCCTCACCTTTATCCTCTCCCCAGGGGGGAGAGGCAAGAATAAAAGAAAAATTACCCTCTACCCTCCGGGGAGAGGGAGGGGTGGGGTGGGAATTTACCCGCGTCGAAATTTCCGCCCTCAAAGGTCATGGCATAAAAAAACTGGAGAAAACAATTGCTGGTTTTATCAGCGAAGGAAAGGTGTTCAGCGGAGGAGGGAACCCGGTTTTTCTGGCCCTGGAACAGGAGACCGCCTTGAAGAATGCGTTTGCGGATTTACAGAAAACAGCCGTAGCCCTGAAGGAACGCCTGCCGCTGGAATTTGTGGCCGCGGATTTGAAACGGGCCGTCGGATACCTCGGCCGTCTTTCCGGACGTCAGATAAGCGAAGAAGTTCTGGACCAAATCTTCTCCCGCTTCTGCCTCGGAAAATAGGAGCCACTCAGTTTTTCTTTTTTGACTCAAGCGAGGACTTTTGGTTTGGGGAAATTCGCGGAGTGACGGAAACAAAACAAGCAGCACGAAGTAACGAGTAGCCGTGGCTCGCCTTGAATTATAGGCGAGAACACTGAGAGTCTCGCTTTTGAGTTGCGTAGTTTTGTCCGTTACGTAGAGTGTTCCGCAAACCAAAAGCCCGAGCGCTTAACTCTCACCTTCCGTCTCGTAGGTGGAATAATAATAAGGAGTATACGCCTCAAACTCCGCCCCACAGGTATCTACCTGTTTAAACGTCGGCAGAATATTCTTTTTTTGGCGCAGGTTACGGATAAAATTTTCGCTTTTGTTCAAAAGACGGGCTAATTGGATATCAGAAAAACCATATTGCTTGGCTTTGCGCAATAAATCATCAGGTACATTCCTTTTTTTACAGTAGCGGGCAATCTCTTTTTCCAGGACAATAATTTGTTGAATGTTGAATAAAAACCATTTATCTATTTTGGACAGATTGTAAATTTCATTTACACTCATGCCGTTTTGCAGGGCGTATTTTATAAAAAAGATTCTATCCGGGGTGGGAATTCGCAAACCTTCCTGAATGTTTTCCGCGTCCAGGTGTTTAAACTTTTTAGCTAAGCCGGCGACACCTATCTCTAAAGACCGGAGCGCTTTTTGAAGGGCTTCCTTAAAGGTGCGTCCGATTCCCATAACTTCGCCCACCGACTTCATCGATATGGTTAATACGGAATTTGCCGCCGGAAATTTTTCAAAGGTGAACCGGGGAATTTTAACCACGCAATAATCGATGGTCGGCTCAAAATAGGCCGGTGTTTTTTTGGTGATATCGTTCGGTATTTCATCTAACGTATATCCGACGGCAAGTTTCGCCGCTATTTTGGCGACCGGGAATCCGGTCACTTTGGAAGCCAGCGCCGAACTTCGGGATACGCGCGGGTTCATTTCAATAACCACCATCTGTCCGGTGTCGGGGTTGACCGCGAACTGGATGTTGGAACCGCCCGTTTCCACCCCGATTTCCCTGATTATTTTTATGGCCGCGTTTCGCATCGCCTGGTATTCTTTATCGGTCAGGGTTTGAGCGGGTGCGACGGTGATGCTGTCTCCCGTGTGAATACCCATGGGGTCAAAATTTTCAATTGAACAGATTATAATCACGTTGTCTTTGAGGTCGCGCATGACTTCCAGCTCAAATTCTTTCCAACCAAGCACGGATTCTTCAACCAATATTTCATGAATCGGGCTGCTCTTCAGGCCCTGGGCGGCAATTCCTTCAAATTCGGCAATATTATATGCCGTTCCGCCGCCGGTCCCGCCTAAGGTGAAACTGGGCCGGATAATTACCGGAAAACCGATTGTTTCCGCTATCGTACCCGCCTCTTTTAAGTCGTGGGCCCGTCCGCTTTGCGGTATATTCAGCCCAATCTTTTTTATCGCTTCTTTGAACAAATCCCGGTCCTCGGCTTTTTTGATTGCTTCGTATTTTGCTCCGACCATCTCCACGTTATTTTTATCCAGGATGCCTTGCTCGTGTAATTCTACCGCTAAGTTGAGTGCCGTCTGCCCGCCTAGGGTGGGCAGTAAGGCATCGGGTTTTTCTTTTTCGATAATTTTCCGCACAATATCCGCGGTAATCGGTTCAATGTATGTCGCGTCGGCCGTTTCCGGGTCGGTCATGATTGTGGCCGGATTGCTGTTTATTAAAACAACCTTGAACCCTTCCGCCCGCAGGGTTTTACAGGCCTGGGTTCCCGAATAGTCAAATTCGCAGGCCTGGCCGATTATAATCGGACCGGAGCCGATAATCAGTATTTTCTTAATATCCGTTCGCTTAGGCATTATTATCTCAATTGCTTAAAATTTTTTTTGGACGCAGATGTACGCCGCAACTACAGGATAAGGATTAAAGATAATTTAGAGTATTTCTAAAAATTTTTTAAGTTATTCTTTAATCCGCGGTAATCTGCGAAAATCAGCGTCCAATTAATTTACATCATTTTCACGAAGTTGCTAAAAAGATAATTGGTATCGTGCGGGCCGGGTGACGCTTCCGGATGGAATTGGACCGAGAATATAGGCAGTTTTCGGTGCCGCATACCCTCCAGGGTTTGGTCGTTCAGGTTAATGTGGGTAATCTCAACATCATCTTTGTTCAAAGAATTAATGTCGACGCAGAAACTGTGATTCTGCACGGTTATCGCCAACTTCCCGGTTTTCAAATCTTTTACCGGATGGTTTCCCCCGTGATGGCCGAATTTTAGCTTGTAGGTTTTTCCGCCGAGGGATAATCCCAGAATCTGATGTCCCAGGCAAATTCCGAAGATGGGAAGCCTGCCCAGCAACTGTTTGACTGTTTCGACGACATACGGAATCCCCTCCGGGTCTCCCGGACCGTTGGAAATCAGCAAACCGTCCGGTTTGAATTTTAATATTTCACCAGCGGTTGTCCCGGCCGGAACAACCTTTACCCGGCATTCACGGGCGGCCAATTCGCGCAGGATATTATACTTGACTCCGCAGTCAAGAACGACTACCCTGTATTTCCCGTCTTTATTCCAATCATAATATTTTTTGGAAGTAACTTTTTTGACCATGTCCTGGCCGGCCAAGCCCGAAGAATTTTTCGCTTTTTTTATTAAATTTGTCCGCTCGAAATTTTCGGTAGAGATAATTGCTTTCATGGATCCGGCGATGCGGATGTGTTTGGTTAATGCCCTGGTATCGATTCCTTCCAGTCCGACAACACCGTGTTCTTCGAGAAAATCGCCCAGACCTTTTTCAGATCGCCAGTTACTCGCGATGCGGCTGTATTCCTTAACGATAAATCCCTCGGCTCGGGGTTTGAGGGATTCACAATCTTCTTTATTTATTCCGTAATTTCCAATCAAGGGATAGGTCATGGTGACTATCTGGCCTTTATAGGAAGGGTCGGTGAGAATTTCCTGATAGCCCGTCATGCTGGTGTTGAAGACTACCTCGCCCGCCCTTTCCCCGGAAGCGCCAAACGCAATGCCTTCAAAAACGGTGCCGTCTTCCAGGGCGAGTATCCCCCTCGTTTTTTTTATTCCCATATGATGTGACCGGTATTCTTCATAAAAAAACCTCCAAAAGCAACGTTGCTTTTGGAGGCGACGTTGCCTCTTTTTGTAAGGAATTATATCATTTTACGGCAAATAAAATCAAATTTTTAGGTCGCGCGTGGTATAATTTAACAAGTATGGATGGAAGAGAAAAATGCGGGGTTTTTGGAATATACGGACATCCGGAAGCGGCCGACATGGCTTTTTTGGGTCTCTACGCGCTTCAGCACCGGGGCCAGGAAAGCGCCGGAATCGTGGCGTCTGACGGCAAAGAGCTGAAATTTCATCTGGGCATGGGCCGGGTATCCGAAGTTTTTTCCCCGGAAAAACTGAAAGGTTTGACCGGACACCTGGCAATCGGCCACACCCGTTATTCCACTACCGGCGGTTCCAACATTAAAAACGCCCAGCCCTTTCTGGCCGACTATTATGACGGCTTGATCGCGGTTGGGCATAACGGCAATTTTACCAACACTAAAACCTTGAGGCGCCGGTTGGAAGACCGGGGCGCGCTCTTTCACTCCACCACCGACAGCGAACTGGTTACCCACCTTATCAGCCACAGCAAAGCTAAGACCTTTCCGGAAAATCTGATTGAGGCGTTGGCTCAGATTGAAGGCGCCTACTGCCTGGTTTTTATCACCAAAGACAAAATAATCGCGGCGCGCGACCCGCATGGTTTCCGGCCCCTCTGCCTGGGAAAGATCAACGGCGGATACGTGGTTGCTTCGGAAACTTCGGCCCTGGACATTTGCGAAGCCGAATACCTCCGGGAAGTGAAGCCGGGTGAAATTGTAATTATCAGTGAAAAGGGGCTGGAATCGCTTCAGCCGTTTCCAAACCGGAAACACGCCCTTTGCATTTTTGAATACATCTATTTTGCCCGGCCGGACAGCCGTATTTTCGACCACAGCGTTTATCTGACCCGCAAGCGGCTGGGTGAGAAATTGGCCCAGGAATCTCCGGCAGACGGTGATTTTGTCATGCCGGTTCCGGATTCCGGTAACTACGCGGCCCTGGGTTTCAGCCAGAAAACAGGCCTGCCGTTTGAAATGGGTTTTATCCGCAACCATTACGTCGGCCGGACCTTCATTCAGCCGGCGCAGAGAGTAAGAGACCTGGGCGTTAAGATTAAACTAAACCCGGTCCGGGAACTGATTGCCGGTAAAAAAGTAATTCTGGTGGAGGATTCAATTGTGCGCGGTACAACCAGCCGCAGCCGGGTGCGGACCCTGCGGAACTTTGGTGCCGAAGAGATTCACATGCGGGTCAGCTGCCCTCCGCACCGGCACCCCTGTTTTTACGGAATTGACTTTCCCACGCCGGAAGAGCTGCTGGCCAACCGGTATAACCTGAAGGAGATGACCAAATATCTCAATCTGGACAGTCTCAGTTATTTAAGTTACGAAGGGATGCTGGCCGCGATGCCCCTGCCGGCAAAAGAGTTCTGCACCGCCTGTTTCAGCGGAAAATACCCGTTCGCGCCGGAAGAAGGGTTGTCAAAGGAAGTGCTGGAAAAATAAGCCCCGTTTCTATCTTAGTAAATAATCGTTTGACTTGAATATTTTAATGAAGTATAATAGTAATACTAAGTAATAAACAGAGGAGGGAATATGGCGCGCACTACTCAAATTATCAGTATTTCCGTACCGCCGGAAATGACCTGCCAGATAGACCGGCTGGCTAAGATTGAAAGCCGGACCAGGAGCGAGTTATTGCGGGAGGCTTTAAGGCGTTACCTGGAAGAGCAGGATTGGAAACGGTTATTTAACTATGGCAGGATGAAAGCCAATTCCGCCGGCATTGCCAGGGACCGGGTTGAAGAGATTGTTGATGAAAACCGGCGCTGAAAAGACGAAGGTTGTTCTTGACACCAACGTTCTGGTTTCCGGTCTGAACTTTGAGGGCAACGAAAACCGGATTCTAACCTTATTTTACCGCCGCGTGGTAGAGGTATATTTTTCTTCCTTCATACTTCAGGAATTGGAAACGGTTCTGGAAAAGAAGTTCCGCTGGGAAAAAGGCCGCGTTAACTTTCTCTTGAAAAAAATCAACGACCTCGGCATTATCGTTAATCCGACGTGCAGCATTTCTGTGATTAAAACAAAAAATGATGACAACCGGATTCTGGAATGCGCTGTTGAGGCAAGGGTAGATTACCTTATCACCGGAGATACAAAGCACTTGCAGCCGTTAAGGAAAATTGAGGGAATTCCCATCCTGACGCCCACCCAATTTCTGAATATTATCTAAAAACCACCTTGAGTTCCACGGGCTCCACCCGTGGGTATCTACAATTGTAAGGGCTTTATTCATCAAGCCCGCAATCGAAGAGGTAAAGGAGAAAAATGGATATCAGAGAAGAAACGCCAATCAAATCGTTTAGTATTACTGCGTATATCTGTCGGATAGAGAATGGCAGAGGTAAATATCTTCTTCTTAAGCGATGCACGTCCTACCTCGAAGGCACATGGCAGATGGTGTCTGGGAGGTTGGAAAAAGGCGAGAAAGCATGGGAAGCAGCGCTCAGGGAAATCCGAGAAGAAACCGGGTTGATTCCAGATAGACTGTATTCAACCGGAGAGGTCGAGGTTTTTTATGAAGTGAATCAGAATTGCATTAACATTGTGCCGGTATTCGTTGCTTTTATTGATTCGGACCAAGAAGTCAAAATTTCCGCAGAACATAGCGATTACAATTGGACAACAGTGGATGAAGCTAGCAAACGTCTGGGATTTGAACAACAGAAGCGAATGACGAAGAAGATTGAGGACATTTTCGTGTGTCAAAAGCCAAATGAATTTTTAAGAATCCAAGGTAGGTGATATATATTTTTTCAAGCGAGGTTTGTTTTTTATTATCTTTACTGAAGCGACCCTGAAAGGGTCGCGCTACATAAGCGAGGGTGTTGAGTGAGCAGAACTTAGCGTAGAGACGGAAACAAGACAAGCAGAATGAGGGTATGAGTAGCCGGGGCTCACCCGAGTTTTGGGTGAGAACACGGCGAGGCTCGTCTCCGAATTACGTAAATTTTGCCTTGCGCGCAGCATGTGTGGCAAAAGAGACAACCGAGCGCTTTACTCCCACTCTATCGTCGCCGGCGGTTTGGAACTGATGTCGTAGACCACCCGGTTGACGCCCTTCACTTCGTTGATAATCCGGTTGGCAATCCTGCCCAGAAGGGGATGGGGGATAGCGGTGTAGTCCGCGGTCATGCCGTCAACGCTGCAAACAGCCCGGAGGGCAATCACGTTTTCATAGGTGCGGGCGTCGCCCATCACGCCGACGGTCTTGACCGGCAGCAGGACCGCGAAGGCCTGCCAGATGCGGTCGTACCAGTTGGCGGCCCTTATTTCCGCGATAAAAATTTCGTCCGCTTTACGCAAAATATCAAGCCGCGTTTTCGTAATTTCTCCCAGGACACGGACCGCCAGTCCCGGACCGGGGAAAGGGTGCCGTCCGGTAATTTCCGCGGGCAGGCCCAATTCTTTTCCCAGAAGCCGCACTTCATCCTTGAAGAGATATTTTAGAGGTTCAATCAGGTCCAGTTCCATCTTCTCCGGTAGGCCCCCGACGTTGTGATGGCTCTTAATCCGGGAGGTCGGTCCGCCGAAAACCGAAACGCTTTCAATCAGGTCCGGGTAAAGGGTCCCCTGGGCCAGGTACCTGACCCGGCCGATTTTCCGGGCTTCTTCCTCAAAGACGCGGATGAATTCCTCGCCGATAATCTTGCGCTTCTTTTCCGGGTCGATTACGCCGGAGAGTTTTTTCAGAAAACGTTTTTGAGCGTCTATTACCAGCAGGTTTATCCGAAAATGTTTGCGAAATGTTTTTTCCACCATTTCCCGTTCGCCGGCGCGCAGCAGGCCATTGTCGACGAAGATGCATCTAAGCCGGTCGCCGAGTGCTTCGTGCAGCAGAACCGACAGGACCGAGGAATCAACCCCGCCGGAAAGTGCGCTGACCACCTGCCCGCCGCCAACCTTTTTACAAATTTCTTCCTTCTCTTTTTTGATGAAAGAAGCCATCGTCCAGTCGGGCGAAAGGCGGCTGACGCGGAAGAGAAAGTTGTGAAAGATATCCGGTCCTTTCGGCGTGTGGCTTACTTCCGGGTGGAACTGTACCCCGAATATTTTTTTGCTTTTATGGCGAAAGGCGGCGATTGGACAATTACCGGAAGAGCCGATTATTTCAAATCCGTGCGGTAGTTTGCTGACATAATCGCCGTGGCTCATCCAGGTGGTGAAGCGCGTCGGAAGCTTGAAAAACAGGTCGTCCCGTTTTAAGGCGGAAAAAGCGGTCCGTCCGTATTCCCGCTTTCCGGCTGACTTGACCTCTCCGTCCATAACTTGCGCGGTAAGGTGCATTCCGTAACAGATGCCCAAAATGGGGATACCCAGGGTGAAGATACCGGGGGCGCAGTCCGGGTGTCCTTTTTCGGAGACGCTGGCCGGGCTGCCGGAAATTATGAGCGCTTGCGGTTGCCGCGATTTTATTTTGGAAACAGGGGCATTATAAGGCAGGATTTCGCAATAAACTTTCGCTTCCCGGACCCGCCGCGCAATCAACTGCGTGTACTGTGACCCAAAATCAAGAATGATTACCATAGTTTTTTGTATACTCCACAAAATTCTCCAACATTTTCAATCCCAAATCACCGCTCTTCTCCGGGTGAAACTGGGTGGCAAAAATATTCCCTTTTTGGAGCGCCGCGGTAAAAGAAACCCCGTGTGCGGTCCGGCCAATTTCAGTTTCTTTGGTCTTCCCGTAGTAAGAATGGACAAAATAGAATTGCGGACCCTCCGGAATTCCGAAAAAGAGCGGGCTGGGACGGGTGTAGGCAACGCTGTTCCAGCCGATTTGCGGAACCTTTACCGTATCCGGAAACCGCTGGTTTTTACCTTTAATAATTCCAAACCCGGCTTCCGTGCCCTCTTCGCTTCCGGAAAATAGAAGTTGAAAACCCAGGCAGATGCCCAGGAAAGGCAGGTTTTTTTTCAGGTAATCAAATATAACCGGAAAGAGTCCGGCGTCTTTCAGGTTGCGCACCGCGGCGTCAAAAGCGCCGACTCCGGGCAGGACAACACCTTGCGCGTCTCCCAGCAATTTCGGGTCGGAACCTACCCTGACCACGGCGCCGACCTTCTCCAGCGCTTTGCTGACGCTGCGCAGGTTCCCCAGGCCGTAGTCCACCACCCAAATGTATTTTTCTGACATTATTTTTGCAGTTGTTCGCCCAGAATCAGAGCTTCGGCCACTTGGCGCATTGAGGTGCGGCGGTCCATGCTCTCCTTCTGGATAAAGCGGAAGGCTTCTTCCTCTCCCAATCCTTTTTTTCGCATCAGGATTCCCTTTGCCCGCTCAATCATCTTCCGGCCTTCCAGTTCTTCCTCGATGACCCGGGTCTTGACTATCAGGTGGGTATTGTCAATCGTCACCGCGGCTTGGCTGGCTACCGTCTGGAGGATTTCAATCTCCTCTTCGCTGAATTCGTGAGGAGTGGAGGTGTAGGTATTGAGCACGCCGATAACCTTGCCCCGCACCGCCAGCGGAACCGAAAGCAGGGAAGCCAGGCCTTCTTTCCGGGCCAGGTCCTTGTGGATGTATTCTTTTTCCGACTGGACGTCAAAGACCACAATCGGCCGGTTTTCAATCGCCACTTTACCGGCAATCCCCTCGCCCATTTTCAGGTTGGGTTTGCGGATATATTCCGGGTTGATGGATTGGGTCGCCTTAATCTCCAGTTCTTTCTTGTCGTTCAGAATCATCAGCGAGCAGATTTTTGAGTTCATCACTCCGGCGGTAACGGTGACGATGAGTCGTAAAACGTCCTCCAGGTAGAGGTCGGAACTGATGGCGGCGCTGACCTTGCTCAGCGCGTTCAGGATTTCAGCGGTGGAGTGTTCCCGTATTTTAGCTTTTTGCGGCGCTTTTTTCTGGGCCATTTTTCTTTCCTATTTTGTTTTCCACGCGCAGAAGTTCCCGACGCAGGTTCTCCTGAATCAGGGCGCTGGTGAGGTCTCCCCGGCTTCGCTCGATGATGCCCCGGTCATTATCAACCATGCGGCGCAAACCGCGCAGGATGGCGTCCGGGTAGTCAAGTGAAAAGAGGAAATAGTAAAAACTATCCATGGTAGAGAGGATGCGCTCCGCTTCCGCGAATTCCTGTTTACGCAGCCGGTCCAGCAGATGCCGCCGCATCTCGCCGATTGCCTCGGCCATTCCGTTGAGATATTCCGGCGCCGGAACCGTCAGTTCCTCCGGTGTCGGGAGTCTTTTGTCGCCCAGGATCGCAAGGGTAATGGCTGCTTCCGCGTATTCCTTTTCCGCCATGGTCACAAAACCGGCGTGCCGCAAATCCGGTTCCTTCGCCAGTATCTTCTGGATTTCCTGGATTGATTTTGCTGCTTTCCGGAGGTCATTCTTCGCGTTTTCCCAATTGTGACGGTGCACTTCTTTAATTATTCCCGAAGCCATCCGGACGACTTCGCGGCAGGCGGGCATGACCTTCTCCCGCATCTTGTCTTTGTGGTCAAGTTTTGCTTCAATATCTTTCTCAATCAGTTTAAGCGTTTTTTCCATCCTTATCTTTCTCCTTTTTTAAATTGAGGTATTTATCAAATGCGCCATAAATCCGGCGCCGAAACCGTTATCAATATTTACCACCGCCACGTTGGGACTGCACGAGTTCAGCATTGTCAGCAGCGGGGTCAGGCCGGCGAACGAAGCGCCGTATCCGATGGATGTAGGCACGCCGATAACCGGTCTGCCGGAGATACCGGCTATCACCGAAGGTAAAGCGCCTTCCATTCCGGCCACCGCTACGACGCAGGCTGCTTTTTGAATCGTTTCCACCGAATCCAGCAGACGGTGCAGGCCGGCTACGCCGGCATCATAAACGGTTTTCACCCGGCTGCCCATTATTCGGGCGGTAATTTCCGCCTCCCTGGCAACCGGCAGGTCAGCGGTGCCGGCGCTGATGACCATAATGTAGTTTTTGGAAGTCGGTTCGGATATCTTCCCGGTCAGGAGCCGCGCTTCCGGAAAATAAGTGAGCTTTTTAGAAACATTTTTTCGCAACAGCGTTGCCCGTTTGGCTTCCAGGCGGGTCACCAGAAACTTTTCCGGGTGGTCCCGGACAATTTCTTTCACGAGCGCCAGCAACTGCTCGTCGGTCTTGCCCGGCGCGTAGATGACTTCCGGGAAACCGCAGCGCAAAGCCCGGTGCGTGTCCAGGCGGGCAAACCCCAGGTCGCGGTAGGGCAGGGACTTCAGTTCCGCCAGTACCGTCTCCGCGCCCTTCCTTCCCGCCTTAAACTCCTGCAGTAATTTTCTTAAATGTTTCTCGTCCATATTTTGTCTGCCGGTATTACTTAATAAACGTCTCCGCGGGGTCGAATGTTGACAACGGCAATAATACCCTCTTGTTTTAAAAGGCCAAAAATAACCCGGTATTTTCCAACCCTCAAACGGTAAAAACCTTTCAGTTTTCCAAGCAATGGTTTTACTTCTGGATGAGAGAGAACTGCGTCAAGAGTTTTTAATTTGAAAAGTTCACTGCGAACTTCCTTTTGAATTTTACCGGGCAATCGTTTGTAATATTTTACGGCCTTTGAGGAAAGTTGAATGTCCCAGTTCATTCAAGCCTCTTGCCTTTACCCCTTTTTATCTCTTCCAGCCCCTGGAGACATTCTGCTTCAAAACTCGGAATTCCGAGTAATTCCATCGTTTCCCGGTGCATGGCGATATACTCGTCAACCAGGGTTTCAAAGACCTTGCTTAGAGAGCAACCTTCGTATCCTGCAATCGCTTTGGTTAATTTCAGTTTTTCTTCCGGCAATCTTACGGTTGTGGTGGTTACCATATTTATCCTCCCGAATGACATAATAACATAAAAGTTTAATTATGTCAAAATATCATTATCAAGGACAGGGATTTTAGTTCCGCCAGTACCGCCTCCGCGTCCTTCCGTCCTGCCTTAAACTCCCGCAGTAACTTCCGTAAATGTTTTTCGTCCATATTTTTTAATTCCCCTCCCCTGGAGGGAGGGGACAGGGAAGGGGGGAACAAATTTGTCTTATAACTTCCAAAACCCCTTCTGTATTTTTTAGAACATCATTATTCCAAAATCTTAAAACTATAAAACCATTTTGATATAACCATTTGTCCCTTTCTGTATCATTTTGGTTTTCCATATGTTGCCCACCGTCAACTTCTATGATAACCATTTTTTCGAAGTTGATAAAGTCAACGATATAATTTCCAACCGGTTGTTGCCGTCTAAATTTTAACCCATCTAATTGTTTATATTTGAGATGTTGCCACAATCTTTTTTCTGCTTCGGTGGGGTTGTTTCTCAGTTTTCGAGCAACAGATATTGATTTTTTATCCATTTTATTCACCCCCACCTACACCTCCCCCCTCAAGGGGGAGGAATATTTACTAAGTTACAATTACCCCGGCGTAGCCCACCACCGAATCCTTATCCCCGCAGATATCCCCGCTTGTATTATACATCACTAACTCTGCTTTCTGCGCATGGAGTTCCCGGGCCGCGGCCAGCATTATGGCGGTTGGGCCGACCCCGCACATGGAAATATTCCTTTCCGCGGTACGGTTCAAAAGCATTTCCGGGTCCAGGGCCAGTATTGCCTCCAACGCGTACCTATCTTTTTCCCGCGCAACCTGGTCCGGCTCGTAATGGGTCATGTCGGAACTGGCGATGATGAGCGTTTCTTTGTGGCTGTTTTTGATGAAACCGGCAATCTCCTTTCCTAATTGCAGGAGATTTGTTGACTGCAATGAACCGACCACAATCGGAATAATTTCAAATTTACTGGCGAGGCTAAAGCCTCGCACTACATTTTCTTTTTCGACGCAGAATTGCAGAAACGGCACCTGGACTTCCAGAGAATGCTCAAGTTGATGGGCGCTTTCATCCGGTTCCAGGAGCGAACTTTGTTTCAGAAGGTCTTTAGCCAGAGAAGAGATGGGAACTTCGCCCAATGGTGTTTGCCAGGTGCCTTCGGCCATCAGGGAGAAGGTCGGGCCAAGGCCGGTGTGGTTGGGCCCTAAGATAATGACCAGTTCCGGGATGGAGAGTTGGCTGTAAACCGCGCCGGCCACTACGCCGGAACATACGTAACCGGCGTGCGGAACCACAATGCCGATGGCTTTGAGTTTTGCCCCCTCACCTTTATCCTCTCCCCGGTGGGGAGAGGAGAGATAGGCAGAAGATTTTTCCATCAGGAGGGAGGGAATAAAAGTGGAAGATTCCCCCACCAGGGGGGAGGAAACAAGCGAGGATAGCATCTCGCGCAGGGCCCGGGCGCTGGACGGATAGAATTTACCGCTGACTACGGGTTTGCGAAGCATGGCTATTCCCCCTCACTACAAGCGACCCTGAAAGGGTCGCGCTACGAGATTGCCGCGCGAACTGCGCTCGTAATGACTTCTACTCTACTGGGTTAGGTTTTCCAGGCCGGTTGCGGTGACCAGGTAGGTATCCTCCACCCTCATGCCGCCCCAGCCCGGGATATAGACCGCCGGCTCTATCGTTATCACCATTCCCGGTTTTAAAATGTCCTGGCTCCGGGGACTTAAGGTTGGTTCCTCGTGGACGGAAAGGCCGACGCCGTGTCCGATACTGTGGATAAAATATTGGTCCAGACCTTTTTTCTTCAGAACGTTCCGGCCGGCGGCATCTACGTCTTTGGCCGATACGCCCGGTCCGGCTTTTTTCTCCGCGGCTTTTTTGGCCGAGGAAATGATTCGGAGAATTTCCACGGCCTTTTTATCTTTTTTCCCGGGGAAGAAGACCCGGGTAAGGTCCGAACAGTAGCCGGAATACTTGGCGCCGAAATCTACCGTAACCCAATCCGGGTCGGATATGATGCCGGTTGTCGGAATCGCGTGCGGAAAGAAGGTGCGTGGCCCGGAAGCCGCGATGACCGGAAAAGCGGAACCGGCTTTGTTTTCTTCCATGCATCTTTGCAGGAGAAGCGCTAATTCCGCTTCCGTTGTCCCGGGCTTCAGCGTTTTTCGCGCCTGCCGGAAGGCGTTTCCGGTAATCAGGCTCGCTTTGCGAATGAGCGTAATTTCCGCCTCGTCTTTGATAGACCGTATGCGAAGCGGCAGAAGATTTAATTCAAAATACGCGGCCGGGAAGGCCTCCTTCAGTTTTAAAAAATGACCGGCCGGCAGTTCCGGTTCCACACCCACTTTTTTTAGACCGGAGATAATTGATTTTTCCCTCCATAGTTCAACGGATTTTCGCAGGGGTAAATTTCCGGAAAGGTAAAATAAGGCTTCCTGGTAAATCAGGGGGTGGGTAAAAAGAAGTATTTCTTTGGCAGTGACAACACCGAAAACGTCTTTCAGGAAGAGGCCGGTAAAATAACCGATATTTTCCAGGTTTTGCAGCAGAAAGCCGTCGAGCCCTTCGACCGCCATCAGGTTACGAAGCCGTTGCTGCCGGCCGAGTAAAGTTTTTTTAGAGTAAAGCGGCCAGGAGGGCCTTTTGAAGGTGGAGACGGTTTTCGGCCTGGTCCCAGACGATGGAATTAGGGCCATCAATTACCTCTTCGGTTATTTCTTCTCCGCGGTGGGCAGGCAGGCAGTGCATCACCATTACCTTGGCGGCGGCATTTTTCAGAAGGTTGCTGTTTACCTGATAGGGAAGGAATATTTTTTTCTCTTTTTTCGTTTCTTCCTGACCCATGCTTACCCAGGTGTCGGTATAGATGAAGTCAACGTTTGAGAGGCTGACCTTCGGGTCGGTGGTAACATTTATTTTTTGGTGGCTGTTCTTCAATTTTGACAGCACCTCTTTTCGGGGCTGATAATCTTTCGGAGTTACCACCAGCATTTCCACCCCCAGGAGGTCCGCGGTCTGCATGAGGGAGTGGCAAACGTTGTTTCCGTCTCCGAAATAGGCCAGTTTCGCCTCTTTTAAACCGCTTCTTTTTTCCCAGATGGTGTAAAAATCAGCCAGGGCCTGGCAGGGATGGTGGAGGTCGGTCAGCCCGTTGATGACCGGGATATCGCTGTGCTTTGCCAGTTCTTCGGTATCCGTTTGTTTGAAGGTGCGAATCATTATTCCGTTCAGATACCGGGAGAGGGCGCGGCCGGTATCGGCCGTCGTCTCCCCGCGGGAAATCTGAGTGCCTTCCGCGGAAAGGTTTATGGCGTGGCCGTCCAACTGCAGCATCGCCACTTCAAACGAGGTGCGGGTTCGGGTAGACGGTTTGGCAAAGACCATGCCCAGAACTTTTCCCTTCAAAATCGGAACGCGTAACTCGCCTCGTTTGTGCCGGTTCTTGAGGTCTTTAGCCAGTTCAAAAAGATGAAAGACCTCATCGGCAGTCAGGTCGCTTACCTGCAAAAAGTCTTTCTTTCTTAATTTAAACATTTTTTTAAGATGGAGAGGCCTAGGTCGGCCTCGTCCCTGGTTAGGGTAAGGGGCGGCATAACCCGTAAAACGTTATGCTGGGTACAATTGACCAGCAAACCGTTTTTCTGCGCCTCCTCGGTAATTTTCGCGGCGGGGATTTTTAATTCGCAGCCGATCATCAGGCCGATTCCCCGGACTTCTTTTACCAGAGGCGAAATTTCGCGCAGCCGTTCTTGCAGGTACGCGCCCATTCTTACCGCGTTTTCCAACAGATTTTCTTTTTTGATTGTTTCCAGCACCGCCAGCGCCGCGGCGCAAACCAGCGGCCCGCCTCCAAAGGTGGTGGCGTGGGTGCCCGGCGCAAGGATGCCGGCGTATTTTTCGGCTATGATAATGGCGCCGACGGGAACGCCGCCGCCCAGCGTTTTGGCCAAGGTCATCGCGTCCGGCGTCACCCGGCAGTGTTGAAAAGCGAAGAGTTTTCCGGTGCGGCCCATTCCGGTCTGGATTTCGTCGAAAATAAGTAAAATTTTATGCCGGTCGCAGAGTCGGCGCAGGTCTTTCAGAAATTCCGGCCGGGCCGGATTGACTCCACCCTCGCCCTGAATTGGTTCAATAACGATGGCCGCGGTCTTTGGACCCAGAACTTTTTTAACGCTTTCCAGGTCGTTGAATTTTGCTTTGCGGAAACCGGACGGCAGAGGCGAGAAACCTTTTTGTATCTTGCGCTGGCCGGTCATCGTCAGGGTAGCCAGGGTCCGGCCGTGAAAAGAGCCGGTGAAGGAAATAATCTGGTAACGGCCGTCGGGGTGTCCGGCGAGCCGGGCTAGTTTGATGGCGGCTTCGTTCGCTTCCGCGCCGCTGTTGGCGAAGAAGCACTTGCCGGGAAAACTGGACCGGACGAGTTCTTCGGCCAATCGCGCCTGCGGGGGATGAAAGAAATTATTGGAG
Source organism: Candidatus Ratteibacteria bacterium (assembly GCA_041653615.1). Taxonomy (GTDB): domain Bacteria; phylum Ratteibacteria; class UBA8468; order MWAK01; family MWAK01; genus JAHJUB01. Next base: position 66,656 of record JBAZEZ010000006.1, read on the forward strand.
AAATGGATGGATTTTTTTGCCTGTTCCGCGACCGCCTTGACTACCCGCGGATGACAGTGGCCGATTCCGCTTACCGCCCAACCGGGGAAGAAATCAAGGTAGCGCTTGCCGTGGATGTCGGTTACCCAGGCGCCTTTCCCCTTCACCAGGCACAGATTGGTCCGGCGGTAGGAAGGGACAACGTATTTTTGATACGCTTGTAAAACCTCTTTTTCCGTCATGTTACACTAATTTTCATTAGTAATACCGGGCATTATTCCGGGACGATTTCCGTGCCCACTCCCTGATTGGTAAATATCTCCAGCAAAAGGGTGTGCGGTATGTGGCCGCCGACCAGGTGTACTTTGGTTACGCCGTTTTCCGTGGCGAATAGCCCGGCGCGTATCTTGGGCAGCATGCCCGCGGTAATAATTTCTTCTTCCACCAGCGCTTTTGCCTGGCTGGGCCGCAAAATTGAAATCAGGCTTTCTTCATTGTTCCGGTCGCGCATAATGCCGGCCTGGTCGGTCAGGAATACCAGTTTTTCCGCCGAAAGTCCGACCGCGATTTTACTGGCGGCCGCGTCAGCGTTGATGTTGTAGAGCAGTCCGTCGGCGCCGAAGGCCAGTGGTACGACTACCGGGATAATGCCTGCCCGGCAGGTTTCGTCAAAGAAAGAAGCGTTTATTTCCTTTACTTCACCCACCAGTCCGAGGTTTGCTTCGCTCAGGGTAAATTTAATCGCGCCCAATACCCGGTTTTCCGGAAAGACCCCCTTGGCTTTGCCGCCGATTTCTTCAATCAGGGAAACTAATTCCTGGTTGACGGAGAGAAGCGTTTCGCGAATTACCGCGATTGTTTCCGCGTCGGTATAACGTAAACCATCCACGAAACGGGTTTTAATTTCTCGGGCGGCCAGCGCTTCGGAAATCCTGGGTCCGCCGCCGTGTACCAGGATAACCTTGATTCCCACCGCGGACATAAAAACAATATCTTCCAGGATTGTACGCGCCAGACGCGGTTCGCGCATGACCGAGCCGCCGTACTTGACCACCGCGAATTTATTCTTGAAGTTGAGGATGTACGGCATTGCCTCGACCAGTACCTGTGCTTTCTTCGTTGCTTCTTCCATAGGTTAAGAACCCTTTCTCTTTAGTTGTCATTCTGAGCGGTAGCGAAGAATCCCGTTGTTAAAGCGAGATCCTTCGCAGCTGCGGCTCAGGATGACATAAAATGTTATTTAGCGTAGCGCACGATTGATTTTAACAGGCGAAGTCCATCGGTTGATTTTCCTTCCTGCCGCGTCCAGGCCGGATGACAGTAGGGATACAGGAACCGCTCCGGATGCGGCATCATTCCCAGAATGTTGCCTTTTTCGTTGGTCACCGCCGCAATCGCTTCCGCGGAACCATTGGGGTTTTCCGGGTAATCATGGGTCACGCTTCCGTCGAGCCCTACATACTGAAAAGCAACCTGTCCGTTTTTCTTCAGCGTTTCAAGGTCTTCTTTTTTGTCGGTCAGGAATTTTCCTTCTCCGTGCGCCACCGGCAAGGTTATTGTTTCTCCGGACAGGCCGGAGAGCAGCGGAGATTTTCCGGTACAGCGCAGGCGTATCCACCGAGCTTCAAAACAACCGGAATCGTTGAATGTCAGCGTGGAGCAGACCGCATTTTCCCTGCGGGGAAACGGTAGGAGGCCTGTTTTAACCAGAACCTGAAAACCGTTGCAGATTCCGATGATAGGCCGGCCGCTTTCCGCGAAAGAGAAGACCTGTTCCCGCAGTTTGAACTTTAACTCGTTTGCCAGTACCTTTCCGGCGGAGAGGTCGTCTCCGTAGGAAAATCCGCCCGGGATGACCAGGAGTCCGTAGTCGGCAAGGGAAACCGAGCCGTTCAGCAGACGGCTGATGTGAACCCGTTCCGGCGCCGCGCCGGCCAGCGCAAAACCGTGTTCGGTTTCCCAGTCGCAGTTGGTGCCGGCGGTACGTAAGATTAAAACCTTTGCCTTTCCCATATTCTATAAAATTAATAGACAGAGAAACAAATATTATACCACTAAACCGCTTTAAACAGGTAGGCTCAAAAGGCGGGCTATTTCTTTTTGATGACGCCGTATCTTTGCGTTTCTTTTGTTATCGCTAAATTATTTCCGCTACCATCTTCTTCACGTATTTGCCGATTGCCGGTGAAGAAGTTAAGCCGGGAGATTCAATTCCGACCAGATTAATCAATCCCGGCAATCCCCTTTTCTCTTCATGCGTAATGATGAAATCTTGAATTGGTTCTCCCGGTTTTTGGACTTTCGGATGAATGCCGGAGGTGTCGGGTTTTAAGTCATCAAGTTCCACGAAGGGCAAGAATGGTTTGACCGACCGGTAAAACAATTCTTTGTTTGTTTCGTCTACGTCATAATTAATCTTGTCGACATAATAGTCGTAAGGTCCGAGTTTCATCATTCCCTGAAGGTCGGGTACGGTGTGGATTCCCACGAAACCCGGTTTTGGGGGAGATGGGTAGATAAGTCTTTGGGCCATTCCCTGCTTGCTTCCGCTAAGGCTGAAGTATTCTCCCTTGCAATAGTAAATACGGTAGCCCGCTTCTTCGATATCGATACCGGCCAGCGCCGCGATGTTGCCCGATTCCAGGCCGGCGCTGTTGATGAGAATCCTGGTGGAGAAAAAGAACGTTTCACCGTCGCTGTCTTTCACCCCGACCTGATAACCGTCGGAAACTTTTTCGATTGACTTCACTTCGCAGCCGTAGATAATGCTTGCACCGGAATCTTTGGCTTTTGTTTCCCAGAACTTCATTAAACGGTGTGAATCGACGATTCCCGCCGAGGGGGCAAGAATAGCCGCGCAAGCAGTAATATGTGGTTCGAGTTCCCGGACTTCTTTCGCGGATATGATGCTCAAGTTTTCGGCTCCGTTTTTGTTCCCTTTTTCCAAAAGGGCGTCCAGGTCTTTTACCTGGTTTTCCGTAACGGCCACAATCAACTTTCCCGTCTGTTTATACGGGATGTTGTTTTCTCGGCAGATTTGGTAGAGCAGGGCATTTCCTTCCACGCAGAATTTCGCTTTCAGGAAACCTTCCGGATAATAAATTCCGGCGTGTATGACTTCGCTATTTCGGCTGCTTGTCTCTTGCCCGAAGCCGCTATGCCTTTCTACCAAAATAACGTTCTTGTTTTTCCCGGCTACCTGTGCGGTAATAGACAGACCGACGACACCTGCTCCGATGACAGTAATATCCGTTGTTTCCATTGTTTATTTTTCCTCTCTTTTATCCCTTATCGTTTTGCCGTTTTTTCGTTAAGTTTCTGCTTCCAAAATTGTACCGCTTTTTCCTTTTCAAGGTCAAACATTATCGGAGAGTATGCCAAACGGAATCAAGGATGGTATAATTAAACGGCATGAAATACCTGAGAATCATTGCGGAACAGACCGGCCCGACCGGGAGTTATGGAATTTTGAAAGGAGACAGAATCCATCTGCTTGACTGCTCTCCTTTTTCGGGACCCGTCAAGGAGACAGGTGTTGCCGTTCTTCCGTCGGAAGTAAAAAGTTTCCTGCCGCCGGTTGACCCGTCTAACATTATTGCCCTGGGTTTGAATTATGTGGAGCATGCCAGGGAAGGTAAATGGGATTTGCCGCCGGCGCCGGTTATTTTCTTGAAGGCGACTACCAGCCTGGCCGGACATCTTTCCCCGATTATCCTGCCGGCCGAAGCGCCCCTGGAAGTGGATTACGAGGCGGAATTGACCATCGTAATCGGGAAAGCGGCGAAGAACGTTCCGGAAGAAAAAGCGCTTGATTACGTTCTCGGCTATACCTGTGGGAATGACGTCAGCGCCCGGGATTGCCAGTTGAAGACAGACAAACAATGGGCGAGGGGTAAGTCATTCGACACTTTCGCGCCAATCGGCCCGGTTATTGAAACCGAGCTTGACCCGTCTGCTTTGACGGTGCAGTCGCGGTTGAACGGGAAGATAATGCAGGACGGAAATACCAGGGACATTATCTTTAAGATTCCGGCCGTCGTCAGTTATCTTTCCCGGCAGATGACCCTGCTTCCCCGGACCCTGATTATGACCGGTACTCCGCCGGGGGTTGGCTTCGCGCGAAAACCGCAGGTATTTTTAAAACCCGGAGATATAATCGAAGTGGAGATAGAAGGCATTGGAACTCTGATAAATCCGGTGATAATGGAAAAGTAATGTCGGAGGGTGCTTATCATCCTGAGCGTTAGCGAAGGATCTCGTAGCAAAAATAGATTCTTCGTTTCACTCAGAATGACATAGAATTCAGGGTGATACGGCGTCCTGCAGAAATTCGCGGAAGTAGGTGAGTATCGGCGAGGAAAAATTTAATTCCCGTTCTATCTTTTGCATTCGGCCCGCCAGAAGCGCAATCTTTTTTTTCATCACCGGCACCGGTTCCAGTTTTTCCGCATCATTCAGGTCATCCCGAATCTGAAAGGCCGCCCCGAAGTCCCGGCCGTATTCGGCCAAAAGATTGACCCGGCCGGATTTTTCTCCGGCAACCAGCGCGCCCAATTTAAAGACCAGTTCAAAGAGCGCGGCGGTCTTTTTTTGCCTTATTTCGTCTAATATTTTTACCGTAGGATTTTTAGCCAGATGGGTGAGGTCCAGAAACTGGCCGGCGGTCAGGCCGTCCAAACCGATAGCGTCAATCGCGGCCAGGGACATTTCCGCCGGATAGTTTTCGATTAGTTGTCTGAAAGCCAGGATTAAGAGGTAGTCGGAAGCCAGGAGCGCGGTATATTCCGGATAGGCTCGGTGCAGGGTTGGCTTTCCCCTCCGGAGGTCGTCGTTGTCCATGGCAGGCAGGTCATCCTGGATGAGGGAAAAGGTGTGAATCAGTTCACAGGCCGCGGCCGCCGGAAGCGCCTTGTTTCCCCTGCCTCCGCAGAGCCGGTAAGCGTGGAGCAGGAGGATTGGCCGGATGCGTTTACCCCCGGAGAATATCGCATAACGAAGACTGTCCGAAAATGTTTTCAGGTTATCGTTCCGCCGCGGTAAAATTGATTCCAGATAACGGTTCACCCGGCCTTTTTCTCTTTCCAAAAATCCGGATATTTTTCCGTTCAATTCATCCCCTTGATTGTTTGGCAACCCTTTAGTTCCCTTTTAGAGATTTTGCCGGCCGCCGTGTGAGGCAGGTCGGTTTTAAAGATAATTCGCCGCGGAAGTTTATAGGTGGCGAGATATCTCCTTAAGAAATCCAAGATTTCCTTTGGTTTTGTTTCTTTCCCCTCCTTCAGGACGATAAAAGCCACCGGTATTTCGCCGGTTGAGGTAATTGCGCCGACGACCGCCGCTTCCTTCACGTCCGGGTGCCGGTATAAAATAGCCTCCACTTCCCGCGGGTAGATGTTCAGTCCCCGGCAATCAATCATCTCTTTTTTGCGGTCCACGATAAAAAAGTATCCTTCCTCGTCTTTTTTACCCAGGTCTCCGGTTAGGAGCCAGCCGTTTTTAATTACCTCGCGGGTATCTTCGAGCCGGTTGTAATAGCCGGCCATTACATTTTTGCCCCTGACGGCAAATTCTCCGACCTGGCCGACCGGTAATTCTTCCCCGTTCTCGGAAACTATTTTTAATTCCACGTCCGGCAGCGGAAGACCGACGGAACCGACCCGTCTTTTTTTCGGCGGGTTCAGGGTAACCACCGGGGATGCTTCGGTAAGGCCGTAACCTTCCAGAAGCGGGATGTGAAAACGGTTTTCAAAGGCAGCCAGCGTTTTCGGGGAGAGCGGCGCCGCGCCGGAGATAGCCAGACGGATGGGGTTTGAGAGGCGCAGCATGATTTTGGTGGCCAGCGGTATTCTGATTTCTCCGAAAATCTGGTAGAAATCGGGGATGCCGATAAAGACCGTAATTCGCCGGCGTATGATTTCCGCGATCAGGCTACGGAAGGAGGTATTTTTGGAAACGATGAAAATAGTGGAACCCAACGCCAGGGGTATCAGGACGCAAGCGGTAAAAGCAAAGGAATGGAATAGCGGTAGAATGCAGAGAAAGCGGTCTTTGGATGAAAGCGGAATGGCTTTTCGGCAACTTTCCACGTTGGCCAGAAGGTTGTCGTGTGTGAGCATGACCCCTTTCGGAAAGCCGGTGGTGCCGGAGGTATAAATAAGGACCGCTACGTCGGAGCCCGCGGTAATCGGCAACGGTTTTTTTTGTTCCGGGCGGAAGAGGCCGCGGTAAGCGAGGACGAATTCCGGGGGGGTGGTATTATGGTTGACGAGAATTACCTTTCCCAGTGTCGGAATAAGGTTTCTGAGGTTTAGTCCGGTTTTGAGGAGACTTGTTTCGGTAAAGAGAATTTTGGCAACGCTGTCCGAGACCACGAAACTCAACTCTTCTTCTTTCCAGAGGTAGTTGAGCGGTACGGGGATTGCCCCCAGGCGCAGGATTGCAAAATAGATGATGAGGAATTCCGGACGGTTGTGCAGTAATAGGGCGACACGGTCGCCGAATTTAACATCCAGTTCCAGGAGACCTGCCGCCAGCTGGTTTATTTCCGATTCCAGTTTTTGGCAGGTGAATATTTCTTTTTCGTAAACCAGAATTGGTTTTTTCGGAAACAATTTACTACCGGTTGTAATCAGGTCGTTAAGTACCATATTTTAATTGCCTAGAAATTTCCTTTTTGGGACGCAGATGTACGCAGAAACTGCCGGATTAAAGATTTAAAGATAATTTTAAAAGCACTTCTTTAAAGCAATCCTTAATCCGTATCTGCGATTATCGGCGGTAATCTGCGTCCGATTAATTTAAGGGAAAACTTTGCCTCGACTATCAATGGCTACCACCGCCGGAAAATCCCGGATTACCAGGCGCCAGACCGCTTCCGGTCCTAATTCCGGAAAGGCGGCGATTTTTGCCTCCGTGACGTGGCTGGCCAGGAGCGCGCCGCATCCGCCGTAAGTTACAAAGTAAACGGCGGAATATTTCTTAACGGCCAGGCGAACCTCCGCGCTTCGTTCGCCCTTGCCGACCATTCCCTTCAGGCCGTATTCCAGAAGCAGCGGCGTGTAGCGGTCCATCCGGGAACTGGTGGTTGGGCCGGCGGAGCCGATGACCCGTCCCGGCGGAGGCGGCGTGGGTCCGGAGTAATAAAAAGTCTGCCCGGCAATCGGAAAAGGAAAAACCGGCGGCCGTTTCTTTTTTTCAGCCGCCAGAATGTCATGGTACAGGATTTTATGAACCTGGTCTCGGGCCGTAAAGATTACGCCGAAAAGGAGTACCTCGTCACCGGCGCGTAAATTTCGTAAAACTTCTTTTTTGAAAGGTAATTCAACTTTTTTCATAGTGATAAAGTTGTCATTCTGAGCGGATAGCGAAGAATCTCGCTTTTAAATATAGATCCTTCGCAACCACGGCTTAGGATGACACCGTTGAAAGACGCGGGGTGACTTTAGTTCAGCGGGTAAAGATTGCCTTCTTTCATCTCCAGGAGCCGGTCGCAGAAATAGGCGGCCAGGTTCCGGTCGTGCGAGATAAAAAGGTAAGTCAGGTTTAATCTTTGGCGTAGTTCAGTCAGAACGTTGATTACCTGGGCCTGGATGGAAAGGTCAAGGTTGCTGGTTGGTTCGTCCAGAATCAGGAACTCCGGATTGACCGCCAGACTGCGGGCGATGGCAACCCGCTGCCTTTCCCCGCCGGAGAATTGAAAGGGGAATTTGGAGCCGTCGGCGGCGGTAAGACCGACCAGCCGTAATAGTTGGGCGATGTAATCTTTTTCTTCAGCCCGGTTTTTGACGTGATGGTAATGGATGACTTCCCGCAGGATGTCGGCCACCCGTCTGCGGGGAGGCAGGGAGCGGAACGGATTCTGCAGGACAATCTGGACCTTTTTGCGCCAGAGGGAGGTTTCCTGTTTTGAAAAACCGAAGATATCTTGGCCGGCGTACGTGATTTTTCCGGAGGAGGGCGGGAGTAGGCGCAGGATTATTTTTGCAAGCGTGCTTTTACCGGAGCCGCTGTCACCTAGAATTCCTACTATCTCGCCTTTGGCCACCGTCAGGTTGATTCCCTTCAGGACTTCCACCTTGGTCAGCGGTTTACCCAAACCCGACCGCACCCAGAAGTCCTTTTCCAGGTTCGAGATAGATAATAGCATAAATTACGTTTTATAAATACTTCTTGAAGAACTCAAACGCCTTATTGCCCCCAAAAGCATGGCCTTCCGGGTGGATGTCTGTCCAGAGTCTGTCCGCAACGCCGGCTGCTTGGTAAATCTTTTTAACTCCCTCGTATCCTTTTAGTAAATCCTGGATGTAGAAGCAGTTGTCGTATATGCCCATATCCAGAAGGAGGGGCCGGGGCGCGATTAATCCGGCGATATCATCGGTGTCAAAGTAACGGTGGATGCCGGGCACAAGCTGAGAACCGCAGAAGTTTCCCCGCGTGATGGCGAATGACCGCCAGGGGCAGACGTAACCGATGATATTTGCCGCCTTAATCCTGGGTTCCGCCGCCGAGGTAAAGGTGGTCATGGTGCCGCCCTGGGAAAGACCCATCATGCCGATGCGGTCTTTATTTACTTCCGCCCTGGTCTCCAGGTAGTCGAGACAGCACTTGAAGTCCCAGATGTTGAGGGTTAGGGTATAGATTCCTAACAGCGCTCCCTTGATGAAGTTTATGTTGCAGGCGTCGCGACCCGGGAACGGGTCCCACCCATCTCTCCGTTCGCCGAAGACCCGCAGGTCAGGGGAGATGGTCAGGAAACCGGCCTTGGCCATTTGTTCGCCGTAGTTGTAGTTGAGTTCTTCGATGTTTTGGATGTGCCCGCTGCTTGAGCGGACACCGGCTACCGCGTCTTTGCCGTAAGGACCGTGTCCGTGGCTGCAGAGGATGGCCGCGTTCTTCTTGTCCGCTTTCATCTTCCTCGGTCTTAAGACCTGGCAGGGCACGGACATGAACTCCTCGGAGTTTAAGACCACCCGTTCCCGGATTAAGTCCCCATCAATTACCGAGGACTCCACCTCCGCCTGCAGCGGCACCCTCTTGGGGAAGGGGCCGAGCAGTTCCAGGAACTTGGGCTGGGCTTCTTTGCGCCAGGCGGTCCAGTCGGCTTTGGTCTTGCCCTGGAACTTCAGGAGCGGCGTCCAGTTTTCGGTCAGGTTGTTCCAGTATTGCTCCATCGAAAAGTTGCGCTTTACTTTTGCGGACATGATATTCTCCTTTAATCAAACAATAATTCCCAAGGACTGTCTGTTTTTAGGCGTGTTTTTCCGCCAGTTCAATGGCCATGCGCGCCCATTCGCGCAACCGTTCCGGCCGGCCGTTCAGGGTTTCCAGTTCGCGCAGCACAATCTGGTAAAAATGGCCGCGCAGCCGTTTCAGGCCGGATTCCAGGTGGCGTCGGTGTTCTTCAAGCGTCGGGTTGACCGTTACCTGGGCCGCGGATTGCCGCCACATAATGGTGTAATTTTGGTCACAGGCTTCGATTATTTTATCCAGGTCCGACCAGAACGAGCAGACGAAGATACGCAGGTTGGGGATGCGCCGGACGATATCAATCTTTTTGGTGAGACTCTCGCAGCATCCGTACTGAACGGCGCCGAACTGTTGGAAAACGACCTTCTGGTAACTCAGGAGAAACTCTTCCTGCATGGCGGATGATGTCTGGTCAAATTCCTGACTGTTCGCAGCGGTCCAAAGATGGCGTAACGCAACCGGCCCGTTGGCCGGCTTGTCGTTCAGAGGGTCGCTACAAAACATCGGTTCATGGTTGTTGGGAGTTAGTACGCCGGCTTTTTCGGCGGCACGCAGACCGCGCAAAATTCCCTCGGTTAGTTTAGCCATGGCGCGGTGCACAAGGTGCGGGCGGAAGGCGAGGTCGTCCAGCATCGGCCCCATTCCGCGGAGTTGTTCCAGGTAGGTGCCCTGGACGGGGCCCAGCGGCGGGTTGCCGGTGACGCGGACCGGCATCGCGTTGCCGAGCAACTCCTCCATTTTCGCGGCGGCGCGCTGCGTGGCGGCCGGGTCATAAACAAAAGAAGGAACCGTAATTTTCTCGTAATCCTCCGGCGTCTCGATGGGGTGGTAGTATTGAAACCCGCCCTGGTCCGTAGTGCCGGTCGACCGGTTGGCCGGCAGTCCCCAGATATGTTCGGAGTCGCAATTGAAAATTGCTCCGACGCCCCACCAGGGTTCGATGATGTGGTCGTCTCCGACCCAGTCTTTATAAAGGTGTTGGCGCAGTATGGTTTCAACCTCCCGGCAAAACGGATCCGCGCACTCCAACGCGTCCGGCGGCAGGATTTCCCGCCAGACCAGCGCGGGCCGGCACCATACCGGCGCCCGGTCGGGCCGACGGAGACAGTTGACATCGCGCCACCGGCGCCGTCGTTTTTCGTATTCTTCGCTCCGGGCAAGTTCCGCGACCCGGCTTGCCAGACCGCGGATTACCCGCGCATCACGGTCCGGAAACTTGTTTGTAGCAGAGGTCATTTGGGCTCCTTTTTAAAAAAGTAATCCTAAGTGATTATCCAAATGTTCTTTTACCTGGCGGTAGTGTTCGGTTTCGTTTTGGGAAAGACATTTGTATATTTCATTCCTAAATTCCGCCAGGACGGAACCGTAAGTAATGTGTATTAGTTGTCGGTTGTCAGGCAGGGAGAAGAGTTCGGTCAAATCACCGTCACTAACTTTTTCAATCGGCGGTATTTTTGCCGGGTTTAGGCTGACGGAATAGGACTGCCGGTCTTTTTCCTGGTTGCGGAGGCTGCATTGGTGGATGAGGCGGTAGAGCGAAGGTTCGGTTGCGGCGACGGTTTTTATCGCTTGCAGCCAGTTGGTGCCGGCGGTTTTTATGTGGAAGGCGCCGCAGTTTCTTTTGATGATGGGGTAAACGGAAAACTTGTCGCTTCCGGAATGGATGCTTAGCCGGTAACCGCCGAAGAAGCAGCAGATGTCCGCGTGTCTTTGAAAACTTTCCTCAAATTCAGCGAGGCTTCCCTTGTAATCGATCGCTTTTTCAAATTCGCCGGGGAAACGGGGCGCGATGCTGGTAAAGCGGATATTGTTCCTGCGCAGATATTCCACGACGAAGATGTGGTCCAAAGGCGTGGTGGGAAGTTTTGTTTCGTCAACCGAAACCTCAAAATCAAAATCCGTCAGGGTTTTTTTCAGGATGCGGAAACATTCGGCGGTGAAGTCCAGTCCTCCCGCGAAGGTGATGAGGGCTTTTTTGACTTCCGACGGGGTAAAACGGTAAACATTTTCTTTAATCCGGTATTCTTTATCGCGGAAATATTTTTCCATTTCCGCCGCGCCGGATATTTTTTCGTAAAGGGTATTTATTTCGTCTGGTGACATCGCGGCCGGGTTTTTAATGTGGTCCGAGAGGTCGATGGTGTACATGGAATAACCGGCCGACGCTCCTTCTTTCAGGTGCGGCACGTCCTTAAGGTGGTCGGCGTCCGCTCCCCAGCTTTTTTGGTATCCGGACTCCAGGCACCCCCAAATGGCATCGTCAACCACGTCTTGCATCGTTCTTCCGGTGCGGCTGTTTTCCCGGACCGACTGCTGGGCAAAGATTGGGAAGACCGGGTAATTGCCGGCGCACTCCGCGTGGGCCGGAGTAGCGATGCCCAACCGGTCTCCGAAACCGAAGGAGATGTTTTGATTACAGGTAATCGGGGAGAGTTCCGGAAAGACTTCGCGGACGGCTTTTGCGTTAAGGGATGTCAGTGGGCATAATTTGAGTCCGTCGGCCAGGTTTTTTCCTTCAAAATCGTTTGTTTGCCCTTTAACAACAAGATATTTTCTTTCATTATCCCGGGCGATTAAAAAGGAATTTCCGCCTTTGCTCCGGAATGATTTTGGATACGCGCGGTATTCCGGAGGTAACTCTTTAAAGTTGTTATCCATAATTATTTATACTTATCCAGCGGCACAAGGTCTTTTACCCTGATTGTTTTGCCGTCTTTGATAGATTTATTGGCCGCAATGCCGGTTAGAATGGATGTTGTGCCGGCGTAGGAACCGGCCTGATGGTTCAGCGGGTCGGGAATTCCGCCTCGGAAGAGCATCTCCTGCATCCGTTGGTCTCCGCCGCCGTGTCCGCCGGTTGCCTTGGGAACCGCATATTCCACCTTCTCGCCTTTCCGGTTGTAGAGGTTGATGTAAAGCGCCGGTTCGGCGACTTTCATTCCGCTGTGGTACTCGGCTAATTCTATTCTGCCCTTGCTGCCGTTGATAGAGGCTTTCCAGCCCTCGTAAGGGGAGTGGGCGGTCAGGGAGTAACTCAAGAAAGCCCCGCCGGAGTATTTGACGTTGACGCTCATTGTGTCATAGATATCAATATCGTCGGCGAAGACGCAGCGGTCCCGGTAATACTTATCGGCCTTTTCCGCATCTAGGTAGAGTTGTTTGTTCGGGAACCCCCCCGGCACTTCCGGCGTAATGTCAAAATAAAATTCGCAGGTCTTTTTGTGTTTACAAGTGAGGCAGCGTTCACCCCGGTTTTTTCGGGTCGGGCCATAGAAACGCAGGGAACCGAAAGCCATTACCTGTTCCGGTTCTTCTTCCAGCCACCAGTTGACCAGGTCAAAATGATGGGTCGCTTTATGGACCAGGAGTCCGCCGGAGTTTTCCATTTTTCGGTGCCATCGCCGGAAGTAGTCGGCGCCGTGACTGGTATCAAGCATCCACTCCAGGTCGACGTTAAGGATTTCTCCGATAATTCCCTGGCGGATTAATTCTTTTACCCGGGTAACGTAAGGCGTGTAGCGGTAATTGAAAGTTACCATTATTTTCCGGCCGGTCTTTTTTTCCGCTTCCAGAACCTCGTTGCACTTTTTGGCGTCAATCGTCATCGGTTTTTCCACGATGGCATCCAGGCCGGCCTCCAGGGATTTGATGATGTAGAGGTGGTGGAACCGGTCCACCGTGGTGATGATGGAGACGTCCGGCCGGGTCTTTTTGAGCATTACGTCAAAATCCGTAAATATTTCACAGTCAAGCCCGGCTATCTCTTTAACTTTTTTAGACCGCAGGGGATTTACGTCAAAAATTCCCACCACTTTCGCGCAGTCGGCAAACATTTCTTTGATGGGTTTGGCGTACATATAAAGAGCTCTGCCGCTCGCGCCAGCCAAAACATATTTCTTCATTTTGTTTCTCCTCAGTTATGTTTACAACGTAATTTTAGCATAATTTAGATGCAACGGGTGGGAACTTTTCTTTTCAGTTTGAGGGGTTTCGTATGCTTTAGCAATGGTTCATAACATAAAAAATGTTCCTACTATTATAAGTTTTACGCTTTAGTATTGTCAAATTTCCCTGCCGGAAACCGGTACGGGCGTTTCGGTAGATATAATATTTTTAAAGGTCCGGAAAATAACAATCACTGAAGCCGTGTAGTGAACACGGCAGAAGCTGAAAACCAGCGCTGCGCAACTGTGTTTGACAAGGTCTCAAAATATTACATATAATGATTATGATAAATAACATGAAACAATTGGGCCTGGTGGTCTTCATGTACGCGAATGACTACGAGCGTCGACCTATACAGCAATTACCAGAGGCCCGCATACCGGGAACTGGAATCAAATATAATAAGGGGGCGCGATGAGAGCGGTAAGGAATCTTGCCCAATTGGGCCTGGTCTGTTTTCTGGTTTCCGGCGCTTATGCTTTTGCCGCCGGCGCCGCGGCGCCGAATCTCCTGCGGGACAGCAGTTTTGAAGATACTGCTTCCGTCTGGCAATTGATGGGGACAGCCAACATCACCAGCCAAGAGGCGCGTACCGGGAGTAAATCACTTTCCTTTAAGGGCGACCGCAACCCGCAGGCGAAGGATAACGATGCCTGTGGGTACCGCGGTGTTTCCGGACTCAAGCCCGGCCAGTTTTACCGCGTGGATGTCTGGGTCAAGACCAAAGGGCTCCCCCAGGACCGCCCGGTTGGCGTCGGTCCCTACCTGGACGGAATCGGTACTTTTCCCACCAACCAGGACGACCACGACTGGGAGCTGGTCACCGGTTACTTTCAGGCGAAAGACAGCAACCCCTCCCGGGTCTACCTGCTGGGCCGAACCGGCTACCTTCCGGACCAGACCGGTCCGGCCGGCGAGGTCTTCTTTGACGATGTTTCCCTCCGGGAATGCGCCGACCCCCTCCTTAACCCGGTGACCTTTGAAGACGGCAGTATGCTGGGGGTCAGCTACGCCCAATATCCCAGTTCGGTTGCCCGGGTGGTCAAAATGAAAACGCCCCTGGGCGGCAGCTACTGCCTGTTCGTTGCCCCGGCCAGTTGCACCCTTTCTCTGCCCAAGCCGGTTACCTCCGGCCGGGCGGAGTTCAGTTTTCTCATTAACCTGAAGGGGTCAGGCAGAATCCGGGTGGGCAACACCTTGAGCCTCGCCCTGCGCCTGGATTTCCTGCCCAACCTTCTCAACTACGAAGACAAGGCCGGAACAGTAGTCGGCACTTCCCTGGGCCCGGTCAGCCCGGACCGCTGGTACCGCGTCCGGGGCATCATCAATCTTGACAGCCAGACCTACGACCTGGAGGTGACCGATTACGAGGACTCCCTGGGTTCTTTCACCCGCAAGGGCCTCCACTTTTTCCGCCCGATGAAAGAGGTTAATTTTATGTACATTGAGGGCAACGCGAAAGAAGGTGTATTCTACGACGATATCTACCTGGGCCCGGTACGCGCTAACCAGTAAGCCGTAACACCCAAACATCCGGAGGATTCCCTATGAGAGGATTATCAGGTAATCGCTTGCGTGTAGTAAAAGAAGTATTACGGTATTGTTCCTTTGCGTTCCTCTTCTCCGGGGCAATCCTGCTGGCCGGGGTAAATGCCCGCGCCGCGTCCTTGGACCTGAAACTTGAGCCCTCCGTGCTTAAGCCGGGAGTGCTTTACATTGATTTGGCCAATCCAACGGATGCCCGCGGTATCACTTTGGGCGATGATAAACAGGCGGCCAACCTGACAACCAAAGAGGTCGGCGGGATGACCGCGGCGGAGCCGAAAGACAATTACGTTCTGGTCAAGCTGGATACCGCCCTGGTGAAGGAAGAGACGCCCCTGCTGGTTGCCTTCAGTTATTACGATTCCGACCGCTGGGATGAACCGGAAGTCCAGGGCTTCCTGCCTGTTTCGGACCCCAAAGGTCAATATACTCACCTGCCCACGTTTTCCGGCGCCTATTCGGAAAGCTGGCGCTGGTGGACTTCCTTCACGTACGCCAACTATAGCAGCGGTTATCTGTCCGGCGTTAGGCAATCGTCATTTCGCCTGAAGATAAAAGATATCCGCCGCATCC
>JBAZEZ010000007.1:0-81524 GCA_041653615.1 Candidatus Ratteibacteria bacterium
AGGATTACCTGGTTAAAGCGGGCATATCGGAAGATATCCTTACCGTGAAACCGATGGGCGAACTGGAAGCGGTTAAATCCTCCTGGCCTTTTGCCCGGAAGGTTCATTTTGAGGTGATTTCGGAGTAAGCGTAACAGAACTAAATAAATAAGGGCCCTATCTAAAATTTTAGATAGGGCCCTTATTTATACCATAACCCTATTAAGACGATTATTTCGTTGAACTTTCCATATCAACCTCCAGATGGAAATGATGAAAAAAACGGTGAATGATGGGGGCAAAGAGCACGCCGACAATAACCAGAAACATCAACCCGGAAAAAAGCGCGTAGAATGAAGCGAAAATTTTCCCGGCTTGGGTATGTAATTCGTTGACCGGTCCCATACCGCCCAAAATCATCGCCGCGTTAACAAGAGAATCTAACCATGAAAGATTCTCAAAAACATGATAGCCGACAACACCCATCGCCAAAGAGCAGAATATGATTATAAAAGCAATGCCGGCATATAGAACCAGTCTTTGTAGAAAGGCAGCCCGCGAAAGCAATGGTTCATGACGATGCTCAAACATTATAAACCTTCCCGGAAGTACGATTAACGCCTGTTCTCAAGCACACCGGAAGCCTTTCCTTTCAGTGTCCCGTATTATTCTTATTCCACCAGTCGCGCCACGGCACCGGCTCTTTTCCAAAATTCTGACCGGTTATTCCGGTTAAAGCGTGAACCGTGTATAACTGCACCACCGAGTTCCGGTCATTCAACAGCGCGATCAACGGTTCCACCGCGCTCCTATCCTTTAACTTTCCCAGTGCTTCTGCGGCGGACGACCGGACATAAGGTTCCAAACTGCTTAATTTGGCAATCAAAGGGTTTACCGCACGGCTATCTTTCAGTTCTCCCAACGACCAGGCCGCAGCCCATTGAACATTGAAATCTTTGTCATTAAGAGCTGAAATTAACGGCTGAACCGCCCGGGCATCATTGGTACCGCCCAATCCGGCCGCTGCGCTGGAACGTATACCTGCATTACTGTCATTCAGCAACCGGGCAATCAACGACTCTACGGCCGGTGCACCTGTCTTTCCGAGCGCCCCAGCCGCAACCATCCTGACATCCGGATTCTCTCTGCTCATAAAAATAAGCAACGGCGCTACCGCCGGTTCGCCGATTTTGCCCAGAGCTTCCGCGGAACCCCTTTGTAAATAAACATCTTTATCCATCAGGGTAACCAGCAGGGGTTTAACCGCCGGTTCGCCGATTTTGCCCAGGGCCGAAGCAACATTTATCCGAAAAAGGTAATCCGTACTTTTTAACGATTCAAGCAGGGGTTTAACCGCCGGTTCGCCGATTTTGCCCAACGCTTCAATCCCAGACGCCTGAACGTTCCGGTTCGAATCATGCAAAAGAACAATCAGAGGTAAAACCGCGCTTCTCTCTTTTGCTTCACCCAAAAAATAAGCACTGTTCTGGCGGAGGCGGCTATCTTCATCCTTTAACAAAAAAAGTGCCGGTCCAACAACCCGTTCATCCTTACTTAAAGCCAGCAGCTGAAACGCGTCTAACCGAACCGCGGGATCTTTATCCTTAAGAAGTGCAATCAAGGGTTCCACTGCTGCCGGTTTGCCGATTCTCTTTAACGCCTGCACCGCGGCAACCCTGATGTTTGTGTTTTTATCCTTCAAAGCGCCGACTAATGGCTCGACCGCCGCCGGTCCTATCTCCACCAGGGAATTAATTGCCTGCATCCGAACCTCAAGTTCCCGATCATCACCCAGCGCAATCAAAGGCGCGACTGCGCGAACGTCTTTAATCGCCCCTAATATTTCAGCCGCGTTTTTGCGCATCGCAACATTCTTGTCCTTCAAAGCTTTAATCAAATAGGGTACAGCCGGTCCGCCTATCTTTTCCAGTTTTTCGGCCGCAATCAATTGAACCGCTACGCTCCGGTCTTTTAGTTTTTGGACCAGGACGCCGATACTATCTTTTGGTTCTTCTGGTATCTTTAGTCCTTCTGGCGCCGGTTCTGCCGGCGGTATCATTTGCCTTGTTTTATTTATAGATGAAAAATCAATTGTTGGCTCAACAGGTCTCCTTGCTTTTATTACGGCTAATACAATGGCGATAACAACAATGATGATGATTATCATCACGATCATCGCGCTACCGCTTTTCTTTTGTTCGGCCATTTTTGTCTTCGCCTCCTTCAGAAAGAACGGGATTTGAAACTTAACAATCTTAATTTTAGCATATTCTAAAATATTGCTGAAGAGCGTAACTGGTCTAAGCCGTAAAAAGAAACATAATCAAAAAATTATTATCCCGATACTTTTCGTAAATTTATAGGGTCATTTCTAAAATCAATTTTTATGTTATGCGTCTATTCGTATCTATATTCGTAAATAAAGATATCTTATCACTTTGTTTGAAAAGCGGTCAAAGAAAGTGTTTAACGGGTGGCCGTCCAGCAAACAGCAATTGCGAAAAATACGCATTTGGAGTACAATTTTATCGAAAGATCTGAAAAATGGAAGAGGAAAAATTTCGAAAACTGGTAACGGAAGCGATTGACGAATTACCGGATTCGTTTAAAAAAAAGATTGATAATCTTTACGTGATAGTGGAAGATTTTCCTTCCCGGGAAATATTGAAAGAGCAGGGGGTAGAATCCCCCTATTCCCTTCTCGGTCTTTACCAGGGTATCCCCATCAAGAAAAGGGGCGTGTCTTATACCAATGTTTTACCGGACCGGATAATCATTTATCGAAAACCGATTGAATCAATCGGTAAAGGTGACGCGCAGATTAAGGAGAGGGTAAAAGAAGTCTTCCGGCATGAATTGGGCCATCACTTTGGATTCAGCGAAAAAGAATTGGCGGAATATTAACAAATCCGGGGTGGAATTAATCGGAATTCAAAAGATTAACGGCGTTTTCCCCCAGGATAAGTTTTTCCTTCCCCGCCCCAAGTTCCAATTTCCGGAAAAGAGAAAGCGCCTCAGCCTGGTCCGTCCAGGGTGAATCGGTACCGAAGAGAATATACTTTTCCGGGTGGTTCAGAATAATTTCCCGGACCTTTTCAGGAGACAAAAATCCGAGCGAAAACGAAATTTCCAGGTAGACTTTTTTACCCAGCAGGAATTCTTTGACCTCTTCCCACTGGTTCCAGGCGCCCAGATGCGTTGTAACCAATTTCAACTCCGAAAACCTTTCGTGAATTTTCAGCGTCCGCAAAGGGTCCGCCCTTTCAACGCAGGGAAAAGCAAAATCAAAACCGGTGTGCATCACCAACACCAGTCCCGCCTTACTGACTTCCTCGTAAAGAGGAAACATCCTTTCTTCGTCCAGAAAAAAATCCTGGTAATAGGGATGGAGCTTCAAGCCTTTAAACCCCGCCTTTTTTACCCGCGCAACCTTCTCGTGAATCCCGGAATCGTCCGGGTGCAGGGAAGGGAAGGGGACAATCCTTTCCGAACTGATTTCCCTACTCCACTCAAATATGGAATCAAACTGCTCCGGCTTGGTCGCGATGGAACAGATAACGCTCTTTTCAATTCCGCAACGGTCCATGGATGAGAGAAGGGCGGAAACAGTGCCGTCAAGGCGTGCCCTGATTCCACCTTTCCCTTCAAGCGATTTTATCGCTCTTTCCGCCAGTTTATCGGGAAAGGCATGGGTATGAAAATCAATAATTTTTTCCATTTTTACACCAAAATAATTTTACCCGAAATTCACGGCAAAAGGCAAACATCACGACAATTCGGTGTTGACAAAAAAAAGACTACAGATGATAATAATAAGATAATGAGACGGAAAAAACCACTTTCTCCGGAAGAAGTTCTTAACGCGAAAGTTGTGATAAACGAAGCGGTTCGTACGGAAGAAAAAGGGAAAGAATTACTTATCGTCGTTTCCCGGAAAAAATCCTTCTTTATAAACCTGCTTTCTTTAATACTGGTGGTTCCGAAGGAAAAAAAGGTGGTACTGGACGAGCTGGGTGCTGAAGTTTACCGCGACTGCCGACAGAACCTTCCGGTATCGGAAATTGTGGCTAATTTTAAAAAAAGGCACAACGTTTCCGAAGATTACAGCCGCCAGAGCGTAATGCTTTACTTGAAAACTCTTGCCCAACGCTCAATTATCGGCTTTTTAATCAAGGAGTCAAAAAATGGCTAAAAAAATCGGCAAGCAGCTTTCTTTGCCTAAAAACGAGGCTTTCAAAATGAGCCTGCGCAACATCAGAATTCGCTTTGGACGAGCGCTGGTTGTTTCTTCCAGCGTATTTTTGGGCGTGGCTTTTTTAATGTCAATCCTCACCGGCAGCGCAATCAATTCCGCACTCCTCAAAAACGGCCCGGAGGCAATCCGGCTCAGTCTTTCTGCCGACGCTTCTGAGTCCATGGCCCGCAATATCTGGCTGGTAAGCCTTTCGCTCCTGGTATGCGTGGTCGGCATCACTAACTCAATGCTCATGTCGGTAAGCGAACGCAGCCGCGAAATCGGAACAATGAAGTGCCTGGGCGCCCTGAACCGCTTCATTATGGAAATTTTCCTGATTGAATCCGCCCTGCAGGGATTATTAGGTTCCCTGGCCGGCGGCCTGATCGGCGCGCTAACCATCATCATTTCGTTCATTTTGCGTTACGGCGGAGGAATCGTTTCTTATATTCCCTATCTTTCCATCGTTAAATTGTTTCTTTTTTCCGTTGTCCTGGGAACCGTTATTGCCGTTGTCGGCGCCGCCTACCCAACCTATCTCTCGGCCCGGCTGGAACCAGCGGAAGCTATCCGTCGAGAAATTTAAATATTTCAAGGGGGTTAACATGTCAGAAAAAAAAGACGTAGTGGTGCGAACGGTTGGGGTGGAAAAAAGTTTTATGCTGGGCCGAATTGAACTAAACGTTCTGAAGGGTATCGACTTGGAAATCAACCAGGGTGAATATATTTCCATCATGGGTCCTTCCGGTTCCGGCAAGACCACTCTTTTTAATATGATCGGCGGTCTGGATAAACCCAGCAGCGGCCGCGTCTATATTGACGAGGTGGACGTTGCGCAACTTGATGCTTTTGAACTGGCGTGGTTGCGCTGTCGAAAAATCGGTTATATTTTCCAAACATTCAATCTCATCCCGGTAATGACCGCCCTTGAAAACGTAACACTCCCGATGATTTTTGCCGGAACCAACCACGATGAATCCGTGGACAAAGGAAGGCAGTTGCTGGAACTAGTCGGCCTGGGCGATCGTATCCAGCACAAACCTTTCGAACTTTCCGGGGGCCAACAGCAGCGGGTAGCCATTGCCCGGGCGTTCGCCAACTCTCCGGCCATTATCCTGGCCGATGAACCGACCGGAAACCTTGACCTGAAAACCGGCAAGGAAATAATCGGGCTGTTGAAAGAGATGAACCGCAAGCAAGGGGTTTCGGTAATCACCGCCACGCACGACCTGAAGATGCTGGATATTTCCGACCGGGTCATCTGGATTCGGGACGGACAGGTAGAACGAATTGAAAACCGCGCCGACATCAATATTCAGGTGGGTGAAGTAGAAGGGGAATAAAATCAGTAAACGGTGAACGGTAAATGGCGAACGGTAAAAACGTTAAGACAAAAAAAATGCCCAGGCTGGGAATTATCGGCGCCGGCAAGATGGGCTCGGCAATCATCACCGGCCTCCTGAAAGCCAAGGTCATTACAACCGAAGAAACTCTGGTTTGTGACCGTGACCCTCGACAATATAAAAATATAACCTCGGTTTATCCGGTTAAAACCGCGAAGAGCATTCCAGAGCTCGTCTCCCATTCCGATATCTGTATTCTGGCCGTAAAACCGCAGGACAAAGAAAGCGTCCTGAAGGAAATGGCAGCCATCGGAAAAAGAAAATTGGTTGTTTCCATTCTCGCCGGCATTCCTACCGAATATCTGGAAAAAAAATTAGGCAAAATACCGGTGGTCCGGGTAATGCCCAATATCGGCATAAAGGTCGGCGCCGGAATGAGTTTTTACAGTCCGGGCCATTTTATCCGCCGGGCCGAACTTAAAATAATATCCCGTCTCTTCGCGAACCTCGGAGAAGTAGCCGAAATCCCGGAAAAAAAGATGGACCTGGTAACCGCTGTTTCCGGAAGCGGTCCGGCCTATTTTTTTCTTCTGATGGAAATCCTGGCCGAATACGCCCAAAAATCCGGAATATCAAAAGAAGATTCCGCGAAGATGGCGCGGCAGATTGCCCTGGCTTCCGCTTTGCTGACCAAAAACGAACCCGCCGGACAATTACGGACCGCGGTTACCTCTAAAGGAGGGACAACCGAAGCCGCCATCCTGATTCTGGAAAAAGCCGGAATCCGAAAAATGTTCGATTCCGCCTTGAAAGCGGCCCGAAACCGCGCCCGGGAACTATCCCTGTGAAAAACCCCGCCCTGAAGAATTGTCGTTCGGCAACCCCTAAGATTCTGGTTGTCGGTTCAATCGCCTTCGATACCATTAAAACTCCGTTCGGAGAAAAGAAAAAAATCCTGGGCGGTGCCGCGACCTACTTCTCCTACGCGGCCAGCCTGTTCGCGCCGGTTCACCTGCTGGGCGTCGTCGGGTCCGATTTCCCAAGGCAGCAAATCAGAAAATTTGAAAAAAGAGGCATAGATACTTCCGGGCTTCAGGTCCGGCCAGGCAAAACATTCCGCTGGTCCGGCGGGTACGAAAAGAACCTCAAAGAAGCCAGAACCATATCCGTTTCTTTAAACGTCATGGACGGATATTCACCCACGCTTCCAAAACACTACCGGAAGTCACAACATGTTTTTTTAGCCAACACAGACCCGGAAATCCAACTGAAAACCCTAAAACAGGTTGATTCTCCGAAATTAGTGGTTTGCGACACGATGAACCTCTGGATAAAAACCAGGCTGCCCGAACTTAAGGAATTGCTGGAAAAAGTGGACGTCCTCCTGCTAAACGACGAAGAGGCGCGGCTGCTTACCGGCCGGGAAAATCTGATCGCCGCCTGCCGCGACATTTTAAGATTAGGCCCAAAAATCGCTATCATCAAAAAGGGGGAGCACGGCGTAATCCTGGCCTCCGGAAAAAAAGATTTCTTCTTTACGCCCGCCTTTCCCACCACCAGAGTCGCCGACCCTACCGGCGCCGGCGACAGTTTCGGCGGAGGCTTTACCGGATACATCACGGCCACCAACGACTTCTCGGCCGCCAATATGCGCAAAGCCTTGATTTACGGAGCGGTGGTGGCGTCCTTTACGGTTGAGGATTTTGGAATCAGGGCGTTGGAAAAAATAAATATTTCCGACGTAGAACGTCGGGTTAGCCAAATCAAAAAAATGATTCAAATAGTCTAGAAATTCCTGGTGACGCAGATGTACGCAGAAATAGAAGGATAATGCTAAATTATAATTCTTTAAAGTAATCGTTAACATGTATCTGCGAAAATCAGCGTCCAATTAACTTATGGCTAAAATTGGGATAATCGGCGGTTCCGGGTTGGACAACCCGGAAATTCTAAAAAACGCCCAAGAAATCAGCGTAAAAACCGCCTACGGAAACCCGTCTTCATCTCTTTCCGTCGGTAATCTTGAGGGCACGGAAATTGTTCTTCTGGCCAGACACGGCCGGGGTCACACCATTCCGCCTTCTCAGGTCAATTACCGGGCAAACATCCAAGCGCTAAAAGAACAGGGTTGTACCCACATTCTGGCCACCACTGCCTGCGGCTCTCTGCGGGACGAGATAAAGCGGGGTGATTTTATAATCGTGGACCAATTCATCGATTTCACCCGGTATCGAAAAATAAGTTTTTTTGAACAATTCGAGGCAGGTGCGGAAAACGCAAAACACACGCCGATGGCCGACCCTTTTTCGGAAGGATTGCGCACCAAACTGATCCAGGCGGGCCAAGAATTAGGTTTAAAAATACACGAGCAGGGCACGGTGATTACAATTGAAGGACCGAGATTTTCCACCCGGGCCGAATCCAGAATGTTCCGCCTCTGGGGCGCGGACATAATAAATATGTCAATCGCGCCGGAAGCGATACTGGCAAACGAAGCCGGAATTCCCTACGCGGCGGTGGCAATGTCCACTGATTATGATTGCTGGAAAACAGACGAACCGCCGGTAGTGTGGCCGGAAATCCTGGCCGTCTTTGAAAAAAACGTGGAAAACGTAAAAAAAATACTGCTGAAGACCATACCGAAAATTTAAATCAAAACTTCCTGCCATTCACTATTTACCGTTCACCGTAGTCAGATAGATTCCCTTCAGGGTGAGATTCGGGTCAAAAATAATTTTTTCGGAAAGATAGGGCAGAAGAACAACCAGACCGCCGCCGGTCCCAACCACCTTAAATTCCGGTTGCCATTCCTTCTTCAGGCGCATCAGCAATCCGCTTATCAGGTCGGCGAATCCGAAAACCAATCCCGCCCTCAAACATTCATCCGTATTTTTTCCGACAATTGATTCGGGGGACGTCAATTCCACTCTGGGCAGAAGGGCGGTCTTTTCGGTAAGATAATCGCGGCTAATTTCCGGAGACGGCGCAATAATTCCTCCGGCATAATTACCGGCTTTAGTCACCAGGTCAAAGGTAAGCGCGGTGCCGCAGTCAATTACCACCGCGGGCTTTCCGTAAAGACGGCCGGCAGCCAGTGTATTAAGAAGCCGGTCAATACCCACCTCTTCCGGCCGGCCTACCTGAACCTTAATCGGCAAATCGTCCTTCACCAGGACCTTCACCGGAAGTCCGACACAACCTTCCAAAACCCGGACAACTTTTCCGGTTAGGCCGGGAACAACCGAGGCCATCTTCACCTCGGTAACGTTATCGGGCCACTTTGTCTTCTTTAAAACCTTTGAAAAAGAAACGCTCTCGCTGTGACTAAAACGCATTTCCCTGATAAACCTTCCTTCTTTCGAAATAAGGCCGGCCTTCAGAACGGTATTTCCCAAATCAAGCGCAAGCAACATAAGTTTTCCTTTCAAAATAATATAGAAATTTCTTTTTTGGGGACGCAGATAAACGCAGAAACAGCCGGATAACGCTAAATAAGAATTTTTTGTATTCGCCAACCTTGGTTGGCTCTTTTAAAACGCCGAGCAAGCTCGGCAACTACAGTTTAGATTATTTTTTAGTAATTTTCTAAAACAATTATTTAATCCGTATCTACGGTTATCTGTGGTAATCTGCGTTCAATTAATTTATTAGGGCAATCCACTTAAGTGGAACTCCGGTACCACCTTAAGAAAGAAGTCAAGCGGCCCAATTGGTTGGAAACCCTCAATTTTTCCAATGCCTTGCTTTCAATCTGGCGAATCCGTTCCCGGGTAAGATTAAAAGATTCTCCTACTTCTTCCAGGGTTTTGGGATAACCGTCAGGACCGATACCGAACCTCTTTTTAATAATGCTCTTCTCCCGGTCATCCAGTGGTTCGAAAACCTTCTCCAGTTCTTCCTGAAGCAGGGCGTAGGTAGCCGCGGAAGCCGGGGTCTCTGTTTCCCTGTCCTCGATAAAATCTCCGAAGGTTGTTTTCTCATCATCTCCGACCGGAGTTTCCAGGGAAATCGGTTCCCGCTGCATGCTTTTAAGAATCATGCGGATTTTGTCCGGCGCGACCTGAATTTTACGGGCAATCTCCTCCGGAGTCGGCTCCCGGTCAAGTTCGTGAACCAAAGACCGGGAAACCTTATTTAACTTGTTTATCTTTTCGCGCATATGAACCGGGATTCGAATGGTGGAAGAATGGTCCGCGATCGCCCGGGTAATCGCCTGACGTATCCACCAGGTCGCGTAGGTGGAAAACTTATAACCCTCCCGAAACCGAAATTTCTCCACCGCTTTCATCAACCCGATGTTGCCTTCCTGAATAAGGTCCCGCAAAGTAAGTTTCGGATTGGAATATTTTTTGGCGATGTTGATAACCAACCGCAGGTTTGCCTGAATCAACTGCGCCTTCAGCTTATCGAGCCGCTTCTCCAAAACCGCGAGCTGGGCGTTGCTTACCTTCCGGTCAAAGGCACGTTGAAAATCATTTTTGACTTCTTCTATATTTCGGGCAATCTCCACTTCCTGCTCGTGATTAAGCAAAGATATTCCACCGGCCTCTTTCAAGTAAGAGCGCAAAGGATTACGAACCTCTTCCAACGCCAGGCGCTCTTCTTCTACTTCCTCCTCGTGAAGGATAAAAGCTCCGTTATCCTCATCTTCAATCGTAATCTGCAAATCGCTCAGCTGACTGAATATCTCCTCAATTTCTTCCGGAGCGTACAGGTTTTCCGGTAGGATTTCATTAATCTCATCATAAGAAAGATGCTTCTGGCGTTTACCTTTTTCAATCAGACCCTTAATCTTTTTATTCTTTTCCTTGTTCATTTACGTTCCTCCTGGTTGGTAGGGGTTGTTGCATAATAAAATGGACTTTCATTCTTTGACAACCTCTTTATGACGTTGTTGAACCAGTTCCTGGAAACTACGCATCGCCTCCAAGTCCGGCTCTTCATTATTTTTAATCTTTTCTTCAAAAAGCGGCTTTTTCTGCATCTTTTCCCGGCGCTGATTAAGCAGCCAATCCCGAGCTTCAAAAAAAAGATTTTCCGGATTGCCGCTGCTTACTTCTAAACGGGTAATTATCCGGGAAAGCACTTCCATTAATTCTTGATTATCGCCCAATTTCCCCCGCAATTTATCTTCTCCTTCTTCATCCAAAAGGCTGATTACAACCTGGAAAATAACCTTATGCTGCGGCTCCGTAAAATCGTCTTCCGTTAAAGTCTCCTTCAGGCATTTTCGAAAATGCGTCTGGGAAAGAGCCGTAGCCAGAACTTTCTGTTCGGCATCAATAATGCCTTTTTGACGATTATCCAGCACTTCACCTTCACCTCTCTGACTCGTTTCCCTGCCTTTTTTCTTTAGTGTTCCTTGAAACTCCAACCTTAACGCTTCTTCGTTTAATTGTAATTTTTGGGCCAACAGGGTTAAATATTCCTTAATTTTTAAGTGACTGTGAAAGGAACGGACTAACGGTAATGTTTCCCGGGCAATCGCAATCCGTTCTTCCAGGCGATCCATGTTTCGGCCGCGTCCGGTCATTTCCAACCAGAACAAAATCGGGTTTTGCCTCTTCTTGAGTAAATCCTCCATTCTTTCCCGACCGTGTTTGTCGATTAGAGAATCCGGGTCAAGTCCTTCCGGCAAGGAAATAATTTCCACGTCAAGGTCGCTCATAAAAAGGGTCCCGATATTCAGGGCTTCCATATTCCTTAGGGCGGCCGATTTTCCGGCCGTATCGCTATCGAAAAGAAGCGCGACCCGATTGGTAAAATGGTGAATTAACTTAGCTTGATTAGGCGTAACGGCCGTCCCTAAACTTGCGACAATATTTTCAAAACCGTTTTGAAACGGTTTAATCAGGTCCAGATAGCCTTCAACCAGAATAACCTCTCCTTTGTCACGGATTGCCTGACGGCTCAAATTAAGTCCGTAAAGGATATTCCCTTTACTGAAAGCCGGATTTTCGGACGAATTCAAGTATTTTGGGTCCGCTCCGTTGATGCTCCGAGCCCCAAACCCCACGCACTCCCCGGAAAGATTGAAAATGGGAAAAGTTACGCGCTGGTAGAATTTAAGTCCGGCGGTTTCCAGGTCAGTTCGGTTAAAACCCTCTTTACGCAAAAATTTTTCCGTTTGAAAAAAAGCGGGCGCAAAACCAAGCCGGAATTTTTCAATCATTTCCGGGTTTATGTTCCGCTTTTTCAAATAAGCCCGCGCCGGTTCGGCTTCTTTTTCCCGCAAAAGATATTCGTGAAAAAACAGGGCAGCTTTATAGTTTAATTGCAAAATTTTGGTCCGTACCTCGTTTCCCCGGTCATCGCTGGACCTGAGTTCCAGATTAATACCAGCCTTCTTGGCCATAAGAGCCGCGGCCTCGGGAAACGCGATGTTCTCCATCTTCATTACGAAAGAGATGGCGTCGCCGCCGACACCGCACCCAAAACAATGAAATATGCCTTTTTCCGGAGTAACCGTAAAGGAAGGCGTCTTTTCGCTGTGAAAGGGGCAGAGGGCTTTGAAATTCCGACCGGCTTTTTTTAAGGTAATATAGTTGGATATTACCTCAACAATATCGGTATTCTCCCGAATGCGGTCAAGAACCGCCCGGTTGATTTGGTAGCCCATAAGTTTAAAATTTATGTTTCAGGAAGACAAAACTTTATATTGTTATACCGGGAAAATTCGAAAATGTCAAACGTTCGTGATACAATAAGCGTTCGGATGTCTGGTTCTTAAAACGCCCTGCGTGTCAGACAAAACTACGCAACTCAGAAATGAGACTCTCCGTATTCTCGCCTATAATTCAAGGCGAGCCACGGATACTCGTTTCCTCGTACTGCTTGTTTTGTAACTGGCGCTCCGTGAAGTTTTATGAACCAGACATCTTCACTTGCAAAAAAACAACAGCATACTGCGTATGGATAAGAACCTATTAAAAGAATTTTTTGAAAAACAGATGGTTCCGCTCTGGGGTATAACGGGGTTGACAAAAAACGAATCGGTCTTACTGCCAAAAAATCTTCAGGGCCGGTTTACTTCCGCGATAGTTTACGCCTTCCCCTTATCAAACGTTATCCTGGACCTGCTTTCCGGAGGCCCTGACCTTCTTTACCTGCACCACTACCGCCAAGTCAATTATCTCCTGGACCGGATTGGGACCCTGGCCTGCGAACTTCTTCGCCAAAACGGTTTTTCCGGACTGCCGGTTCCAACCAGCCAGGTAATTGACTGGAAAGAACAAAAAGGACTTCTTTCCCTCCGGCCGATTGCCGTGGCGGCCGGCCTGGGCTGGATCGGCCGAAACAATCTTCTGGTTACTCCGGATTTTGGAAGCCGGGTACGCCTGTCAGCCATCCTGACCGACGCTCCCCTTGATGCCGACAAACCGATCCCGTTCAATTGCGGAAAATGCACCCACTGCCTTTCCCGCTGTCCGGCTAACGCAATCAAAAAAGAACCCGGCGGCTTTAATCTGACGGCTTGCCGTCAATTCATAAAAGAAACCTGCGGCCGGAAGGGTATCGGACAGAATATCTGCGGTCTTTGTCTCTGCTCGGCTCAAGACCGTCCGCCCAATGGGAACACCTAAAAAACCGGAACCGGTCCGTCTTTTCATCGGCATGCTCAGCGGAAATCAAAAACTTTTTCCCGCCGCAACCGACATCCTGACGAAAAAATTTGGTCCGGTCCTGTTGGAAAGTGAAATTATTCCTTTTAAATTCACCGACTATTACACCCCGGAAATGGGCGAAAACCTTCGGCGAAAATTTGTGGCGTTCCGGCGCATGGTTTCCCCGGAAAAATTGGCCTCAATCAAATTATTCACCAACCGCCTGGAAGAAACCTACAGCCGAAATAAGAACCGCCGGATCAACCTTGACCCGGGCTTCTTAACGCCGGCAAGAATTATCCTTGCCTCTACCAAAGACTTCAGCCACCGCATCTACCTGAAGTCGGGAATATACGCGGAAATAACACTTCTCTTCCGTAAAGGAAGGTTTGAAACGCTGGCCTGGACTTATCCGGATTACCGTACCGAACCGTATCTGAAATTCTTTTCCGCGCTACGAAACATGTAGGAATTCCATTCACCTTCTGGGTCCACCCAGTTTCTTCATCAGGGCTTTTCCAAACTCTTCCGCAGCCTCAGAATCCTTAGCCGTAATTATTTTACCGTCAACCACTACCGGCAAAGCAGAATAATTGGCGCCTTCAAGTTTCAGTGTTTCAACCTCGCTCGAAAAAACCGTGGCTTTTTTGCCTTTTAAAATTCCGGCCCGGGCTAAAATTCCCGGAGCAATACAAATCGCGCCCACCACTTTGTTTTTTTGATAAGCGTCTGTTGCCAGTTTTAACGCAATCTTATCGGTGAAATATGCCGCGGAACCAGGACCGCCTACAAAAACCACCGCAGCGTAGTCATCGACCTTTACTTCCGAAAGCGCCGCATCAACCTTTGCGGTTCCGCCTAACTTACCCCAAGCAGTCCCGACTTTTACGGAACCGGTCTTCACCTGATAGCCGGCATCTTCCAAAATCGCCTTCGGCTTAAAATACTCCTCGTCGCGAAAACCATTCTGGGCCACAACCAAAAGGATCATCATCATGTAAGTAGCACCTATACATCTAAAGTGATGACGGGCAAAATTATGTCCGGAAAAAACAGAACGGTTTTTTTAATCATTTTTTTCAACAAAATTTTATGCTGAATCAGCATTAAAAATTGGAGTATACCCCGGCAATTTCTGTCCCGCAAAAAGAACAGGAACCGCCCCGCATCCTGTTTTCGGTCACCGTACATCCAAAACGGCTGATTACCGTCTTACCGCAATTAGGACAAAAAGTGCTTTCACCGGAACCGCCAATCAGGTTTCCGGAATAAACAAATTGAAGTCCGGCGTCCAGACCAATCCGGCGAGCGCGGTCTATGGTTTCCGGCGGAGTAGGGGGGGAGTCATCCATCCGATACCGGGGAAAAAATCGGCTGATGTGCCAGGGCGTCTCCGAACCCAGATTATCCCTGATAAAAAAAGCGATGTCCCGCAATTCCGCATTACTGTCGTTTTGGTCCGGCAGAACCAGGGTGGTCACCTCTACCCAGAGTTTCCGCTCCTTCATTAAAACCAGGGTATCCAAAACCGGCCGTAAACTTGCTCCGCAAATTTTTCGGTAATACTCCTCCCGAAAACTTTTTAAATCCACGTTGGCCGCGTCAAGATACGGCGCAACCGCCTTAAGAGGCTCCGCTTCAATGTATCCGTTGGTTACAAAACTGTTGGCCAAACCTTCTTTCTTAGCCAAAACCGCTGTATCAAATGCATATTCAAAAAAAACGGTTGGCTCCGTATAAGTGTACGAAACAGACAAACATCCGGCTTGCTTCGCCTGCCGGACGACCTCAACCGACGATAAATCATATCCGCAGATTTCAGCCATTTCTTTGTTGGCTTGAGAAATATCGCTGTTCTGGCAAAAACGGCAGGAAAGGTTGCAGCCGACCGTGGCTATGGAAAAAGAGGTGGAACCGGGCAAAAAATGAAAAAATGGTTTCTTTTCAATCGGATCTACGTGGCTGGAAATTACCTTCCGGTAAACCAGAGAATAAAGGACTCCGCCGTTATTCTCCCGCACCCCGCACAAACCCCTTTTTCCGGGCCCGATTAAACAATGGTGCGGGCAAAGAAGACAACGCACCTTATCATCTTCCAACTTCCGATAAAACCTCGCCTCAATCATCATAATATGATAACATGGTTTCAACCAAATTAAAATTGACCCTAAAGCACAAAAAGGGTTACAATTAAAAAATGAAAATCATATTTCTCGGGGCAGCGGAAAATGTAACGGGTTCCAGATTCCTGGTAGAAAGCGAAAATTCACGCAATTTAGTGGATTGCGGCCTATATCAGGAAAGAAATTTCCTCAACCGTAACTGGGAAGATTTCGCGGTGGCTCCTTCCGGCATCGAAAACGTGTTTTTAACTCACGCCCACCTTGACCATTGCGGATATTTACCCAAGCTGGTAAAGTCGGGGTTCAAAGGTAGAATCTTTTGTACGCCCCCCACCCAGGAAATCGCGCAAATAATACTGCTTGATTCAGCCAAGATACAGGAAGAAGACGCGCTAAATAAAAGAACGCGCCACCAACGTGAAGGCAGAAGGGGAGCCCATCCGGAAATTCCCCTCTATACGATTGAAGACGCAAAAAATGTCTTTCCTTTATTCCGGACCATACCGTACGAAGAACCGACCCAGGTTTCTCCGGTACTCAAGATAACGCTTCACAATGCCGGACACATCCTGGGCGCGGCCACGGTAGAATTGGAAACAACCGAAGGCGGAAACAAGAAAACAGCGGTTTTTTCCGGGGATATCGGCCGCTGGAACCGACCGATTATAGAAGACCCGACTATACCGAAAAAAGCCGATTATCTTTTTATGGAATCCACCTACGGAGACCGTCTGCACGAGGAAGAAACAGCCTCGATCGAACAGTTTAAAAGAATAATCATCGAAACGCAGAACAGGGGAGGCAACATTGTCATCCCGGTCTTTGCGACGGAAAGGGCCCAGGATTTGCTTTACTACTTAAGCGTTTTGCTGAAAACCAATCAGATTAAACCCGTTCCCGTATTTATCGATAGTCCCATGGCGATAAACATTACGGATGTTTTCAAGAAATTTGTCGGCTATCTCGACGCGGAAACAAAAGCAATGATTGAAAAAGGAGAATCTCCGTTTAGTTTTCCCCAATTAAAAATATCCCGGACAACCGAAGAATCAAAAACAATAAATTCGACCAAAGGAACTTCGATTATCCTGGCCGGTTCCGGAATGTGCACGGGCGGAAGGGTAAAACACCATATCAGAGAAAACATTACCCGGCCGGAAAGTGCCATTCTTTTTGTGGGATATCAGGCGCAAGGGACGCTTGGCCGGGAGATTACGGAAGGAGCCAAACAAATCAGAATCTTCAACGAAACCTTTCCGGTCCGCGCCAAGATTGAAAACGTGGGCGGTTTCTCCGCCCATGCCGACCAAAAAGAACTCCTCCGGTGGGTTTCCGGATTTGAAAAACCGCCGAAAAAAATATTCATCATCCACGGCGAAAAAGAAACAGCTGTCAAATTTGCCGATACCTTGCGGAAGAATATCAAAAGCGATATTGTCATTCCAAAATACCTGCAAGAAGTTACGCTGTAGCTTTTTTACCTAACCGCTCAACCGCAATATCTGTTTACCGACACTCATTTCACAAGCTTCGCCTTTAGCTTTATCTCCGGTCCGACAAGCGCTTTGGAAACAGGGCAATCTTTCTTCGCGGCTTCCGCGTGCCCCATAAAAGCTTCTTCGCTAAGACCGGGCACGTCGGCTTCCGTATTTAGTTCAATCAATGTAATTGTGGGACCGGCGTCCAGATGAACAGCGGCGGTTGTATAGACACGCCGGGGCGGAAAACCCGCCGTGGTGAGCAGCGCGGAAAGGAACATTGAAAAGCAACCCGCGTGCGCCGCGCCGAGCAATTCCTCCGGGTTGGTCCCCGGTCCTGTCTCAAAGCGTGAAGCAAACGTAAACGGTCCTTCATAAGCGCCGCTGCCCAACTTCATCATACCGGAACCATCCTTCAATGACCCCTTCCATTGAGCCGATGAATTTCGGATTGCCATTTTTCCTCCTTTCCGACAAATTACTATTTAACTTTGGGGTTTTCGGCTAAATAATCACCAACAAACGCGTCGACTTTTTCATTTATATGCGTGCGAACGTTCCCGGCCAGGTCTTCCACAAAAGTAATTTCCACTCCGTCACTCTTCTCCCAGGTTGTAGCCCATAAGAGGGCTGGTTTTGCCGGTTTTTTCCTCCCGAGCATCACCACCTGCTTCAGTTGTACCGATGCACCGTAAACATATTCTAGCCCCGAGGAGAATTTCACCGTGTTCACGATGATGTAAAGATAAGGTGAATTCAGAAGGTCCAAAGACTTCTCCACCGGGACCACCTTAATACCGGCTTCGCGAAGCCTTAATTCAGCATCGGTTTTTATCTCTTCCTTGTTCAATCCGTCTTTTACCGCTTCCTGGTCAATATCCTCGACAAACACGGCAACTGCTTTTAAACCATGGAAAGGTATCCTGTTCTCCGCGGCAGCAATAAAAACAGGATGGAATAAAAAGAAACCCAACGCTAAAACCGAAACTACGTTTTTTTTCATTTCCGCTCTTCCGCAAAAACTATTCCATAATCTTAAACCGGCAGTTACGGTTTAACGCCCAGGCCGTTTCACTGTGCACAAGGTCTGCCGGCTGGTCCTCGCCGTAACTGACCGTACCCATCCGCTCCGGAGCAATTCCCAGCGAAACCAGGTAACGTCGGGCGGAAAGGGCGCGGCGCTCACCCAAAGCCATATTATACTCTTCCGTGCCCAACTCATCGCAGTTACCTTCAATCACAATTTTAACCGTCGAATTTTTCTTCAGGTAATCGGCCACTGTTTCCAATGCTGCTCGGGCATCGGCCCGGACCTCGCTCTTGTCAAAATCAAAATAAATCGTCTTAAAAACCGCCTTTTCTTCGACGGTCGCCGGTTCCCGGGTAATCCCTTCCGATATGGCAACGGGTATTCCTTCACCCTTGAGAGCATTCACCTGTTCTTCTTTTGTGGCCAAGCCCTCTGTCGGTGCCGGAACCGGGTTCACGTTCTCAACCGCAGTTCCAGATACGGCCTCGGGCGAAGCCGCTTTCACCGGTTTCTTTAATTCCACCCGTCCGGCACAACCGGCCGCAAAAAAGAATAACGCCAAAAACCCAACGCCGAAAATAATCTTCTTTCCCATATGGCCTCCCTTTGTAACTCAAAAACGAAAACTAAACCCATCCAGCGTCTTCTCCCTGATTATACTCCGCCTTCTTAAACCTTGTAAAGTCGGTATCAACCCTTGCGTTTCTCTTTTTTTTAAGTTATACTTTTCCTTGAGTTCGTAATCCGGACGGCAGTAAATCAGATTTGACTGAGACGATAAATCTGGGGTATAAATAAAAATATGGGTATCTTCCGGCACAAAATAAAATTAGATGAAATAGCGGCTTTTTCCCGTCAATTAGCCACCATGGTCAAAGCCGGATTACCGATCCATCAGTCCCTGGGCATACTTTCCGAACAATCAGAAAGTAAAATTTTCAAAACAGTTATCGATGACATGCAAAAACGAATAAATACCGGCAACAGCCTCTCGGAAACCTTACAGCAGTACCCGCGAATTTTTTCCGGTCTTTACGTTAACATGGTTCGCGCCGGTGAAATGAGCGGCACTCTCGACCGAATCTTAAACCGTATTTCGGATTATCTTGAAGCAAACAGCAAATTACAAAAAAAAATCAAAGCCGCCCTTTCTTATCCCACGGCGGTTCTGGTAATGGCGTTTTTTGTTACGGCCTTTCTTCTTTTAAAAGTCGTTCCCACTTTTAAGGGGATTTTCGAAAGTCTTGGCGGTAAACTGCCGCTTCCGACACTTGTTCTTTTGAAAATAAGCGAACTTTTCCGACATTATTTCGTTTTTCTTGTTATCGGGATTATTATCTTAATTTACATTTTTAAACTGTACAAAAAGTCGCCCGCCGGGGGTTTAAAGATTGACCGGCTGCTTTTCCGTTTACCGGTTTTCGGTAAAATAATAAAGAAAATCATCGTAGCAAGATTTTGCCGGACGCTCTCCACTCTTGTTAGGAGCGGCGTTGCCATTCTGGTAAGCTTGAAAATTGTGGCAGCCGCCTCGGGAAACAAAGTAGTAGAAATCGCGGTTATCGAAGCAAGCAAAAATGTTGAAAAAGGTCAGCCGATCGCGGAACCGCTGGCAAAATGCGGAATATTTCCGTTAATGGTTACCCGGATGATTGCGGTCGGCGAAGAAGTCGGGGCTCTGGATGAAATGCTTGAAAAAGTGGCTGATTTTTACGAAACTGAGGTCGACGCCGCCGTAAGCAGCCTCACGAGTTTAATTGAACCGATCATTATGGTATTCTTGGGTATCGTTATCGGCGGAATCGCTCTGGCGATATTACTGCCGATATTTAAAATTTCGGAATTGGTCAAATAACACGTCCAACGTTCGCGTGTACGACACGCATACCATTGACAAACCTGAAGTATCCGAGGTATTATTATAATTAGAAGGAGGTGAGAAAAATGAAAAAGCTTAATAAGAAGGGATTTACGTTGGTTGAGATAATGATTGTGGTGGCGATTATTGCGCTTTTAGCGGCAATCGCCATACCAAACCTGCTTCGGACAAGGTTGAACGCGAATGAAGGCGCGGCGATAGGTAACATGCACACGCTGGTTACCTCGCTTGGAAGTTTCCAGGCTGCTCAGTCACCCCCCACCTATCCGGCGGCACTGGCGGACCTGTCAACCGCAACCCCTCCGTATATTGATACGGTTTTGGGAAGCGGAACCAAACAGGGATATACATTTGTCTATGTATTAGGAGCGACCGGAAATACATACACGCTTACCGCAACTCCCGTAACGGCTGGCGTTACCGGAAACCGTGTCTTTTTTGCTGACGAAAGTGGTGTTATTCGGGTAACAAACGCGGCGGGAGCACCGATCGGGTAAACATAGTAATCGAGGAAAAGAGGCGCGCTGAAGGGCGGAGAGAAAGAAAAGTCTCCGCCCTTTTTTTTATGCTAATTTTACGTCAAACCCCCATTAGTCTATCTTGGATTCGGAGATTGTTTTTGGCGGAGAAACGGTTTCCCAGTTTTTAATGATTTTCGTGTTAATAAAAAAGACCAACTCTCTTGTTTCTTCCAATCCTTTCTTTTCCTGGCCGAAAAACCATTTCAGAACCGGAATCTTTCGTAAAAAAGGCAGGCCGGAAGCGGTATGCGGTTTGCTCTCTTTTAACAAACCGGCGATAACTACAGTCTGGCCTGTTTTAATAAGAACGGTTGTATTTGCTTCCGATGTAGCGATAATCGGATTGCCGCCTATCTCTCCGGCGATATCGCTTACTTCCGGATGAATGGTAAGAAGAATATTTTCATTGTCGCTCAAAGTGGGGGTTACGGTAAGCTTAACCCCGGTATCGATGTACTGGATTGAAGTTGTTGTTCCGCCGGTGGTAGATGTAACCGTTTGAATCGGCACTTTTTTACCGACTAAAATTACGGCCTCTTTGTTGTTTATGGTGGCAATCCTTGGCTGAGAAAGAATACGGGTGTCGGTTTTGCTTTCCAAAAACTTAAGGGTTGCCAAAAACTTTTTTTCCGCAAGATAACCAAGCGAAAAATTACCCGGCGCGGCTATATTTTTATCCGGTAGATAGGTTAAATCACCGACTGCCGAACCCATAAGTTGAATATTGCTAAAATCCCAGTTTACACCCATTTCCCGCAGGTAGGAACTGTTTGTTTCCAAAATATACCCTTCAATCATTATCTGTGAAATCTCAATGTCTAATTTTTTAATTAAATTCCTTATCTCCGGGATTTGCGAAGGATGGGCAATGATAACAAGACTGTTTGTCTGATTGTCACTTTCTATCTTTCCGTCTTTCGAAACCAACGCTTTCAAAACCTCGGATGTTTTGAGAGTATCTGCTTTGGCAAAAGATAGGGGAATGACGATTGTTTCCAGCGATTCCTCCAGGATAACCGGTTTTTCTTTTAGTTTCACCCGAACCAGGTTTCCGTCTTTCTGGTAGATATACCCGCAATAATCCAGGATTATGGTTAACGCTTTTTCCCAAGGGACGTTATCTAATTTCACGGTAACAAGTTTTCCCTCCAATTCCTGGGGCCACACAATATCGACGTCTGCGATCTGACTTATCCCCCTCAATACTTCCGTAACCGGCGCCGCGCTGACATCAAGATACACATTTTCCCCTCTCGCATTTAGCGAAACGGGAGAAACGAAGAATAAACCGGCGATGCTGAACGTTAACAATATTTTTTTTATATTCATTCTTTACCTCGTTTTTTTCTGTTCTTTGTCATCTTTGATAATCGGGTAAAATTTCCATATTTTAAGTTGATATTCATTCAGTCTATGTTTAGCAATTACTCCTCCCTTTTCAATGCTGATAATTTTAACATCCGGGTTTTCCGGTATAACATCTCCTTCCGTTAAATAATGGTTATTAATAATAGCCCCTTTCTTTTTTCCGCCTATTAATATCGCCTGGAGGAGAGGTTTCGGTTCCAACGAAAGTTCAGATATTTCAATCGGAAGCGGCGTTGTCTCGGATATTAACGGAAGAAAAGGGTCTTTGTTCGCTCCCCATAACAGACCCGGAGTAAAAATCGCTATCCCGATACACAGGGCTGACAATTTAAGCATCTCCGTTCTTTTTATCTTCATATTCCGACGTCTTCACGGTAATGGAAGCTCAGGATTGTTTCTGTTTCCGGATTGTACGGGTCGGAGGTCGCGTCTATCTTAAAAGACTTAACCGTTGCGAAATGTTTAATTCTTTCCAGCTCTCTCATAAATTTGCGCAACTGGGTATAGCTTACCTGGAACGAAAGACTGAAATCCTTCGCAGAAATAGTTGTCTGCGGGGAAACAGTTTTCGCGATAGGTTCTTTTTTCTTTCCCGCGACCGGTTCAATCTTCGCGTAATAAATGTCGGATTTTTCGGCGATACCCGCCAGCCATTTCAACATATCCGTTTCGGAAACACTCGCAAAATACGCCCGATAAAAGATTTCACTTTTTTTTACCGCTTCCAGTTGAGCGGCCAGTTTTTCCGATTCCGCAATTATTGATTTGCTGTCGGCCAGCATTTTTTGTTTTACGCCTATCTCTTTTTTTATCCGGTCCAATTCAAGATATGCCGGCCGTAAAAAGAAAAAAAATAAGCCCAGAATTAAAATGAGCAGGGTTAAAAATGGCGCGTTTTTTTTAATTGATATCGGTTTTTTCATCTTTTTTCTTTACATTTAACTCTACTTTAAAATCGGTTATTTCATACATACCCACCTTATTTCCGTATTTTTCGGTCCGGGCTATCTTCCTTCCTTTCAAGGAAACCATTTTCGGTAAATCAAAATTTTTTGTAAAACAATCATTTTGGCCCAGCCTGTTCATAAAATCTGCCACCGCGTTAAGAGAGCTTTTTTTGTTGTTTGAATAAGCGGAGCCATCAATGACTAAATAGGTAATTAATTCCGTCGGGAGCTGGGCCGTCGTCGACTGCGGAGAATCGTTTTTCACCGGCGCCTTGGCGGGCGCTGTCGGTTGAACTGTGACCTGCCTTTGCTCTAAAACCAGCTGATTCAACCAGACCGTTTTCGGCAAAATAGATTCCGTCTGATTAAATATTTCCGACCAGATAATCCGGTTGTTGACGTCATTAACCAGCGGAGCCATTTTTTTCTGAATGCCGCCGATTTCTTCTTTCATCTTCTTTATTTTTTCCGCTTCCGGTTGAATTTCCTGAAGCGCCGAACTTAATCCGGCCAATGATAATTTTTCTTTACGGCAATCGGATTTAAACTTCACACCCAAGATAAGCATCAGAAAAACAATCAAACCGGCTATCATGAAAATAACATCGGGCGTTGTTTTTACCGGC
Organism: Candidatus Ratteibacteria bacterium; assembly: GCA_041653615.1. Lineage (GTDB taxonomy): Bacteria > Ratteibacteria > UBA8468 > MWAK01 > MWAK01 > JAHJUB01. The sequence continues at coordinate 23,133 of JBAZEZ010000007.1, forward strand.
GCCTTACTTTTTCGGCCGGATAGTTCCGGCGGCAGAAGATTTATGTTAATCATGCAGGGACAATCCTACGGTAGTGGCGAACCTGGGTTCATTGTTTTTAATTGCCTCAAGAAAGTTTTGCGCAACGTTGATATTTGAAAAAGGATTATACGTAAAGATTTCCACACCCAGGATTTCGGCCAGAACATCCGACAAACCCGAAATTTCTTTTAAGTGCCCGGCCAGATAAATCTTTGACGGAATCCTTCCGACCTGGTTCTTGGAATACTCAAAAGAAAGTTTTATTTCTTCCGAAAGATGGTCTATGTTTCCCTCAAGCCACGAAAAGAAGGGCCCTTCTTTTAAAAAATTCGTTCCCCGGAACAATTTCAAATTTTCGGAAATTTTAAGGTTATTATTTTTGCTCGCAATTTTCAAAAGCGGCAGAATCCCGAATTTAATATCCCGGCTCAATAACGGCGCCTGCCCGTAAACAATGTTGAAATTAGTCGTATCGAATCCGATGTTAAGCAGGCCTATTATTTCGCCGTTATCTTTACCCTGATTATTATAAAACCATTCGTTAAGCAAAGCTGTGCTTTCCGTTTCAACCGCTTTCACGGATAAACCCGCGGCCGCGGCCAAACCGACTTTTTCGTTAACCAATGATTTTTGAGCCGCCACCAACGCCACTTTTGTAAATTTTTTTTCGCGCCCTTTTCCCAAAATTTGATAATCGGTATATACCTCTTCTTTTTTGAAAGGAATCCGGCTTTCAAAATTTTTCTGGATTGTTGTGTCTATGTTTTCCTTCGGTGAATTCTCAATCGAGAGGTAGCGAACCACTACCCCTTCCCCTCCCACCGAAATACAGACATCTTTATCGTTTTTGAGGGGAGGAACAAGCAATAATTCTTTAAACCCTTCCGGAAGAGACACGGCTGCATCCTGATCGATATCCAATTCACAAAACGCGATATCTTCAACCTGTCTTTTCCGAACCGAAATGGAAACGGCTTGCAGGCATCCGCTCTCTATGTTTAGTCCAACCATGTTAAGATTGTACGCTCTTTTCTGAATGCTTGTCAATAAAAACCGGAGTTGTTATTTTTTACTGTTTCCCTATTTTTCCGTAGTTACCCTCATCACCTCTTCCAGGGTTGTTATCCCAAGCTTAAGATTAATGATGGCGTTGTCCCGCAAGGTAACCATTCCCCTGGAAACCGCTTTTTCCTTAATTTCATCAGAAGAAGCGCGTCTGATCGCCAGTTCTTTGATTTCATTATCCATAAGCAAGACTTCTCCGATCGCCACTCTTCCGTAATAACCCGTGTTATGACATTTTTCACATCTCTTACCGGCGTAGAATATCTGTTTTTGCGGTATCTCAATTCCCGAATTCTTCAGAACTGTTTCCGGAATTTCTACCTCCTGACGACAGAACCTACATATTTTTCGCATCAGTCTTTGGGCCAGAATCATAATTATCGAAGACGACAGCAGGAACGGTTCCATGCCGATATCAATCAGTCTGTTGATAGCGCTTGCGGCATCATTTGTATGGAGGGTACTCAAAACCAACTGTCCGGTCAGGGAGGCTTTAACGGCAATATCCGCGGTTTCTAAATCTCTGATTTCTCCGATCATGATAATATCAGGACTCTGGCGTAAAAGGCTCCTTAAACCTTCGGCAAACGCAAATCCGATAACGGGATTAGTCGAAATCTGGGTAACACCCGGAATCTGATACTCCACCGGGTCTTCAATCGTCATAATGTTGCGGTCCGGTGTATTTAATTCGCTGATAATCGCGCTGAGTGTGGTTGATTTTCCGCTGCCGGTGGGACCCGTCACTAAAATCATTCCGTAAGGCTTACGTACTTCCTCTTCAATTTTTTTAAATTCGCTGGACAAGAATCCCAGATCGGATAATTTCAGGGAGAGAATGGAGCTATCCAGCGCCCGCATAACAATTTTTTCTCCAAAACTAATCGGTAAAATACTGACCCGGTAATCAATCTCTTTATTTTCCAGAGTCATTTTAAACCGACCGTCCTGAGAAATCCTTTTTTCGGTAATATTGAGATTGGAAATAATTTTAATACGGGCGATCACGGCACGCATCAAATCAAGGGGGATATTCCCTTCTTCGTATAAAATACCGTCTATCCGATAACGAATCCGGAATCTTTTTTCGTAGGGTTCTAAATGAATATCGCTGGCTCTCTTTCGGTAGGCGTTAAGTATAATACGCTCAACAAGTTTTACGATCGGCGACTCTTCTAGCCGGGCGGTAATAATCGCCCTATCCTCTATTTTAACCGCCGTTTCTTCTTCCGTTAAAACTTCAAATTTTTCTTTTTCAATTTTTTTAATCAATTCCCCGATGTCTGATTCATTTTTTACTTCATCCGGGATAGCGTTGTTTTCTACTTCCGCTTTGACCGGTGGAAGCTCTTCCGGTTCACTTAACATATCGGACAATAATTCTTTTTTATACCACCTATCGATACTTTCCGAAATTTCATTTATACCCGCCAGGCAGATCCTTATTTCATAGGATGTAATCAGGTTTAAATCATCAAAAACAAATATATTCCCTGGTTCGGATGTGGCGATTGTCAAAATCTTACCGATCACCGAAACCGGCAGTATTTTATACTTCCGGGCAGCATCTTCCGGAACGAGCGCAAGCGCTTCCTTTTGGGGAATTAACCGGGTAAGATTAAGTTTGGGAAATATTAATTCTTTATTTTTCATCTTCGGCAATCACCCTTAAAAATTCTTCAACGGAAACTTCTCCGGAAGTGATTTTGTCACTGCCTTGTTTCCATAATGTTTTTATCTGCAACTCACCCATTTTCTTTCTTATTTGCGTTTCGGAAGCTCTTTTTAAAATCAAGTCTTTTATCTCGGCGGTAAGCGGTAAAACCTCAATAATGCCCAACCTGCCGGAATACCCGGAATTATTGCATACGGAACATCCCTGCGGCCGGTAAAAAGTAAAACCGTCCGGTTCGATTTTAAGTTTCTGGCACATTACGGAATCAGGGTGATACGGCTGGCGGCAGGACGGACACAACCGGCGCAGTAATCGTTGTGAAGCGACAAGTAAAACGCAGCTGGTAATCAGAAATGGCTCCGCCTTCATATTGAGTAAACGCGTAATCGTGCCCGCAGAGTCCATTGCGTGAAAACTGGACAAGACCAGGTGCCCGGTCAGGGCCGACTTAATGGCGACATCCAGCGTGGCCGCGTCCCTGATTTCTCCCACCATAATAATATCCGGGTCCTGCCGCAGGATAGACCTCAAAGAAGCGGCAAAAGTAAGTCCGATAGAAGGATTTATTGCGACTTGATTAATGCCCGGTATTTCATACTCTACCGGGTCTTCTACCGTGGTTATGTTTTCGGACGGCTCATCCCGTAAATGAAGAAGGGAGTAAAGAGTTGTTGTTTTTCCGCAGCCGGTCGGACCGCAGACAAGAATCATTCCGTATGGTTTTCGGGCTGATTCTTTCAGTAAATTAACCGCGTCCTCGTCAAAACCCAGTTCGTCAATGTTAAAAAGAAGGCTGGATTTATCGAGAATCCGAAGGGCTATCTTCTCTCCGAAACTGGAAGGCACCACCGATACGCGAAAATCAACCACTTTTTCGCCGGTTCTTATCTTAAACCGGCCGTCCTGCGGAAGCCTGCTTTCCGAAATATCGAGTTTTGCGATTACTTTAATCCGGATTAAAAAACTGGAAAGAAAATGATGGGGGAACTTAAACCCGTGCTGCAGGAAACCGTTTACCCGGTAACGAATACGGACTTCGTTTTCCAGGGGTTCTATCAGAATGTCGCTGGCTTTTCGGTTAATACCCTCAACCAGCAAAACGTCGGTTAACCTGATAACCGGGCTTTCTTCCGGGGTTGCCAATTTCTCTGATTTTTCAGGCATAGTATTTTTTTATCGCCTTCCTAATATCCGGAACGCAACCCAGGAAACACCGCACTTCACAGTTTAATTTATCTCCCAGAATTTCACACGCCGTATCGTTAAACGGGCGGCAAGACACTACCATCAGAACGTTGTCTATTATATCAATCGGAAAAATATAATTTTTTTCCGCGAATTCCTTGTCAACCTTCGCCAAAGCAGAAGGATTCGGTTGATAATTCAAGGGCGAGAGGTACGGAATATTATACTGAAGGAGAATCGTTTCCACGATCTCTTCTTCTTTTATCAAGCCGATCCCCTGCATAACTTCGCCCAAGAGTAATTCTCGTTCTTTTTCGTGAATTTCCAGCGCCCGGTCCAGTTGCTTTTTACTCAAAAGTCCCCGGCCAACCAGAAGATTGCCGATAAATTCCCTGCCTGATACGTTTTTTGCGTTCATCTGAAAATACCCATCCCCCTAACTGATTGGTGTTCCCTTGTCCTTTTCCTCTTCTTTTCTCTCTTGCTCGTACGATTTAAAATTTATCGCCGGCGACACTTCTTTTTTTCCGGCCTGACTTACTCCTTCTTCCGGTAATGGTTCCGAAGGCGCCTCTGTCGGCGTTTGCTCAATATTCCGGGTTGTTTGCGAAACAGGTTTAACAACCTTATTTAAAATCCACCTGTCGTGCCAGAAAATAACCAGAAATACAAAAACAGCCAGCAACAATAAAATTATTTGAAAATTTATTTCCTTAAATCTTATTTTTAGTTTATTTTTTTTCATGATATTCAATCCCCCGGCCTGTTTTTTTCACCGATACTTTACCCTCCCATGTCCCGCCAGTCTTTAAACCCCGCGCCCGGAACAGCCGGTAAAAAATGCGGGGGCGGATAATTAATTAAATTATTATCATAATAATATTTCCTGATGTTATACCCGTGTCCGGAAGTATTGGCGAAATAAGACATGGTGTCAGCCGCGATCGCGCCGCGAATAATCAGGGTTCCTTTTGCCGAAGAAAGTCCGGCGTAAGCCTTTCCGGTTCGGGAAAGCATGGCCGCGTCTATTTCCAGATTATAAGGCGCAGAATCGGGAAGATAAACATTCTGTTCGGCAATCAGCCCGAGACAATCCGGTCTGGCGGGAGCCGGCGGAACAGCTAAACTACTGTATTTAAGGTTGTTGGTAACATTAATGGTTCGGCCGGAAACAACCGTAACCTGGCCGTGGACGGTTCCGGAAATATTAATTTCCCGCTCCGCGTAAATTACTCCACTGGAAGGTAGAACCTGCGGTGAACCGCCGTTAAGTTTTACGGTTCCGTCTGAAATGAATTCCACCGTAAGGTTTCCGCTGGAATAGTATCCGCCGTCTTGGGCATAACTCTTCAGATCGGCCATCTGGGAAGAAGTGGGCATCGGAATATAACCCGCCCCTTCGATATGCGTTCCGTAATAAATCGTGTTGCTTTGCGAAGCGCCGTTATAGTAAAGAATATTGTTGACCGCTTCTATATTATTATGAAAAATTGTTCCCGGCCCATAAATCATTATATTCCGATTAGAATGAATTAACCCCCACACCTCGGCGCCGGTTCCGATAGTAAGATGGGCGTTGTTAACAAAAAACATCCACTGCGAAAAAGAAAGGAATCCCGGCGGAATCGCTCTGATTGCCACAGCCCTGGTTAAGTTTGAACCGGCCGGAAAACCGGCGATTGAAGTTGCCAGATAATAATTATTGGCATCCGGACCGGTTACGCTTACCGTAACCAGGCAGTTCCCGATCTGATGCTGCGGTATTCCGGCCGTCCATCCGGAAGGATGAACGCTATTTATAAAACGCCATTTTATCTCTTCGATGCCGCCTTCTGCCGCCGCGAACAATTCCGCTTCCTGGGCCTGCCTTAATTCGTTTCTGCCCTGGTTTGAAACCACACCCGTTAAACTTACGGTCATTATTAAACTTAAAGTCAGAACTATCAAGCTCAGAATCAGAACGGCTCCTTTTTTATTCATCTTAGTTTCTCAGCATAAAACTTGTCTGATAGTTCAAAACAGGTTTTCCTGATATTTGAAAAAAAACCTGAATATAAAGATTATCCTGGATAAAAGTTAAAAAAGCCGCGTTAGAAACAAGCCTTTTGGTGGTTCCCGGGACGGTCTGCCAGTAAATTTCGTTTCCGGAAAGATAGAACCAATGAGTTATATCGTCGGAAGAACTGCTTGGCGTGCCATTTCTGTCGAGCAGATATAAACAGGTTCCGGAAGCAACGGGATTCAAACCGGTCGAACTGTCATATACGGTACAGATACTCGCCTGTCTTACGCTTTTTTCAAGCACGGTTAAAAATAAAGAAGCAGACCCCTCGTTGGAAACAAGTTGATTCTCCGTTGAATAATAGATTCTGGCGGTATGCAAAATACCAATAATGCTGGCTGAAACAACGACCATGATAGAAGTGCTGATGAGTACTTCAATAAGCGTAAATCCCGCTCTCCTTTTCCAAAAAACATTCGTTACCATAATTTGCGTTCAAAATTATCATATACCGGTTCGAATTCAATCAGAGAGCAAGGCATCCAAGGATGAGGCCAGGAGGCGTACAACGATGTACGCCGACGCAGCCGAAGACGCAGGGCAACCCTGCCAGAAGTTGCACCTGCTTGCGTCTCTTCGGCGGATGGCAGGGAGTCTGCGGTTGCCGAACCTGCCGTTTCCGCAGGTACGGCGCAGTCGACAACGATGCTATCTGGTTGAAGGCGAATCGGTATTATCATATTAAAGGCTTAGTCCTGCGGGTCGTAAGACTTTCCGACAACGCCGGGGTTCTTCCCTCCTGCGTCCAGGTAACCACTACCGTGATATTGCGGTAATCATCCGGGTCGCCGTCAGCCGGCGCTAATCCATCAGCCGGGTCGTCTATCAAACCGCTCACAATCCAACTCCGGTTGAAGGAAACCCCGGCGACGCTTACCGCATCCGTTCCAGTTGAAGACAGCATATCCGCATAAGACATATTCCGTAACTCCTCTATCTTATTAACTGCCAATTGACTCGCCAAATAGCGATTGTGCGTTATCCGGTTGTAATACGCGGTATTATTGAAACTTTTGGCTAGACCAACAATGGCAATGAGCACAAAAAAGAGCGCCAGCAAAGTTTCCAACAGACTAAAACCTTTTTTGTTCATTCTCATTTCAATTGTTATGGTACCACGTTTTTCATCTTTTTACCACTTTTTAGCGGCAAAAACAGGGGCGGAAAAAATAAGGCGGGACAACAACTACCAGGGCAGAGAATCGTTCCAGACCCGGAAGAGAGATTTCAGGTCTTCGGAGATAAGAGTTTTTCTATCCAGGCCTTTTACCTTCAAAACCGGTTTCTTTAGGGTTTCACCGACGCAACTGAAAGACCGGCGGGCAAATAATTTCTCGAACTTGGTTTGGTTTACCGGAGAAATTTCCACCAGAAACCGGCTGGCCGATTCGGAAAAGAGGATTGCGTCCGAGCGGGCCGAACCGGAATAAATAACCTGCTTTAAATCTATCTCCAGTCCGGTCATCCCGCCGAAAGCCATTTCCGCGGCGGAAACGGCAAGTCCTCCCTCGGAAAGGTCGTGGCAGGCAAGAACCAGCCCTGAATTTATCGCTTCGTGCAAAGCAACCATCCTTTTTTTGGCTTGAGTAACATTCACTTCCGGAACCCGGCCGCCGTCCCGTTTCAATATCTTAAGATAGTGAGAACCGCCTAATTCCTCGCCTTTGGTTTCACCCAACAGGTAAACGAAATTTCCCGCTCCTTTTAAATCCATGGAAACCACCCGGTTGACATCCCGGATAACGGATACGGCGGAAATAAGCAGGGTAGGGGGGATAGAAATTCGCACTCCTTCTTCGGTCACAAAATAGTTGTTAAGGCTGTCTTTACCGGAAATGAAAGGCGTTCCGAAACCGAGGCCGATTTCATAACAAGCGCGGGCTGCCCGGACGAAACCACCCAAAATCTCCGGGTCTCCGGTATCACCCCAGCAGAAATTATCCAGCAGGCTGGCGTTTTGAATATCTCCGCCGACCGCGGCCAGGTTACGCAGGGCCTCATCGATGGCGTTAGCCGCGGAAAGATACGGGTCAAGTTTACCGTACAGGTTTACGCCGTTGGAAACAACGATTCCCTTCTTGCCTTTGGTATAAAGCGGCTTAAGAACAACCGCATCCGAAGGACCGCCGAAAGAGACCAGCGGTTTTAGAACGGTCTGGCCCTGGACTTCATGGTCGTACTGCCGGATAACCTTCTCCTTGCCGGCAATATTGTGATGGCTGAGCAACGACTTCAGGATAGTCGGATAATCAGGCTTAAGGGGTAAGTCCGGTTCCCGGAACAAAGGCGTCCGGTAAATTGCCTTTCTCCGAATTCTGGGCAGACCGTCATATAAAAAAGAGGTTGTCAAATTTCCGGCTTCTCTCTCTTTATAGAACAGGCGGAAGATTCCGGTTCCGGTAAACTCTCCGATGAAGGTAGCTTCCGCTCCTTCGGAAGCAAAAAGAGCTTTAATAACTTCCTTATTCTCCGGCGGCACGGCCAAGACCATCCGTTCCTGCGCTTCGGAAACCCAGATTTCCCAAGGGGCCAGCCCGGCGTACTTAAGCGGCACTTGCTCCAAGTGAACGTCGGCACCGGTCTCGCTGCCTAATTCGCCGACCGCGGAAGAGAGTCCGCCGGCGCCGCAGTCGGTAATGGAACGGAAAAGATTCCGGTCCCTGGCCACCAACAGAACATCCAGAAATTTCTTTTCGGTGATCGGCGCGCCGATTTGGACCACGCTGGCGGAAATTCCTTTCTGCAAACTCAAAGAGGAAAAGGTGGCGCCGTGAATACCGTCCCGGCCGGTCCGTCCGCCGACGACCAAAATCAAGTCTCCCGGCTTAACTTCTTTCTCAATCTTATTCCGGGGAATAAGCCCCAGGGTACCGCAATAAACCAGGGGATTCGCCAGATAACCCTCGTCAAAAAGGATGGCGCCGTTGGCCGTGGGAATGCCCATCCGGTTTCCGTAATCACGCACGCCGCTCACCACTCCCTTGTAAATCCGCCGCGGGTGCAGAACGGAGGGAGGTAGTTTATCGTAAGGATAATCAAGCGGTCCAAAACAAAAAACGTCGGTATTGAGAATCGGTTTCGCGCCCAGGCCCGCGCCCAGGATGTCCCGGATGACTCCGCCGATTCCGGTTTCCGCTCCGCCGTACGGCTCCAGGGCCGAGGGGTGGTTGTGGGTTTCCACCTTGAAAGCGACCCCGTATTCCCGGTCAAATTCAACCACGCCGGCGTTGTCCTTAAAAACCGAAAGGCAGTAAGGCTTATTAAGTTCTTTAGTCTCCCGGAAAAGGGTGCTCTTCAGAAGATTGTCAATTACCTCTTTTCGGCCGTCTTCCTCATACTCAATGACGCCGCGGAAGACCTTGTGGATGCAGTGTTCCGACCAGGTCTGAGCAATCATCTCCAGTTCAATGTCCGTGGGATTACGTCCCAAACGACTGAAATGGGCCTGGACAACATCCATCTCTTCCCGGCTTAACGCCAGCAGGTATTTCCGGCTGATTTCAACCAGTTCTGCCGTTTTTTTTCCTATGATTGCTATTTCACGTATCATTTCCGTTATATTTTAATCCGGACAAACGATTTTTACAATAAAAGGCTGGTTTTTAACTTATAACGCTGCCTTCTTTGATGGGGCGGTCAAGGGTAAGGACGGAAAGGTTACCGTCGACTTTAGTGGCCAGGAGCATACCGTTGCTCTGGACGCCCCTGATGATTGCCGGCTCCAGGTTGACGAGAATAATAACCTGTTTGCCAATCAATTCTTCGGGTGTGTAGTAGGGCCGGATTCCAGCAACTACCTCTCTGGTTTGGGGCGTACAGACTATTTCTCCGGTAGCTTCGTCCTTGCACTCAATATCACCCAGAAAAATCTTTAAAACATAAAGACGGTCGGCGTTGGGATGAGGATTAACTTCCAGAACTTTCGCTACCTTAATTTCTAATTTTTTGAAATCTTCAATAGATACCATTCCCCCTCACTTTCATCTCTCCTTAAGAGGAGAGAAATTAAAAGATTGGTCAGGAAATAGGGGTGCGGTGACGGTCGGCGAGTTCGGCTTTTTTCCCTACGTTCCAACCGCTCACCTTGGAAAAGTAACCGGTAACCCGGGTGATATGCTCCACGTTTCTACCCTGATGGGTGGCAACCAAAAGAGGAGCCAGTTCTTTAGCAGAAATATTCTCTTCCGAAAAAAATGTTTTGGTTTGGAAGGATTTGTTTTCCACTAATACGCCGGGCAGACCATCCTGTTCCCGCTCCTGAAAACCGAACTGTTCCGGATTTTGAGAAAGATACGCGACAAACTCTTGTTTCTGCATTGCAACCTCCATTTAATAACACAACAAAATACGTGCGGTGAATCGCACCGCTACATTACGGATTACTGCAGTAGGAACACTGTTCTTTCAACCCGCGTATCGTCCGGCCGCAATCAAGGCAGGCGGTAAATTCCGGGCTAAAGGCAATCTGCGCGTTCTGAGTGTAAAGAAAAGTCTTCTTGACGAAACTGGCCAGCGCGAGCGGATCCGGGTTGGATTCACCAAGCCAAACGTGCGAAAGGGCACCGGCATCAATTAAAGGATGGAACAATCCTTCCATCTTCACTTTTTCAACCGGTGACATCGGTATGGAAACATTGTAATAGGTGGAGTTGGTATAATAAGCTCCGCCGGCATCCGGGGTCCCTTTAACTACTTTATGCGCCTGGAGCGGGAAATGCGCCAGGTCCAGCTTTGCCAGGCGGTACGCGGTTGATTCGGCCGGAGTCTGTTCCAGCACAAACTTCATACCCAGTTCTTTGCTGTAGCGCTGGCAGGCAAGGTTAAGGTGCGCGATAGCCTTTAGACCAAAACGAAGCGCCACCTCGGATTCATGCAATTCCTGGCCCAAATGACTCTGCACCAGTTCGTTGAGACCGATTAAGCCAACCAGATACGTCACCCGCTTCATCCGCAGATAAGTTTCTCCGTCCTGTTTCATCGTAAGGAGGGCAAGCGGACTCTTGCTTCCCAGAGCCAAAAGCCGGTTAATAAAAATCCGTTTTTGCTGATGCGCCTTTACCGCCAGAGAAAGCATCCGGTCCAATTCCGCGAAAAGCCGTTCCTCGCTGCCGTTGGCAAGATACGCGGCCCGGGGCAAATTAAGGGTTACGTTCTGCAAAGCGCAGAAACGCATCTTCCAGGGCGTGACTGCCTCGGACAGGTCTTGCGAATCAAGGATAAAGGAAAGCCGGCAGCACTCCGAAATCTTGGCGGTCTTACCCCGGTCGAAAACAAAATAAGTGTTGCCTTTTTCCGCGGCCACCCGGCTGATAAGCGTCAGGTAGTCTTCGGCGCCTTCCGTAACAAAAAGTTTGTTGGTCAGGTGACAAAGCGGTTTGGGAAAGAAAAAAGGTCGGCCCAGTCCGTCGCCTTCCAGGTAAACCTCAAAAAGAGCCCAGGCGAATTTTTGGGCCTCTTTCTGATAATCATTATACGTCTTACCGGTATACTGTCCGCCGGGACCGATAGCCGGAGTTTTAACGAAATGTTCCGGTACCTCCCAGTAAATATTTATGTCGCTGAATATCGCCTGGCCGCCGCGCGCCACTGCCTGCTGACTGTACTCGTAAATCATCATCTGGGCCAGTTGCTTTATATCCTTGTCCGACATCCCGACCAAAAAAGGCGCGAAAAAATAATTGACCGCATCCCAGCCGATGGCTCCGGCAAAATGGCCCTGAAGAGCCGCGGAGAATTTAACCATGTGGGCCAGCAGGGTTTCCGGATGTTTGGCCGGCTTAGCGATGTTTAGCGCGTTCGGCAGAGAAAGACCATATTTTTTCACATACTCCAGCGATTGTCCGGAACAATACGGACGGTCTATCATGCCCAGGTCATGCAGGTGAATATCGCCGGAAAGATGGCTGTCCGACACATCCGGAGAAAAAACTTCCAGCAGGGCAAACTCTTTCTTGATTGCTTCCGAAAGGGAGAGATTTGTCGCTTCCGGATTATGGGGAATATTTGCGTTTTCCTTGTTCGGCAGAGTTATCACCTGGCGCACATCGTAAAGCGGCAAACCGAGCCGCGTATGCCGCCTTCGTTCTTCTTCGTACCCATACTCAACCAGTTTGGCGTTGACCATCTCCCGGATGAGGGGAGCGGTCAAGGTCTGAGTTCTGGAAGCGATAATCTCTTCCTCTATCTCCAGGGAAATTATATCGGCTATATTCTGGGAAATACCGGTCTCCCGGCAAAGCGCCTCCACAATCTTTTCCCGGTCCCAAGATACAATATCTTCCTGGCTCGTGCGCACAAACAAGGCCAGGTCCGTGGACTCCCGGATTTTAATCGCTTCGGCCGCGGCCAGCTTTGTCTCTTCCGGCAGGACACCGGTTCGAACCTGCCTGACCTTTGCCCTCTTCTGGCGATAAATTATGTAGGCCTTAGCCGTCTTGGCATGACCGGTTTTAATCAGGACCTTCTCCACGATGTCCTGAATCTCTTCCACGGTCGGAGTAGAGTCGCTGAATTCCCTGGTCAGGTAAATATTAACCGCGTCGGCCAGGTCGTCGGCCAGACTGCGGTCCGCGCCACCCACCGCGGCGGCTGCCTTAAAAATCGCCTCGGAAATTTTCTCCTTCTGAAAAGGAGCAATCTTTCCGTCGCGCTTCCGTACTTCTTTAATCGGTTCCATCTTTTTTTAACCGCGCTACTTCCTTCTCAAATTCAGCAATATCAGTAAACTGCCGGTACACAGAAGCAAAACGCACGTAGGCCACCGGGTCCATTCGAGCCAGACTCGTCATAACCAGTTCACCGATCTTAGCCGACGGCACTTCCTTTTCGTATTTACTCCGCAATTCACCGCCGGTACGTTCCACCAGATTCTCAATCTCCTGGGTGGCAACCGGCCTTTTTTCAAACGCCCGGGCTATTCCGGCGTGAAGTTTTGCGCGTGAAAACAGTTCCCGCCGACCATCTCTTTTTACGACCATCAAAGGTTTTTCCTCCGCTACTTCGTAGGTCGTAAAACGCCGATCGCAAGAAAGACATTCACGCCGCCGACGGATATTCCCTCCATCATCCGAGAGACGGCTGTCAACAACCTTGTCTTCCAGGTAACCGCAGAACGGACAGCGCATAAAAGCGGTGAATGGTGCACAGTAACCGAAAAACCGACATTAGCCTACATCTTGTGGTTTCGTATATTTTAAAACACAATATTTAGTCTGTCAAGTTTGAATAGGGGACTTGAAATAATAGCGCCAAAAGAGTATAATAATACGGTGGAATTCAAGCTCCTATCTGATTTTCAGCCGGCCGGCAATCAACCCGCCGCCATCAAAACCCTGACGGACAATCTACGGGCCGGTACGAAATACCAGACGCTTCTGGGCGTTACCGGCAGCGGCAAGACCTACACGATGGCAAACGTCATCGCGCAAATCCAAAAACCAACCCTGGTCATATCCCACAATAAAACTTTGGCGGCCCAATTATACGGCGAATTCCGCAATTTCTTTCCCGAAAATCAGGTCGCTTATTTTGTCAGTTACTATGATTATTACCAACCGGAGGCTTATCTACCGACCACCGATACCTATATCGAAAAGGACTCTTCTATCAATGAAGATATCGACCGGCTTAGAATGTACGCAGTCAGCAGTCTTATCGCGCGGCGGGATACGATTGTAATCGCCACGGTCTCATCCATCTATCCTTCCGGCAGCCCGGAAGACTACACCTGCATGACCTTGCGTCTGACCAAAGACCAGGAAATTGACAGCCGGGAAATCCGAAAACGGCTGCTGGAAATTCAATATGAGCGCAATGATTTTGACTTATCCCGGGGTCATTTTCGTGTCCGCGGCAACCGGATTGAAGTAATACCTTCCTACGAAGAAAGAGGCCTGCGGGTTGAAGTAGAAGCTAATCGAATTACCGGATTGGCCTATTTTGATACGCTGACCGGTAAAGAAATCAGCCGGGAAGAAGACATCTTCATTTATCCGGCGAAGCAGTTTGTCACCACCCGGCCTAAAATGGAAAAAGCGCTAAAAACCATCACAGCGGAACTGCGGGAACGGCTGACGGAATTCCGGCAAAAAGGAAAATTGCTGGAAGCCCAGCGACTGGAACAACGCGCGAATTATGACCTGGAAATGCTGCAGGAGATGGGTTACTGCCACGGTGTGGAAAACTATTCCCGTCACTTTGACGGCCGCCTGCCCGGAAAACGGGCTTACTGCCTGCTTGACTTTTTCCCGAAAGATTTCTTACTCATCATCGACGAAAGCCACATCAGCGTGCCACAGATTCGCGGCATGTATTTCGGAGACCGGTCCCGGAAAGAAACGCTGGTAGAATACGGATTCCGGCTTCCGTCCGCGCTTGACAACCGGCCCCTGAAATGGGAAGAGTTCCAAAAATTCATGCGTTCCGTAGTCTTTGCCTCGGCCACGCCCGGTGAATACGAACTACAGCTTTCCGGCGCAAAACACCTCGGAGACAAATCACCCCGCATTGCCGAACAAATTATCCGGCCGACCGGACTCCTTGACCCGGAAATGAAGGTGAGGTCGACCACCAATCAGATTGACGACCTGCTCGCGGAGATCAAAAAAAGAACCGCGGCAAAAGAGCGGACGCTGGTCCTTACCCTCAGCAAAAATACCGCGGAAGAATTGTCCGAATACCTGAAAAGTTTTGGAATTAAAGTGGAATATATCCACTGTGAAGTTGACACTTTCCGCCGGGTAGAAATCCTGCGCCAGTTACGGGAAGCGAAATACGACGTACTGGTCGGTATAAATCTGCTCCGGGAAGGACTTGACCTGCCGGAAGTAAGCCTGGTGGCCATCCTGGAAGCGGATAAAGCCGGATTTCTACGCTCGGAAACATCTCTCATTCAAATCGCCGGCCGGGCCGCCCGGGCTATCAACGGAGAGGTAATTCTCTACGCGGACAAAATCACAAAAGCGATGCACCTGGCCCTGACAGAAACAGAACGCCGGCGTAAAATCCAGCTGGAATATAATCAGACGCACAACCTTAAACCGACAGCAATCAAGAAAGGAATCTACAAGGGAATCGAGGAAATCCTGAACGAAACACCCAAAGTTTCGGATAAACTTTTAGAAAAAGAAATCACCGACCGGAATCTTCTGGCGGTTATCAAACGGCTGGGAAAGGAAATGCTCAAAGCATCCCGGGAACTGGATTTTGAGCGGGCCGGCCGGATAAGAGATAAAATAAAGGAGCTAAATGGTGAAAAAGAAATTGAGTTGTACCAGAGGAAAAGATAAGCTGTTGTTGGAAATATCGGCGCCAGATTTGGAAAAGAAGGTTAAAACCGCCCTGGCCGAAGATATCGGTTCCGGTGACGTAACCGGCCGGATGATACCGGACACAGCAACGGTAACAGCTGAAATTATATCCCGGGAAAAGGGAACAATCTCCGGCTTACCGCTGGCACAGCTGACCTTTTCCTCGCTGGACAAAAGACTGGAAATTAAATGTCTCACGGAAGACGGACAGGAAGTATCTCCGGGAGAAAAAGTGGCGGAAGTGTCCGGTTCGGGACGTTCCATCCTTGCCGCGGAACGCACCGCTTTGAATTTCTTAAGCCGGCTCTCCGGAATCGCAACCCTGACCGCGAAATTCATGAAAGAGGTGTCCGGAACAAAGGTCCAGCTTTGCAACACCCGCAAAACAACTCCGACCATGCGACCGCTGGAAAAATACGCGGTTAGGTCCGGCGAAGGAAAAAACCACCGCTCCGGGCTGTTTGACGGAATCCTGGTGAAAGACAACCACATCTCCATCCTGGTAAAAACCGGAATGGCGGCCAACCGAAACGAAGCGATTACCTCGCTGGTCAAAGAAGCGCGTTCTTTCATGCGGGCCCTTCTGTCTACCCGAAGAGACGAAATACGGGGAATTGAAGTGGAAGTCGAAAATCGCGAAGAAGCCCTTACCGCCGCGAAAGCCGGGGCAACCATAATAATGTTGGACAATTTGAAACCGGAAGCGGTTACCAAAATTATACAGGAATTGAAACAAGCCGGATATAAAGGAAAGATTGAGGTCTCCGGCGGAATCAACCTGGAAAACGTAAAAGCGTATGCCCGGTCCGGCGCCGACATCATCTCCATCGGCCGGCTAACCCACTCGGCGCCTTCGCTGGATTTCTCGCTGGAAATAAAATAAAAGCATGGAACTGGTGGTGGCAACCGGTAATCGCAAAAAACTCAAGGAAATTCAGATAATTCTTTCCGGAGAATTGTTTCACATCCGGTGCTTGGCCGACTTTCCGAAAATACCGGAACCGGCCGAGGATGGAAAAACCTTCGCTGAGAACGCCGTTTCGAAAGCAAAATACTACGCCCAAAAACTGGACCGGACTGTTCTGGCCGAGGATTCCGGTCTTGAGGTTAAAGCCCTGGATGGAAAACCAGGGGTCTATTCCGCCCGGTTCGCCGGCCCGGAAAAGAGAGACGCCGATAATATCGCCGCCGTATTGAACCTGATGAAAAAGGTACCGGTGCCAAAACGGCAGGCCTCTTTTACTTCGGCGGCCTGCTTGGCCACGCCGAAAGGCGAAACATTTCTCTTTAAAGGAAGAAAAAACGGATCCATCGCACTGAAGCCGAAAGGAAAAAACGGTTTCGGATACGACCCTATCTTTTTCCTGCCGGAATTGAAGAAGACATTCGCGGAACTTTCTCCGCGGCAAAAGAACACCTTAAGCCATCGCCGCATCGCCCTGGGAAAAGTTCGGGATTTCCTGAAATCTTTCTAAAAATTATTAAAGCGGTTAAAATATACTACTATACTTTTATGCCAAACGGAATATTGTTGTTTATCGGCGGCCTGATTTTAGGCGGAATCGCAGCCTGGCTGACACACAGCCGGAAATCATCCGGGTCGGAAAACCGGGCGACAGGCGCGGAAAGCGCCAACTGCGAACTGCGGCTCCAGCTTCAGCAAAAAGAAACGCAGTCCAACCAGTTGCAGACGGAACTCACGAAACAACAGGCGGGCCGGGTGGCCGCGGAAACGCAACTGGCCGCGGTCCGGGTAAACCTGGAGGAACAAAAAAAATTGCTTTCCGAAGCAACCGCTAAATTAACCGATACCTTTAACGCTTTATCCGCAAACGCTTTAAAAAGTAACAATCAGGCATTTCTGGACCTGGCGAAAAAGACCCTGGAAAATTTGATTACCGAATCAAAAGGTGACCTGGGAAAACGTCAGGAAGCTATTGACGGAATAGTGAAACCGCTTCAGGAAACACTAAAACGCTACGAAACCCAACTCCACGAAATGGAGAACATCCGCCATAAAGACCACGGAACTTTAACCCAACATCTGGACGACCTGCAGAAGATGCAAACTTCGCTTCAGAAAGAAACCGTGGCCCTGGTCACAGCACTTAAAGCACCGCAGGTGCGAGGCCGGTGGGGCGAGGTTACCCTGCGCCGGGTAGTAGAAATGGCCGGGATGTCCCAATACTGCGATTTCGAAGAACAGCCCTCAATGGATACCGAGGAAGGCCGGAAAAGGCCGGATTTAATCGTAAAATTGCCGGCCGGACGCACCGTCGTGGTGGATGCCAAGGTGCCGTTAAAAGCATACATGGAAGCCATGGAAGCGCCAAACGAAGAAGCGCGTGAAGCCGCCTTCTCGCGCCACGCGGAAGCGGTTCGAAAATACATAAAAGACCTGGGCTCCAAATCATACTGGAGCCAGTTCAACCCCAGCCCGGATTTTGTCGTCCTCTTTCTACCCGGCGAATCTTTTTTCAGCGCGGCCCTGGAACAGGACCGCCAATTGATTGAAGATGGCATCGCCGGTGGAGTGGTCCTGGCAACGCCCACCACCCTGATAACCCTTTTGAGGACGGTTGCTTATACCTGGCAGCAGCAGGACGTTTCTAAAAACGCACAGCGCATCTGGGAGACCGGTCAGGAATTATTTGAAAGAATCACCAAATTCGCGGAACACCTGGCCGGAATCCGGAAAGGATTAAACGACGCGGCAAACGCCTATAACGCGGCGCTCGGGTCATGGGAAAGCCGGCTCTTGCCCGGTCTGAGAAAACTAAAAGAATTGGGCGCCGTATCCGGCGGGAAAGAAGTACCGGAAGTGGAACCGGTAGATACCGCTTTAAGGGAATTACCGGAAAAATCTTAGGTGAGCACAATGGGAGACATAACGATTGGCGAAGGAATTTACTGGATCGGCGCGATTGACTGGAATTTACGCGAATTTCACGGATACCGTACCGGCCGCGGCAGCACCTACAACTCTTACCTCATCCTGGATGAGAAAAAATGCGTGGTAGATACGGTCAAAACACCGTTTACCTCTGAATTCATCGCTAAAATAAAAGAGTTGACGGCACTGTCGGAGATTGATTATATTGTTTCCAACCACCTGGAACTGGACCACGCCGGAGCCGTGGCAGAACTGGCAAAGGTTTGCCCGAAAGCAAAAATACTGGCTACCGGTCAGTGGATTGAAGGCGCCAAAAAGTACTTCGGTCAGAACCTCCCGGTCCAACAAATCCGCACCGGAGATAAAATCCTGCTGGGTAAAAACACCCTGACTTTCATCGAAGCACCGATGCTCCACTGGCCGGACAGTATGTTTACTTATCTCCCGGAACAGGAAATCCTGATGCCCAACGATGCCTTCGGCCAACACTACGCAACCAGTCAACGCTTCGACGACCAGGTGCCGGAATCAACCCTGATGGAAGAAGCGCTCCGGTATTTTGCCAACATCCTGCAACCTTTTTCACCGTTAATTCTTAAAATGATTGCCAAAATCACCGAAATGCAGCTCAAGTTAAAGGTGATTGCGCCCAGCCACGGCATCATTTGGCGAAAAGCGCCGGGAAAAGTTATCGACGCCTACCAACACTGGGCCAAAGGCGACGCACACCGGGAAGCGGTTATCGTCTATGACACCATGTGGGGGAGCACCGAAATTATCGGCCGTAAAATTGCCAAAGGAATAATGCGGGAAAACATACCGGTTTCAATCCTGTCTTTAAAAGAAAACGACCCCGGCGACATCATCGCCGCCATTTTCAAGGCAAAGGCGGTCGCCCTGGGAGCGCCGGTACTGAACAACCTTCCCTTTCCGGAAATAGTAAAACTCTTTATTTTTCTGAAAGGATTGAAACCGCAAAACAAGCTCTGGGCCTTATTCGGTTCCTACGGCTGGAATAAAGGAATTCTACCCCAATTTGGCGAGGAAATCAAAGCGGCCGGATTCCAAATGCCGCTGCCGGTTTTCGAAACCCGGTTCCGGCCCGGACCGGAAGAAGAAAAATCCGCGCAAGACTTCGGTCAACAATTAGCGAAATTGATAGACAATAAATAAAGATGTCATCGGGAAACAACCATGGATAAAGCAATCGGAATTGATTTGGGCGGAACATCTATTAAGTTCGGTCTGGTCGGACAAGACGGCTCTATCCTAAAACAGGGCCAGAAGGATAGCGGCGGCAAAAACGGGAGTAAGGATATTTTGCTACGAATGGAAGAGGCGGTTCACGAAGCGCTTTCCGGTACCCGACTTTCCGAAATCAAAGGCATCGGTATCGGGACCCCGGGTCTGGTAAACAGCGAAGGGACCGTCTTCCTGGCGCCGAATTTTCCGAACTGGCACAACATCCCTTTGGCCGAAATTTTTTGGGAAAAGTTCAAACTGCCGGTCAAGGTTGACAACGACGTCAACGCCGTTGTCTGGGGAGAATACCTCTTCGGCGCCGGAAAAGGTTTCTGTACCATTATTTGCATTACACTGGGTACCGGCCTGGGCGGTGGGATAGTGGTAGACGGAAAACTGCTGAGAGGCATAAATTATTCCGCGGTAGAACTGGGACACATAACCATCAACACTAAAGGCCCGCGCTGCGGCTGCGGAAACAAGGGATGCGTCGAGACTTACGTCGGTTCAGCCCGCATCGTAGCCAAAACAAAAAAATATCTTAAAAAAGACCGCTCTTCAATCATTCCGGAACTGGTCAACCACAACCTTGATAACATCACGCCGAAGATTATT
The DNA here is from genome assembly GCA_041653615.1 of Candidatus Ratteibacteria bacterium. Taxonomy (GTDB): domain Bacteria; phylum Ratteibacteria; class UBA8468; order MWAK01; family MWAK01; genus JAHJUB01. Next base: position 43,199 of record JBAZEZ010000007.1, read on the forward strand.
TCGGAGGCCTACCGGAAGGGAGACCGGCTGGCGGCCAGAATCTGGGAGGAAACCGGCGCAAACGTAGGCGTAATGTTGGCCGGACTGGTAAATGTCTTTAACCCGGAAGCGATTGTCATCGGCGGAGGCATCGCCCTGACCGATGGACCGCTCTTCAGCGCCATCCGGGAAGAGATTACAAAACGCGCGTTTCCGCTCTTAAGCAAAGATATCAAAATACTGCACGCGTCCCTCCGTCAAAGGAGCGGCATCAAGGGCGCCGCCGCGTTGGTTTTCTAACATGGACAACATCACCGCTGAAATCAGGGAGTGGCAGAAGAAACAGAACGCGATTATCCTGGTTCACAACTACCAGCCGGCTGAAATCCAGGAAATCGGTGATTTTCGGGGAGACTCCCTGGACCTTTCCCGAAAAGCGGCTCAAGCGGAAGCAGAGGTAATCGTCTTCTGCGGAGTACGCTTTATGGCGGAAACAGCCAAAATACTTTCTCCGCGAAAAACGGTTCTGCTGCCGGACATTGAAGCCGGCTGTCCGTTAGCCGACATGGTTACCGCAAAAGATATCCGCGAGCGTCGGAAGGAATACCCCGGGGCAACCGTCGTCACTTATATTAATTCCTCGGTGGAGGCAAAAGCGGAAAGCGATTATATCTGCACATCCTCAAACGCGCTGCGATTAGTCAACCAGATTCCGGAGGAGACCGTTCTCTTCTTTCCAGACCAGAACCTGGGCGATTTTATCCGGGAAAAAACTTCCAAGAAGATGGTCCTGTGGCCCGGATATTGCCCGACCCACATGGTCTTCCTGCCGGCCGAATTAGCGGCGCTGAAGAAAAAATACCCCCGGGCAATTCTGATGGTACACCCGGAATGCCGCCGGGAAATAAGAAATATGGCCGACCTGGTTTTTTCCACCGGCGATATGGTCAAATGGGTAAAGAAAAACAACCCCGGAGAAGTCATCGTCGGAACCGAAATCGGAATGATTCACCGGTTGCGGCGGGAAAACCCAAACATTACCTACATCCCCGGTTCCGACCAGGCATCCTGTCCCAACATGAAGAAGATAACTCCGGAGAAAATACTCCGGAGTCTAAAGGAATTGAAACCGATCATAACCGTGCCGGTTGGAATTGCCGAACGCGCGAAACTGGCTCTGGAACGCATGTTAAAATATTGAAAGTTACGGTTTTTTTATATAATTAAACAATTATATAATTATAAACCAAATTGCATTATCGGGAGAAATAGAGAATGAAATACTTACTAATTATCGGCGACGGCATGGCTGACTACCCTATTCCGGAATTAAACTGGAAGACGCCTTTGGAAGTGGCGCCGACGCCCAACATGGACTCCCTGGCACAGGACCGGGCCATCATGGGAATGGTGCGGACAATTCCCCGGGGTGTAAAAGCGGCCAGTGATACCGCATTCCTGTCTATCTTGGGCTGCGACCCCAGAAAATATCATCCGGGAAGAGGACCGCTGGAAGCAATCAATCTGGGCATAGACCTGCAGGATAACCAGGTTGCCTTTCGAGTCAACCTGGTCACGCTCAGCGAAAATAAGATGGCCGACTATTCCGCCGGACACATCACCGACGAAGAAGCCGCCACTCTGATTACGCTCCTTCAAAAAAATTCCAACCCGGAGGAAATTCTCTTCTGTCCGGGCAAAAGTTACCGCAATATCATGGTATTTAAGAACCCCGTTTTTAACTGGCGAAAATTAATTACGTTTCCGCCGCACGATATTCTCGATAAAACGGTCACGGCATACCTCCCCAAAGGGGACGGAGATAAAATCCTGATTAACATAATGGAAAAAGCGGGTGAACTTCTTTCAAACCACCCCATCAACAAAACCAGGGTGGATTTGGCGGAAAATCCGGCCAATAACATCTGGCCCTGGGGGCAGGGCGAAAAAGCCCGACTCCCGCTTTTTCGGGACCGGTTCAATTTGGAAGGAGTTACGGTTTCCGCGGTGGATATCGTCAAGGGCATTGGTAAAGCGGTCGGATTGGAAGCCATCACCGTTCCCGGTGCCACCGGTTATCTTGATACCAACTACCAAGGGAAGGTTGACGCGGCAATCACCGCGTTAAAAACGGTGGATTTTGCCGTTCTTCACATTGAAGCGCCGGACGAAACAAGCCATAGCGGGGAAACAAAACTCAAGCTAAAGTCCATCATCGATTTCGACCGGAAAGTGGTTGGTCCGGCGATTTCAGCCCTGCAAACGGAGTTTCCGGAATACCGGGTAATGATTATGTCCGACCACATCACTTCCTTGCGCCAAAAAACCCACACGCCGGACCCGGTGCCTTTTCTGATCGCCGGAACCGGAATCAACGGAAAAGGCGCTCCGGTTTTTTCGGAAAAACAGGCGACCGCCAGCCGCATCTACGTAAAAGAGGGCTGCAAAATCATCGATTTGTTCTTGGGTAATCCCTAAACCTGTGGCCAAAGTAATTATCGCGGCGGGTTCCAACCTCGGCAACCGGCGCCAAAACATCCGGCAGGGACTGAGGCTGATGAATAAATCCGGCGTCAAAATAATTAAAAATTCCTCGTATTTTAAAAACCCGCCGGCCGAAGAAACAGCCGGAGGAGAATTCCTGAACGCCGCGGTCCTGGCAGAAACAAACCTGGAACCGGAACCACTCCTTGCGCTACTTCACGAAATTGAAAAAAATTCCGGAAGACCTCAGCCGCACAAACCAAGAAAAGCCCGATGTTTGGACCTTGATATCATCTATTACGGAAACCGCGTAATTGAGAAGCCGGATTTAAAGATACCGCATCCCCGGCGATTACAGCGCCGGTTTGTGATGGAACCGGCGGCTGAGGCGGCGCCTGATTTCCGCGACCCGATTTTAAAAAAAACACTGGAAAACATATCACGTAAAAACATGGCGACTGTCAAAAAATCAACTGACTTGAGAGAACGCCTTAACGCCGTGCGCAAATCGGGTCGGAAAATCGGGTTTGTGCCGACGATGGGCGCTATCCATGAAGGCCACCTTGCGCTCATCCGCGCCTGTCGCAAAGCAAAACTTTTCTGTGTAATCAGTATCTTCGTCAACCCCACCCAATTTGGACCGGCTGAGGATTACCGAAAATATCCGCGTAACCTGGAAAAAGACGCGAAGTTGGCGGAAAAAGCCGGCGCCGGACTCATCTTCGCGCCCGGTGTAAAAGAAATGTACCCCGCCGGATTGCAGACCTCCGTAAAGCCGGCGGAATGGTTTTCCGAAGAATTATGCGGAAAATACCGGCCCGACCACTACCGCGGGGTGGCTACCGTGGTTCTGAAATTATTTAACCTGGTCCAGCCGGACAAAGCCTATTTCGGCTGGAAAGACGCCCAACAGTTAATCATGATTAAAATGATGGCTCGGGACCTTAACTTTCCGATCGAAATAATCGGCGTACCCACGGTTCGGGAACCGGACGGTCTGGCAATGAGTTCCCGCAACATTTATCTTTCTCCGGCGGAAAGAAAAGCCGCGCCGGCTTTATATCATACCCTGCTGCAGATTAAAAACGATTGCGAAAAACACAAAAAGAGTCTGAAAAAAACACTGAAAAAAGCGTCAGTTTGCCTTAAAAAAAATCCTTTCATTAAATTGCAGTATCTTGAGGCAGTTGACCTGAGCACTCTGGAGAACGCAGGGAAGGGAATCCGTCTCTTCCCGAAAGATGAAACTCTGGTCGCGATAGCGGCCTTTCTCGGTTCCACCCGATTGATTGATAATATATTCGTTAAAATGTAATTGCCAACCTTGGTTGGCTCTTTTATGCCTGAAACAAAAATCTACCTTAAGCGGGCGCTGCAACTGGCAGTCAAGGGAACAGGGCTGGTAAGTCCGAACCCGTTGGTCGGGGCAGTGCTGGTAAAAAATAACCGGATTATCGGAGAGGGATACCACCGGTATTTCGGAGGCGACCACGCGGAAATAGACGCCCTGAAAAATTCGACGGAGTCTCCGAAAGGGAGCACTCTATATGTCAGCCTGGAACCCTGCTGTCATTTTGGAAAAACACCGCCCTGCACCGAAGCGCTGATTAAAAACCGCATCAAAAAAGTGGTAGCCGCGATGGCCGACCCTAACCCCGCGGTTTCCGGTAAGGGTTTTGAACAATTGCGTAAAGCCGGCATTGAAACAAGAGTCGGGCTTCTGGAAAAAGAAAGCCGGGAGATTAACCGGGCATACTTCACCCGAATCAAAGAGCGACGGCCCTTTATCGCCCTGAAGATTGCCCAGAGTCTTGACGGCAAAATTGCCGCGTATACCGGGCAATCCAAATGGATAACCGGGGAAAAAGCGAGAGCGTTCGGCCACAAACTGCGTTTTGAATATGACGCGATTCTGGTGGGCATCAGCACTATTTTGAGTGACAACCCTTCCCTGAGCTACCGGATAACCGGGACAGCTCAAACTCTCCTGGCCCGTAAACGTTACCTTAAGGTAATTCTGGACAGCGAAGCGCGGCTTCCTCTAAGGGCAAAAATATGGGAAGAAGCGAACAGGATAGTAGTTGCCGTGACAAAAAAGGCGCCGGCCGACCGTTTACTCTGCCTGGAAAAAAAAGGCGCCCAAATTATCGTGGCCGGCAGCCAAAAAGTAGACCTGGAAAAATTACTGGCTTTTCTTTACAATCAGGAGGTCGGTTCCGTCCTGGTGGAAGGAGGCTCGGCCACGAACGGCTCTTTTGTTGACGCCGGGCTGGTGGACCAGGTTTATCTTTTCCAGGCGCCCGTAATCATCGGAGGGGAGGGGGCAAAAACTTCAATCGCCGGAAAGGGCTTCCCGTCCCCTGATTCCGCCTTTCATCTCCGCCTTAAATCAACCAAACGCTTTGACGCAGACCGTTTGTTCATTTATACCCCGGAAAAATAAGCCGTTCGGTGTTGTTATTGCCCTCCTTGTTGTGCTATCATAAAACCTAATGTTTACCGGAATAATTGAAGAAATCGGAAAGGTGAAAGAGACCGCCGGGAAGAGGGGCGTCCTGACCCTGGAAACCTCTTTTTCCGACCTCCGGGCCGGAGAGAGCGTGGCGGTTAACGGCGTCTGTCTGACCGTCAACGAATCGCGAAACGGACTGGCGGATTTCGATGTTTCCCCGGAAACTCTTAAAAAAACAACTCTGGGAAAACTGAAAAACGGCCAGCCGGTCAATCTGGAACGGGCGCTCCGCCTGGGCGACCGGATTGGCGGCCACCTGGTAACCGGACACATCGACGGAAAAGGTAAAATATCAGCAATCAGAAAAACCGGTTCCGGTAAAGAGATAACCATCATTTTCCCGACGGAAATAAAAAAATACCTGGCCGTCAAAGGTTCCGTGGCGATTGACGGAATCAGCCTTACCTCCGCCGGCCTTTCCGGCAATCGGCTTTCCGTCGCGCTGGTCCCCTATACTTTAAATAAAACCAACCTCGGAAAAAAACGGGTGGGTGACGAAATAAACCTGGAAGTCGACGTCATTGCCCGCTATCTCAATAACGGTGAATAGTGAATGGTTAACGGTAAATACTAAAAAAACTTAAAAGAATAGATGGATACGATTGAAAAAGTTGTTTCGGATTTAAAGGCCGGGAAGTTCGTAATTCTGGTCGACGACGAAAACCGGGAAAACGAAGGAGACCTTGTCCTGTCCGCGGAAAAAGTGACTCCGGCCGCCATTAATTTTATGGCTTCGCAGGCAAGGGGTTTAATTTGCGTGGCAATGGAAGAAGAACCACTGAAAAAACTCGGTTTAAAACCGATGGTTTCCGATAATACCGCCTTGCACGGAACTTCTTTTACCGTTTCGGTGGATGCCAAAAAGGGCGTTACCACCGGTATCTCAGCGGCGGACCGGGCAAAGACCGTCAAAGCCCTAATCTCCCCGAAAACAAAACCTGAAGACCTGGCACTGCCCGGTCATATCTTTCCGCTGCGCAGCCGGAAAGGGGGCGTCCTGGTCCGTGCCGGCCATACCGAAGCAGGCCTAGACCTGATGAAAACAGCTGAACTCTACCCGGCGGCCATAATCTGCGAAATAATGGCCAAAGACGGCCGGATGGCCCGGTTGCCGGAACTGAAGAAAATGGCGGCCAAATATAAATTTTCGTTGGCTTCGGTAGCCGACATAATCGCTTACCGCCGCAAAAAAGAACGTCTGATATCCAGAATTTTAAAAGTAGAACTGCCGACGCCATATGGTACTTTTACGCTAAACCTTTACCGGTCCCTGACAGACGAAAAACATCATCTTGCCTTAACCATGGGAAACCTGCGCCTGAAAGGCAAGGGAGACAGCGTCCTGGTCAGAGTTCACTCCCAGTGCCTGACCGGAGATATATTCCATTCTCTGCGCTGCGACTGCGGGGAACAGCTGCACCGCGCCCTGGAGGTAATCTCCAAAGAAAGAAGGGGGGTTCTGTTATACATGCGGCAGGAAGGAAGGGGCATCGGCCTTATCAACAAACTGAAAGCATATGAACTCCAGGAAAAGGGACTGGATACGGTAGAAGCCAACCTGGCGCTTGGTTTTCCGGAAGACCTGCGCGATTACGGAATCGGCGCGCAAATACTGAAAGATTTAGGTCTTTCCCGGGTGCGCCTCCTGACCAATAACCCCAAAAAGATTGTCGGGCTCGCCGGATACGGAATAGAAGTTACGGAAAGAATTCCCATCGAAATTACGGCCGGCCATTATAATCGGAAATATCTCAAAACTAAAAAAAACAAGATGAACCATTTGCTAAACGTCTGATACCGGAAGAATGAAAAGGTTTGGGCAGATAATCGGGGTTAAACTTGAAAAATTAGCGGAATATAAAAAATATCACGCTGCCGTATGGCCGGAAGTCTTAGCAATGATTAAGAAATGCAATATTAGAAACTATTCGATATATCACAAAAACGGATTGCTCTTTGCTTATTTTGAATACACGGGCGATGATTTTGAAAAGGACATGAAAAAAATGGCATCCGACCCGAAAACACGGGAATGGTGGGCAATTACAAACCCGATGCAAAATCCTGTTCCGGACAGAATAGAGGGAAAGTGGTGGAGCGAAATGGAAGAAGTGTTTCATACCGACTAAAATGATTTACGGATATAAAACAAAAACAGACAAGGGGGATAATATGGCAAAGGAACTGATTGGAGTTTTGGACGGAAAAGGTAAACGGATTGGAATAGTGGTCAGTCGCTTCAACGACCTGGTCACCAAAAGGCTGTTGGAAGGCGCGTACGACTGCCTCCTGCGCCACGGCGTGAAGGAAACAGATATCACTACCGCGTGGGTGCCCGGTTCCTTTGAAATCCCGCCGGTGGCAAAAAGGTTGGCGGCCAACGGAAAATTGGACGCGGTCATCTGCCTGGGAACAATTATCCGGGGCGAAACCCCGCACTTTGATTATATCGCCGGACAGTCAAGCAAAGGCATCGGCAAAATTGCCCTGGAAAGCAAGATTCCGGTAATCTACGGCGTGCTCACCTGCGATTCGGTGGACCAGGCGGTCGACCGGGCCGGCGCCAAGAGCGGTAACCGGGGCTGGCAGGCAGCGCTCACAACGCTGGAAATGATTAACCTGTATTCCAGTCTTTAAATGTGCGGCATTGTCGGTCGCATTGAAAAGTCCGGACGGGAAACAAACCCGCAAATTTTACGCCGGATGGCAGATGTCCTCCGCCACCGCGGCCCGGACGACGAGGGCCATTATCAAAAAAATGGGATCGGCCTGGAACACCGCCGCCTCTCCATAATCGACCTTGCCACCGGAAACCAGCCCTTGAAAAACGAAGCCGGAGATATAATTCTGGTCGCAAACGGTGAAATCTACAACTTCGAAGAACTGCGCGAAAAACTGAAAAAAAACGGGCATTTTTTCCGCACCAAATCGGATAACGAAGTAATCGTCCATCTTTACGAAGAAGAAGGGATAGGGTGCCTTAAAGAACTACGGGGAATGTTCGCCTTCGGCCTCTGGGACGAAAAAAACGAGCAACTCCTTTTGGCCCGGGACCGATTGGGCAAGAAACCTTTGGTTTACGCGGAAACCCCGTTCTCCTTCAATTTCGCCTCGGAAATCCAGGCGCTTCTGCTTGCGCCGGATATCAAGAAAGAGGTTGACCGTCAGGCAATAGACGATTATCTTACCTTTCAGTATATTCCGTCACCCCGTTCCATATTCTCCGATATCAAGAAGTTGCCGGCCGGACATTACCTTACCTACCAAAAAGGACGAATTTCTCTAAAGCGCTACTGGGAAATAGACTTTAATCATAAGATTGAAGCATCGGAATCGGAAGCAGGCCGGCTTGTGCTGGATACTCTTCAGGAAGCGGTACGGCTCCGAATGGTAAGCGACGTACCCCTGGGCGCTTTCCTTTCCGGCGGAATAGACTCCAGCGCGGTAGTCGGCCTGATGAGCCGCGTTTCGGAAAAACCGGTCCGGACCTTCTCCATCGGTTTTTCCGAAAAGGATTACGACGAATTAAAATATGCGGAAAAAGTCGCCCGGTTGTTCGGAACCGAACATTCCGAATTTATGGTCCGGCCGGACATCATCGCCATTCTGCCGGAAATAGTTAAACATTATAACGAACCGTTCGGGGACAACTCCGCCATTCCGACTTATTACCTTTGCGCGGAAACAAAAAAGGCAGTCACGGTCGCCCTTTCCGGCGACGGCGGCGACGAAAACTTCGCCGGGTATCCGCGGTACCGGCAGGCGCTGACGCTGGAAAAATTCCGGCCGTTCCTTTCCGTAATTTCCAAATCGCTGGCCGGAATTATCCCGCAAAACGGCTCCGACCGGCAACGCAAAATAGCCTGGGTTCTAAAAGAGGCGCACGGTCTCTCCGAAGCAGAACGCTACGGCCGTTGGATGACCGTCTTTCCGCTCTCAGAAAAAGAAATGCTATACCAACCGTCATTCAAAAATCTCCTCTCCGCCGACCCTTATCAGCAGCTAAAGGAACTCTGGCCCCGGGCAAATAACCCGCTTGATAAGATGCTCTTTTCCGATTTCAACCTTTACCTGCCTGACTGTCTCCAGGTAAAAATGGACATCGCCTCAATGTCACACGGCCTGGAAGTACGCAGTCCTTTCCTGGACCAAAAAGTAGTGGAATTAGCTGCTTCTCTTCCGGCCGATTACAAATTGCGTTCCGGTCGGTCTAAATATCTATTGAAAAAAACATTTAAAGATATTCTTCCGGCGGAAGTCCTGAAACGAAAGAAAATGGGTTTCGGAGTTCCGCTGGCAGCCTGGTTCCGAAACGAATTAAAAGACTATCTTGCTTCCGTAATCCTGAGTGAAAGAGCCTTGAAACGCGGCTATTTTAATTCCGACTACCTAAAAAGACTTTTCGCCGAACATACCGGCGGCCGGGCAAACCACGCCAACCGGCTCTACCTCCTGCTGATTTTAGAAATATGGCACCGGACATTTATTGATGCAAACCCCTAAATGAATACTCTGATTTTAGCGTATCACCGGGTAAACGACTGGTCGAAAGATACCCTGGCGGTACATCCGGCAGTTTTTCGAAAACAGTTAAATTACCTTGCCGGAAAATACCGGTTCGTTCCTCTGTCGGAAGTGGTAGCGGCCCGGACAAGAGAATCAAAATCAAAAGAACGCCTGGCCGCCGTTACTTTTGATGATGGTTATTCCGATAATTTTCGCTGCGCCTGCCCCGTCCTCAAAGAGCTTGGCTTTACCGCCACTTTCTTTCTCACCGCCGGGTACATCGGAACCGACAAGCTTTTGCCCCGGGACGAAAAACGCGGGGACACCGAAAAAGACCGACTTCTCAACTGGCCGGAAATATCAGAGATGGAAAAAATGGGGTTTACCTTCGGCTCCCACTCCCTGACCCACGCCAACCTGGCGTCCGGTAACCAGGAACAAGTCCGGAAGGAGGTTGCGGAATCAAAAACAACCCTGGAAGCGCACCTGCGGGAACCGGCTAATTTCTTCTGCTATCCTTTCGGCTCCTATTCTCCGGGAGTTGAAAAGATGGTAGCGGACGCCGGCTACCAGGCCGCGTTCGTTACGCCGCCGGTAAGAAGCGCGGGTCTGCTCTCAAAACACCGGGTCACACAAGACCGTTACGCTTTAAGACGGGTTGGCATTTATCACCACACCGCTTTCTGGCAATTTTACCTGAAAACATTCTGATTAAATATGCCCCGGATAAATAAAAATATCATTGCCGGTATTCTTATTGCGTCAGGCTCTTTCTTGCGCTTTTTTCATCTGACCGCCCACTCGTTCTGGTGCGACGAATTCCTAGCCATCTCATTAGGAAAATTACGCCTCTCCAAAATGTTCGGGTGGGTGTTCGTAAACGACGCCCACCCTCCGCTTTTCTATACGCTGGTTCATTACCTTTTAAAATTGGGCAAAAGTGAGTTTTTATTAAGAATCTTACCCGCCCTTTTCGGAATAGCGGCCCTGGTCGTTTTCTATCTTTTCCTAAAACGATTCTGGAAAGGGAATATTCTGTTGCCCTTGGCGCTCTTCAGTCTTTCGCCGGCGGCAATTCTCTGGTCGCAAATTCTGAAATCATACAGCGCACTCACCCTCTTCTCGCTCCTTTCCGCCTATTCGTTCTTTTCATTGAAAGAGACAAAAAGACCGCTCTGCGCGCTGGGCTGGTTCCTCTCAACCGCTACGCTCCTTTATTTACACAATTACGGCATTCTGGTCTTTGCCGCCGAAATTATAGTCGCCCTTTTTTCCGGTTCTAATTTATCCAAAAAGATATGGCTACCGACGGCAATCGCCATTTTTTTGGCATACATCCCTTATTTGAGCGGACCAATTATTTCACAAATTCATTTCGCTCAGGGTGCGACCCATTCCGTGACCAATCCTTTCGTAAGGCTGGCTTACGCCTCCTTTTACTTTATCTTCGGTGAAACACTAAACCCCCTCAACCTGAAATTCGTCCTGCCCGGAATACTCTTTGCGTTCTTCTTTTTCCGCGGCCTTTTTTCCCGAAAATCCAATGACGTAAAATTATTCTATTCTGTTTTAATGTCGGCCGGCGTCCTGATGATATTTTTAATACCGACCACCATCCCCCAAAACTTAATCCACCTTCAACCCTTCTTTTTTCTGATGGTTTCCGCCAGCGTGGATGAATTTTTACCAAAAAGAAAAACGCGGCTTTTAGTTACGTTCTTAATTCCGCTGTTCCTCTTGCCTTCTCTTTGCTACTACTGCCGGGGTGACAGCCTCCAATATCATGATGTAAGTAAACTGATTCCTTACCGCCAGACAAGCCAGGAGATAGAAAAAACCGAAATACCCGGGGAAGTAATTCTTTTTACCGGCGACAGCAGGGACCGGCGTTTCGCGCAATTCTTTTCTCCTTATTCAGCGTGGGACTGGTATTATCGCGGGGGACTTCCCTTAACGGAAATAAATTCTGCCGCAACCAATGACCTTGCCGGGATGTTAACAAAAATCACCGGTGATTATCGGGGTTTCTGGCTGCTCCTGCAATATGGTTCGGATCGAGATTGGAATGAAACAATAAAATCATTCTTCTTTAAGTTGGAACAAAAGGGAGAAATGGTTCGGTTGACTGAAAACAAGATGCTCAGGAACGATTCCTTCTTAGCCCGGTTAAGAGGAAAACCGGAACCCCGGTACTATTTTCTAGAAATTTACCACTTTCGAAAACACGACGCTCCATCACGAATACCGCATGACCACTAAAATACTGAACGCATTATTTACAGTAGAAGGCTAAATCGGCTAAAATTAAAAGGGGCGACTATGAAAATTTTAATTACCGGCGGAGCGGGTTTTATCGGAGTCAACCTGACCGAATCCCTCCTTAAGAAAGGGGAACAGGTTATTGTGCTGGATAATCTGTCCCGGCCCGGCAGCGAAAAAAACCTCGCCTGGCTGAAAGACAGATTCAACCGGAAGTTTAATTTTATCCGGGCGGATATAAGGGATTTCCGCAGTGTTTCCGAAGCAATGACCGACATTTCAACCGTTTACCACTTGGCAGCCCAGGTAGCCGTCACCAGCAGCGTGTCCGACCCGCAAAACGATTTCCAGATTAACGCGGCCGGCACCTTAAACATCCTGGAAGCAGTCCGGAAAAACTGCCCGGAAGCTGTGCTTGTTTTTTCCTCCACCAACAAGGTTTACGGTGAACTGACCCACCTGACCGTCTCCGAAAAAAATAACCGTTATTTTATTCCGGACCTTCCGGAAGGCGTAAACGAAAAAACGAGCCTTGATTTCCATTCTCCGTACGGATGTTCCAAAGGCGCCGCGGACCAGTATGTCCGTGATTACAGCCGCATCTACGGCCTGAAAACGGTGGTCTTCCGTCAGTCCTGCATTTACGGTCCCCACCAGTTCGGCAACGAAGACCAGGGATGGGTGGCTTATCTCACGCTCTGCGCATTACAAAACAAAGAGATCACCATTTACGGAGACGGCAAACAAGTGCGAGATATCCTTTTTGTGGACGACCTGGTCTCGGCTTTTGAACTGGCTCGCGCCCAGGCCGAAAAAATATCGGGCGGCATATACAATGTCGGCGGAGGCAAAGAAAACGTTCTTTCCCTGCTGGAACTGATAGACTGGTTAAAAAAAGAACTAAAGAGGGAAATAAAACACAAGTTTGACGCCTGGCGGCCCGGAGACCAGCGGGTCTACGTCTCCGACATTCAAAAAGCGAAAGAGGATTTAGGCTGGAAACCTTCGGTTTTCAAAAAAGAGGGATTGGAAAAACTTTTAGCCTGGCTGAGGAAAAACCCATGAAGATTCTGGTAACCGGAGGCGCCGGATTCATCGGAAGCCACCTGACCGACCTGCTGGTAAAAAAAGGATACGATGTCCGCATCTTTGATAACCTGGAACCCCAGGTACATCAGGGCAAAAAACCAAAATACCTAAACCCGGCGGCCGAATTCGTACGGGGGGATATCCGGAATTATGACCGGCTTCAAAAAGCGCTGGCCGGTTGTGAAGCGGTTTTCCACCTGGCGTCGGCCGTGGGCGTCGGCCAGTCCCAATACCAGGTGGAACATTACGTTGATATCAACACGCGCGGAACCGCCACCCTTTTCGATGTTTTGGTCAACCGAAAAAATAAGGTGGAAAAAATAATAGTGGCCGCGTCTATGAGCAGTTACGGCGAAGGTTTATACCGGTGTAAAAAATGCGGCGTCGTCAAACCAGGGCTGAGACCCGAAAAGCAGTTGATTCAAAAAGACTGGGAACCCCGATGTCCTGAATGCGGGTCTCCGCTGAAATCACTGGCCACCTCCGAAAAAACACCGTTTGACTGCAATTCCATTTATGCCTTAACCAAAAAAACGCAGGAAGAAATAGCCCTGATGCTCGGAAAAACCTACCGAATTCCAACGGTTTCCCTGCGCTTTTTTAATGTTTACGGGTCTCGCCAGTCGCTTTCCAATCCTTACACCGGCGTAACCGCCATTTTCCTTTCCCGGCTTAAAAACAACCGGCCGCCGGTGGTGTACGAAGACGGCAGACAAACCCGGGACTTCATCTCCGTTTCCGATGTTTGCCGCGCGCTCGTCCTGTCCCTGGAAAATAAAACGGCCGATTATGAAATTTTCAACATTGGCAGCGGCCGACCGGTTAAAATCGCCGAAATCGCCCGGATTTTGGCCAAAGCGCTACGTAAAAGAATTGAACCGGAAATTACAAAAACATTCCGGAAAGGGGATGTGCGCCACTGTTTTGCCGATATCAGCAAAATCAGAAAAAAACTTGGCTGGCAGCCGACGACAACCTTCGAAAACGGGATGCAAAACCTGATCGCCTGGGCCCGCAAAGCGCCGGCTGAAGACCGATTCCTTCAGGCAGAAGCGGAATTATCGGCTAAAAACCTAATTTAAAATGCCTAAACCCCTCATCTCCATCGTAATTCCGGCGCGCAACGAAGCGGATAACATCAGCCGAACGGTTGAAGGTTTGGAAAAAGAATTGCAAAATATTATTCACGAAACGCTAATCGTCAACGACCACTCACGGGATGCCACCGCCGCTAAAGTGTTGCAATTAAGCGCATCGTATCCATCCGTCAAACTCATCACCAACACCACGAAACCCGGTTTCGCCTCAACCCTCTGGACCGGTTTCCGGGCTGCTTCCGGTGAAGCGGTGGTGGTCGTGATGGCTGATGCCTCGGACGACCCTCTGACCATCCCCAAGATGGCTGCCAAATTTACCGAGGGATACGACTTGGTTTGCGGCAGCCGATACCTTTCCGGCGGCGGCAAAAAAGGCGGGCCAAAAGCCCAGGGGTTCTTTTCCTTCTGGGTTAATAAGTATCTGCGAATCTTTTTGAATTTCCCAACCTCGGATGCCAGCAATGCTTTCAAACTTTACCGAAAAGAATGTCTGCTGTCAACCAAAACCGAAGAAAACGGATTCGCGCTATCCGCGGAACTAACGATAAAGTTCTGGCAGGGGGATCGCAAGATTATCGACGTGCCGACTGTCTGGAAGGGTAGGACCACCGGGGAATCAAAATTCAAATTCCGCCGGGCTTTCCGTTCATACGGCCGGCTTTTAAGCCGAGCGTCTGCGTGGAAATTTCAATCATAATCCCGGCGGATACCGGCACAAAAGCATACCGCGATAATCTGCCGGATGATTTTTAATCTTTGTTTAAATACTTATTCCTTAATCTTACAAGATCAATCACGGTTTTTACGGCTACGGAACACACCCGGAGATGGCCGCCGGTTTTATCTTCCCATTTCCGCAGAGGGTATTCCACAATTTTTTGCTGCTTCATCCTTAAAATAATCTCAACGTCAAAAATCCATTTTGAAATAAACGGCTCCGCGAAACATTTATCAAGCAGCTCTTTCTTAAACAACTTGGCGCCGCACTGAGAATCATATATGTTTATTTTAAAAACCAGGCTGACAACGCTCGCAAACAATCTTCCGAACAAATGTCTTTTAAAACTTCTTTTTATATCGCTTCCCAATCTTCTGATTCTGCTTCCGAATATGGCGTCGGCATCAGGGTGAAAAATTTTCGCGTACGAAAAGAACCCTTCTGCTTCGTCGAGAGGAGTTGCCAAATCCGCGTCCCAATAACCAAACCAGTTAATTTCATCGAATATCGGAAGAGTTTTTAAGTACCGAACTCCTTGCCTGACCGCCTCTCCTTTTCCGGCGTTATTTTTAAAATTCAGAATATACATATTCCTCTTTAAATTATTTTTCACTATTTCAACGGTGTTATCCGTTGATCCATCGTTGACAAATAACAAAAAAAGGTTTTCGCCGCATTCGCGAAACTTTTTAAAATCAAGCCTCTTGGCCTCGTTATAGCAGGGTATCACTAAACAGACTTTTTCTGGCATATTACGCATAGCGATAATCCCGGAAGTTTAATTCGAAACTTGCTTAAATATTTATTGACCTTAAAATCAACGTCCAGAACATACTTGATAATCTTTGTAACGATACGGGTTTCATTGTATTTCCAATTATTGACACCAAATTGGATATTTTGTTTTTTCCGGAAGCGCAACAATACGTTCCCCATGAAACGGGCAAAGAACAGGATTGTATAAAAATAGAAACATTCTTCAACCTCAAAATCACGGCCCAGTAATGATAAAATGTCGCTTTGGTTGTACCGTCTGTAATGCTTCAGAAAACAATCGTGCTGAGAATACAGAAATTTAAAAGCGGGCACAGTTATCAGAATCATTCCGGAATATTTTAACTTATCCGTTAAAGAACTAATTAAAACACGCTCATCCTCAATGTGTTCCAAAACATCCATCAGTAACAAGAAGTCGAGACATTTTTGAGGAATTGCATCAAAATTCTTTAAAAGTATGATATTTTTTATGCTTGTAGTGTCTTTAAAATAAGGATCGACCGCATAAACCGGTCGAGTTGTAATCTTACTCAGAGCTTTAGTAAAAAACAAATCCCCGGCTCCTACATCGCCATACTGAATATCTTTTCCGTTTTTTTTTAGTATCCTGAGTAAAGAATCGCACCTTGAAAGTTCCCAGGGATGCCTAAAATGATTCAATAAATTAACTTCCGATAAATCCATACCGGCGCCCCTCAACTATTGAAGTTAAAAAAACGTGAATCGATACACTTAATGTTACCGGCATTGTTTCGGGTAAATAATTTCAAATTGCAGATATAGCAGGCGGTAAAAAAATTATGATAACATAAAAATGTTGCCGGCGCAACCTCAGCTAATAACTGTTTCACACAACCTACCCGGCGCAACTTTTACGGCCTCTTTCGTTTTAGATTTTTTCGTTTAATTTACAAAAAGAACGGGGAAAGGTTAAAATAGCGCTGGCTTTAAAAACTTCATAAACCAGCGGGAGTTTTGGGGAAGAAATGAAACGCGTGAAAACTGAAATCTTCGCCTCCGGCAAAAATATGCTTTTTCAAAAAAACGGTTGGCTGATATTAATCGTTATTTTTTCCCTGGCGATAAATCTGACCGGACTTAAGTGGGGGTTGCCTTCCCGAAGTCTAAATCAACTCTATTTTAACGGAGAAGACGCCGTTCGACATCGAATAGACGCCATCAAAAAACAACCGGCCGGAGAAACTTACAAGGGGATGGGGTTTTATCTGGCCGCTCATCCCGAGGAAGCTCAAAAAAAACTGCCCCGTTCCTGGTACAACCCGATTCGCAGTTACCACCCGGACGAATATTTTGTCATCAAAAGTCTGGCCGCAATGAATCCCGGAACTCTCAACCTCAACCCACACCAGTTTACCGTGGGCGGAGCATATCTTTACCTGATAGCCCTGATGACGTTTTTATTTTCAAAAATTGGTTGGATTAAATTAACCGGTGACATTGGTTTTTATTTTCTTCATCCGGGAGAAATAGCAAAATTCTATTTGCTCGGCAGACTGGTAACCGCCCTTTACGGCGCGGGCATTGTCTGGCTTACATACCTGATAGCAAAAAAACTTTGGCGCAGCGAAAAAGCCGGCATACTTAGCGGTTTCCTGGCAGCCGTTTCTCCGTTAATCCTAATTAACGCGCATTATATGTACGTTGATATCCCGGGCGTTTTTTGGATTACGGCAGCCATATATCTGGCCGTTTGCGTTTCAGCCGTGCCGGATAGACCGGGATGGCACAAATACTTTCTGATGGGAATATTTTCCGGGTTGGCGACCGGAAATAAAATCCCGTTCTTAATTTCCCTTTTGATACCTTTTGTAAATATTTTTCAAAAAAGGAATGCTCTGCGCCGTGACGGGGTTATCTCCGGCATCCTCTGGGCATCAGCCGGATTCTTAACCGCCCTCTTCCTCACCAATCCGTACCTCTTCCTTACTTTCCCCGAACCGCTGGTGGAATTACGGGAGCAAACATCCCTGACCTTCAGCGGATTGTTCTATTTAAAATCCCTGGTTTTCGGTTTGGGATATCCGTTAACCGCTTTCTTGATAATCGGCTTCATTTACTGCCTTTGCCGAAAAAAGAACCAAAAAACATGTTTCGTTCCCGCGTGCTGGGTTATTGTCTTTTTTTTCTTTATTTCTTTATTCGGCAAACACTTTACAAGATACATTTTACCGATTATCCCGGCCCTGATATTCACCGGCGTAGGTTTTTGGATAGAACCTTCTTCCGACCGAACCGTTAATTTTTTGAAAAAAACAATTATTGTCTTTATATCAGGATTTGCCTTCCTTTACGGAATGGCTTATTTATCGCTTTTTTTAAAAGAAAATACCCGAACGCTCGCGGGTGAATGGATTAAAAAAAACATTCCCTCCGAAGCTACCATCGGCTTAACCGAAGTTCCCTGGCAATTCCAAATGGCACCGCTGGATGAGGACCGATATCAACTCAAGGTAACCGGCTATGACCTGAAAAAAATGCAAACGGCGCGGCCGGATTATTTTATTATTTCCTCTTTTCAGGGAAGAATTGCGCCGGTACCG
The DNA here is from genome assembly GCA_041653615.1 of Candidatus Ratteibacteria bacterium. Taxonomy (GTDB): domain Bacteria; phylum Ratteibacteria; class UBA8468; order MWAK01; family MWAK01; genus JAHJUB01. The sequence continues at coordinate 61,181 of JBAZEZ010000007.1, forward strand.
GAACAAATACCCGCGGAAAGAAACCTGTTCTGGGGTGAATTTGAGAAATCAAAAAAGTATCAAGCACTGGCCTCCTTCCGTCAACCGCTTTCCTTCGCAGGCATTGTTTTCAATCAAAACGGCGCTTCGGAAGACTTAATCTATCTGAATCCCACTATCGCCGTATTCAAAAAACGTAACTAGATGAACATAACCGAATTTGACTACGACCTTCCGGAAAGCGCTGTCGCCCAGGAACCGCTTCCGGAAAGAGATGAGGCGAAACTCCTGATTCTGGAGCGCCAAAGCGGCGCGCTCCGTTCCGGCGTATTCCGGGACTTGCCGGACCTTCTTTCGGTAAACGACATCCTGGTTCTCAACGATACCCGGGTCGTACCGGCGCGATTGCGCTTAAAAAAGACCAGCGGCGGAAAGATAGAAATTTTCATTCTGCGGGAAACCGGGCCGGGCAGGGCAGAGGCCCTGGTTCGCGGCCGAATTAAAGAAAGCCAAAAAATTCTTCTCGCCGAAGGCGTTGAGCTTGAAATCGGACAGAAGACAACCGGGGGGAAATATCACATCATTTTTCGCGGGAACCTTTCCGTAAAAGAGATTTTAAGCCGCTTCGGTGAAATTCCCCTGCCTCCGTATATCAAAAGGCCGGTTCGACCGGCAGACCAAGACTATTATCAAACCGTTTACGGCCGCCGGGAAGGGGCGGTAGCCGCGCCAACCGCCGGACTGCATTTCACGCCGAACCTTATAAACCGAACGAAGGAAAGAGGAATTAACCTTCTTTATCTTACCCTTCATGTTGGTTGGGGTACGTTCCGGACAATTCAATCCGCTAATATAACCCGTCACCAGATGGAACCGGAATTATTTGAAATTTCTCCGAAAACAGCCAAAATCATAAACGAGGGTAAAACGAAAAACCGCCGGGTGGCAGCGGTCGGGACAACCTCCGTCAGAACGCTGGAAGGAAATTTCCGAAACGAAAATCTTACCGCGGGCAGCGGTTGGGTCAACACCTTTATTTATCCGGGTTACCGCTTTCAGGTAGTTGACGTCCTAGTCACAAATTTCCACCTGCCCCGTACCACCACACTGCTCATGACCGCGGCTTTCGCCGGCACGGAATTACTCCAAAAAGCATACGGGTTTGCCTTAAAAAACGGATTTCGCTTCGGCAGTTACGGCGACGCCATGCTCATACTATGAAATTTAAAATATTAAACAGGGACACCGGCAGTTCCGCCCGGTCAGCCGAATTATCATTCGGCCGCGGAAAAGTGACAACTCCGGCCTTTATGCCCGTTGCCACCCGGGGCGCCGTCCGCTGCCTGTCCTCCGAAAATCTGATTGAACTCGGATATGAAATGGTACTGGCCAACGCCTACCATCTTTCCATGCGGCCCGGAACCAAGGTTATTTCCGCGGCCGGCGGCCTCCATCCTTTCATGAATTGGCAGAGACCAATCCTGACCGACAGCGGCGGATTCCAGATCTTCAGTCTGGAAGATACCAAAATTGAAGACGAAGGCGCGGTATTTCGTTCCATCTACGATGGCAGCTGGCATCAAATCACGCCGGAAGAGGCGATTCGGATTCAGGAAGATTTGGGAGTCGACATCATCATGCCTCTGGACCAACCAGTCCCTTACCCGGTCTCAGAATCAATTGCAGCCCAAGCGCTAACCAGGACCACTGCCTGGGCAAAAAGATGCAAAACCAGCCACCGTAAAGAAGAACAGGCGCTTTTCGGCATCGTCCAAGGGTCAACCTATCCGTCCTTAAGAAAACAATCGGCTGAGGAGATTACCGGCCTGGATTTCCCCGGATACAGCCTGGGCGGATTCTGTCTCGGCGAACCCAAGGAAGAAATGAACAGCCTGGTCTCTTATACGGCTAAACTTCTGCCGGAGGAAAAACCGCGCTATCTTATGGGTATCGGCACACCCCTGGAGATTATTTCAGCGGTAGGAGCCGGCATCGACATCTTTGACTGCACCTTCCCGACGCACATTGCCCGCAACGGTTCCGGTCTGACCAGCCGCGGTAAAATAATCATCCGCAACAGTACCTACCGGGAAGATTCCGGTCCCCTCGACCCGGACTGCGGCTGTTTTGTCTGCCGCAAATACCAGCGCGGCTACCTGCGCCACCTTTTAAATACCAAGGAGTTGACTGTCCTCTATCTGATTACCTACCACAACCTTTATTTTATGCAAAACCTGATGCGCCGCATTCAGTCTGCCATAAGCAAAGGGGCGTTTTCAGGGTTCCAAAAAGAATTTGGCGAAAAATGGTCTTCCGGATTATAATATAAAAGAATGATTAAAGCACCGGATTAAATAATTACACAAAAACACAAGAGGAAAATCTCGTGAATGAAATAGACAGACAACTGGCGATTATCCGACAGGGAGTTGCGGAAATAATCCCGGAAGCGGAATTAAGGGAAAAACTGAAACATAGCCTTTCCAAAAATCAACCGCTGCGCATCAAGTACGGCATTGACCCGACCGCGCCGGAAATGCACCTGGGCCATTCGGTCCCTATTCGAAAGCTACGTGATTTCCAAAACCTCGGCCACCAGATAATCTTCCTGGTAGGCGATTTCACCGCTCTTATCGGCGACCCAACCGGAAAGGTAGAAACCCGTCCCATGCTGTCGCCGGAACAAATAAAGCAAAACCTGCAGGCCTACCGGGAGCAGGCCGGCAAACTGCTCAACCTGGACAAGGTGGAGTTTGTTTTTAACTCCACCTGGCTGGAAAAGTTGAATTTCCGGGAAATAATAAAACTCGCTTCTTTCTTTACCGTCGCTCAAATTCTGGAACGGGATGATTTCAACCAACGCTACCGGAAGGGCAACCCGATTTCCCTGCAGGAATTCCTCTATCCGCTCCTTCAGGGTTACGATTCGGTCTCTCTTAAGAGCGATGTGGAAGTAGGGGGCACCGAACAGAAATTCAACCTGCTGACCGGAAGAACCCTCCAGGAAGCGTTTGGAATGGAAAAACAAGTGGTCATCACCGTCACCATCTTGGAAGGAACCGACGGCGTCCGCAAGATGAGCAAAACCTACGGAAACTACATCCCCGTCACAGCGCAACCCGGGGAGATGTTCGGAAAATTGATGTCCATCCCGGACAGCCTGATGGAGAAATACTTCCGGTGCCTCACCTCCGTTCCGGAAGAAGAGATGAAGAAAATTCTGTCCGGCCACCCCAAAGAAGCCAAAGAACGGCTCGCCTTTGAAGTTACCTCCTTTTATCACGGAAATGATTCCGGCCATGCGGCGCAAAACGAATTCAACCGCGTTTTCAGCCAGAAAAAAGCGCCAAGCGAAATTAAAACGTGGCCGTACAACCGGGAATATAAACTAAACGAATTGATGGATGCGATGGCAAAAGATGCCGTCCTGCTCCCAAGCAAAAACGAAGGTAAACGGCTACTGAAACACGGAGGCATCGAAATCAACGGCACCCGGGTTACCGACAGCCAATATGTCTTTACACCGCCAAACGAATATACAGTTAAGGTGGGGAAGATGCTTTTCCTGAAACTGGTGTACAAACAATAATTGCTATATTGTGATATTGTTCAATTAAATAATATGAGGATGGCATGATTAAAATCAGCGTGGCAAATCAGAAAGGCGGCGTCGGTAAAACAACCATCGTGTTTCACCTGGCCCACGTCTGGGCCGGACAAGGGAGAAAGGTCCTGTGCGTGGATATGGATCCCCAGGGAAACCTCTCCAGTTCCTTCTGCCCGGAAGGGATACCCGAAAAATCACTGGTTTCCGCCGTATTCCGAAAGAAGAAACCGGATGTCATGCGTACCGAAAGCGGAATTTATCTCGCGGCCTCGGACATCAGCCTGTCCGTCCACGAAAAGGACCTGAGTCTTAAAAATTATTTCTGCCTTAAATCCTGGCTGGATTCAACCGGGGAATTTGACGTCATTTTGATTGACACACCGCCGTCACTGGGTCTCTTTACAGTCAACGCCCTCACCGCGGCCAACTTCGTCATCGCGCCGGTGGACGTCTCCATCTATGCCATCCGAGCCCTGACCGACCTGCAGAATTCCCTGAAAGAACTCTCCGGAGTAACCAAGAGCCCGAAACTGCTGGGCGTAATCCTTTCCTCCTTCACCAAGTTTCACCGTTCCTCCAGAGCGATTCAGGAACACCTTGACGAAGAATATAAAAAGCTCCTTTTTTCCACCGTCATCCCGAACTCAACCAAGGTGAAAGAAGCGCTCATCATGGGAGTTCCCGTCTGGAAAATCAAAGGGGATGTTTCCCGGGTGGAAAAATGTTTCCGGACGCTAAGCCGCGAAGTTATGAACCGGATTGAAAAACGGAAGAGGAGCAGATAATGGCAAACAAACAGTTATCCGGATTAAAAGAAGGCCTGAAAAAGGCACAGGGCCGGACAATTATTTCGGCGGTCAGCAACACCAACACCGGGAGAAGGGGGGATGACACCGAAAAAGTCCACGCCCACTTTTACCTCTCGACCTCCGTAATTGACCGCATGCGCGAATTCCAGGTGAAAAACCGGAAAGAATTCCCGAGGATTTCACACGTCATCGAAGAAGCCTTGGAACAGTTTCTGAAACAGAAATAATCCGGCGGGAATACTATACAATTATATAATTATATAATTAAACTATAAAATATGGCAAAGATTACCGAGGAATTAAGTTGTTACGGAAAATTACTGGTCGAAAAAGGCCTGACTACCGGTCCCGGCGGAAACCTTAGCGCCCGGGAAGGGGACGCGGTTTTCCTTTCACCCAGCGGATTCAGCCTGGCCGAAATCAAACCGCAAGACTGGGTTGCGGTTAATCTCAGAAATGGCAAACGAATCGGTAAGAACAACAAATTGCGTCCGACTTGCGAAATATCAATGCACCTGGGCTGTTACCTGGCGCGTAAAGATATTAAAGCAGTCGTTCATACCCATCCGATACTGGCAACCGCCTTGGCTACGGCCGGGACGCGATTCAAAGGGCTTTTCCCGGATTTCGTGGCTCTAATCGGACCGGAAGCTCCGGTACTTGACTACGTCGTTCCCGGCGGAGAAGAGCTACGGGAAGCCGTTGTCCGGGAACTGAAAAAGGGGCATAACGCGGTTTTACTTAAAAATCACGGCGCGGTAACCGTCGGAGAGAACCTGAAAGAAGCCTACTACCGAAGCCTTATATTGGAAGACGCGGCCCGGTTCCTGATGGCAACGCTCTCGGTCGGAAAGAAACCCCGCTATTTGAGCCCGTCGGAAGTAAAAGGAATTGAAAATATGGAAGCGGAAGACTATCGCAAACTACTTCTCAAGAAGAAGGGGGGATAATGAAGGCGGCTGTTTTTTTAGGTCCGGAACAGATGGAAATCAGGGAAATACCGACTCCAAAAGCCGAAAAAGGGGAAGTAATCATAAAAGTTAAGGCTTGCGCCATTTGCGGCACAGACCTGCGTACCTACCGTTTCGGACACAAAAAAGTAAAACCGCCCCAGGTAATCGGACACGAAATTGCGGGTATCATCGCCGAAGTAGGGGAGGGGGTCAGCCATATTTCCGTCGGCGAACCGGTAACCGTGGTTACTTCAGTCGGCTGCGGAAAATGCCGGTTCTGCCAATCAGGACGTGAAAATATCTGCGCCAAAACCGAGGCGCTGGGTTATTTCTACCCGGGCGGATTCGCCGAATATATCAAAATTCCGGCGGAAAGTGTAGCCCAAAACACCATTATCAAGTTACCGTCTTCGGTGAGTTTCGAAGAAGGCGCGGTTGTGGAACCGCTTTCCTGCTGTCTTAATGCCCAGACATTCCTCAGTATCCGAAAGGGCGACCGAGCCGTGGTTTTTGGCGCCGGCCCCATCGGGCTGATGCATCTTGAGCTGGCGCGGGCAAAAGGCGCAACCGAAACCTTTTTAATTGACATTAATTCCGAACGGCTGGCCAATTCCGCCAAGGTAGTTACGATTAACCACCTGATTAATTCAATTGAAAAGGACCCGGTTGAAGAAGTTATGCGCCTGACAAACGGAGAAGGCGCCGACGTCATTATCACGGCCAACCCGGCTAAGATAACTCACGAATTAGCGCTGAAAATGGCTGCCATTCGGGGCCGGATAAGCCTCTTCGGTGGTCTGCCTAAGGATGATTCGGTTATTAATTTTGATTCAAACATAGTCCATTACCGGGAACTGGGTATCTTTGGCGCTTTTGCCTCAGCCCGCCCGGAATACGAGGAAGCTCTTTCCCTGATCGTTTCCGGCAAAGTTGACGCCCGAAAGTTCGTTACCCATAAACTACCCCTGGAAAAAATAACCGAAGGGTTGAACCTGGTAAGAGAAGGAAAAGCGCTTAAAGTGGTAATTCTGCCCTAATCTTAGATAAACACGCCTAAAAATCGATTTTATTGCTCACCAACCCCTAAAACCCAATTATAGTTATCAACAGTAAATAAACAAAACGTTAAAAGCATTGTATATCATTAACTTATGTAGCTACTCAATCTATTGTCGGATAATGTATCTTATGTTAACTTCGATATCTGAAAACCCCTGCCCCATAGGGGCTCATTTACCCTTAATGTCCGCATTGATTGTCAGTTAACACAACTTATTAACTCAATATGTTTATACGATTGATTTTCAATCACTAATATTTATTGTATTTGCGAAGGACAAAGTCTTGCGACAATCCAGTTTTCTGCTGTATTGCGACCCCCTCAAAGGTAGTAAAACCATTCCAAGCATGCGTTTCCGCGATAATTTTACCTGAAAGTTGCCCGGTTTTTGTAGCGTTCGGATTCATCAGACCATAAATTATCTATTTATTATATTGATTTTCAACCATATAAGTACCATTAGTTATAGTTTTTTATAGCATTAAAAAAGCCAAAATCAGGTGCCCGGAACCAAATTTTGAAAAAAAATAAAGGAGAGTAATCATTATTAAAGCAGTAATGAATAATCTATTCCTCTCTTCCGGTCCGGCAAAAAATTGCATCCGCCCTTTTTTCTTTTCCCGGCCGAAAAAGGTTTGAACGGAAAAATAATGTTCCGCCTAAACCCTTAAAAAACCTGTTTCAAGGAAATGCTGTAAATTTAAACCTGATACCGGAACCTTGCCTAACCCATTTTTTCGCCTTAAAACCGCCTTTCCTTCGATTTTCGGTCATTATGAAGGGTTAGCCGTCGGGGTAATTTTGAGTGATTTTATGACTAAAACCGTTGCCTATCGCGGCCCTCCCCTACCCCCCCCTGCCCTTTTTCTTGACCAACTCATAACGCGGTGATAAGATTTAGCCATGGCCAAGCAATGCATCACCCGGAGACAAAAGAATGTTTCGAGGTTGGTAAGAGAAAAAAAACAGATGTATAAAGACAAGTTAAAAACACTTAAACGCGGAAGCAAGGTCGGCTCTTTTAAAAAGTAGGGGCTCGATTTACTGCATCTCGCCGTAGTACGCCTGCGCTAAAGATACGGCGAGGTATAAACACTAGCGAAGACGGATCACAGAAACAGTCGGACCCTTTCGCTAAAGCTGCGGCGGACACAGTAAATCCGATCGCTGCATTAACAACGCCGGGCAAACTCGGGGACTACAAAAACACAGTTGTGTCATCCTGCGGCATTAGCCAAACCATCTCGCATCAAAGCAATGTTTTTCATAACTACAGCTCGAATGATGCACTATCTTCCGATCTGGATGACTGAGTTATCTTGACTTTGGTATATTGTTCTATTAAATAATTATATAATTGTGTTATTTAATAATTGTTAAATTAAATAAGTACACATCCAAACAAAGTTCGGCGATATCTCTTTCTGCGGAAAGAAAATGAATGAAAAAATTATAGATTAAGTATTAATAATTATCATATCTCCCTTTTTGCAATTATTGACGATTATCTTCTCAGTTCACACGGCGTTTTGCCGAAATGTCGGCAAATAAGTACGGTATTCCCGATAGTAGTCGTCCCAAATTGCCCGCGCCTGGTTAATGCTGCGCACGTAGGGATCTAAGCATAGAGTCTGAACCGCAAGCGACGCGTCTCCGGAGACAACTGCTTTAACAATCATCTCGTGCAATGCTATCTGCCGCCGGCAAATTTCAGCCGGGCCCATCGGTAACTCCCCCACCTGAACGCTCCGGATATCACCGCTGGCAATAAATACCGGCCTGTCCACAATTGCGTCTACGGGTAAATTTGACGCCGCACCGTGATTAAATCCGACCGCGGCATCCAGATAAAGAGGCTGGCCTGTTTCCAAAGCAACGATAACCGACCCGGGCGCCTCTTCGTAATATGGGTCGACCGGGTTACGGGGAAACGGCGGTTTACCGGATACCTGATTGCCCATAAGGTGCTGCATCCGTAATTGATATTCCAAAGTGCCTTCCTTCTCCCGGATACTGCGGATAAGGGATTCCTTGAATGTGTGCTTAAACCCGAAAGCATCCCATTCACTTCTTTCGTAAAAAAACGGAAAGTATTCGATAATGTGGTCGTCATAACCGATGGGATACATGCCGAAGGTCTTCCAAACCTCCAGGCTGAACTTCTGCTGCGGAATATTCTTCTCCGGATGATTTTCGGTCCAGTACTTTGACTTCTGAATGCGGGCCTCGAATTCCTTCAGATAACTTCGCCCTGTGCTGCGGAGGCGCAGGTCAAAAAGCCAGTTCAAATGATTGATACCCACGCTGATACACTGCAATTCACCCGGCTTGAAGCCGAGCATCTCCGAGATTACTCCCATGACGCCGTGGACCTGGTGGCAAAAGCCAACGCTCTTGATGCGGGTATACTTGAGAAGATAGGTTAACAAAATAGACTCGGGGTTCGTAAAGTTGAGCAGCCACGCGTTTGGACAGGTTCGTTCCATAGCCTTTATTATCGGCATAAATAGACCGATATTCCGCATCGCGTGAATCATTCCGCCCGGGCCACCGTTCTCACCCTTGTACTGATAAACCCCGTGACGCTCCGGAATCTCAATATCTTTCAACCAAAAAGGCTTACGGTTAATCTCACAGGAAGCAATCAGATAATCACAACCTTCCAGCGCTTGCTCCAGCCGATGCGTGGCCTCTACCTTAACTTCAAGTTTATATTCGCGCACCAACTTTTTAACACTCGCCTCAGCCGCCTTAAGACGCCCCGGATTGATATCCACCAGCGTAAACACGCAATTTCGCAACACTTCATGCCGCAAAGTCTTGGTCACGTTAACCGTAAATCCCGACCCCGCGCCCACCATCACAACTTTTAATCGTTTCATAAACTCCTTTCAAAATAATCATCACTTACTATTTTCAGATAGTTTGTAGAAATAATATCACTACGCCGGAACGAGGTCAAGAAACGCCTCCCCCCATCAGGGGGGGACCATAAAAAATGCCCGCCTGACGATGTTTTGACAGACGGGCAGTAAAGCGAGATTGCCGCGGCCGCGATTGCGGCCTCGCAAAGACACAATCTATTTCTTATCGGAGATAGCAGCCTGGGCTGCGGCCAGTGAAGCAACCGGCACGCGGAAAGGCGAACAACTTACGTAATTCATCCCCGCCCGGTGACAGAATTTTACCGATTCCGGTTCGCCGCCGTGTTCACCGCAGATACCGATTTTCAGATGGGGACGGGTCGTCCTGCCCCTTTTAATGCCAATCTCCACTAACTGGCCGATTCCCTCCTGGTCGATAACCTGGAACGGGTCCGCGGACAGGATATTCTTTTCCAGATAATCCGGCACGAAACCGCCGATATCGTCTCGGGAAAAACCGAATCCCATCTGGGTAAGGTCATTGGTGCCGAACGAGAAGAACTCCGCGCTCTTGGCAATCTTGTCCGCGGTCAGGCAGGCGCGCGGAATTTCAATCATGGTGCCGTAAAGATATTCAATCTTCGGCACATTGTATTTACCGCATACTTCCCGGTAAACCTTATCCACAATCTTCTTCTGGTCATCAAGCTCCGCGGCCAAACCGACCACCGGAACCATAATCTCCGGAATAACCTTCTTCCCTTCTTTAAGCAACTCAACTGTGGACTCAAAAATCGCCCGCACCTGCATCTCGGTAACTTCCGGATAGGTAACTCCCAGCCGCACCCCGCGATGACCCATCATCGGATTGGACTCGTGCAGTCCGTCAACCCTCTGTTTAAACTTGGCCATCGAAATGCCCAGACTCTTCGCCAATTTTACCTGCTCGTCCTTCTGTTTGGGTACAAACTCGTGCAGGGGCGGGTCCAGCAAACGGATAGTGACCGGCAAACCGTCCATCACCGCAAGCGTCGCCTTGATATCTTTTTTAACATACGGGTACAATTCTTCCAGCGCCGCTCTCCGCTCCGCTTCGGTCTTGGAAATTATCATCTTGCGGAGCCGGAAAAGAGGTTCTTCGGAATTCTGGCCGTAAAACATATGCTCGGTCCGGAAAAGGCCGATTCCTTCCGCACCGAATTCCAACGCCTTTCTGGCATCTTCCGGCGTATCCGCATTGGCGCGTACGCCCAACTTACGAAAACCGTTTGCCAGTTGCATGAACTTTACGAACCTTGGGTTTTCCGTGGCGTCTATCATCGGTAATCGGCCGACGTAAACGTAACCCCTGGTACCGTTAAGAGTCAAAACGTCGCCTTCCTTAAACTTCTTGCCTTCAACCGTCATCGTCTTTGACGCCAAGTCAATCTGAACGGCGGCGCAACCGACAATACAGCATTTACCCCAGCCCCGGGCAACCAAAGCCGCGTGACTGGTCATACCGCCTCGTCCGGTCAGGATTCCCTGGGCGGCCCGCATTCCCTCCACATCCTCGGGATTGGTCTCTTCCCTTACCAGAAGCACGCTCTTGCCTTCCTTGGCCCACGCAACCGCGTCATTTGCCGTAAAAACAATCTGACCAACAGCGCCGCCCGGCCCGGCCGGAAGTCCTTTCGCCAAAACCTCGGCCTTCTTCTCCGCCGAAGGGTCAACAATGGGATGCAGAAGTTCGTCAATCTGCTCCGGAGCCAACCGCATCACCGCTTCCTCTTTATTGATGAGACCCTCGTCAATCATATCCATCGCCATGTTTAAGGCCGCGGTTCCGGTGCGCTTGCCGATGCGGCACTGCAGCATCCAGAGTTTACCCTCCTGAATGGTAAATTCAATATCCTGCATATCCTTGAAATGTTTCTCCAATTTTAAGCGAATCGCATCCAGTTCCCGGTAAACTTGAGGCATCGCCTTTTCCAGGGACAACAGGTGTTTATTCTGTTCGTTATGGGTAGCTTCGTTCAAGGGATTAGGCGTCCGGGTACCGGCAACCACATCTTCTCCTTGGGCATTGGTCAGCCATTCGCCGTAGAACTTATTCTCGCCGGTTGCCGGGTTGCGGGAAAATGCCACACCGGTCGCGGAGGTTTCACCCATATTGCCAAAGACCATCGCCTGGACGTTGACAGCCGTTCCCCAATCATCCGGGATACTTTCAATCCTCCGATAGGAAACCGCCCGCTTGCCGTTCCAGGAAGAGAAGACCGCCTTAATCCCGCCCAGTAACTGTTCCCAGGGGTCATCGGGAAATTCTTTGCCCAATAAGTCCTTTACCTTCTTCTTAAAACTCTGGCACAGTTTTTTAAGGTCGTCCTCGGTTAAATCGGTGTCTGCTTTATAACCATTCTGTTTTTTTACCTTATCGTACATTCCTTGTAATTGCACCCGAATCCCTTTGCCTTCCTTGGGTTCAATGCCGGCGGCCTTCTCCATCACAACGTCGGAATACATCATAATCAGGCGGCGGTAAGCATCGTAAACGAAACGGGGATTTTTGGTCTTTTTGATTAAGCCGGAAATGGTGGCGGGACACAGACCTACATTCAGAACCGTTTCCATCATTCCGGGCATCGATTTCCGGGCGCCGGAACGCACTGAAACAAGAAGCGGGTTTTCCGAATCCCCGAATCGCTGGCTGCCCATGGCCTTTTCCATCAGCGCCAGGTTCGTCTTAATCTCCCCTTCCAATCCCGCGGGAAAGTTTTCCTGGTTCTTGTAAAAATGGATGCAAACTTCAGTGGTAATGGTGAAACCGGCCGGAACCGGAATTCCGATATTTACCATCTCCGCCAGCCCGGCTCCCTTTCCGCCGAGCAGTTCTTTCATCTTACCGTTCCCGTCCGCTTTCCCTTCTCCGAAAAAATAGACTTGCTTTGCCATTTGCTCTCTCCTCCAGTGAAAATTATTTATCTTGTGTAGGGGAGGGGCTGCGCCCCTCCCGCGGGCTGAAAGCCTCGGCCCTTGTCGGGCGGGGATGTAACCCCGCCCCTACATTTTAAGAAGCCCAGCAAACTGGGCGACTACAATTGAGTCAAATCTTTTTCTATTGCCTTTGCCAGTTCAGCCCGTCCTTTAAACCTCTTCTGCGGCCTGATTTTGCGAAGCAGTCGCAGACAAAGCCTTGCCCCGTAAATGTCTCCCTCGAAACCGGGTATCAAAATTTCCAGAACCGGCTCGGTTAGTTTTTTAAACGTCGGATTTACTCCGTAACTGGCCAGCGCTTTTTGGAATCCTTTGATGGCTTCCGGATTTTGCGGCGCACTCACCTCCGCCGTATATATTCCCTGGTCAACCAAAAGAGGGATATCCGGTTTCAGGTTGGCGGTCGGAAAACCGATTCCGGTACCCCTGCCCTGCCCCGCCACCACTGTTCCGCGTATCTCATAAGGCCTTCCCAGGCAAACGGATGCCTCTTCCACTCTGCCTTCGGCAAGCAGTTCCCGGATTCGGCTGCTGCTTACAATTTCACCGGCGACCAAAACCGGCTCTACCACTTTAACCTTAAAACCAAGCAGCGCTCCCCGGCGCCGCAGCAGTTCCGCGTCACCGGTACGATTTCTTCCAAACCGAAAATTAAATCCGGCCACCACTTCCCGCGCCTTAAGTTTTTGGCCCAGGATAAGGTCGATAAATTTCTCCGCCGAATACTTGAATATATCTTCGTCGTCAATAACAGCAAGATAATCCAACTTCAACCGGGAAAGAATTTCGGCGCGTTGCTCCGGGGTGTTGATTAAACCAACTTCCCCACCCTGGATAACCTGGCGCGGATGGTCTCCGAAAGTAAGCAAAACACTCTTCCCCTGAATGCTTCGGCCGTCGGTAATTACCGTCTTCAGGAGCGCTAGATGGCCCAGGTGCAAACCATCGTAAGCTCCGATGGTAACCACCGTGTCCTGTAAACCGGTCAAATCTTTCAGAAAAATCGTTTCCATAATCTAACGCAGCAAATTCCTCTCCCCGCCGGGGAGAAATACGGTGAGGGGTAAAATTAATACGAATTTTTGTAAATTTCATAAAAGTCTTTTTCCGCAAGCAAGAGCCCCAGGTTATCCATGGAACGCTGGCAATTTGCCACCGCCTCTTTTGCTATCTTCTTCAAATCTCCCTTCTTAACACCCACTTCCCGGAGCGAAACCGGCAAATTAATCTGCCGGCAAAAATCCCTCCAACCGGCAACCGGGTCTTCCCAACCGGTCACTTCAACGATTCTCTCCCGATAACCTTTTCCGGATAGAAATTCAAAAATGGCCGGTAAAACTAAACTATTGGCGGTACCGTGTTGGACTCCGTAATTAATAGTAAGCGGATAACCCATTCCGTGCGCGATGATGGTGCTGGTTTGATTAATAACAAATCCCGCCATCATAGCTGCCAGACTCATCTTTTCCCGGCCTTCCAAATCGTTCGGATTGTTGACAACCCGGGGGAGCGCTTCTTTGATAATCTTAACTGTTTCCCTGGCGATTGTTAAGCTCAAAAGCGTTATCCTTTTCCCTAACGCGCCTTCCACCGCGTGGCTCAAAGCGTCCAATCCGGTAGAAGCGGTTAAAAATCCCGACAAGGAAAGGGTAAGCGACGGCTGAACCAGCGATAACCTGGGATAAATACCGGCGCAGGTTATCGTCTTCTTTTCCTTGCTCCCGGTCTCGATAACTACCGCGTACGGGGTAACCTCGCTGCCGCTTCCGGATGTGGTAGGAATAGCGATAATCGGCAAAGGCGGCCTGCTTGCCTTTTCCATTCCAAAATAGTTTTTCAACCGGCCGGGATTTGTGGCTAAAATCGCGATGCTCTTGGCGGTATCCATCGCGCTTCCTCCGCCGGCGGCAATGATGCAATCACAACCTGCCTTCCGGCAGATTCTGGCGCCTTCCTCACAGGTTTTGGTATCCGGATTCTGAATGGCGCCGCTAAAAACCTTAACATCCAGCTCGGCTTCGCCCAGTAAAAATTCAATTTCATCAAGCAAACCGCTCTCCCGGGCAAAATTCTTACCGGTTACCAGAAAAACCTTCTTTCCAAACTTTTGCGCTTTTTTCTTCAGATTGGCGAGCGCGTCGTCTCCGAAGATTATCTCGGTGGGCAGATGCCAGCAAAAATTATTAACCATACTTAAAATTTTTCAGTTAACGCTCAAAATGATTAATAAAAAGCGGTAATTCGGGGATTATGAAGCGAGTATTTATTATATCCGAAAACAAGGGATTAAATCAATCACGGACGGAAGGAATTAACGTATTTTCTCATAAATGTCGTGTGCGTGGTAGGCGAAAATTAATGCTTTGCCCGCCGAAGCCTTGGCGAAGGCGGGTCATTCTGAGCGCAAGCGAAGAATCTCGTGCTTACTTGCCCCATGCTTTCAAAAACGCGGCGATGGACCGGTCGTATTTCCGCTCCCATTCCGGCGGGAAAAGACAGCCGGGTACCTCCTTGCTACGGCGGTGAAACACAACGCACTCACAGCAGACGCCTTTCCGGCCGCAGGGTTCATAGGTACAGGTGCAGTTTGCCTTGTTAACCGCCGCTTTACACTCTTTTTCCATCTTTTTATTTTACCATAATTCAAAGGATGGGTTATAACTTCAAAATCCAGCGGAAAAAAAGAATAACGGGAACAATCGCGACGATAAGAAAAACCACCGGCGCAGGTAGAACGTGAAGCAGATAAACAGCGAAAACGATGCTCAAAATTACCGCCAGAACCAGCCCGAAAATAAGCGGGAATCTTTTAAGCTCCCCCTTAACGATGTCCAGGTCTGACTTGGTCAGTTTCGGTATCGTTTCCATCTTCCTCTCAACGAACATAATCTGGTCAAGTATCTTGGGGTCGTCGGGCTTCAGGGAAAGCGCCTTCTTGTAATATGCCAGCGCCTTATCCTTTTCCCCTAACTTCAGGTGCAGGTCACCCAAAAAAGTGTACGCCCCGGCAAACTCCGGGTCCTTCTGAATCGTGTATTCCCACTTACCTATCTCCTCGTGAATTCTCGCGGCATCCATTACCTCCCCGTGCTTCTTTTCCAGGCACTGGCTGACTTTAAGAGAAACGATGGGCAAGGATAGAAAAACAAGAACCAGAAAACCCGGTACTACCCTGACTCCGATAAAAGGGGTAATCGCGACAAACAGGGACAACAACGAAATCAAAAGCAGAACGGTAAACCTCTGGTTACCAATCTCCCCGTCGGCCCTTAAGCTCAGGATATACCAGACCTGAATTCCGATGACAATCAATTCAACAACAAGCAATATCCCGGCAAAATATCCACTAAACATTTTCTATTCCAAATAAGACTCAAGAACTTTCCAGGAAATCTTGTTTTTATCCATTACCTGGTATTCAAGCAACATCCATCCACCCGTGTGTCCGTCTTCGAAAGACGCCCGGACCAACTTGGTGGACAACACGTAAATATCTTTTTCCGAGTAAAACCCCATTTTACCGCCCAGGGTCCCCTGGTATGGAATAAGTTCACTATGTTTTATGAGGTCGGCAACTATATCATTGACCGGATTTTTCAATCCTTTCTTCTTCAGGTTTTGGATTTCCTGCGAAGAGAGCTTGGGCTGGTGCAAAGATTGCATCCAAACAACATTAGGCGAAGAAGCTTTCAAACCGTCATTTTCTTTTGTTAATTCTTCAACCTTCCCATTCAGCACTTTTTCATTTTCCGTGAATTGAATTATTTCTTTTCTGTAGTGTACTACGCTGAACAGAAAACAAGAAGATGCAATCAAAAAAAGTACAAAGAAACTTACCCGGTAAAACTGTACTTTAGGACGAAAAAAAGACGAAATTTCCTTTTTCATATATCTCTTTTCATTGTATTTTAAAAATACAAAAATTAACGAACCTTTAGCATGCTTTTGGAAACCAATTTAAGCCGTGCCGGCAAACTACCGGTACGAAGAGCCAGAGCAAGGTCGCTGGCCTCCTGGTCGGTGAACCGACCGGAAATTTGAGCTCTTCCGGAAGGAATTCTGTCTTTAATGACCGGTGCGGCCTGGACAATTCCATCAAGGACTATGGCCAATCTTTTGTTGAAATTGGTTTCTGTAACTTCAGCGAATTTCTTGGTACCGGCCAAATTAAATTTTATGCCTACTACCGGTAGGGTTCCCTGACCGTAATTTTGTTGGGCATCTTGTATATCGCCACTGGTTAAAATCGGTTGGGTAAAAACAAGGTAAGGTGTAGACGGTTTTAGAACGCCCTTTGGGTCTTTTTCCCATTCATAAAGTAACTGATAATTCTCTGATATGTTACCCGATAATGCCTTCTCCAAAAGGGTTGGATTATTTTCAACTAGTTTAAACTCCATATAATACGGTTTTCTTATGATGTTTAAGGTCCCTTCGGAATCTTGAACCTCTTTTAAGTCTACAATGATTCTTCTATCTCCTTCCTTCCGGGATTCCGCTTTAACCCCAAGGGCTTTTAATCTTGCGTCTATGATGCTAACCGCTTGGTCCGTAAGTTCCGCAAACGATTTTTCTTCCCCTTTGAATTTCTCGACTTCAAATACAGCGTGAATTTGAAAACTGTTTTCGGGGTTTAGTTTTCCTTCTGCAAAAGCCAATCCGCTCATTAACAGTATCACCGATACAAACCATAGACATTTAATTTTCATCTTTATTTTTCCTTAAACCTGATAAGCAACAATGTAATCAGGTGTTCGGTTAATATATTGCTGCAGCTAACGCTGGTTATGAATCTCCCTGTACCTATGTTTTTGTGAAATTTTTATAATTTTTTCTTATCCATGGGAACGATAACCGGCGCTCCGGCCATTTCGCCGACCAGCGTGATAATCTGGGTTCCTTCCGGAACAACTATCTTGGCATTGTTCTGCAGTGAAGTTTCCACGGCTTGAAGTTTTCGCAAAACCTGGGCGTTACCGATAAAGTACTTTTCCGCCGCTTCATTAACAAGCTGAATGGCCTCCGCTTCACCCTGGGCCTTCAGAATCAAAGCCTGCCGGTACCCTTCCGCTTCTTTAATCTTGGCTCTCTTTTCACCGTCAGCCCTGGTTTCTGTGGCGGTGGCAAAATCAACGGCTGCCACCTTTTCATTCTGGGCCTTTACCACCTTGTTCATCGTTTCCTGCACGTCTTCCGGGGGTTGAATCTCCTTCAACTCTGTTCTGACAATATCAATACCCCAACTGGCTGTCTCCTCTTTCAAGGTACTATGCAGGTCGGTATTAATTTTCCCGCGCTCGCTGTTGGCTGATTTCAAAGAAAGCGTGCCGATGATGTTTCTCAAGGTCGTCCGGGCCAAGTTAACTATCTGATATTGGTAGTTGTTAACGTTATACACGCTCTTCTTAACGCTGTCTTCATCGGGCTTAACTCGGAAATATACCTGGGCGTCCACCTTGGCGTTTAAGTTGTCATTGGTGATAATCTCCTGAGGTTCGGCGTCTACCATCTGCTCCGTTACGTTGATTTGATACAACTTCTCCAAAACCGGTATCACCCATTGAAAACCGGCGTCGGCAAAACGGTTGTACTTGCCGAGTCTTTCCACCAAGCCCCGATGGGTTGGCCTTACAATACGGACCCCCGTCCAAAAATAAAAAACGACAATGCCGATTAACCAGTACCACATTTTAGCATCCATGTTTCCTCCTTGATGTTACCCGATTGTTAATTTCAGCGTCAGTCCGCGCGCTCCACAAAAAGAACCCGCACCAGGCGATTCTCCTCCTTAAACGTCAAGCCGGTCTGTTCGGTAAGGTGCTGAAACACCAAACCAATATTCTTCGAACCTCCTTTTTCATCGTTATAACGCCATTCCAAGGAACTGTTGTTCGGAATCTTCGCATAGCCTACCACCCGACGGTCAAGGTACATACCGACCTGCTTGAGGAACAATTGAAAATCTCCGCTTACTACGACCCCGTATTTTGGGTCCTGGTTAAGGTTTTCACCGTAAATTTCTATCTGGTTAGGCCGCCGGTTGAACAAAGGATTACGGTTAAAAACACCTTGCGCCACGATTACCTTCCTTTCAACATCACGGAAGGCCAGCCGAACCGGAAGTTTGAGGTCTTGCCGCAGAACCTCTTCCAGCCGCGTCACGATTTTATCCGGCGGCGTCCCGGCGCGGACAACAAAATCCCCGGGCACCTTCGCGCTTAACAATTCCTGGTCCCCTTCTATTTCCTGGGAATAAATGTTCGCGAGTATATGTAGTACACCGCGCACATCCGCCGTAGTATCGCGCGCCTGTCCCAATTCGCTCAAATCCTTTCCTTCGCTCCAACGGAAAAAGATGCCGGCCGGTTCTTTTTCTTCACGCAATGAAGGGTTTATGTATTTCAAGTCCTCGTTTGCCGATAAACCATAACCCTTAGCTAATAAAACATCGCTTTTATTGGGTTCAACAACAATTTTTTCAACCGGTTCCGAATCAACCGGTGTCCCTGCTTCAACCAAGGCAACCTTGCCTTTATGCTCATCCATGAATTTTTTCAGAAGTGCCTGAAACCTTCCTTCGGGAACATACTCTAGATGGCCGTCAAGAAATAAAACGTTTCTGCCCTGTCCGCCGTGGTTGCCCGCCGAAGCATCGTACATAACTAAAGATTGCGGACCATCCACTTGGGACAGTCCTTTTACATAAATATAACTGGTTCGCGCAACGGTCCCCCTCGGCTTTGTGCTTAACGCTGTTTTGTATCCCGGACAAACTAATAATTCCAAAGAACCGATGTACCCTTTCGATTGCAGTAAAACAAGATTGTCCGGAAACTTCCCACCGTTGTCATTAGCATACATAAGCATGGCCAATCCCAGTTGCTTCAAGTTGGACATGCACGACGCAATTTTAGATTGATCCTCCGGAACAGATCCCCTCTCCTTAGCCACAGACTCACTAATCTTGGCCTAAATCTTGGGCATAATTTGCACCATACGATTCAGATTTAATTCCACGACCTTCCCAAAAATCTCTGATTCCTTGCCGGACACCGCCTGACCATCCGGAGACTTGTAAAAAACAATCAGCGCCTTAAGTTCCTCTTCCGTATAAGCATTTGCGTAAACGGAGATATATTCGTCTTTCATCTTACTCCAACCCATCTCGTCGGAGATAAGACCAAACACCGTGTCCATAATAGCAAAGGCGGACGCCGGAACATCCTGCCCTTTACTCTTTGCCTTTATCTGGGAAATAATCGTTTGCTTAATCGTTGCCAAATTCCCTTCCATGGTTTTTTGCATCTGTTTAACGTTTAACAATTCCTCAGCCAGCGCCTGGCGCTCATCCCCTTTGGCGTTCTGACATAAGCTGCAAAGCAAAATACCGGCAATAAGCATCGATACCCATCTTCTCTTTTTCATAATTTTCTCCTGAATATAACCGTTTCCTGAATAGATAATACAAACCAAATGTTACCACCCCATCGCTTTTCGGTCAACGGTCATCACGCTAAATTTGTGTAAATCAGACCTGATAACTACAACCGGACGGTGCGTCGTTTTTCAAATTTCCCCACATGTAGCCGAAAGAGACCGGATGGATAATTATCGCAGGAGGGGGGGGCGGAATACATACCGAAATTTATTTATTCAGCAGTTTCTCCGATAATTTTCAAGGCTTTTTCTTTGAGATGCGCGGGAACTAATACTTTTACTTCGCCGAGTCCGTCAACGGTAAAAGCGTAAAACTTTCCGATAGCTTCTTGCCTTAACATAACAGGAATTCCTTCCGATTCAAGTTTCCCTTTGATAATATTCCCTTCCACTTCTCCGTTGGCGGAACAAATAACTACCCAGTCTTTATCCATTAGGTTATTTTACCACATTTGAGAATGGGAATATTATAACGGAAAAAAGCGACCATAAAATGGTCGCGCTACGTAAAACGGGATTGCCGCGCAAAATTCGCTCGCAATGATATTATGAAAGGACTACCTCCAGAGTTCTGATTAATGTTACAATCAGTCCCAAAATACAAGGAGGCAGCCCTATGGAACAAGGATACCATATCGGTATTGATTTGCACAAAAGAT
>JBAZEZ010000008.1:0-71411 GCA_041653615.1 Candidatus Ratteibacteria bacterium
GCCAGGGCGATTCCGGCCAGAAAGGCGGCGATGATAACCTGTACCTTCAGGCCGACTGCCAGCCAGACGATTGCCAGGAGCGCGGCAATCAGGATTCGGCTTTGGTCTTCCACGGAAATTCTTCCGGCTCGGGGATGGCTGACGGCTTTACGGGCAAAGAACGGGAGTCCGTAGATAAGAATAAAGATGAAGCCGGCAATGCCGGTTCCCATGAGCAGGGAAAGAACAAGGTCGGGTTTTTTGAAGTAAAAAATGAAGAGCGAGACCAGGAAGAGACAGGTAATTTCCGCCATCAATGTTCCATGGGCCAGACCGGAGACAAACGCGCGGATGTGACGGGAACTCCGGTAGGAAAACTCGTGCAGAAAAGGTACGACGACTTCTAACGACGAAGAGGTGAAGATGGCGCCGAAAAGGAATACCGTTCCCATCGTTGTTCCGAATTGAATCGGAAACAGGGCCAGGAATAGTCCCATCACGATTCCGGCCGCCAGTCCGTTAAAAATAAAGACGTTAAATACGGTATTCCGGTTTTTTTGAAGTTGGGGTCTTTTTATTTTCAGACCCATGGAGAACATCAGGAGGATGAGGCCGAGATGGTAAAAGTATCGGAGCGGTTCGGTTTCCTTGACAAGGTTTGTGCCGCTTGGGCCCAGAATCAACCCGCCCAGGATATAGATGGAGAGGGCCGGTAACCGCAGGAATTTTGCCAGAGGCCGGGCCAGGAGCATGATAACCAGCGCGGCCAATAAGAAGAGGAGGGTTGGGTCCATATCAAATTTTTGTCATCCTGAGCCGTAGTTGCGAAGGATCTCTCTTTAACAACGAGATTCTTCGCTATTGCTCAAAATGACAAATTATGTTATGACTATATTCACTAACTTATCCGGAACCACGATTATTTTTTTAATCTCTTTGCCGGCCAGGAGCGCGGCAACTTTCGAGTCTGAGCATGCCAGTGATTTAACTTCTTTCTCTGAGATACCGGCCGTTATTTTAAGCCGGCCGCGCACCTTTCCGTTAACCTGAATTATTATTTCATGTTCTGTTTCAATGAGAAATTCCGGGTTGTATTCCGGCCATTTTTGAGAGAAGACCGAGGGTTGGCCTGCCAGTTTTTCCCAGAGTTCTTCGGAAAAATGGGGGCAGAAGGGCGCTAACAAGAGCGCGATGGTCTTAAGCCCTTCGGCAAGGTTAGCGCCGGAGATGTTGTTCTTATCCGTTGCGGCAGCGGAAAGAAAATTACTGAATTCCATCAGACGCGCAATGGCCGTATTGAACTGAAAACGGTTAACCGCGTCTTCGGTGACATTTTTGATGGTCTGATGTTGCCAGCGGAGGAATTCTTTGTCTCCCTCACCCAAACTCTTTCTCCGGAGGGTAGCGGGAGATTTTTTCAATATTTCCATCCTTTCCCCCGCGGGGAGAAGCGCAGGTGAGGGAGCGAGGTTTTCCGCCAGGTTCCACACCCGGCTCAGAAAACGCCAGCAACCCTCCATGCCGTGGTCGCTCCATTCCAGGTCCATTTCCGGCGGGGCGGCGAAAAGAATGAAGAGCCGGACGGTATCCGCGCCGTATTTCTTAATCATTTCTTCCGGGTCTACCACGTTTCCTTTGGATTTGGACATCTTGGCGCCGTCCTTGATAACCATGCCCTGACAAAGAAGGTTGGTGAACGGTTCGTTAAAATTGACCAGGTCCAGGTCGCGCAAAGTCTTTACGAAGAAGCGGCTGTAGAGAAGATGGAGGATAGCGTGTTCAATGCCGCCGATGTATTGGTCTACCGGCATCCAGAAATTTACTTCTTTCGGGTCAAACGGTTTGTCTTTCCAGTCTCCGGAGGCATATCGCAGGAAATACCAGGAGGAGTCTACGAAGGTGTCCATCGTGTCTGTTTCCCGGCGGCCTTTTTCCTTACAACGCGGGCAGGTACAGTTTACGAATGATGCTATGTCCAGCGGTGAACCGCCGGTGCCGGTAATGGCGACGTCCCTGGGCAGAATAATTGGTAATTCTGATTCCGGAACCGGAACAACCCCGCATTTTTCGCAGTAAATTATTGGAATGGGCGTTCCCCAATAACGCTGGCGGGAAATGCACCAGTCCCTCAAGCGGTAATGGAGAGTTCTTTTTCCGATGCCGGTCTGTTCCATCCAGGCGGAAATTTTCTCTTTGGCTTCTTCGCTGGCGAGGCCGCTGAAATCGCCGGAGTTAACCAGGGTGCCGGGTTCTTCGTAGGCGGCCTGCAGTGCCCCCCCACCCCCACCCCCAACCCCAACCCTCTCTCCTGTGGGGAGAGGGAGGATTACTTCCCGTATGGGAAGGTCGCACACCTTCGCGAATTCAAAATCACGGCTGTCGTGGGCCGGAACCGCCATGATGGCTCCGGTTCCGTATCCGGCTAAAACGTAATTTGCCAGAAAGAGCGGTATCTCTTCGTTGTTAACCGGGTTGCGCGCCTTGATTCCGGTAAAGACTCCTTCCTTCGCCATCTCTTCCGGGTCTTTGGCTTTACGGCTCCGCTCTAGAAACGACTCTATTTCAGATTTATTTTTTGAAATTGCGGTAATTTCCGATACCAGTGGATGGTCCGGCGAAAGGACAACGTAGGTAGCGCCGAAGATAGTGTCCGGCCGGGTGGTAAAGACCGAAAGAACCCGGTTCAGGTCCGGAACCGGGAAGTAGATTTCTACGCCGATGCTTTTGCCGATCCAGTTCGCCTGCATTATTTTTACCCGTTCCGGCCACCCGGAGAGACCGGAACTGTCCAGAAGTTCCTCCGCGTAGGCGGTGATGCGGAAAAACCACTGTTCTAATTCCTTTTGGGTCACCTCGGCGGAACAGCGCCAGCATTTTCCGTCTATGACCTGTTCGTTGGCCAGGATTGTTTTGCAGGAATGGCACCAGTTGGCGATGGATTTTTTGCGGTAGGCGAGGCCCTTCTCAAACAGTTTTAAAAAAAAGTATTGGTTCCAGCGGTAATAATCCGGGGCGCAGGTAATGACCTCCCGGTTCCAATCGTAAGAGAGCCCCAGAAGTTTTAACTGGCGCCGTATGGTTTCCGCGTTTCGGTAGGTCCAGTCCGCCGGGTGGATTTTCTGCTTGATGGCCGCATTTTCCGCCGGCATCCCGAAAGAGTCGTAGCCGATTGGGTGCAGTAAGGAATATCCGGCCATCATTTTTTGCCGGGCAATAACGTCTCCGATAGTGTAGTTGCGTACGTGGCCCATATGAATTTGGGCGCTGGTATAGGGGAACATCTCCAGGATATAGCTCTTTTTTCCTTGGGGTTTGGTGAGAAAGGTCTTGTTTTCTTCCCAAAACCTCTGCCACTTCTTCTCAATTTCCGCGGGTTCGTATTTCATCTTATTTCCTGTTACCTCTCCCCTTAGGGGAGAGGCGTAGGTGAGGGGGCTAATTTACCAACGCCCTTATCGTTTTCAAATTTTTCTCATCCTCGTCCGGTTCCTTCTTGGGCGTTTCCAGGATGAAAGGTATTGTTCTTAACCCCGGATGGTTGACGATTACTTGAAAACCTTTCAGCCCGATTTTTCCCGCGCCGATATCATCGTGGCGGTTAACCCGGCTGCCTAACGCCGCTTTGGAGTCATTGGCGTGAATGAGGCAGAGCCGCGTCTTTCCCAGGAGCCGCCCAATCTTTTCCAGGAAGGCGTTCAGCCCTTCTTCGGTTGCCACGTCGTAACCGGCTCCGTAAGCGTGCGCGGTATCCAGGCAGAGTCCCAGGTATTTCTCGTCCGGGACCATCTCCAGGATGCGGGCGATTTGTTCCGGGGAATGGCCCAGGCTGTCTCCGCTGCCCGCGGTATTTTCAAGCAAAACTTTTAGTTTCGGCTTGGTTTCGGAAAGGGCCGCCTGCAGTCCGTCCGCGATTCTTTTTAAACCGAATTCTTCCCCCGTTCCCCGGTGACTGCCGAGGTGGGTGACAAAGTATTCGGCGCCCAGGAAATCTGCCCGCCGGATGTCTTCAATGTAAGCCCGGATAGATTTTTGGTAAAGAGCGTCATCCGGTGAACCGAGATTTATCAAGTAGGGAATGTGGACCGCGATTGGCGCAATCCCGGATTGTTTCCTTCTTTGTCGGAATTCCGTTGCGTCCGGTTCTTCCAGAAGCTTCGCCGTCCAACCCCTCGGGTTGCGCGAAAACATTTGGAAGGTATCGCAGGAGAGAGCGGCGGCGCGGTCAACCGCCTCGTAAATCTTTCCGGCGATGGAGATGTGGAGACCGAATTTCATTTCTTTTCTTTTTCCGTACCCGTTTTTTCCGACGTTTTTTCTTTTTGTTCCTGTTCTATTTTCTGGAAGGGCCGGTGTTCTTTGCCCCAGGCGGCCATTTTATTCCAGTCCCAGACGATGTGTATTTCCTGCCAGGCGGCTCTTTCCTTGAGCACCTTTTCGGTGCGCAGGCCCTGGATGTTGTGCATCAAAATTAGGAAAGCCAGCGCCACCGCCGTCAAAAGCACCAGAGGAAGTTTCATATTGTTGTTAACAGAGCCCGCCTAAGGCGGGCGACTACAAATATCGGTAGAGTAGTTAAGCGAGGGTGATCTGGTGAGCGGAACTCGCGGAGTGCCGGTAACAAAACAAGCAAAATGAGTAAATGAGTAGCCGTGGCTCGTCTTGAGGTACAGACGAGAACACGGCGAGCCTCGTTTACGAGTTGCGTAGTTTTGCCCGCCACGCAGAGCGTTTCGCGAACCAGACACCCGAGTCGTGGAGGATAAGGGAGTCGGCGCCCTCGGCTTTCGGTACGCCTCGGGTCGGCCACCCGCTGGCAACGCTCCTTAATCGGTCGCCTTGCCTTACTTCGCTCCCATCGACTCCGTTCTGAACTGAAGTGGAGGATAAGGGAGTCGAACCCTCGACCTCTTGCATGCCATGCAAGCGCTCTCCCAACTGAGCTAATCCCCCGAATCTCTCTAATTATATCGTTTCCGTTGTCCCGCCGTCAAAAATTCAAAATGATGCCGCCGGATTCTGCTGTCAGTAAACCATCTTTCCCTGATTTCTGGAGGGCAAATATTGTATTATCCAACAGCATGTTCATTTTTTTAAGCGTTTTGACAAACTTCTCCAGTGTTTTTCATGTTTTGTCGCTAACAACTTTTTTATTTTTCGATAGCTTACGGCGGCTTCCTTGTATGCTTTTTTTCCCAGTACGGATGCCAGAATTGCGCGAAAAAATTTAATATTTAACGGGTATGTTTTAAGAGCCTTTATGAGATAACCCCTGCCTGATTTAAGTTCTCCGCCGGAACATAGCGCGATGCTCATAATAAAGTACTGGTTAGCGTAAAATTTTCTATTTGACTTAATTTCTTCGGAATATTTTTCTAACAATAACTCCCACGCTACGATTAAATCGTTAGCGTTAGATGACACCCCTTTCGTCGCGTAGTATTTATATAAAGGTTCCTTGATATGGTTAAAGCGGTATCGTTTTGCCAATCTGATATAAAGATCTAAATCTTGCCATCGAGGAAACCGCTCGTCAAAGAGTCCTACCGTATCAAAACAATTCTTTTTTATCAGCGTTGAAATACCAAGCCGGCTTACTTGATAGTCCGCGGTTTTTGGGTTTATTAAACTTCCGTTTGTTACTTTTGGCGAGTGCCAATATTCTACGTCGCCATTCTCATTTACTCGCTGCATATCCGTGTAAACAATCCCCACTTCCGGCGGCGCTGTTTCAAAAACCCTAATTTGTTTATCCAACTTCTCCGGTAGCCATTCATCGTCGCTATCTTGAAACGCGATATATTTGCCTCTGGCTGCTTTGATTCCCGTATTACGCGCCGCAGGCCCTCCCTTGTTTTCGCCGTGCTTAATATATCTTATCCTTTTGTCTTTAAAATCTTTTACCGCCGCTTCCGTATTGTCTGTGGAACCATCATCAACTACGATTATTTCAAAATCCGGGTAAGTTTGGTCAAGCACGCTCTGAATGGCGCGGCCTATCAGGTGTGCCCGGTCATAGGTTGGGAGAACAACGCTTACCATCGGAGGTTTTTCAGTCATAGGCGATTTTCTTAAATTTGAGATTTAATTCTATTTATCGTCATTTAGCTTGTTAAATTTCATCGTATATTTCTTCTAACCGCCGGGTTTGTTTTTTCACGTCATAATTCTTTTCGGCGTGTTTCCTTCCGCTCAATCCCATATTCTGCCACAAATTGGGATTGAGAACCAAAAACTCTAACTTCTTTGCCAAAGCGTCTGTATCCCTTTCCGGGACTAAACATCCGTTCTGTCCGTCTATAACGACTTCCGGTATATCGCAATGTGTGGTAGAAAGAATTGGCATGCCCGAAGCCGAAGCTTCGATAACAGATATCGGTACGCCACCTTCCGTATCGCCGTTTGCCGCGCGAATGCTCGGATGAAGAAATATATGATGCCGATATAATTCTCTTAAGAATAACGGGTATGGTTGATAACCAAGTAAATTAACGCATTCTTTTAAATTATACCTATGTATGACATTGAATATCTTCTTTTTTTCTTCTTCGCCGGCCGGGTTACCGTTCGAATCCCCGATTATCGTTAATTTCAATTTCAGGTTAGGATGAGATTGTTTGACTTGCCCAAAAGCTTTGACCGCATAAGGAATTCCTTTTTTTTCTTTAAAACTCGCGGATATTAAAATTCTTACCTCCGCGTCTTCGTTAGTTCTCGGTACAAACCTGATTTTATCTAAATCGGTTCCTAAATGTTGAACAATAATCTTTCCTTCCGGACAATCCAGTTCAATCAAGCGTTTTCTCATGTAATTTCCTTCTACCAGAAAGACTTCTCCTTCTTTAAATAGTTTTTTATATTTTTCCCTCCATTCCGGATGTTGTGATGGAACCAAACTTAGGTCATAGCCGTAAAATGTAGTGACCATCGGGAGTTTGAATAAATTCTTCAGCGGCAAAAAACCATATCCCGAAGGACCGAAGTGGGCATGGACCAATGCCGGTTTGTCCTGCCTCAGGTTAAATAGAAAACGCGGATAAAAATTAAACAATTTATTCCACCCTTTATTAAAAAATGTGTAGAGGTTTCTCAACTCCGGATTCAGTTCCAGCGACCTTATTCTTTCCGTGGGATATATATCCAGATTTTCCGTTTGAAGAGCGTAGACAACGGGCTGATATCGTTTGAGATTTTTAATTTGTCCGTATATCCAATTTTCCGTAATCGGCAGATATGTACCGGCCGTGTAATGGATAACCGTCTTCATAATTTTCCTTCTTCAGGATTGCTGTTTTCCAGTTTAATCATAGCCGGCGGCAAAGGTTTTAATTGCTTTATTAACCGGAATATTTCATGGTATAAAGATTTATCCAATACAAACAAAAGGCCGGCATAGCTCACCGCACCGACAACGATGGTTGATAAAAGCGTAACCAGATCACTTATTCCCCAAGTATTTTCCAGAAAAACGCGCGTTGTGAATACAATTATTCCCATCCCTGCCGTTGCTAAAAATATTGATTTAAACTGCTTGAAAAAATAGCTAAATTTCAAATCGATTAGCTTGAATGGAATAGCAAAACTTGGGTATGCCAACAAAAACGAGGCTATGGCATAAGCAATGGTTACTCCTTCCACGTTTCCCCGGAGTCCGATAATGAAAGAGAAGGCGGTTACGACAGCGAAGATAATTCCTACATGAAATTGAATATCGGTGCGCCCTTGAGATTGGTAAATAGTTCCGTTTAGCGTACCGATGGATTGCATTAAACCCACCAAAGCAAGGATTTGAACTAAAAAAATTGACCGTTCCCATTGAGGGCCAAAAACCACCAAAATAAACTGATGCGCTAGCACCAAAAGTCCCGTCATTAATGGAAATGTCACCGTCGCGATATAACGAGTGGCTCTTGTGTAAGCATAGCGCACGCTGTTTTTATCGTCTTGAATGGTGGAAAGACCGGGGAACATAATCCGTCCGATGACTTGGGAAATGTTGCTTATGGGGAAGAGTAAAAGTTGATAAGCTAAATTATAGAACCCTAAAGGCACGGAACCCAAGAACTTTCCGATGAGAAAGTTGTCAAGATTACGGTTAAAATAATTTACAAAATTAAATCCCGTGAGATTAAAACCAAACCTGAAGAGTTCTTTAGCTCGTTGCCGCTTAAATAAAATTCTTGGTCTCCAGCCGGAAAAGCTCCACAGGAAAATCACTGTTACAAGGCTGAAAATAACCTGTTGCCAGACAAGACTCCATACTCCAAAGCCGGAAAAAGCCAAAATAACCGCCGCCGTTCCGGAAATTACAACCGCCAATATTTCAACAATTGCTAACGGCCTAAAATTTAGTTCCTTGGTAAACAAAGCGGTTTGGACGATGCCGAAGGAAGAGATGAAAAAAGTCGAACTTAAGACCACGACAATGAGAATTAGCCTGTCTTCACCGTAAAAATAAGCAATTGCCGGGGCTAAAGCGGCCAACAGGAAAGCTAAGAGGAATCCTACTGATATATTTATCCAGAAACAGGAAGACAGGTGCTCTTCGGTGAGTCCTTTACGTTGTACCAGCGCCGCCGCTAATCCAAAATCACTGAATATCGCCACGAGGTTTGTGAACACAATTACCATGGCAAGCAATCCAAAAACATTCGGGGTAAGCAACCGCGCTAAAATTGCCGTAATCCCCAATTGAAACAGCAAGCGGATGATACGTGATGTTCCGGACCAGCCGACACCCTGAACGGTTTTTGTTGTCAGGTTCATGCTGTATTTTAAACGTTAACCCATTTCAGGAATGAATAAAAAGGTTCCTTTACGTTTACGTCTTTATTGGAGCAGATAAACAAATACCGATAATATCTTCCCCAAAGTTTTGAAGCGCCTATTAATTTTACATTTTTATAGGTTGTGTTATTTTTTAACAAATAATTGACGTACGCGAGATGGTTTTTTTTCTTTGTTTCTATTGCTGATTTGCCGGAGTTGCAACCTAATTCAAAAAACAAAACGTCTGTATGCTTCGAGGTTTCCAGTAAAATATTTTTGGCGTAGGCGAGTTTGTTGTTTTCTTCAGATATCCACTGGAAAACACTCAGCATAAATCCGTAATCATAATGTTTGTTGTCCAGAAACCCCGCGGATATTGGGTTGTTGATAAAATTAATATTCGAAATGCCATAAATCGCGCAGAGTTTTCGACACAATTCATAGTACCTGATTGATGGCTCTAAAGCATCTACGACAGCATTTTTTTCTGCGGCCGCGAACGAAAAAAACCCTGCGTTTGAACCAACATCAAGGATTCTTTTATTAGATAAGTCTCCGTCAACGTATTTAAATATCAAATTAAATTTTTTATGGAAATTATCTCTGTTTAAACTTGTTTTAATATTTTTAAAATCGTCAAAGTAAATCGGCTGATATACCGGCGCGCCTGATTCTATCGGATTATTTATTAAATCCGCTTTCAATGATTCTATCAGTTTCTTTTTTTCTGTGTTCATGCGCCTTCCTGAAAAAATCATTATGTTTTCCGAAGTTTTTATCATTTTTTATTCTTTTTTCAAATATCCACCTGAAGTAAGTATCGAAATATAGATTCGGAATCACATCGAATCGTAGGTTGTGATAATTAAAGTAATATGCCATCGCTAAAGAATGCTTACCATCGGCAACTGTATAAAATTTATCATAAACTAAACAAACTTTTATTGAGATTTTTTCACCTTTTTTTATGGCATTTAATCTTTTCCGATAAACCATTTTTAGGTTTTCGGGTAATATTTTCCCCTTATTTCGAAAATCCAAGGTTCCGCTTCGCGTTCTCTTTACATAATCGCAGTCATCCAAAGGTAAGTTATTATCCAAATATTTAATCAATTCATAGTGCGGCCATTCGCTGATGTTTCTGCCTACGGAAGTGTATTTATCTTTTAAAAAATCAGGAGGGTAGATAAATTGTTTAAATTCCAAATCAGTTACGCTCTTGATAATAATATCATTAAAATACTCCGAATTCGTTATTTGGTTTATGGGCTTGATTCCCACTTTTGTTTTGATAAGCTTTGTACAGAAAAATTTCCGGAATAGTTTATCCGCGAAAAAAGAAATCATTTATCTCCCCCGGCTATTTTATAGACAGGCCAATTCTTGGATAGCGACTTCATTTTTTTATCGAATCAGTGCTCCTGTGAATTTTTAAAAATTGACTTCCAAGAGCTCGAATCAACCTTTTTGGAAGTTCCGAAAATCTTTTCGACGGTCTCGAAGGCGTCGAATAATTTACTTTTTTTATCTCTTTCCATGTGGTTGCCCCCCATCTGATGTATATCTCAGGCAATAGGTATCTATCGGTATTGATTATTACTCCCTGGAGACCCCATGATTTTACTCGGCGCATGGTTTCCTTGAACAAGATACGGTGCAGCCCTCTTCCCTTGAATTCCGGGTCCGTAAAGAGGTAATGTGTTTGTCCCCAGCCATTTTCGCCAAATTCATTTTGATCGCAAAAGTATAGTCCGCTTACAAGCTTTTCTTGATATAGAATATAAATAGGAGAGTTAATTTTCCAACCGTTCAAGTTACCGTAATATGGCGCCATCCAATTGCGGAAATAGAGTTTGAGTAGTTTTTTTTCCTCGTTTCTGATTTTTTTTCGAACTTCAGGTCCCGCGATTCGAAAGCCTGATTTTAAAGTGCTCGCCGTGTCCGCGTACTTATTTAGAGGCAACTTCAATATTACATATTTATCGAGTTCATCCCCAAATTTCATTAATACACTCCGTTTATTTATTTACATTATATTTCATAATTTCTCTTACCGCTTCTATCACATCCTTCACGTCTTTATCGGTCAGTTTTGCCGAAAGAGGCAGAGATACGGTCCGATCCGAAATCCACTCTGTGTTCGGGAAATCCCCTCTTTTGTATCCAAGAGTTTTTTGGTAGTAAGGATGTAAATGCAGGGCGATATAATGCACGCCTACGCCGATGTTGCGTTGGGTCATTTTATCCAAGAATTCATCCCTCGTCATCTTTAGATTATCCGTATCAAGCAATAAGGTATACAAATGATATCCATGTTTTGTGTCGGGTTCTACCGGAGCTGGTGTGAATACCGGTAAATCCGGAAAAGTTTCATTATAAACATTCCAGATTTCCTGACGTCTTTGCCAATGCTTGTCAATTCTTGGCAGCTGATGAATGCCTATTGCTGCTTGGATATCCATCATATTATATTTATATCCGGCGTAAAGAACCTGGTAATGTTTATACCCGGAGTCGCCAAATCTGCCCCAGGCATCTTCGCTCATTCCGTGCAAAGCCATTATTTTTATCATGTTGGCGCAATCTTCGTTATTAGTGATAGCCATTCCGCCTTCGCCCGTTACGATATTTTTGGTTACATAAAAACTGAAACATCCTAAATCCCCGAAGGTTCCGGATTTTTTTCCATGATATTCTGTTTCAATGGCATGAGCGCAATCTTCTATTATTTTTAAGTCATGACTCCGGGCAATTTCCATAATCGCGTCCATATTACAGGCCCGACCGGCAAAATGAACCGGAATAAGCGCTTTTGTTTTAGAAGTAATTTTTTTCTTGATATCCTCCGGGTCAATATTCATTGACTCTTTTTTGCAATCTGCGAAAACAGGAATTCCGCCGGCATGAATGACGGCGCTGGCAGTGGAGGTAAAAGTCATCGCTGGAACGATGACTTCATCTCCCGGTTTTATGCCGATTGCAAGCATGGCAAGATGTAGCGCGGCCGTACCGGAATTTAACGCCATGGCATATTTACTGTCTTTATATTTTTTAAACATTTCCTCAAATGTGTGTGCTTTTGGTCCGGTTCCGGGCCAGCTTGATTTTAACGAGGCAACCACTTCGTTTATTTCCGGCTGCTCAATCAGCGGGCTTCCAAATATCAAGAAATCTTTTCTCATGGGTTTAAGTTTTTTACGAAAAATGCCGTATTGACCTACGCGTTATTTTTAACAACTACCAGGGACAATGGAAATCGACGGTAGGTTAGCAATTATGGCGAATGTTTGCTCCTAACTACCGGATTCTTTAAAAACAGGAATAGCCGCAAACTCTATCCGGCGTGTTTATTGGCCGGAAGCGGTCAAGACGGTGCGAAAGGTTTTCAAAAGGATTAGCATGTCAAGCCAGGGGGAAGCATTCTTATAGTAATAAAGGTCATACTGGAGTTTTCTTTTGCTGTCTTCGGGAGAGGACGCGGTATAGGGATAATGTATCTGCGCCCAGCCGGTAAGACCGGGTTGCAGGAGAAGCCGTTCTCCGTAGAAGGGAATATTCAGGGCAAGTTCTTCCGCCAGTTCTTGTTGTTCGTATGGCCTGGGGCCGACCAAACTCATGTTACCCCGCAAGATGTTGAATAACTGGGGGAATTCGTCAATGCGCAAGCGCCGTAAGATTTTACCGACCATGGTAACGCGTGGGTCGTTCTTTTCTGCCCGGACTGCCTGGTTCTTTTTTTCAGCGTTATTGGTCATCGTGCGTAATTTGATGATGAAGAACGTTTTCCCGTTGCGGCCGACGCGTTCTTGTTTATAAAATACCGGACCCCGGGAATTAAGTTTTATGGCAATGGCCAGAAAAGGGAAAAAAGGAAGAAAAACGAGTAGGCCAACCAGAGAAACGACAATGTCCTGGAGTCGTTTGATTTTGTGGATGTGAAAAAGAGAGCAGGCAAGCGCGGCGGAAAAAAGCCACTGTTCGGTAAGGTAATCAACCGGAATCTGGTTGGTCAGTTCCCCGTAAAGAAAGAGCGGGTCGCAAATCTCCAGACCGTTAAAATGGCTTTTGCGTAAGGCGCGGGCAGCTTCTGATTGAATGGGGCCGGCGGGTAAAACGAGCCCGTCAACGTTTTCCGGGTAAAGATTGGATAGTTCGGAGGATTTGACTACCTGGGCAACCGCGTAACCGGAATACGGGTTGGAGTTGACTAGATTAATCAATTCCCGATGCAGGGGGTCTTCGGAGATGAATGCCAGCCGGAAGAAAGAGGTTGAACCTAAGAATATTTTTCCGTAAAAATAGGTAAAAATGGAGCCGAATAAAATTGTAAAAAATGCCGTTAAAAAAAGAACAATTCTCCCCGGGGCCATCAATCTGGAGTAAGAGATAACGATGGTTAAAATTACGGCGACGGCGGTTGCCCACAAAAAACACAGAATGATATTTTCTATGTTTCGATTTTTTTTTATTTCATAAAGTCCGGTGACGTAGAAAGCAGGCAGGCAAAAGAAAGCAAAAAGGAAAAACGCGCCGTAATGTTTTTTGAGGTGAATTGCTATTTCGTCAGCCGGGAAACGGAGATGTAACGCCAACAATATAGCCAGAATTAAGGCAAGAAGATGCAGAAGGAGGAGTATAACCTTCCACCCTAAAGTTAGGTTACGGTGTTCGGCGATTATGCGCATAATCGAACCTGTTTTATTTTAGAATAGGTTTAAGGAGATTTTTTCCAGCGTTTCTTTATTTATTCTCTCTTTTTCTTTATCAAAAAACCATCCCCATTTGTTAAAATACCGGATAGCAGATACGATATGATGCTTTAAAAGTTTGAAATTTTTATATGACCCTTTTTCAAATCCGTGATAAATAAAAACCTCGGGATAATATACGGTTCGGTAATATCTATGAATCCTTCTCGACAAATCAACATCTTCAAAATACAGGAAAAATCTTTCATCAAAAAGACCTGCTTTTTCAAAAACCGCTGTTCTGATAAACATAAAACAACCGGATAAATACGGTACTTCCATTATTTTATCATATTTGGTAAATCTCAACTCGTAAGCCTCGTTTCTTTTTTCGACGGATTTTTTTATCGGCACAAACCTTCTTGATATTACATCAACCGGAGCGGGAAGGAGTTTGCAAAGATATTGGATAGAACCATCCGGATATAAAATTTTAGGCATCAGAATCCCGACATCGGGATTTTTTTCCATAAATTCATAAATATTTTCAATGACCCGCGGCTCGAAACATACATCCGGATTTAAAACAAGATGATATTTTATTCCATCCTCAATCGTTTTTCTGACAGCAATATTATGCGCTTTTCCGTATCCAAGATTTCTGTTATTAAAAATATATACTATACTATCGCTTATTTCGGCGAAGGTTTTGAGATTATCCGCGGGTGAATTGTCCACAATAAAAATTTTCTTTACCAGGTTGCTCTTGGCGCAATTTGCGATTGCTTTTTTTAGGACCGCCTCGTCCGTTTTATAAGTAACGATTGATATGCTAGTCATTTTTTTGGTGTCCGACCAGATAGTTTATTAATTCTTTCCAACTTTTTACATATGGTTCCCGTATTTTTTTTGATTTGATAGTTCCGAAGGTTCCTTTGATTGCTTTTTCCATGGCATTGGCTAATCCCCGCGGAGATGACGGGTCAAAAAATAGAACTTTTTCATAATCTCCGATTGTTTCGTAAGCATAAGGAAGGTCGGGAACAATTATCGGCTTTTTAAATATCTTTATTTCCGAAATCGGCAAACCCCAGGTTTCTAATTTTGACGGGAAAAGAAGACAATCACAAAGTGAATAGTATTCAAATACCGTATCTCGCGTTTGCAATCCGATAAAATCGATATTTTTAAGTTTACCGTATTTATTAAAGACATATTTGGCGTAGCGGTTTTCGTTGCCGTCAATCGTCAGGTAAATTTTAAAATTAGTTAAACCTTTCCGGAGCAGGATTTTGGAAGCTTCGCCTATTATTTCAAAATTTTTAAAAACTCTGGGCAAAGCCGGATAAAAAAATACATAATTTGCTTTTGCGGAGTTTATGGATAACGGCGTTTTATCTTGAAAATCTACCGCCGGGTTTGGAACGGCTGCTATAATCTTATCTTTTGGAATTTTGAAAAGTTCAACCATTTGTTGCCTAATCCAATCCTGTTGCACGATTACGTAATTATTTTTCGTGACGTTTATTTTATAAATATATTTATAAAAAATCGTAAAAAGGAAAAATTTAGGGTCTAAAACTAGTTCTTTAAGCGTGCAACGATAAAAAGGAGAGGGGTTATGGCAATAAACAGCCTGAATGGTTGATTGTACGTTGGGGGTTATGTCATGCAACGATATCCACAGGTAAGGGTTGAGTTTTCGGGATAGTTTTTTAAAATAAAAATACTCGTAGTAGAATCTCTTAAAATAATTTCCCGCGGAATCGTTAAACTCCAAAAATTTTATCTTTTTGTATTTTTCGAATAAAACAGCGGAATGTACCAACGCGATGATTTCATATTTGTCGGAGTAGTCTGATTCCAGTATCTTTAAAATATCGTGATATATCGCCAGCGGTCCTCCGGAATGAAAATTGATGCCGGAGATGACAATTTTTTTCATGCTGCCGCCCACTCTTTTTTCAGGAAATCAAATTTCTTAATGACTTTCGCGGGGGAACCGGCCGCGATGGAATAAGGAGGGATGTTTTTTGTCACGACAGACATGGCGCCGACGATTGATCCTTTTCCGATGGTTACGCCGGGTAAAATAGAAACACATTCGCCAATCCACACGTTATCCTCAATGATGACAGGCTTGCCGGAGAGTTCCCTTAACGCCGGAGGCGTGTCCGGATGAGAGTGAATTTCGTGATAACCGTATGAGCCATGGTTGTGGTCCGCGATAAAGACTTTGCCCGCGATGAGAACATTATTTCCGATACGGATACTGTCGATTGCGCCGATATGAACATAATCATTAATTTGTACGTTATTTCCGAATTGAATACAAACCTTGGGTGATTTAGGAAAAGCATCAAGTCTGCATCCTACTCCGGTAGTTAATTTATAGCCAAGGTTTATATGTTTTTTCCCGCGAATATAAAAAGGGCGCCGGATTAAGCGGGACGTCGGGAAAAACAGTTTTGTGTATAAAATATTTACCGCGAGTTGAATAGTTCCCCATAAACCGTATTTGTTAAGCATGTATATGCTCCTGGTTTTTCGACTTCCGAATTTTCGAATTGTGAATTTTATACGCGAAATAGTACAACCAGACAAAGAAAAACAATCCGTTGTAAAAGTAGTGGCCCTGTCTTAATAACTGTATCATAAACATGGTAAATATCGCGTTGCTGATTATTGATATATTTTCGTTACCCCTGTTTTTAAGGCGGAATTTAAATACAAAACAAAGAACTACTATCATGCCGAACAATCCTGTTTCGGAAGCTAACCGGAGGAAAAGAGAATTGGCGTCTTCTTTGTTTACTATCGGAGCATATTCCTGCCCAAAACCGCCCAAAATACCCGAATAAGGGAATTCCTTATCATATGAAACAGGGTGGCTTCCTAAGCCGCGGCCAAACAAAGGATTACTGACAAAACTTTTATAAGCGACCAAAGCATTGCTGGCTAAGGCGTAAGTGCTTAAATTTACTTCGCCCGGTTGCTTTGCCCCGGTAGCGACTCTTAAAGTATCATCAAACCTCATGCGGATGTCCGGCACATAACGATAAGCGGTATAAATACAAACCGGTATCAGTATTACCGCTAATAATAAATATCTGGGTTTTTTGACCTTAAAATAAATTAAGAACAAACTTATTAAGATTGCGATATAAGCAACTGCCGAAAATGTCAGAATGACACTTATGATTAATAATATGCTAGTTTTCTTGCTTAGGTAAAAGGAGTTATTTTTTGAAATAGTTATTAAGGAAACGAACAATGCCGGAGCCATTGCGAAGGCGAAATGAGATGGTTCCATAAAAATTGAATTCACTCTCAACATTCCAAACGTTGTTTTCGCAAGCCACCACTTTGGTATCAGGTAACTGTAATCATACCCGGCTTTAAATCCTACCAAAAAGCTGAATTCCTGGAAAATTCCGATAATGGCCACAATCAGGGCGATTCGCAGGTAAATCTTAAACAGCTTGTTAACGTCGTATTTGTTGATTTTGATTAACAGGTAGTAGGCAAATCCGGTTATGAGAATACCCAAAACCTGTTTTGCCATAAGAAAAAATGTGTCGTTTCCGAGGCACACGTTTGCAAGAGAAGAAATCGTCAAAAGCGTTAATATGAGCAGAAAGTTTGAATTGATGCTAATATCGCGGTAACGGAGAAGATACATGACCAGAAAAAATATGATGAAAATGTAACCGACATAGAATTCAAACGGCGAGGAAAATAGAATAAAACCGCCCGCAAAAACATTAAAAATTAATAGATAATTAAACAGATTTATCATTTGCGAAATATATTGAGGAATTCTACAATTTTATTTACCCGGCGGCTCTTAACTATTTTGCGTTTTACCGATACGGCCAGGGATACAAGTTTTTTATGCCTCCCCAGGGCATAGCAGGCTGCCGCCAAACCGGGGCTGTACCCAAATTTAAGCAAGTTATCCCTGAATTGTCTCCATAGCGCAGGGCTGTTAATAAAAGACGTCACGTTAATTATCGTATACCAGGGGTGTTCGCGCGTCATAACCTTCAGGAAAGCTTTTTTTGCCCTAAGGTCTTCTGATAAAAATTTATCCGCTAATTTTAGATATCCGTCAAAATCAAGCAGGAATCTTTTTACTAATCCGCCGGTATTTTGAAAGCTTTCATTATCATTACGCCAGAGCACAAGAGAATCTCGAATGTATTTCAGCCTGCATTTTCGTTTGGTGAAGGAAAAAAGAGAGGCGGCAAGCGCGTATGCCGTCCCGTCAAAATCATGTTGATAACCGGACTGCGTCCACTCTTGCCGGCGTAGGACAATCGAGCTCCAATAACTGAATAAGGCGCCAATTGAGTTTGCGCTATCGCAGTATTCCGTCAGTTCGTTATTATCGTGCAGATTAAAAACCCTGTCTTTAATATTCGCGGAAAGCCAAAGCCGGTTTCTGAGCGGCCGCATTTTTAAATCGCAGGTTGTTATGTTGCAAAGATATATTTCATATCCGGACTTGATTTCTTCCAACATTCTTTTTATCGCGTTTGTCTTTAACGCGTCATCGTCTGAAAATAACCAACAGTACTCACCGCGCGAAAGCTTGATAGCCTGTGCCATGTCCAGGTCAACACCGCCGTTTTTTTCTAAACGCCGATATACTAAATTCCTGAATTTCGATTGGTATTTTCGCACGACTTCCGCCGTGTTGTCTGTGGACGCGCCGTCTACAACAACGATTTCTATGTTATCGTCAGCTTGAGAAATAATGCTTTCGAGGCTTTCGCCGATAAGGTTGGCGCGGTTGCGCGTGGTTATGCATACGGAAATTTTTATTTTATCCGATGAATTTTCTGTTTTACTAAGCGCTGTCTCCATACGAACGTTCCTTTTCCAGGTCGGCTTTCACCATGAGGTTAACAAGTTGTTCGAATTTAACTTTAGGATTAAAACCAAATGTTTTTTGAGCTTTGGCGGTATCCCCGACCAATACGGATGTTTTAGTCGGTCGCAGCAGTTTAGCGTCCGTAACAACATAATTGTCCGGGTTAAGGTTTACCGCCGCGAATGCTTTTTCAACCCATTCCTTAATCGAGTGCGCTTGTCCGGTAGCAATTACGAAATCATCGGGTTTGCCCAACTGTAAAATCTGCCACGCGGTTTCCATGTATTCCCTGGAGTAGCCCCAATCAATTTTGGCGTTCAGGTCACCCAACGCCAGTTTGTCTTGTTTACCCAAAGCGATTCGCGCCACCGCACGTGTAATCTTACGCGTCACGTATTCCGGAGTCCGCCGCGGCGACTCATGATTATAAAGAATGGCGTTTGACGCAAACATGCCGAAAGCTTTACGGTAGTAGCGCGTAAGATAGAAGGCCATTACTTTGGCGCACGCATACGGGCTGCAGGGGTTAAACGGTGTGGTTTCATTTTGCGTGACGCTGTCGGTTACGCCGAACATGTTTGAAGTACACGGCTGAAAATAGCGAATGGTCGGGTCAACCTGCCGGACTATCTCTAAGATACGTCCTACCGCTGCCCCGGTGATGTCTGCCGAATAACCGACCATGTCATAGCTCCAGCCCACGTGGTCCTGGTCGGCCTCGTTGTATATTTCCTGCGGCCTGACTGAATTAATGATGCGAAACAGCGAAGTTGCGTCAGCGAGGTCTCCCCGGTCAAGAAAAAAATGGTGATTGAACACTTCCGGATTTTGAATAAGATGTTCAATGTTGCGGGTGTTGCCTGTTGCCGAACGACGCACCATCCCGTGCACTTCATATCCCTTTTCAAGTAGAATTTCCGCAAGATAACTGCCGTCTTGCCCCGTTACACCCAAAATTAACGCTTTTTTCATAATGCATCCTCTCCCTTGCAATAAGTACGCGTATTCAGACTTACGATACAATACGAAATTCCGGCAACGGAACGATAAATTTGCCGCCCCGTGAACGCCATCCTGCCTCACGTTTATAAAATTCATCAAAGAAAGCCCACGGCAGTACAAGGAAATAATCCGGATTAGCCTTGCGCGCTTCTTCTTCGGATACAATCGGTATCCAGGAACCAATGGTATACTTGCCCCATTTCTCAGGGCTGCGCTCCGCGGCTGCCGTAATCAACGTATGGTCGAGCCCGTAATATTGGAGAATTACATTTCCTTTAGTAGACGCCCCGTAAACGTAAACCTTTTTACCCTTGGCAACTTCGACGGTAATGAATTCGACACACTTTTTACGGTTATCTGCAATGCGTTTTGCAAAAGCTAAAACATCACCAAGCGCGGTTTTTTCTTTAAAAGCGATACCCGTTCCCTTGTAATGCCGTGCGAAAATTCGGTAACTGCCTCCGTTGACATCATTTTCTTCAATCTTGAACATCTCAAGCCCGTTATTCTCAAATAAATATTTTAGCGAATTAAGCGAATAGTATTCCAGGTGTTCGTGACATATGTTTCCTAAGTCATTTTTTTCAATCATCGGGGCCAAACACATCAACTGAGCCACAAAGATTCCGTCATCCGTCAAGGCGCGCTGGGCGTCTTTAATGAATTTATTCGGGTCTTCCAGGTCATAAAACATGCCGATGGCGGTAATAACTTTGGCTTTGCCAAACCCCCAACGAGAAGCCAACTCCATATATCGCTCGTAACTCCAAAAGTCATGCATCACGTATTCCGCGTTGTTTTTTAATGTTTCAACCAAATTATTCGCCGGTTCGCATCCCACGCGGTGAATCCCCGGCGCGGTGTAAGTTGCCAACATCGTGCCGTCATTTGCGCCGATATCCAGCACAACATCGCCGGGTTTAAGCGTTGCCGTAGATTCAATCCCCGCCGTAATATCCCGCAGCGCCCGGCGCATCGTATCGGTCACCCCGGACCGATACCAATAATAACGCGAGTACAGTAATTCCTGGGGAGCCGTGTGGCGAAGCTGCAAAAGGGAACACTGGGTGCATATTATCAGGTCAAGCGGCGCCTTCAGTCCCTTTCCGACTCTTTCCGCGGGTACGAAATCGTTTATATATTGTTCTCCGAGCGAAAATACTTCCTGTAACTTATTTGAACCGCAGAGACGACAGGTTGTCCGGGTAATTGTTTCCATTTTTAACTTTTTAACGATAACCGTCGATAATAATCCGCACTGCGTCCACTACCTCATCAATCTGTTTTTCAGTCAAGGCCATACCCGAAGGTAAATACAGCCCCTGTCGGGCAATTCGTTCGGTGACCGGGTAATGTTCTCCCCGAAACAGCCCCAAATCACGCAAGGCCGGCTGTTCGTGTAACCCCCTAAAGAACGGACGTGTTCCGATTCCTTTTTTTTTGAGTTCTTTCATCATTGTTTCCGCGTCCAATTTTAAGGCACTGTCCAACTCAATGCAATACATCCAATAAACCGTTTTGGCCCAGGGTTTTTCAATTTGGCACTTAATTCCCTTAATCTTTTGCAATTTCCCTCGGTAATATTCTCCCAGACTTCTTTTAATGCGCACAAATTCATCAATACGGTCCATTTGCGCCACACCAACAGCGGCTTGCAGGTTAGACATGCGGAAGTTATAACCCAAACCGGTATGATAAAATCTTTTTTCCGGACGAAAACAAAGATTGCGGTAAGATGCCGCCCGCTCAGCCATTTTTGGGTCAGAAGTAAGGACCATCCCGCCCTCGCCCGTAGTAATTATCTTGTTGGCGTAAAACGACCAAGCGCTGATATGGCCGATGCCGCCGCACCTGCGTCCCTTATACTCCGCTCCGTGGACTTCCGCGGCATCCTCAATCACGACCAGCCGGTGTTTTTCGGCAACGGCCAATACGGGGTCCATGTCCACTGGATGCCCGTAGATATGTACCGGCATAATGGCCTTGGTCTTTGCGGTCAGGCGCGCTTCAATCCGGCCGGTATCCATGTTCCAGGTATCCGGTTCCGCGTCCACCAATACCGGTACCGCGCCAAGCCGGATAACCGCCGAAGCGCAGGAGATGATTGTAAAGGCAGGTATGATTACTTCATCGCCCTTGCCCACGCCGGCGGCAAACAAGGCCGTCTCCAAAGCCGCGGTACCGTTACAGACCGCAATCCCGTGCTTAACTCCAATATAGGCCGAGAATTTACGTTCAAATTCTCCGACGAACGGACCATCCGAAGATATCCAACCGGTCTCGATGCATTGCGCCAGCAATTCTTTTTCCCGTCCGTTGAGCAACGGCTGGTTCACCGGTATCATTTTTTATCCTTTTTGCCTTCAAACCTGCCCTTGTCCGCGCCTTCAATAAACGGGCCGTTCTTTACTTCAATTATCTCGGCTTCCTGAAGTACCTCAATGCCGTGGCCGGCGCCGGCGAGCAGAATAATATCGCCGGCGGATAATTTGCGGCTCTCTAAGAAGGATTGTTCAAAAGAATAAAAATCGATGCGAATTTCTCCTTTCTTGATAAATAAAACTTCTTGAGTACCGATGGTATTGCGGTGGACGGGATTATGGATATGCGGTAAAACCTGATAGCCCTTCGGACGCGTCATGTAGCCCATTTGCAAAGAGTATTCGTTGGGCGACAGAAACCGAATTCCATCCTGCTTGTAGTCTTTATAAATAATAAGAGCGATAACCGTATCATTGTGCATAATTTTTTCAATCATAATTCATCCTTTATGAAATCCCTTATTCCCGCGAATGTACCGTGTAATATCGAGCTGTAGTGATATTTTTCGTCTTTTTCTTGATATATCCCCTTAAGGAGAAACTTTTGTGTTATTCTTACGAATGCCTTTATTATCCTCTGCGAAACGATGGAGCAGTATACGATAAAACAAGGCTTGTCGTTAATGCTGTTTTTGGTAAGCATCGCTCCGATAGCATACGCGTATTTATATACATAACCGGGAGACATAACGGGAATAGGGTGAAAAAATATTAAATTCGGCAAATATACCACTTGTTCTCCGGCCGCTTTTAATCTGAAAAAAATGTCCGTTTCTTCCGACCCGTAATATTTGGCGCCCGCTCCAAAACGTTCGTCATAAAAACCGATTTTTTCGAGCACCTTCCTGTTTAATACATGAGCGCTGCCCATGAAGTATTGAAAGTCGAAGCGGCTTAATTTTTTAATCTTGGTGTTTTTGAAAAGAACGGAAAAAGGAACGCCTTGGGCAGAATCTACGAGCCGGCCACAAAATGCGTTAACTTTATTGTATGCCGTCATTTCCCTTGACAATATATCGATGAAATTTTGGCTTACCGCCGCGTCATCGTCTAAAAAAACAAGATAATCCCCCGCGCTTTTTTCAATGGCGAAATTTCTGGCTACCGATAAGCCGATTTTATCGATATAGTAAACTTTAACAATCTCAGGATATTGTATTTTAATATCTTTTTTCTGTTTTGCTTTTTGAATAACCACTAGAATTTCAATCGGAACATCTTGTCTATATTCGTGCGCTTTTTCGATAGAGGCAATACACTGTTGCAACTCCCGGTCCCGGTCAACAGACGCAATAATAAATGAGATTTTATGAAATGGCGTATTCACCGTTAAGCCTTTACGAGCCAGAATGAACACGGCTCCTCATTTGTTTCGTTTGCCAATATTGGACATTTATTATAAATTTCTTTAGAATAATGGTGTTTTAAATAATTCAACGCGCCGATAATCCGGTATTCATTATTGAATGTCAGGAATGCTTCTAAGATGTACTGTTCGTTCCACAATTTTACATCTTTCAATACCCACTCATCGAGGTAATCTTTTGGAATAAAGATATCGTGGATGTGCACCAAAACACCTTTTCGTAAAATCGGTAAGATTTCTAAATATTCAAAAAGCACGTCTCCTTGAGGCCTTATAATATGAGAAGAATCGATGAATAAAATATCGTTTGCTTCTAAGTCTTTTAGAATTTTCTTTTCAATATTTTCAATCTTTTCTCTAAAAACCTTCAAATTTAAACTTTCTAACCATTTGTTTTCGTAGGGTTCTATGCAAACGTGTTCGCAAAAATAATCTTGATTTTCTTTTTTATTCTGCCTGACAGCGTTAATGGCCATCAATGTTGAATAACCGCACCCGATTTCAACAATCTTTCGCGGTTTAAATAACCGGACCATATTATACAGATACTCCGAATCGCCCGGGCCGATACTTGGATTACGATAATAAAATTCCAGAAGATCTGTTTTTTCCTTCGGTATTTTTTCGAGCTCTTTGTTATAGTTGAATTTGTTTAAAATCTGTAATTGTTCCGAATCGTTAAAATTAAGGCCCGGAAGTTCTCTGTCTTTCCTGAGAGATTTCTTAAGATGCTTTGGATTAAAAAGTGGTTCATAGTAATGGTCTCTGATGGGAAACACACCTACTTT
Source organism: Candidatus Ratteibacteria bacterium (assembly GCA_041653615.1). Taxonomy (GTDB): domain Bacteria; phylum Ratteibacteria; class UBA8468; order MWAK01; family MWAK01; genus JAHJUB01. The sequence continues at coordinate 23,787 of JBAZEZ010000008.1, forward strand.
CATAAATATTTTTTTACTCCAAACCATCCTTTGCATGCCTGCTTTTCTAATCCCTAACAATAAAACAGCGCTAACAAAGGTTAACGGCATCAAGAAAAAATCACAAAAAGAAATTATTTTATTTAAAAATATCTTTTTCATATTATCTTATACGATAACAAAAAATTACTAAAGAATTGAATTGGACGCATTTTTATTCCAATGGAGGATCTCTTTGTGATTACAAGGGTTAAATACGTCAATTTTACCTTCGTGTGGATACCGCTCGTTTTCAGGAGGAAGTTTCATATAATTACCAAAAACTTTTTGTAAGTATTTTTCATAATTTTTTGGTGCCGGCACCAAGACGCCTTCAAATTCTAATATTTTTAAAGGAAATAGGTCGTCTTTATTAAAAAAAACAATACATTCCGGTACTGCGTAATGTTTAACTTTTATCAGTTTGTAAAAAAATCCTAAAAATTTCTTAAATAACAATGAGCGAATTATCATCTTTTTTTGTATTTCAAAAATAGATTTAGTTTTTGATAGCCACTTATCGTAAATGAATATATCGAGCTGAATGCCATTATGCCATTTTGATTTGGGGTTTTTTTCTTGCCATTCAACATAATTACTATATTTATCTCTTAATTTTGCTTCGATAATGTTTGCCGCAGGATAATGAGGGTCTGTTTTTGAATTTTGAAAAAAAATGTCGTTTGGCAACTGCGGAACGCCAATTTCTACGAATTTATTATAACTTTCCCTTGTCATTCCAATATCTATGTCGGCATCCCAGGGAATAAAACCCTCATGCCTGACAGCGCCTAATAAAGTCCCAAAGTTAACCCAATAATCAATGTTATTTTTTCTACACAAATAATCAAATATTTTTAACATTCTAAGCATCACTAATTGAGCTTTTCTTAAATCTGTTTTACCGCTTAATCTTTCATCAGGGAATAATCTGAAGAAATCCGTTGTTTTATCAGCCACTTTTGTCCTCCAAAAAACTATGCATTTTATAAAAGTTGCATTCAATCAACCGGTGCAACAGGTAAGGATTTAATGGCTTTTTGATGAGGTCTGATAGTTCAAATACTTTCGAGGCCGGAGGCCGATTATTTAACAGGTTTTCGATATTTTTCATCCGGTGACTGTTTATTATAGCAAAGTCGGTTTTCTTTGGCAAGAAGCCGAAGTACCTTGCCAGACCAATCGTTCCACAGCTATTGGATTTTGTTTGGTTGACAAATAGATTTAACGGAGTAAAATATAACAATAAGGCAATGTATCAAACCAAAATATGAATATCGCGCTTATTACCGCAGGTGGCAGTGGAAAGAGAACCAATCAAGATATTCCAAAGCAGTTTATCAAAGTAAACGATAAGCCGATCGTTGCGTATACTATGGAAGTTTTCCAGCGGCATTCCGAGATAGACGCAATTGAGGTTGTCTGCCTGGACGGTTGGCATGACGTATTAAAGACGTGTGCTAGGCAGTTTAACATTAACAAGTTGAAATGGGTTATATCCGGTGGCGCAAGCGGACAGGAATCAGTACGTAACGGAGTTTATAATTTAAAAGATAAGTGTGCCCCGGATGATATTGTCGTCATACATGATGGTGTCAGGCCACTGGTAGGTGAAGATGTCATCTCCGACTGTATTGTAAAATGCAGAACATATGGCAATGCGGTTGCGTCTTTCCCGCACAATGAGCAGATTTATAAAGTCAAAGATGAGGTCTCGACGGAACAGTACATACCTAGAGAAACTATTCGATGCGCACAAACTCCAAATGCTTATAAGTATGCTAAGCTATTATGGGCGTATCAGGAAGCATTTAAAAAAGGAATTGGCATATACGGTTCTTCCTGCCCTAGCACTATGATGATGGATTTGGGGGAAACAGTATACTTTTCCGTGGGTTCTAACAAAAACATAAAAATTACCACAATTGATGATATTGAATTATTTAAGGCGTTGCTTTGTTTAAGAAAAACGACTGTTTAAAATGAAGGGGTAAGATTAATACATGCTTTTTTAATAACGCACTTCAAGAAAAATTTCACAATTTGTTTCGCATTAAACTTTGACACTCTGGAAAGCGGCAATCGCCAAAACAAAAACCAGACTCCGATTCCAAGCATACAACTGCGGTAACACGCACAAAACCATTCCTCGGAAAGCGCTTGAGAAAATTCCGGTTCAGGATAAATTTGTTTAATGGAATTCGCTTTCTGCAGTTTTTGCAACCACGAATGGAACTTAATTAAAAACTCCGGCTTAAAATCGATTGGATATTTCCTGTAGATAAGCAACTCTTCCCGGCTAAAGCCTATACCAAGATTCTGAATGCTTATCCTATTAATGCGTTGAACGTCTTCAAACTCTATATTCTCATTAGAATTGGTTATGCTTTTGGAATGGACCCTGTATACAAGTAACACCTCAGGTATGTTAGCTAAAGGAAAACAAGAGCTGCACTTCTGCCCAAGCCCATAATCATGGGCAACTAAATATTGAGGGTCATATTTTAACTGGAATTTTTCTAAGAAATTTCTGCGTATTATAACTGACGGATGGGCAAAGATTGAATTAAATAATGACCTTGCTTTTATATCCCGGGGCTTCGTCGGATATTTGCAAACTATGGATTTCCAAGGATGGTGAGAAGTATCCAGAAACTTTACCCAAGTACCGGAAACACCTATTTCCGGATGATTATCCATAAATCTAACCTGTTTTTCTATCCTTGCCGGTAAGCTTATATCATCAGAGTCCATTACAATAGTATATTCGCCGACCGCTAACTCTAACCCTTTATTACGCGTAGCAGAAATACCGATATTTTTCCCATTATTTATAAGCTTAATCCGTTTATCTATATACGATTGAATTATCTTAACGCTGCCATCGGTAGACCCATCATTAATAATGATAAATTCATAATCACGATAGGTTTGTCCTAAAATACTATCGATCGCTTCCCTCAAGTATTTTTCGCTATTATAAACCGGCATTAAAACAGTAACTCTCGGTTTACTGTTGGCCATAAATTAAATCCTTATCCATCCTCCGGGGATCAAATCTTTAGTATCGGTATTTTCATCACGATACCACTTTTTAAACCATTTTTTTGGAACAATGACTATTTTATCGGGTTTTTTATTCAACCACGCGCCCCACCAGCTGAATGTACTGTTAGCTGTTATATGATGACTGCATTTTGCCATCAAACGTAAATCTTCAAAGTCCTTGTTGGCGGGACTGTTATGAGAAATAAACACGGTTGGATATCGGAGCGTAATATTTTCCTTAGCCCACGAGATATCATCTGAAAAAACAAAAAAATGCGGAGATGAAACTTTTTGCGCAATTATTTCCACCGCTTGTTGGTAATACGCGATAGAACAAGTACCATGGCGTCCTGCAGCGCTCGCTTCAGAAACATAGTTAGCCCTTCTAACATGCAAAGATACTGCATTAACATTGCTAATAAACGCCATTGTTCGTTCATTTTCGGCATCCGGTTTAATTTTTATAGTAAATTCTCGTCGAATGATATCGGATATGCCGGCAAAATATTTCTCGCTTTGCCAATAGCCATCCAAGTATACGCCATCAGGTAAGTTTAAGATCTCCGGATCAAAATGAAACTGTTTTTCCTGAATATGCGTTTTGGATAGTTTGGACGGCCTGCGGAGTAGTCTTCTCGCCGCTCGTTTTACGATTCCCCATTTTTGAGCGGTCAATGACAGGACTTCATCTGACGAAGCAATAATCTCCCGGATGTTGAAAGGCCGCAAGGAGTAAGGATGCGGTTTATATGTTTTGAATAATGAGATGTCAATTTTCAATACCGATTTATGGATTTCCGCAAGATGCCGCCCCACGGCATACTGAAAAAGTTGATTCCCGAGTCCGCCTTTTAACCTGACAATAATCATAATGTCTCTCGGAATATTTTAATCGTCATTTCAATTCTAATTGATTCATTATCCACCGGTAGGTTTGTCCTAATCCTTCCTCGAGCGTAACGGTTGCTTTCCAACCAAGGATGTCACGGGCCTTATCACAAACGGCGATTCTGCCCCGGTCGCCTTCAGGCTTGCTATTATCAAATGTTGCGTTGATTGATTTGCCGCTAATCCGTGTAATTAACTGAGCTAATTCTTTAATAGTCGTAGCTTGTTCTGAACCAATTTGAATCAAACCTTTGTTAATTCCAGATTGCGCCACCAGCATTAATGCTTCGACAATATCATCGATGTACACAAAATCACGATATTGATTCCCGCTTCCCCAGACAATGAACGGTTCCTCAGGGAATCTTATTGCTTTGCGAATCAACGAAGGCAAAACCTGGGCGTTATCATCCTCAAAAGTTGCGCCGGGACCATAAACATTGTGCAACCGCAGCAACCCCACGTTAATTTTACCGGATTTTTGTGATAGTTCCGCCTCGTATTCTCCCATTAATTTACTCCAACCGTAGCTTGATTCCGGTTCAGCCGGGTAGGTCTGTTCTTCCCGCAGAGAAACAATTCCCGGCGTCATTTGAAGATGCTTTGGGTAACTACATGCCGTTCCAACATAGACATAATTAGGTATGCCGTTTGCGACGCAAGCCGACAATACATTTGTGTTAATGAGGATATTTTGCCGAAACACAAAAGCCTCGTTGTTAAACACAAACTGAACGCCTCCCACCGCATCGGCCAGGTGATATACCCAATCTACATCATGAATGAACTCAACACACTTATTATATTCGGTTAAATCTGCCGTATAAAAACTACGTTTAAGATTAATTACATGAGCGCCATCTGTCGCTGCAAGATTATCTAAACTACCACGCCAAAGGTTGTCTATTACTCGAACGTTTGCGCCTTCTATAACCAAACGCTTAACCAGGGAACTTCCGATAAAACCGGCCCCGCCTGTAACCAACACTTTTTTACCATTCCAGAATGCCACGTACCCTCCCGATTCACCGCTGCAATATTACCGTAACAATTAAATATTTTTAATAAGTTTTCTTTGTTTTATAATTTCTAAAGCCTGCTGTCTTTCGTAAATTATCTGTTCCTGAGTCATGGTATCGTGTATAAAAGTTAAGGACCGTTCGGCTTCCCCTGTTCTTAAACCCAAAGTCATATGATAAAGACTAAAGTCTTCGGGTTTTAATACAAAGCCATATTTTTGCGGGTTATTAAAAAGATCTGACCCAGGATAAGGCACCATTGTTGAAACATCAACTCCGTGGGGATTCTCCCTTTTTAAGAATTCTTCCAATCTATTCGCAAATCCTGGTTTTTCTCCAGGAAGACCTATAATAAAAAACAACCTTGATTTTAATCCTGCTTTTCGTGTATTTTCTAATGCATCGTGTATTTGTACCATATTGATATGCTTTGAGTTTATATTCCAAACTTCCGACAGAAGAGATTCTATGCCAAAAGCCACTTCTTCACAACCCGCATCTTTCATCAGGTTTAACATATCAAGATCGGCATGATCTACTCTTGTTGTTGTCCTCCATTTTATTTCTAAAGGGATCATTTTATTGCAAAGTTCGGTCAACCTTTCTTTTTTTAGAACCATCGTGTCATCTTGAAATCTGAATGACCTCACGCCTTTCTTTATCATTTCATCAAGTTCGCCTATAATATTATCCGGACTTCTAAATCTAACTCTTTTTCCCCACATGGCATCACTAGAACAAAAACTACATTTATGTGGGCACCCTCTCGCAGTAATCAAGGTTCCCGCGTAATCTCCATTTATAGAAAGTGCATTCTTGCTAAAAACAGAATCGAATGGAAGAAGATGTCTTGCCGGAAAAGGTATCTCGTCAAGATTTGTAATGTACGGACTTTCATAAAATCTTTGATCTTTCCGACCGTTTTTATAATCTTCCAATATTTGTAAAAAAGAATACTCTCCTTCTCTTATTACAATCTTGTCAAAATCGGGAAGAATATTTTTTGGGACTGCAGTTGCATGTATTCCGCCTAAAACCGTCCAAGAAGAAGAATTTTTGTGTTTAGCTATTCTAGCTATCTCCAATGCCATCGGATAATCGGGGGTTGAAGCTGTTACTCCATAAATGTCCGCGTCGCCAATTAATCCTTGAAATTCTTCAAGTTTCTTGGACCTCAAATCTGTAATTCTTACAGGATAACCATTTTTTTCAGCAACTGAAGCAATATAAAGTAGTCCCAGAGGGGGGTTTCTTTTTTCATCTCCCAAATATGGATTAGGGGGGATCAATAGTTCTATTTGTAGGTCGGATTTTTTTAACATAAAATTTTAACAAGTGCGTAACCTAAATATCATTGCGCATCTGTTTTTTTAAAGATATCAAGCGTTTCTTTTCCATTCCGGTGTTATAAATAACAATCCGGCACTTCGCGGCAAGAAGCGCGCAGTTAAATTGCCGCCGCCTATAATTTCAAAACTCAGGCAATCTTCAACACGGTCGAAAGTTTCAGTGCTCGTCACGCTTCCTACCCAGAAACTGACATAATAAGTATCCGGGTAAAAACGAACATCATAGAGACATACTGATATTTCCTCTGTTTCCTTGGCGTTGTTTATTTCAAAGTGAGAATCAACGTCGACCATATTACATAACCTAATCCCATCAGAGCTTCGCAATTCTATAGCCAATTTTATTTTTTTATCCCTATATTGCTCACAAACGTTAACTCTAAAATTTAATATTATATTTTCACCGATTGAAAATTTGCGGCAAGAAGACCCGTTTAAATTGCAGGTTTGAACCCACGCAAACATCGCTTCTTTAGTGCCCCTACGATACGGATAAGTTGTCAGATCTACACTCTCCTGTTTTTCGGAATTTATTGATAAATAAACACCAACCACTTTATTAACTTCATCGATATTGATTACTTGCCCCTTATCCAGCAATATTCCTATATTACACAATTGATTGATTGCTGCCATGTTGTGGCTTACAAACAACACGGTCCTTCCTTTTGTTGCCACATCGCGCATTTTGCCCAAACATTTTTTCTGGAATTCAGAATCCCCCACCGCCAAGACTTCATCCACGACTAAAATTTCCGGCTCGAGATGAGCGGCTACAGCAAAAGCCAGGCGCACGTACATACCGCTTGAAAAACGTTTTACCGGCGTATCAAGGAATTTTTCAACTTCCGCAAAGTCCACTATCTCATCAAATTTCGTTTTTATCTCTTTCCGCGTCATTCCTAAAATCGCGCCGTTAAGATATATGTTCTCGCGTCCGGTCAATTCCGGATGGAAACCGGTTCCTACCTCAAGGAGACTGGCAACCCTGCCTTTTATCGAAACTCTTCCCGCGGTTGGTTCGGTAATTCTGCTTAAAATTTTTAAAAGCGTTGATTTTCCCGCACCATTCCGGCCGATGATGCCGACCCTATCCCCTTGCTTCACTTCAAAAGAAACATCTTTAAGCGCCCAGAATTCTTCTATATTTTTATGTGTGTGAAAACGAGGGTTGCGTATTTTTGACCACAGTCCCTTCGTTTTGTTGGCAATAACATCCCGCAGCGCCACGTATCTTTCGTTAGACTTATGGCCTATCAAATAAGATTTACCGACGTTTTCGGCTTTTATTACAATATCACTCATCGTAATTTCTTAAATAATATCGGCAAACGTTTTTTCCATTTTCCGAAACTTGTAAATTCCGAGAATTAAAAATAATAGCATTACTCCGATAGACATCAGAAAACCGGGCAGGTAGATAGTTGATTTGTTTCCCATAATTGCCCATCTGAAACCGTCTATCACCCCTACCATGGGATTCAGGGAATATAAGAGACGGTATTTTTCAGGAATGATGCTGCTGCTAAATCCTACCGGAGAGACGTAAAAACCGAACTGAACAAGAAACGGCACAATATAACGAAAATCACGATATTTTACATTAAGGGCGGTAATATAAAGGCCGACGCCGGCTGCCGTGAGAAAGGCAATCAACAGGAAAATAGGCAGAAAGAGGATGTTCCAACCGGGGGTGAATTTAAAATAGACCATAAGAAAGACAAGTATCACAAAAGAAACGAGAAAATCAATAGAACTGGTAACGACAGAGCTGATGGGAATGATTATTCGGGGGAAGTAAACTTTAGTAATCAGCTGGGTATTATCAATCAGGCTGTTACTGGAATCAGAGACGGAAGAAGCAAAAAATTGCCACGGAAGCATTGCGGCGCAAACCATAATCGCGTACGGAACATTCCCGTCGCTGGGAAACTTAGCCAGCTTTCCGAAGATTACGGTAAATACTGTTATCGTCAAAAGCGGCCTTAAAATTGCCCATACTATACCGATAGCGGTTTGTTTATAGCGTACTGTTACATCACGCCAGCTAAGGATGTAAAACAGTTCCCGATACCGCCAAATGTCCGCCCAATAGTGTTTTTCAGTCCGGCCCGCCTCAATAATCAGTATGTTTTCGTTTTTCATTTAGTATGATGCCAGATACTTTGGGAAACAACCAAAGAGTACGGTTTTTATGTCTATTTTTTTAATTATTCTTTAGTTTTTGACGCGTTTTCTTTCAGGAAGGAAATGAAAATACCGAGGAATAAAGCGATAATGCCGGAGAGGGCGACGTTCTGTCTTATGTTTGGTTTAAACTTTTTTTCGGGAACCGCGGCTTGGTCTAAAACCTGGACCGTAGGGGTGTCCCTTGCCTCTTCAATCTTTGTCTGTTCGTACTGGCTGACGAGCAGGGAATAGACCGTGTTCTGGATTTTTAAATCCCGGATTAATCTGGCCAATTCTGTTTCTAAGGGAGGTAGGCTGGTAATGGCTCTTTCCATTTCGGTTACTTGGTTCTGCAGGTTGATGACTTCAGGGTTTTGAGATGTGGCGTATCTTTTTTTCGCTTCCAACTCCACTCTCGCGGCCAGCAGGTTGCCTTGAAGCTCTCCGGCCGTTTTAGCCGACTGGTCTGTTTCGCTCGCAGCCAGAATTTTATGGTTCACCTGATAGTTTTTTAATCTTTCTTCGGCTTTTTTGAGGTCTTCCTTGGTTTCTTCCAGCCTCTTTTCCAGGAAACGCTTTTTTTCACCGGCGGTGGTAATACTCAAGGTTTGGTTCAATTCATCCAAAGTTTCAACGTAGTAGTTGGCTATTTCCGCGGCCCTATTCGGGTCTTTGTCCAAAACGCTTACGTTTATCATCTTCTCTTTGGATATCTTAATTTCGGTATTTCCTGCCAGAGTCCCCCGCGCGCTTTCTTTTGTTTTGGTTCCGTAGATTTCCTGAAGGTTGAATCGGTCAATTACCTTGTCGGCAGCACTCCGGCTTTTCAGGATGGCGACAAAAACCTCCGAACTGCTTGGCTGCGCCGTTATCGTTAAACCAATTGGACCCTGGGAACCAAGCGCGCCCAGGAGAGAAGACAATCCGGCGCCTTTGGAGGAGTCAGCGGGTGATAAAATGGAGGTGGTCGCTTTGTAAAGTTTTGGTAGTCGGAGTGAATAGATTAACGCCCCGGCCGAAACAACAAAAAACAGAACGATAATCAAAAGGCGATTTTTCCACAAGACCCGCCAGTAATCTAAAAGACTTATCTCTTGTTCATCCATAGTTATCGGTGTTAAAGAAGCGACCCGGAAAGGGTCGCACTGCAAATATTCCCTCTCACCTTCGTCCTCTCCCCTTGGGGGAGAGGACGAAGGTGAGATTACCATTGACAGCTATGTTAGCAGCCATTTCCATAAGGGTAATATATTTACTTTCAGGCTGCCAAGTTTTTCTTCACCCTCAACGTTATCGGTCAGGATGGTTGCCTGGTTCACGTTCAATTCCTTCCCCACGGCAATCAGACCGCTCATTTCTCTGTCTTTGGTTGCCTTATTCTCCAAATTAAAGCAGACTTGAAAAGCCCCGGTAATTATAGTCCCCTTTTTTGTCAAAAAATCAACCTCTTTCCCGTTGTTTGATTTCCAATAATACACTTCCTTGCCCCTTCTTTTAAGTTCCAGGAATACCAGGTTTTCATAAATCCGGCCGATGTTCTCCGAAAAGTGAAATCCGATGGAATTGGAAAACCCGGTGTCTATTGAATAGAATTTACCCGGGTTATAAATTTGCTTCTTGATAGAGTAGTCGAAAAGGTTTAATCGGAAAAAAAGAAAGACGTTCTCCAGGATTTCCAGATAGTTCTTTATGGTGCTGATGTTTTTGCTGTCTATCACTTCTTTAAGATTCTTGTAACTGCAGATTGTGCCTACGTTGGAAGCCAGATATAAGCAAAGTTCCTTCATTTCTTTGATGTGCCTGATGGAATATCGGGCGATAATATCCCGGTAAAGTATATCTTTGAAGTATTGCTCCAAAAGGGATACATCTTTATTTTTAACTACTTCCGGAAAACCACCCAATTTTACATATTCCTTGAGCAGATTTTTTATCTCTGCCTTTTTTTCTTTCAGATAGAGGTCCTTTTCCTGGTATAGACAGTTTCGGGCGGTGAGAAATTCACGAAAAGAGAATGGGTAAAGAGTTATTTGCCTGTTTCTTCCGGTCAGCGCGGTGGAAATCTCGGTGCTAGACATGCCGGCGTTTGAGCCGGTTACAAATATCTTCACGTTTTCAAACTCATATAATCTGTTTATCCATCGTTCCCAACCATTTATATTCTGAATTTCATCAAGAAAGAAATATTTTTTTGCCGGCGGTTTTTCAATTTCCAAAAACAGGTCGTACAGTTTTTCAAAGTCCTGATAGGAAAAATCTATGAACCGTTCATCTTCAAAATTAAGATAGAGGATTGAAGAGCGATTAAAGCCCGGTTCCTTCATCAAATCCCGGCAGATGAGGTTAAGAAGAGTGGATTTGCCCGATCTTCTTGTCCCGGTAATGACAATTACTTCCCGCTGCGCGAGAAGAGAGGAAAGATTATCCTGAATGGTTCTCCTCACCAGTAAACCCTTTTTTAAAAACCTGTCTTTGTGTTCTATGATGAGTTGCTTTATTTTTGCCGTTTCCATAATATTACAATACTATTACACTGTATTTGATAAAATATTACAATACTATTATAATATATTAAAGACCGGCACCGCAAATATTGAACAGAGCCAAGCAAGCTTGGCAACTACATTCTCTAAATATTTTTATTTAATAAAAGCCGCGACCGGCAGGGCCAGGTTGTAAAACATGGTCAGAACGTCTTTGGTCATTGCCCATCGGTTCATCTTTATTTCATCCGGAACGATAAGTGTATCACCCTGTTGGATTTTTTGCAGCCGGGCAAAGTACGTATCAGCCATTCCGTTGGCGTGGATGATGAAGATATTTTTTCGGTCCGCGTATTTGGCGTAACCGCCGGATTTTTCAATGTACCATTCCAAATCCCGGCCCGGTTCAAAGAAGATAGAACCCCGGCTGTTGACTGCCCCGGCCACGGAAATAGAAATCGGTTGTTTGGGAACAAAAAGGCGGTCGCCGTCTTCCAAGACGAGGTCGTTGGGCGTTCCCTGTAACTTTTCCGGAGACGCTAAAGAAAACGCCACTCTTCCCAGTATCATTTTGGCGAGCAAAACATTAAGCGTTTCCTGTTGTTTTGCCGCCGCATTTATATCAAGACCGCCGCCCGGTCGAAGCGCTTCGTTGATTAGCGTCCCCGCTTGGATGACAATAGAGCGGTTCAGGTCCTCCAGTTGTTTTGCCTGAATTGATTTCCGGGTAAAGAATGCTCCGGGTAAAAAGGCCTCGTTGGTAAAACCGCCGGATTTAGTTAAAAGCGAACTTATTTTTTCTCCGTCTGTGATTATGTACGCGCCCGGATTTGCCACTTCGCCTTCCACTATGACCGTTTTTTGTTTTCTGGCGCTTACAATATCAGAGGATATGGATACTGTTTCACCGCCCCGGAGCAAATAATCTTTTTCCAGGGATATAACTTCCGGTATTCTTTCTTTCGCGTATCCGCCCAGAGATTCTATCTTTATCTGGGGCGCAGCGCCCAGATAAAGCAGGCCGCCGGCCATGGTTACCAATTCTTTTAAAGTGGTTTCCCCGGATATTTCATAAATGCCCGGACGTTTTATCTGGTTGCCCCACACAGCCGTAATCTTTCCAATCGGTTCTACAAAGACAACGTCTCCGGATTGCAGGCGATAATCCTGGCTTTTATCCCCGGAGAGCAAGAAGCGGTATAAGTCGAAATAACCGAAGGTTTTTCCGTTTCTTACCAGTTTGATGTTTCTCAGGGAACCGGTTTGGACCGGACCGCCGGCGAAGTATAAGGCGTTTAGGAGGGTGGAAAAAGAACTTACGTCGTAACCGCCCGGTCTTTTTATCTCTCCGGCCACAAAGATTTTAATTGTTTTCAGTTTACCCAGACTGACTGAAATCTGAAAATCGTTGTAGTACTGTTTAATGTTTTGCTTGATAGTTTCGGTTGCTTCCGCAAGGGTTTTACCCGCGAGCGAAATTTTTCCGATGTCGGGAAGAAATATCTCGCCGTTGTTTTCGATGACTATCCGGGTATCCCCTTTAAGCATGCCCCATACTTGAATGACCAACTCATCGCCCGGACCTAAGAAATAGTTCGAGCCGGCCGGTAAATCAGTAACCGGAGAAAAGGTGGAGGGGTCTAAAGAGAAGAAATCGTATCCGAATTGTCGCAGGATATCTATTTGTCGGATTCGGCTGAACGACAAGTTTAGCTGCAGTGTCGTTTCTTCGGAAACCTCAGGGGAAACCGCCGGTTTTTTTAGTTGTTCTTGGAGGGTATAGATTTTTTGCAGTTCTTCTTCAAACAGTTTTACTTTTTCGGAAGGGTTAAAAATCTTTTCGATAACCGACAGATGATCTATCGATAGAAAATTTTGGTTGGGAATGACTGGTTCCGCGGTTTTTTTTCTCTCCGCAGGATTAGGCGATAGCGTGAAGGGTGAGAGCATAAAGGATGAAGCGGAAGTTTCCGAAAGGGATTGAGTGTTAAGAATACTGTTTTCACCGGAAACGGGCGGCGCCGTGCTGAACATACTGAATAAGAAAAAAAGACCGGTTAACAAGAAAGAAAATATTTTTCGGTTCATTTTTACCCCTTTTAAAAACGGATGTTGGTAGAAACGGAAAAGAGAAAATCATCAGCTTTTTGACCGGAACTGTTATTTAAATTATCTATTGTAGCATAGTTCGCACCGAAGTTCCATTCCGGTTTTTTTGGTTCAAGGGGAAGGTATTTCAGGTTTATTCCTATGCTGGTTTGAATTTCCGCCGGGTCAGTTACCGGAAAATGTTCCTGGCGGTCAAAAGACCAGTCAGCCGTCCACTGCTCGGAGAAGCGTTGGGTGATGTTGATAAAGAGGTCCCGGCCGGTTTGCATTTGGTGGCCGATTACCTTTCCGCGGTAATACAAACCCGGAGAATACGTCCCGTGGGTGTACCAGTAATTTGGCCAGTAATGGATGTAGGTATCGGCGTATTCAACCCTTAGGTCCAAACCTTCCTGGTGCAAGACGCTGGGTATGAAGATACCGGCCAGATAGGCTTCCGGATGGTTTACGAAGTCCAACATACTTCGGCTGGTTACCTCCCGTCCCAGTTCGCCGTAGACCTGCATCGTATCTCCCAGGAAGGGTAGAAACCGTTCCACATTATCAATGCGCCAGCGGAAATCCCAGGAGAGTTGTTGGTCGGTATCCAGCCGGGGGATTGTTTCTTCAGAGCGGTATTCGTATTGGGGGCGGCCTAAAAAGATTAAGAAATAGTTCCACGGCTCAAATTGATAGTTTCGTCCGTCACCGCCTAAAAGGATAGTGCGGGAAAAGCCCAAAGAGAGGTAGGAAGTGGGGTTGACCTCAAACCGGTGTCCGGTGATGAAGGGATGGGCAATCGGACGGTCGGCTTCCAGACGGGTGGCGTAAAAGGTATAGTAAGACGGTCCTAGATTGCGCAAAATCCAGGGCCAGTAAAAAGGTTCATTGTTGGAAATCCGAAAGAGGTCAAAAGGAAAGGTGTTGTTGGTTAAGAGGAGTTGTCCTTCCTGACCGGCTCCCCACCACTGGGGGAGTCTTCCGGCAGTCAATTCCCAATTACCCAAACGGCCGCTTAAATAGGCTTCCTCCAAAGTTACTTCAGCCTCGTCTGTTCCGGTGTTTTGGTAGTAAACAACCGGAGACAGGACCAGGTTCAGGTGTTTATTGATTTGAAAAGCGGCCCGGCCGGAAAGCCGCAGGTTCAGGCCGTCGTAATTGTCCCGGCCGTTCGCGTTGCCCGGGGAAAAAGACGGGGTGTCCAAAGCGGCGTAGGTTATCTTGGCGGAAGATTCAAATCGCGCTTTCCCCGGTGGCTGGTCTAAAAACTCTTTCTTCAGTTTTAGCAGAATTACTTCCAGATCGTTTTCGCCGTTTCCAATGCGCACCTCCCTGTTCTGGATGCGTCTGATGGCTTCTTGAGTCCATTTGGACACATCTTCCCGGCGGTAGGGTTTGGTGCCTAACTTCTGGAGGTCAATCAGTCCGTAAGCGCCTAATTTATCCACCGCCGCGTAGGACCAGTGGGAAAGAGGCAGGAATTCAGATGCTTCTACCCGGGGAACGAAAAGAAAGACGGTAACCAGCCCCAGGAAAGCAATCTTTTTAATCATCCTCATTTAGTCGGCAGGCGTAAACTTAAGTTAGTCCAAATTGATTCGCACCGGGACGCCGGATGAATCTTTAATCGCCTTCCGTAATTTTCCGGCATCAATTTTTTCCGACAGGTTAAGTTTTTCTATTTTTTCCCCGGCCAGTTTTTCCAGGTCGGGTATCAGACCGTAAATATCGGGGTGTACTTCAATAATTATTTCCCGGCCGTTAACGGTAACCTTGACCGGTTCGTAAAGAAATTCACCCGGGTCGCCCACCCCCACCGCTTCGAAAACTTTCTGGATGTCTTCCGGGTATAGGCGGATACAGCCGTGGCTTAAAGATTTACCGATGGACATCAGTTGGTTGGTGCCGTGAATGCCGGTATGTTTGACTGAGGTTCCAATCCAGCGGTCGCCCAGGGGATTGTTGGGACCGGCCGGGATTATTTCTCTCTCGACGTTCTCTCTCCGGGCTATTTCCGGAGGCATATACCAGGCCGGGTCTTTTACCTTATTGATAATTGTGAATTCACCGGTCGGTGTCTGCCAGGTTGTCAGGCCGATTGCTATCGGATAGATACCCTTAAGCTTTCCGTTGGCGAAAAGGTAGAGGCGGTATTCGGGCAGGTTGATGATGATGCCCTGTTCAATTGTTTTCGGAATAACTGTTTCTTTCGGAATAACGAGTTTTTGACCGGCAAAAATTCGGTTCGGGTCAACAATTCGGTTGGCCCGGACAATCGCGGCGTAACTTATATCATAATTTCGGGCAAGAAGAAAAAGCGAATCGCCGTTTCGCACCGTATGGATTATCGATTCCCCTGCCAGGGGAAGGATTTGCCGGTTAATTCTTGCGGATACGGTTTCTCCGGCGAGAGAAGAACCCGTTATCAACAAAAGAAATGTAAATAAAAACTTGGTAAAAAGGAAACGGCTGAGCGGAAAGACACGCAATTCTTTTCCGTTCTTGAATTCAATTCCTTCGGATTTCAGAAGCGCTATTTTCTGTTTGATGTTGGCGGGGTTACTTCCGCGGTATCCGCCGATACTGCCGTCGGAACGGACGACCCGGTGGCAAGGGACCTTTATCGGACAGGGGTTTTGTTTCAGAATTTGGCCGACCCGTCGGCCGGCCTTCGGTTGTTTCAGGGCGCGGGCAATGGCGCCGTAGTTTGTTACTCTGCCCCCGGGAATCTGTTTTAGCAAGCGGTAAACGTTTTGAGGGTTCATATGATTACGGGCTGATGATGACCACTATCTTTTTGCCCGGCGGAAAATATTTTTGCGCGAAATTTTGCAGGTCAGCCGGGTTAACCTTCTTAATTCTTTCTTCCATTTTTGAATCAAAATCATATCCCAAACCGTAAAGTTGGGAAAGGCCGGCTTCCTGCGCCTGGCTGGAAAGGGTCTGCCGGCCAATTTTTTCTTCGCCCAGCACCCTTGCGCGCACCTTTTCCAGTTCCGTCGGGCTGACCGCCTGTTTTTTTAATTGGTCGATGACTTTTTCTATTACCTCCCGGACTCGGGCCGTTTTTTCCGGTTGGCATTGGGCGTAGAAGTAAAGCAGGCCGGGTTCCAGACCCAGGAAATAGCCGAGGCCGCTGCTGTAGACCAGAGGTTCTGTTTCGCGCAGTTTCTGGAAAAGGATGCCTTCCTGGCTGTTGAGCAGGCCGGCCAAAAGGTCAAGCTGGGGTCTTTCCTCCGCGGAGACAGAGATACCGGGAAAGCCTACCAGGAGGGCCGCCTCTTTCTTTTTAGTTGTTTCCTTTTTAGTTAAGGCCGTCAAGGTTTTCGTGGAAACTGGTTCCGAAAAGACGATTTCTGCCGGACCCAGGTTGGCGAAGAGCCGGTTTGCTTCCGCTCTCACCTCTTCTTCGTTGATGTTTCCAAAAGCGGTGATGACCAGGTTGTTACTGCCCAGAAATTTCCGAAAGGTTTCCCGGATGATGGTCCGGTCAACGTGCCGGATGCTTTCCCTGGTGCCGCTTTCCGGTAATCCGTAGGGGTGATTACCGAAGATGGACTGCCGCAGGATTTCATCCGCTTTCGCCATAGAATCTTCTTCCCGGCTGATAATGCCTCCCAACGCTTCATCCTTGAGCCGGTCCAGTTCTTTTTCCGGGAAAGCCGGTTCCTGCAATATCTCCGCCAGAAGTTTCAGGCCGTCTTTCCAAGATTCCGAGGGTATGCTTAAAGTCAGGCCGAAACTGTTGTTGCCGCTATAAGGCGTCAGGGACCCGCCCCAGGAATTTACGATGCCCGCGATTTGCCGGCTGTCCTTTCTCTTTGTGCCGGAAATTAGAAGTTCTGACAGGATAGGGAAGAGTCCGGCGGTATTTTTTTCTTCAAAAAGGAGTCCGCCTTTCAGGAAAACCGAAAGCGAAATAATCGGCAGGCCGTGTTCTTCTTTTATCAAAAGAGGGATCCCGTTAGGCAGTGTTTTTAGTTGTATAAGCACCTCGCCTTCGCTTTTCCCCATAAGGGAAAGGGTTGGGGGTGAAGGGAACAAAGTTGCCGGCGCGGCTGGTTCCACCATCGCAAAAGTAAGGTTTTCTTCCCGCAGGTATTTTTGCGCGGTCGTTTCGACGTCCGATTCTTTTACCCGGTTGGTTTCGGTCAGGTAGACTTGGGAATAGAGGGGGTTTCCGGTCAAAAAATAGTTAACGGCAAGGTCGGATGCCCTGCCTTCAACCGTTTCCAATCCGAAAAGGAGAGAACTCCGCAGGCCTTTCTGGACCTCCGTCAATTCCTTTTGGGAGACTCCGGAACCAATCTTGCTTATTTCTTCCCGGATAATGTTTTTAACCTGTTCTGCTTTTTCCGGGAGGCAGACTGCGGTAATGGTAAAGAGCCCGGGATATTTCGGCGTGTAAGCGGAGCTGCTTACCAAGTAAGCCATTTTTGTTTCGATCAGCGCCCGGTACAGACGCGAGGTTTTTCCTTCGCCCAGGATATCGGCCAGAATATCCAGCGCGGCGGTGTCCTCATCGGCCAGGCTGTTGATATGATAACCGGAATAAAGGTAGGTTAACTGGGTCGGGAAATCAGTTTTTCTCTCCCGGTAACTTACCTGCGCCGGTTCGCTTGGAATCGGGGGGAGATAGGCCGGCCGCATTTTGTACTTAGCGGAAGATTCGACGCAAACTTTCCTGATTTTTTCCGCTGGAATCGGCCCGGCTACCGACAGTATTGCGTTTCCCGGCGTATAAGAGGCGCGGTGGTAAGCTTTTACTTCTTCATAGGTGACTTCGGAAAGGATTGCCGGATATCCGCTGACCGGGAAACGGTAGGGATGGACCAGAAAAGCGGCGTCCCAGAGGTTGCGGCTTGCCTGATAACCGGGTTGGTCATCGTTGCGGTTTATCTCCCGAAGTACCACTTCCCGTTCCTTTCGGAAGTCATCCGCCGTAAAGGCCGGTTGAAAGATTGAGTTCATAAGCGCCGGTAGTATTGCCGGCCATTTTTCCGTTGGTACGGTAGCGGTAAAGAGCGTGTAATCATAAGTAGTGTAGGCGTTGGTGTAACCGCCGTTATTTTCTACCACTGCCGCCAGCCGTTCCGTCTCCTTGCCTTTAAATATAAGATGTTCCAGAAGGTGGGTTACCCCGCTTCCGAGTAAAGTACCTTCGGTGGTTGACCCGGTCTTTATCAGCAGGGAAAAGTTTACCAGTTGGCTGCCGGAGACTTCTTCGCAGAGGAGGGTGAACCCGTTGGCCAGGTGAAATTCAGAAACCTGGCGCTGCGGAGGGTTCGCGGCGAAAGACAAGGAGGCGTGCAGAACCAGCGTCAGCAGGGCGATTATCTTAATTATTTTTTGCCGGCTGCGCAGCCCCTTTTTGATAATAATCATGGATTTTTTGACCCCCAGATGTTCTGCCAGGACCTTAATCAGTGCCTGGTTGGCCCGGTTGTCTTCCGCCGGCGCGGTGAGATAAATCTTCAGCTGTTCCCCGTCTTCTTTTACCTCATTCCGGCCGGCCCGGGGAATCACCCGCACCTCAATTGTTTTTTCCATAATGACAAACTTAACCGTGGAGAACGCGGAGCGCGCAGAGAATTACTTTAAAGATTATCAACACATTATTTTTTTAAGCTTTTTTTCTTAACCCCATACTTCTCTGCGTCTGTGAACTCTGCGGTGAATATTTTATTTCCCGCAAAAATCAGCAAAAGCCCGGTCCATCGCTTTCGTATGCGGATTCAAAAGAGCATTGTGTCCGTAGATTAAAGACAACTGCCGCCGGGCTTGTTCGTAAGAGTATCCTTCGAACCGGTAAAGGTACATGGCGGAAACCAGACCGCTGCGGTCCGCGCCTGCCAGACAATGTATCAGGAGCGGTTTCGGCGCTTCCTGTAGAACGGCGATTAATTCTTGGACTTCCTTATCTGCAGGTTCTTTATCTGAGGATAATCTGATGTCGTAATGTTTCAGGCTCAACTGGCCGGACGCGGCAATTTCCTGTTTCCACCAATCGGACTGTTCATTTTTTCCCCGAAGGTTCAGGACGCTTCGGATGCCGTATTTTTCGGCGTATTCCACCAGTTGTTTTTCCGTCAACTGTCCGGACCGGTAAACCCGACCCGGGCTGACCGTGCGGAAGTTGCCGGTTTGGTCTATGCGCAGGTAAATGGCGCCGGCGGCAATAATCAGTATGGCGGCGGCGATAATAACCCTTTTTAGTTTTGAGGGAAAACGCGTTTTTTTAACCATATTTTAGTAGTTGCCAAGCTTGCTTGGCGTGGCTAAAATAGCCCGCCTTAGGCGGACGATTACACTATGCTCCATTTACAATAATAAAAGATGCCAGGCGGTTGAATCCAGGGGTAGGTCTCCGCGATGCATCCGCAGCGAGGTGAAGATTGATTCCGGTTGTTTCAGCAGGGAAAGCGGGACTTCAACCAGAAGTTCTGTTCCGTCTCCGGATAATGTTGCCGGCAGGGTACCGATCTTTTGCGTTCCGTCGTAGGCGAACATGGTGGCCAGGGTTGATGCCGTAAGCCGGATTTTAGGCATTGCCCCGAACGGAACGTCCCGGCGAAAACCAAAGAGATAGAGAGAGATTCCGGTCTTGACCTCAAAAGATTTTTTCAGAAAAATCTTAACCAGAAGGTAGTCGTTAGACATGAGGTAAGAGACTCCTCTTAGGTTTGCTTCCAGTTCCGGCTGCGCGTCAGTTTCGTTGGCGCCGACATTTTCCATTTTCAGGGCTTTGCTCCAGTCCGGGTCCGCAATCCGGGGGATTGTTTTCATCCGTAATTCCGGCATAACGGCGAAGAGTTCGTTCTGTTTGGCAAACGCGGTCCAGAGGTAAGCGCGTCCCTTAAGGACGCTTTTGAAAAAGAGCGTCGCCTGATATTTTTTCGCGGTCTCTTCCGGAGTCAGTGCGAGTTTGAACCATTGGAATTCACTGTTCTTAAGTCTCTTGGGCGGTAGGAGCGGGAATTCCGGGTGGTAATGGTATGGCTTGGGCCAGGCGCCCAGGTGTACTAAATAAAAGAAGACGCTGGGGGCCGTAATTTTTTCGCCGGCGTTGAGAATGGCGGCGGAAAGGAAACCGTAGGCGGCCTGGTGGTCTCCGTTGGCATCCGCGGGGATAGTGGCAAAAATTTTCGTCGGACGGTATTCTTCCAGAACGGTTGTCAGGTCAGACAGGATGTTTTCTCCCTTATATGGTTTTTGGAAAGAGGGGCTGTTTGGATAAGGCACCGCTTTTGCTCTGGTGAGCCCGTTGCGAAAAGCCGGCGCGTTTTGCCAGTACCCGTTCCAGATTTTCAGAGTTCCGAAATCAGGGTAGCCCAGAAAAAGGAGGTCTTTTTTTTTCAGGCCCAGGAATACGGCGGCGGAGAGTGATTCCTGCTGCCGTTTTTCAGCCATGGCGATATATTGTTTTGGTGTAAGTAGAATCCGGCCGGTATCAATCTTGAAAGTTACCAGGTCGTGGTCTCCGTTGGTCAGGAAGACTATTTTGACCGGAACGCCAGCTTCCCGGGCTTTTTGAATTACGCCGCCGGTGCCCAGAATTTCGTCGTCCGGGTGCGGCGCGAGAATCATAATCCGGTCTTTCTTTCCGATGGCCGGCAAATCCGGCAGGGCGCGTAACTGCTGTTCCGCCTGAAGGGTCGGGTCTTTTTTAAAGTTGAATAAGCTGAATGCCTCGGTAATCCCGAAAGAGAAGAAGAGAATCAGGAAAATCAGGTGCAGGCTGACGAATAGACGCAGCGGTTCCGCTTTTCTTGGGACCAGGCGCAGAGGCATCAGAAAAGGCGTCTGGGACCGGTACTTAAGGTATTCCTTGCCGAACCTGAGCGCCAGGATTTTTTCTTCGTGGAGGCGGATGTAGAGGAACAGGAAGAGGCCGGTTCCTGTCGTGGAAAGAATTAGAATAAAAAAGGAACTGGTAATTATGGCCAGGCCCAGGAAGAGCATCAGGTAACCCAGGTACATCGGGTTCCGGCAGTAACCGTAAATGCCCTCGGTTACCAGCCGGCACGGCGGGTCGCAGAAGGGGATAATGGTTCCCCAGCCTTTAAAACGGAGGTGAAGACAGGAGGAGAGCGTCCAAAAAAGGCCGATGGCCAGAAAAGCAACAGCAAAAAGAACGTCAAACTTCCGGAAAGGCAGGAAATAAGGCAGGCGCCGGTTAAGGAAAAGAGCCAGGTAAACAACCAGGGTAGGGATGATTATCCATTCCCAGATTATGCCCCAGAATACCAGCAGAGTTTTTTTGTGTTGGTTCATGTTTGTCTTTTGCGCGTTTTTTTCAAAATAATCAGGGCTATCGGATATGAAATAAGTCCCCCGAGCACCGCTAAAGAAAAAGACCCTAGCAACAGAGGTTTGCCCAGGAGAACTATTATTTGTTTGGCGTTGAGCAGCCGCAGATAACCCAGGGAAACGTTACTGAATGCTTCCCGACCCAGCATCAAAACGCCGAGTTTGTAACCCAGAAAATAGACCAGCGGGATTTGCCAGGGAGTGCCTGACGGGAAGCAGCTGCCGATGAAGGCGGCCAGGAAACTTTTCTTAAAGGTCCGGCTGAAGAGGTACAAAATGATGGTATGGAACCCGACGGTCGGTGTAAACCCGACAAAGACGCCGACCGCGACGGAAAGCGCCAGGTTTTTATTTTCACCCCGGAAGTTATGTATTTCCTTCTGCCATTCCCGGCGCAATAATTGCGAGCCCTTTTTGAAAGAGCCGATCTTTTTGATTTCCGCCCAAGTCATTATTATTTTACCATATCGGTCCGGCAGCCGGGGATTTCTTAAATAGTATTTTAATATGATAACATATACTCCAAGGATTTTTTTCTAAAAAATTTTACTCCCTATGGTTAATAACGGAC
The DNA here is from genome assembly GCA_041653615.1 of Candidatus Ratteibacteria bacterium. GTDB lineage: Bacteria > Ratteibacteria > UBA8468 > MWAK01 > MWAK01 > JAHJUB01. The sequence continues at coordinate 45,730 of JBAZEZ010000008.1, forward strand.
AAAAAACGTCGGTTCCGGATTTGGAGTATCTCAGTTCTTCCCCGGAGGAAATTTTAAAGAAGTTAAATACTTCTTTGAAAGGTCTTTCTGAACGCGAAGTCGAAATCCGCCTGGAGGAATACGGACATAATGAGCCCGCCCGGAAAAAGAAAAGGACGATAATCGTCAAAATACTGTCCTATTTTGTAAACCCGCTGGTCGTTGTTCTGCTTATCATCGCGTCGTTTTCACTCTTTTTCGGGCAAAAAATCAGCGCTGTCTTGGTTTTTTTGATGGCCGCGATGAGCGTCTTTCTTTCTTTTATTCAGGAGCACCGTGCCGGGAAGGAAGCGGAGAAATTAAGCGAAATGGTGCGTGCCACCGCAACCGTTTACCGCAACGGACGACTCCGCGAAATAAAGATTCGGGAGATTGTGCCCGGGGATATCGTGGATTTGTCCGCCGGAGACATGATACCGGCCGACTTGCGGATTATTTCCGGTAAGGACTTATTTATTAACCAGGCCTCCCTGACCGGAGAGTCGTTTCCTATTGAGAAAATTGCCGCGCCGGTTCAATCCGCAAGTAATGCCGCTTCCGAATTCAGCAATATCGCTTTTATGGGTTCCAGCGTTGTAAGCGGAACCGCCCTAGGCGTTGTTATTAAGACCGGTATTTCCACCCGGTTCGGCGAACTTTCGCGGCGGATTGCCGCGATGCGCACGGAAACCGGTTTCGAAAAGGGCATGCGGGGTTTTACCTGGCTGATGCTCCGGGCGATGTTCTTTATGGTGATGTTCATTTTCGCCATCAACGCCCTGCGCCGCGGTAACCTCGTTGAGTCTCTGCTCTTTTCCCTGGGCGTGGCGGTTGGTTTGGCCCCGCAGATGCTCCCGATGATTGTGGCCGTCAATCTTTCCCAGGGCGCCATTGCCATGGCTAAAAAACAGGTTATCGTTAAACGTCTGAATTCCATCCAGAATTTTGGCGCCATGGATGTACTCTGCACCGATAAGACCGGCACTCTCACCCTGGATAAGATTGTTCTGGAAAAGCACTGCGATGTAATCAGGCAGGAGGATGAGGACGTCTTAAGGTATGCCTACCTGAACAGTTTCTACCAGACCGGGTTAAAAAACATACTGGACCGCGCCATCCTCAAATACGCAAAACTTCTGGTAAAACAGTTTAAGAAAGTTGACGAGATACCGTTTGATTTTTCCCGGAGAATAATGTCGGTGGTAGTGGCGATGGACGGCAAAGATAAGTTGATTTCCAAGGGTGCTCCGGAGGAGATTTTCAAACGGTGTTCCCGGTACGAATTAGACGGTGAGCTGCTGGATTTCGATGATTTAATCCTTTCCGACCTGAAGGAAGAATATGATAGTTTAAGCGCGGAAGGATACCGGGTCTTGGCAATTGCCTACAAAGATATTGAGGTTAAAAAAGAGGCCTATTCCCGGGACGACGAAAAAGAACTGATTTTAAAAGGTTACGTCGCGTTTCTTGACCCGCCAAAACCTACGGCGAAAGACGCAATCCGGGCTTTGAAGAATTTGGGTGTTGAATTAAAGGTTCTGACCGGTGACAACGAACTGGTTACCAGGAAGATTTGCAGTGACGTCGGACTGGACGTAACCAACCTGGTGACTGGTGACCGTGTGGATACTCTCACCCATAAAGAATTACGGGAATTGGTGGAGACTACCAGCGTTTTTGCCCGGCTTTCACCATTGCAGAAAGAGAAGATAATCAACGCCTTGAGGGACAATAAACGTATTGTTGGTTATCTGGGCGACGGCATTAACGACGCTCCGGCATTGAAGGCATCCGATGTCGGTATCTCGGTGAATAATTCCGTTGACATTGCCAAGGAATCGGCCGACATCATCCTTCTGAAGAAGAGCCTGATGGTTCTGGAAGACGGTGTGATTGAGGGCAGAAAGACTTTCGGTAACATCGTTAAGTACGTCAAGATGGGTTCCAGTTCAAATTTCGGCAACATGTTCAGCATGACCGGCGGCAGTTTATTTCTGCCGTTTCTGCCGATGATGCCTATCCAGATACTGCTCAACAACTTTCTTTACGATCTTTCCCAGTTGGCTATCCCGACCGATAACATTGACAAGGATTATCTCCTGAAGCCCAGGCCCTGGAATGTTGCCGCCATCAAGAAATTTATGGTCATCATCGGACCCATCAGTTCCATCTTTGACTTTTTGACCTTCGGGGTCATGTTATTTCTCTTTCACGCCCGGGCGCCGCTTTTTCAGACCGGGTGGTTTATCGAATCGCTCTGTACCCAGACCTTGGTTATTCACGTCATCCGCACCGGCAAGATTCCTTTTCTGGAGAGTCGGCCGAGCCGGTTTTTAATCCTGACTTCAATTCTGATTGTTTCTATCGGTATGTTCATCGCGCTTTCCCCGGTCGCCAAGTTTTTCGGTTTTGTGGCGCCGCCTCCCTCGTACTTCGTCATCCTTTTTCTGATAGTTATCACCTACCTGTTTATGGTCCAGGGCGTTAAGACCTGGTTTGTCCGGAAGTTCGGCTACGATTAATCCCAATTCTCCCCCATTCCTGACGGGGGAGGTACGGTGGTGATTTTGGTCAGAACTTGAAGAGATTTTCAGACGGGGGCTGGTAATCGTAGCAGCGGTAGATATAAAACTCACGCCGGGTAAGGCCGCTGTTTTGGTCGCGGATAATCAGGCGGTTTTCCGGTTGAACCCTGCCAAATAAACTTTTCGCTTTTTCGGACATCGGCCGGTAATCGGCAAAGACCGCGTTTTTGCCGGCCACGTCCATATTTTTATTCCAGAAATCATACTGGCTGAAACGCCTTCCGGTCGGTAGTTCTAAAACCTCTGGCCGGCCGGCCACGTAAAAAGCCAACTCCCCGGCCTGGCCATACCCGCTTGCCGCCACAAAAGTTCCCGCCGGCATGTCTTTTAAAACTTCCGAGACTTTTTTGCCTAATGCTTTCCAGCCGTAGAGCCGGTTTGCCGGGTCATTCTTCGGCGCGATTTTGATGCCCAGTTTCGGCGCGAAGGATGGATAATAAGCGATGGCCGAAGCGATGATGCCGATAATCAGGGTAAGCACCAGGGATGCTTGGATTATAACCCGAACCGGTTTTCGGCCCGCCCGGTATTTTTCCGCCAGCACGTAAACCGCGGCGATTACTCCGGTAAGGTAACCGGCGGCCGGCCAGTTTGCTTCGCTGCGGCCGCCTAAACTTAAGAGCGCGATGAATAAAAGCACCGGCGCCGAGAGGCAGAAGAGCAGCAGGTATTTATCGGATTTCAGTTTTAGGCCCCGGTATCCGCTGACGCATAATCCCCAGATGACCGCCAGGAAAAAGAGCGGGGTCTGGACGCCGGCCTGGCCGCCGACATACTGCGTAAGTTCATTCAGCGGTCTGGCAATATGCTGCGGCTTGGACATCATTCCCAAGGCGTGCCGGAACATTACCATGTTGTGGTTGAGGTTCCAGATAATCAGGGGGCTTGCGGTTAAAAGCATCAGAAGAAGCGCCAGGTAAGGTTCTTTCTTCTTAAGCCAGCGCCGGTTCTTTTGGGAAAGGAGAATAAAGAGACCCGCTTCGGCCGTGAAGAGTAGGAACATGTGATGGGAAAGCAGGCCCAGACCCAGGCAAATGCCGACAGGGTACCACCATTTTCCGTTTCCGGTTTTGACTATCTGCCACAGGAACAAGGCAACCAACGCCATAAAAAAGACCTGGGGGGCGTAATAAGTCATAATGATACCGCCGGCCGCCCCGAGCGGGGTGAGGTGAAAGAGAAGCAGGACGATTAGCGCCGGTCCGGCCGACTGAGCTTCACTAAGTTCGTTTTTTGGGGTAGGTTTCAGCATGTCTTTGGCCAGAAAATAGATGACCAGGGCGGTCAGGGCCATAAAGATGGGAGCGCCTATTCTTACGGAAAACGGCGAGAGGGGCAAAAGATGGGTGAATAGCCGGATAATCCAGGCGACCATCGGCCCCTGGTCGTAATAACTGAGCGCCGGATGTCGGGACCAGTCCCAGAAATAGGCCTCGTCGTCAGACAGATCATAGCCGGTAGTCGCGATATAGTAGATTCGGAAGGCCAGGAATCCGAGGATTATGGCCAGGGCAAGTAAAGTTATTTTTCGTTCTTTCATTACGTATTTTTGTAGGGGAGGGGCTGTGTCCCCTCCCGAATGTAGCGGTGCGATTCATCGCACGTATTGTACGACAGGCGTCCCGCCTGTCAAAACACGGGCGGGGATGTAACCCCGCCCCTACAAATCCCTGAAATTGGTCAGCGTTATTCCCTGTTCCTTGATTATCTTCTTAACTCTTTCCGAAGTCAGCGCTTTAATTTCATCCTCCCAGCGGTAGTCCCAGGCGTATTTGCCGGAAGCATCGTAGCCCGGGTGGACCATCATTTCGGCCAGGCCGGGCTTAAGGCGCCGCAATATCAGCGAGAGCCGTTCTTCATCCATCCTACCCCTTTCCGGAAATCCGAGAAAGGAATCGGTAAAACATAATCCTTGCCGTTTTGCCCCTGATTTCAGCGCCCGATTCAGAAGATTTACACCTATTTCCTGGAGCCCGGCCGGCCTGGATGAAGGCAGCCGTATCCATTTTATCCCGAATTTTTTGGCTATTTCAAAGGCGATGTTTCGAACGGCCGGTAAAAGATGCAGGTGCTGGTGGCTGTCCAGGTGGGTTGGATTAATGCCGTAATCCCGAATGAGCCCAGCCTGGCTGAAAAGCTCTTTTTTTAGGGCCGCGCGGTCAAACCGGCCGGAAACAATTCTGGTTACGACCTCACGGTAGTTTGCCGGAAAGTGTCCCTCATCATTTACCAGTCCGTTGATTGGTCCGGAAATCGGATTTTCGGCGCCTACCAAGGTGAGGTGGACACCGGCATCAAGTCCGGTGTTTTTCAACAGCGCTATCCCTTCCCTGAAGTATTGTCCGTTGGCGACAATGGATGTGGCGGTAACGATTCCTTCGGTATGAGCCTTGATGATGCCGGTTGTTATCTCCGCGCACAAGCCGAAATCATCGGCGTTGACGATCAGGAAACGGCTCATTTTCTTTTGACGGTGGGCACAATCGCTTTTATTTCCCGGCGCCGGTCGAACATCTCCTTGAGTATCTTGATGATTACACCCCAACTGGAAAGTCGGGAAACTCCGCGGCTGCGCGGGAAATAATCGGTTCCGAACTGGATGATTTTAAAACCGTACCGGCTGGCTTTAACCAGGAGTTCCGCGTCGATAAAACTGCCTTCGGATTTAAGGGTTATGTCTTTGAAAATATCCCGGCGCGTCAATTTAAACGAAAAGTTCACGTCTTTGACCCGCAGGCGGAAAAAGGTTTTGATGAGCGCGTTGTAAACGTTGGAATAGATGAGCCGGCGCAGGCCTTCGCCGGTGCGGTCAAACCGGAAGGCGGAGACGACGTCGGCTTCGTAGTAACGCATCAGCCGGTACGCCTTCCTTAGTTCCATCATGTCAAACGGCAGGTCCGCGTCGGAATAGAGTATGATGTTCATCCCGGCGTTGGCAAATCCGGACTTCATGGAGCCGCCGAGGCCGAGGTTGGTCTGGTGGTGGACCACTTTAACCCGGCGGTCTTTCGAGGCAAGTTCATCCGCCAGTCTTCCGGTGGAGTCGGTTGAAGCGTCGTCAATAAGCAGGATTTCATAATCGGATATTTCGCCTTCCGCGGACATCAGATCGACTACCTCTTTAGCCGCTTCTACCGCTCTTTTCAGGTAGGTTTCTTCGTTATACATCGGGTAAAAAATGGTGATGGTGTCCATAATTTTTAATTATACCACAAATTACCCATCTGCAGAACCATTGACTTTTAGGAGTGATTTGTAGTAATCTAAAAGGATTATGGAAAATTTGATTGTAGCCAGTGGTGGTCGTAAGACGAGCAAGGCGGTGGTGCGTTTTTTTACGGGTACCGGCAAGATTACCGTTAATCAGAAACCGTTAGAAGCCTATTTCCCGGATACTTTTGTTCAGGGAGACCTGAAGCGTCCCCTGGTTAAGGGCGACTGCGCTGAAAAGTTTGATATCAAGGCGAGAGTTGTCGGCGGCGGTAAATCCGGTCAGGCGGAGGCGGTGCGGTTGGCAATCAGCCGTGCTCTGGTGAAGTTGAACGGCGATCTGCGCGGCGTTCTGCGTGAGGAAGAGCTTTTGACCCGGGACCCCCGGATGAAAGAACGGAAGAAATACGGACGGAAGAGCGCCCGGCGGGGTTACCAGTGGACAAAGCGGTAAGAGTCCCCAAGGCGAAACCGCCCCTGGTTGTTTTTCTGGACCGGGACGGGGTTATCTGCCGGTATTTTGCTAACGATTTTACCAAGAGTTGGGAAGAGTTTGAATTTTTGGCCGGAGCCAGAGAGGCGCTGAAATTGCTTAATCAGGCCGGGGCGAAGGTCATTGTTATCTCCAATCAGTCAGGCATCAATAAGGGTATCTACTCTACGGAAGACCTGAAGGGAATTGACCGCAGAATGACTGAAGCGGTTGCTGCTTCCGGAGGCAGGATAGACGCCTCTTTTTATTGTCCGCATACCCCCGCCGAATCTTGTCTTTGCCGGAAACCCGGCACCGGGCTGGTGACGAAAGCGGTCTCCGAATTACACCTCAATCTGAAAGAGAGCGCCGCCTATTTTGTGGGTGACGCCGAAATAGATGTTATTACCGGACATAGGGCTGATTTGATAACCATACTGGTTCTATCCGGCCGGACCATTCTGGCAAACGAAACCGAAGGCTGGAAGATAAAGCCGGAGCATATTGCGCCGGATTTGATGGGCGCGGTGAAATACATACTGTAATTTTTAAATGTAGCGCGAGGTTTTAGCCTCGCCGCATTTAGCGACCCTAAAGGGTGGCACTACGTTTTGCGAGGAGATTATGGGTGGAATTGAAACGGTCGGTAGTCGGGAAGAAGAGCTGGTTTTGGATGTAATCCGCAGTAAGAAAATTTTTCGTTACGCTTTCAACGACCGGGAAGTAACCGCTTCCTACGTTTACCGCTTCGAAAAGATGTTCCGGGAATTTGTCGGAGCCGGATACAGTCTGGCAGTTTCTTCCGGAACCGCGGCCCTGCGGACCGCTCTGGCGGCGCTGGGTATCAAGCACGGAGATGAGGTAATCGTTCCGGCGTATACTTTTGTCGCTACCCTGGAGGCGGTGATTGAGTCAGGCGCCCAACCGGTTCTGGTGGAAATAGACGATTCTTTTAATATCAATCCGGCTAAGATTGAAAAAGCGATTACGGCAAAAACCAGGGTGATTATGCCGGTGCACATGATGGGTTCGGCAGCCGCAATGGATGAAATTCAGTCCATTGCCCGAAAACACAACCTTTTCGTGGTTGAAGACGCCTGCCAGGCAGTCGGCGCCAAATATAAAGGGAAACTTGTCGGTACGCTGGGCCGGATGTCCGCTTTCAGTTTTGACTCCGCGAAACTGCTAACCTGCAGCGAGGGTGGAATGGTTACAACCAACGACGCGGAACTTTACCGGAAGGCGGACCGTTTTCACGATCACGGCCATGTTCACGACCTCAGCCTGCCCCGGGGCAGGGAACCGAAAGAAGGCGGAGGCGTTAACTTCCGTCTTTCGGAAATCCTGGCTGCTTTCGGCCTGGCGCAAACAGAAAGACTTCCCGGGATGCTGGAAAGTTTGTGCCGCAACCGTTCCCGCATTAAAGATGGTTTGAAGCTACCTCCCGGATTTACCTTTCGCCGTTTTAACGACCCGGAAGACGCGGCTACTTTTTTGGCGGTTCTGGCGCCAAATCAAGACCGGGCCGATAAGGTTAAGGAAGGCCTTCTGAAATCCGGGATTACTCCGGCCACGCTCAACTACTGGCACTATGAGGTGAACCGGGATTTGGTCAGTGGTTCTTATCCGGAAACCGAAGATTACATCGGCCGGGCAATCGTCCTGGAGATTAAAGTTAAGATGGAAGATGGGCAGATAACGCAAATTATTTCCAGCCTGAACGAAAGTCTTGCCGTCTGCTAATGTCATTTCCCCTCACTATACCTCTCCCCATCGGGGAGAGGACGAAGGTGAGGGGGGCTTAATGAAAATCATAGTCTTGGATGACGGCAACCGCGGTAATTTAAACCAGGCGCTCGGGATAGCGGAAAGGTTGCCGGGGGCGGAAATTGAAACAATTACGGTTCGTCCCCTTTCTTTTCTCCGCCGCGCCATACTGTTTCTAGCTGCGAATCTGGTAGGTATAACTCCTCTTTTTAAGATTCGTTTTTTGCTCCGGCACGTTGCCCGCGTCGTTCCCGCTTACCCTTCCTTTAAGCCTTCGGCAATAATCTCCGCCGGTTCAAGACTGGCTCCAATCAACGTTCTTTTAAGCCGCCGCGCTTGTGCCGTAAGCATCCAGGTTCTTTACCCCAACTTTCTCCGCGTGAGAATTTTTGATTTACTCGTACTGCCGAAACATGACCTTGCGCGATATCCGAAGATTGCGGCTGCGCAAAACCTGATGGTAATCAAAGGCGCTCCCAACCGGATTAAACCCGCAGGCCCGAGCAACATGTCATTTCCGCGGATAGTAAGCGGGAATCCAATCCAAATTGCTGTCCTAATCGGCGGGGACGATAAGAACTATTTGATTTCCGAGGAGTGGGCGGAAGAACTTTCCCGGCGTCTGACCGAAATTTCCGAAAAATTACCGGCTCAAATTTATCTTACGACCAGCCGCCGGACTAATCTCAAAGTAGAAGATATTTTTCGAAAATTCCTGGGCGGCAAACCGGAAAGATTCAGCCTCGTTTTTTACTGGCAGGATTTTGCCAATCCGGTAGCGGAGTTTTTGAATAATGCCGACTTGATATTTACGACCGAGGACAGTATCAACATGGTCTCCGAGGCAGCCAGTTCCGGAAAACCGACCGTAGTATTGAGGGTGGGACGAAAGCATCAAAAACGCCTGGTTTTCGACCAGGCGTTTGAAAACCTTGTTAAAGGAGATTATATTAATTTCTGGTTATTGGAAGACCTGGTTTCTTCCAATGTGACCGAAGCCGTTTGTAATCCGAATCGGAAAATTCTGGCCGAGACCGAAAAGGTAACCGCGAAAGTGCTGGAATTGTTGAGAAATCAGGAAATGACCGCGGTGTTATCCAGGTAGGGCCTTAATACTTCCGGTACAACAATCGTACCGTCTTTTTGCTGGTAAGTTTCCAGGATGCAGGCAACGGTCCGTGCCAGGGCGACGCCGGAACCGTTGAGGGTGTGTACGAAACGGACTTCGCCTTTTTTATTTCGGTAGCGGATATTGCCGCGCCTCGCCTGAAAGTCCTCAAAATTACTGCAGGAGGAAACTTCCAGATAACGGTTCTGCGCCGGAGCCCACGCTTCAATGTCATAACACTTGGCTCCGGAAAAGGACAACTCTCCGGTGCAGAGCAGCATTACGCGGTAGTGTAAGCCCAGGGCTTGCAAAACGCCTTCCGCGTCCGCTAACAGTTTTTCCAGTTCCGCGTAAGAATCCTCTGCCCGGCAGAACTTGACCATCTCCACCTTATCGAACTGGTGGATGCGCAGCAATCCTTTTGTATCCTTGCCGTAGGCGCCGGCTTCCAGGCGGAAACAGGGTGTGTAGGCGGTGTAATAAACCGGCAGGTCTGCTTCGCGGAAGAGCTCGTCCTGGTGGATGTTGGTTACCGGAACTTCAGCGGTGGGGATGAGAAACAGGTCTTCACTTTCCACCCGGTACATATCTTTTTCCAGTTTTGGCAACTGGCCGGTATTGTACATGCTGCGGCGGTTGACTACGAAAGGAGGCGATACTTCCCGGTAACCTTCTTTTCGGTGCCGGTCAAGCATGAAGTTTATCAGCGCTCTTTCCAGCCGCGCGCCCCAGCCGGTATAGAGCACGAAGAAACTGCCGGACATCCGTCCGGCCGCCTTAAAATTAATCAGGCCTAACTTTTCCGCCAGTTCGTGGTGGGGCAGCAGCGGAAAAGCGGGAACAATTTTTTCGCCCCACGCCCGCGCCTCTACATTTCCCTCCGCGTTTTTTCCCTCCGGTACATCCGCTGCCGGGACATTGGGCACAAAACTCAAGGTTTGTTCCAGGTCCGCTTCTTTTTTCCGCAGTCCTTCTTCCAGTTCCTTTATCCGGTCGGAGACGCTCCGCATTTCAAGAATTAATCCGGCGGCGTCCTTGTTTTCTTTTTTCAATTGGCTGATACGCTCGCTGGTTTCATTACGCTGATGCCGGAGTTGCTCTGCTTCAGAAAGGATTAAGCGCCGTTCTTCGTCCAGCGCCAGGATGGCGGCAATGTCAACGGTCGCGCCTTTATCTCTCGCCGCTTTTTCCACAACCTGGCTGTTTTCCCGGATAAATTTTATGTCCAGCATATCTTTGGTATTTTATAATGATAGCCCTTCTTTGGTCAAATATGCTACAATAGAGCGCTTGGTTGTCTCTTTTGCCGCACACGCTGCGCGCCAGGCAAAACTACGCAATTTCGCAACGAGCCTCGCCGTGTTTTTGCCTATATTTCAGGCAAATCACGGCTACTCATTGCTTCATTTTGCTTGTTTTGCTCTGTCGCTTCGCGAAGTGCGGCAAAAGAGACAAGCCTCGCTTGAAGAAAAACTAATAAAAATGGATACACCACTTTCCCAGGACAGCTGGCGGGTTTTTCACATCATGTCCGAATTTGTGGACGGATTTGAAGCTTTGTCCGGTTTAGGTAAAGCGGTCAGTATTTTCGGTTCGGCCCGGGTGAAGCCGTCGGACCCGTATTACCAAAAGGCAGAGCAGACGGCGCGTGCTCTGGTAAAGGCCGGTTACGCGGTTATTACCGGAGGCGGGCCCGGCATTATGGAGGCGGCGAATAAGGGCGCTTCCGAAGCCGGCGGCGCTTCCGTTGGTTTAAACATTGAGTTGCCCAATGAACAGAAACCAAATTCTTACATTAAGACCCTGATTTCTTTCCGTTATTTTTGCGTACGCAAATATATGTTTGTCCGGTTTGCCTCCGGTTTTGTCTTTTTTCCCGGCGGTTTCGGCACCAACGACGAACTGATGGAGGCGCTCTGCCTTATTGAGACCGGACGCAGCCCGAAAGTTCCTTTAGTGCTGGTTGGCCGGGATTATTGGAAGGGTTTGCTGGACTGGTTTTCCAAGACGCTGATAGCCGGGAATTATATCACCCCGGAAAACCTGTCCCTGGTTACCCTGGTTGAAGAACCGGAAGAGGCGGTAGCAGCTCTTGTAAAAAAATGAGGTTTTAAGTGTCAGATCGCATTATTTGCAGAAAAGAGATATGTTGAGTTCTAGAAACGCAAAATATTTATTTTTCGCCCTCTTGTTAACCGCCTTCGTGTTAATTCTTGATATAAAAACCCCCTTAAGCTATGTAGCCGCGTTTATCTATATTTTCCCTCTTTTAATTTTTCTGCAAATCAGAATAAAGAATATATATGTCGTTTCACCTGTTTTCTTTTCAACCTTAACAATAGTCGCGGTTTTTTTCAAACCGGACATGTTTGACATCCCTACTCCGGTTAGCGTTCCTATTTTCAATCGTTCTCTGGTGATAAGTACGCTGTGGATAATTGCGTTTCTTTCGTATTTGAAAAATAAAAGCGATGAACAACTGAAATTATACGCTACGACAGATTTATTGACCGGTATCTTAAACAGGAGAGCCGGATTGCTTTTTTTGGAACAACAGATGAGAATGGCCCAACGGCAGAAGTTCGCGTTGACAATCTGTTTTATGGATATTAACCTGCTTAAAGAAGTTAACGATAAATACGGTCACTCGGAAGGTGATTGGTTGATAAATACAATTGCCAATATTATTAAAGAAACAATCAGGGAATCAGATGTAATCTGCCGCCTCGGCGGTGATGAATTTCTGGTGACTTTCACTGGATGCGAAATAGGTCACGCTAAAAACATTCTTGACAAAATTCAGAAAAGAGTTTATGAGGTAAATACGGAAAAGCAGAAACCGTTTACCGTAAGTTTCAGCTATGGTTTTGCCGAATATGATTTATCGGATAAAATATCAATGGACGAATTGATGTCTGTTGCGGATAAAGAAATGTACCATAACAAAAATAAATTCAAGGAACAGATATATCAGGTTAAATGACCGGTTGTCCATTTTTGCCAAAACGCTTTCCGCGGAGTATAATAATACTGTTGCCCGCCGATATTGGTTATCCGGCTTCGGTATATCCCAAAGTCTCGGCGCGCAGGATTCGGTTTCAAGATTGCGCAATGCTTGGCCGAAAAAGGAAGTATCTGCATGAAAAGGATAGTATTTATTAGATTTTGTCACAACGCGGTCCTGATTTTTGCTGCTTCAATCTTCTTTTTCTTCTTCCTTAATTGCCAATATTATCATCTAGAGATACCGCCTTTCTATTATCTTTTGGGTATCGCGGTGGTTTTTTTCTCGCTTTTGGTTTTGTTGATTATCGGGGAAATTTCTTCCAGAAATGCGCTCACCGTCTTATTTCGGGAAACGGAAACTCTGAAGTTAAAAATAGGAGATTACAGGCTGGAATCAGAGCTTCTCGCGGCTTTAAACAATATTATTGAAGTATTCAGCCAGGATCTGGATTTAGGAGGGGTTATATCACGAGTGGCTGTTTCCCTGAGGAAATTGTTTAGGGGGGAAACGGTTTTAGTTTGGGTTTATAGCGGTAAATCCAGCACTACCTCTTTAAGGGTTGTGGAAGGCGAAGAATTTAAAATGGACGACGAGGCCCTGGAAGAAGTAATTTTAAGGGGCAATTCCGTTTTGATAAATAATTTAGCCTCTTTTTCCAAGTATAAGAGTTTTGTGGACGCAGGATTTGCCTCTATTTTGATTGCCCCCCTGAAAAGGAGAAATGAGGTGCATGGTTTGCTCGGTGTATTTTGCCGCACCGGCAGGAATTTCACTTCTAAAGACCTGGAATTATTAACCGTTGTTTCCCGGCAGGTCGGTTTGTTTATTGAAAACGCCGAACTTTTGGATAAGACCAAGACTCTTTCCCTTACCGACGGTTTGACCGACCTCTACAACCGGCGTCATTTCCAGACCGTAATTGAAGCCGAGATAGAAAAAGCAAAAAAGAACAATTGGAAGTTATCTTTAGCGATGAGTGACCTGGATTATTTCAAAAATTATAATGATACCAACGGGCATTTGGCGGGGGACAAAGCCTTGCAGCAGGTAGCCAATTTATTTAAAAAAGGGACCAAAGGGTCTGATACGATAGCCCGATACGGCGGAGAAGAATTCGCTATTATTTTCCCGAACACTACCAAAGAAAACGGTTTAAAAGTTTGCCGGAAATTAGGAGAAAGCATTAAAGCTTTTAAGTTTCCCGATGAGGAAAAACAACCGAACAAGGATTTTACGATAAGTATCGGCTTGGCAACTTTTCCGGATGACGCAACCCTGCCGGAAGAATTGATTAATAAGGCGGATAAGGCTTTATATCAGGCTAAAGAATCGGGTCGGGATAGGGTTTGCGCAATCTGATATCCGCTTCTTTCCGGGTGTTCACCATTCATTATCCACCATTCAATGTTTTGCCGGGCGGTTGGCTCAGACGGCTAGAGCGCTACCTTCACACGGTAGAGGTCACAGGTTCGAATCCTGTACCGCCCACTTTATCGCATCTTGAGTACAGGATTCGATGGGAGTGAAGTCAGGCGTTGCGACTGATTAAGGAGCAATGCCAGCGGGTGGCCGAGTGGAGGCGCAGTGAAGCCGAGACCGCCGAATCCTGTACCGCCCACTTTTTACGTATTATGCCGTTGTCTTGTAAATGTCTTGTTACGGGTGGTTGCCAAGTCGTAGATGCCTGCCCATTTCCTGTCTTGCCTTATTAACCATAAAAGTGTGCACATTAACCAATCGGAAACAAAGGACGATAGGTGTTCCCAAGGGGCTTCTCTATTACAAATATTTTCCGCTCTGGAAGACCTTTTTTGAAAAATTGGACTACCGGGTGGTGGAGAGCGAAAAGACTAATACCGGTACGCTGAAAGAGGGGAGCCGGTACGCAATCGACGAAATTTGCATTCCGTTGAAAGTCTATTACGGCCACGTCCTGGACCTTGTAGGGCAAAAGGTTGACTGCCTGTTTATTCCAAGGTATGTATCCGCCACATTCGGCACTTATATGTGTCCCAAGTTTTTGGGGTTGCCGGATTTAATTAGGGGAACCATTAACAATCTTCCCCCGATAATTGAGATGGAAATCGACCTTAGGAAAAAGCCTGTTTTTTATTCCATGTTGGAAACCGGGCGAAAACTGAACGGGTCTTTTTCGCAAATAAAGTCTGCTTTTGAAGAATCCGTTAAAACCTACCGGCGTTTTCGGGTAATAATGGAAACGGGATTCACTTTTCAGGAAGCGCTTGATTTGCTGGGGAAGAATCCGGCGGAGGTTCCGGAAAGAATGCCGACCGGAAATCCGGCAAGGGTTGCGGTAGTCGGCCACGGTTACAATGTGCACGACCCATTTGTTAATATGGGCCTGATGGAAAAACTGAAAAACATGAAGGTTGACGCTGTTGTCCTTGAGAATTTGCCGGGCCGGATATTCCGACAAAAGACGAAAATAAGCGAAACCCTGAAAAATTATTGGGGTAATGAGGAGGAGATACTTTCCGGAGTGGACTATCTGTTTAAAAACAACCTGGTTGACGGGGTGATATTTCTCTGCAGTTTTTGCTGCGGGCCCGATTCTTTAGTCGACGAAATTATCACCCGGGACGCAAAAACGCGGGATATTCCCTATATCTGCGTGGTGATGGATGAACATTCGGGCCAGGCCGGGGTGATAACCAGGGTTGAATCTTTTGTCGAGATGATACTTCGCCGGAAAAGAAGTTTGGGAATTAAGGAGGCCGGATGAGCGTGGGAAAGCGGCTGGTGGCGTTTCCCCATATGGGTAATAATTGGCCGGCTTTCAAATCTTTGTTTGAAAACGCGGGCGCGGAAGTTTACGTTCCCGGGAAAAACAACGCCAGAGGTCTGGAGCGCGGCCTGAAATTTTCGCCCGAATGGGTTTGCCTGCCCTTTAAAATTACCATCGCTAACTTTATTGAGGCGTTGGAAAAGGGTGTGAAGACTATTGTTATGGCGAGTGATTGCGGGCCCTGTCGGTTCGGGTTTTATCACGCGGTTCAGGAAAAAATCTTAAAAGACCTGGGCTATGATGTCGAAATTAAATGTCTGCCTCAGGCTGACCTGCTCACCTTTGAATGGGCTGATTTCCTTCAATCTATCCGGGGGGTAAGGCCGCCTATTTCCCGGGTTAAGATGTTCTGGATTGTCAGGATATTTTTAATGAAACTGCAGTTGATACAACTTGTGGAAAAGCTAGAGGGGGAAACCCGCTGTTATGAGGTTCGCCGGGGCGATACGACCAGGGCTCTGGAAAGATGTTTGACGATAATCTCGGAAGCCGAGACGCATCAGCAGTTGAGAAGGCTGAAGTATCTGATTAAAGAAGAGTTTGAAAAGGTGGGAAAGGCCGGAAGAAAAAAAACAATACTTAAGGTTATTTTGACCGGGGAAATTTTTGTCGCGCTGGATTCCTTTGCTAACCAGGACGTAAAAAAGAAACTGGGTGAACTGGGATGTGAAGTCCATATGGGGATTAGTTTGTATGATTGGGTAAAACATAAACTGCACGTAAATTTTCACCGGAAATATCTGGAATATTTGAGCAAATCACACGGGGATATTGGAGGATTACAGATGGATATCGGAGGCGAGGCTTTCTGGGTCCTGGGGCAATACGTAGATTTTTCCCACGGCGAGGTTGACGGTTTTGTACACGTCTATCCGTTTACCTGCATGCCGGAAATTACCGCCAAATCAATTATCACCAAGTGGTATAACGATGGCATTTTTGATGTTCCGCCTCTCTTTCTGGGTTTCGACGAACACGCGGGTGAAGCGGGTTTGGTGACGCGTCTGGAAGCGTATACCGACCTTTTAAGGACAAAAAAGAATAAAACAGCGAATGGAGACTAAACTTTTAGAAAACAAGTTGAAAGAGAGCGGGTCCTCCGGCAACCTGTATCTGGGTATTGACGTGGGAAGCGTTTCCACCAAAATTGCCATTATCAATGAAGACCGGGAATTAGTGTTCGGTACGTGGTCAAGGTCGCAGGGGTCGCCCGTACAATCAACCCAGGAGAGTTTCGGTAATCTGGGGGAAATTCTGGGTGATGATGTCGGATGCCGTATTATGGGAGCCGGTACGACCGGTTCCGCGAGGTATTTGGTCAAGGCAATCGTGGGCGCGGACATTGCCAAGACGGAAATTATCTGTCAGGCCGTGGCGACGTCTTCTTATATGCCCGAGGTAAGAACTATTCTGGAAATCGGGGGGCAGGATAACAAGGTAATTCTGATGAAAGACGGGATAATCACCGATTTTGCCATGAATTCTATCTGCGCGGCCGGAACCGGGTCATTTCTGGACCATCAGGCTAACCGACTTGGGATACCGATTGAAAAGTTCGGGGATTACGCGGCCAAATCAAAGGTGGATGTGGCGATTGCCGGCCGGTGTACCGTATTTGCCGAATCGGATATGGTGCATAAACAGCAGATGGGACATTCGAAAGAGGACATTATCGCGGGGCTTTGTGAAGCGCTCGCGAGAAACTATCTGAATAATGTGTGCAAGGGGAAGAAGCTGCATCCGCCCGTTGCGTTTCAGGGGGGTGTGGCGGCGAATTCCGCCATCCGCAAGGCTTTTCGGAAAGAATTGGGGTGTGAAATAAACGTGCATAAATATTTCCTGGTAATGGGAGCTATCGGCGCGGCGATGTTGGCCAGGGAGCAGGTAAGAGCCGAAAATTTGAAGACCGGTTTTCGGGGATTTAAGGTAAGCAAGACAAAATTTATCCCCAAGGCGTTTAATTGCCAGAGTTGTAACAACCGGTGCGAAATAACCTATGTCCAGGAGTTGGTAGGCGAAATAGTCGCCCGCTGGGGAGACCGGTGCGGAAAATGGACACTCTAAAATCTATGCGTTATCCGGTCAGGAAAACCCTGGAAGTATTGAGACATCGCTTTTTGTTTAAAGGCCGCATCCGGATGTCGGAATTTTTAGACCTGTTTTCCGATAATTTGCCCAAAATTATTCCCGGAAAGATGGTCGGTTTTACGTACAAGTTTTTAGATAGATTGATGGACAAATTTCTATGGCTCTAAAGAGGTGCCGATATGAATCGGATACAGGCGCTTTACGCGGAACTTAAAGAGAGGTACGGAAAGCCGCAGGGGCAGTGGAGTCTCTGGTGTAAGCGGCCCAAGACGCGGCAAGAGAAAGAATTGATAGCGATCGAGGCAATTTTGACCCAGCGGGCAAACTGGAAGAACGTCCAACTAGCGGTAGCCAACCTTAAAGAAGCAGATTGCCTCGGCTTGAAAGACGTCATAGCGACGGAAGACATGAAACTTTCCCGGTTGGTAAGGCCTTCCGGATTTTACCGGCAGAAAGCGGAGCGGCTGAAGATACTGGCCCGTTTTTTGTTGGAAGACTGCGGGGGAATCAGCCTTGCTTCTGAGATTTCTTTAAAAGAACTGCGGCCCAGATTGTTAGTGCTTAAAGGCGTCGGCCCGGAGACGGCGGATGACATTCTGCTCTACAGCCTGGAGAAACCGGTTTTTGTCATTGACGAATATACCAGGCGCTTGGCCCAAAAGTTGAACCTGGCCCGGGTTTTTTCCTATCAGTCCCTCCAGGAATTATTTGAAAAAAACCTTAAAAAGGACTATCGTTCCTACCAGGATTTTCACGCCTTAATCGTGATTAATGGTAAAGACAAAGGTTTTTGAGTTTTTCAGAAAAAAGGGAATAATGGTAAAATTAAAACGATGAAGGTACTGATTGCCGGCGGCGCGGGATTTATCGGCAGTTATCTCTGCGAGCATTACTGCGGTCAGAACGCGGAGGTGATTTGCCTGGATAACCTTATTACCGGTTCCAGAGAGAATATCGCCTCTCTTCTGGACCGGAAAAATTTCACGTTCCTGGAAGCGAATGTTTTTCAGCCCCTTCCGAGGATGCCGAAGGGAATTAACCTTATTTTTAACCTGGCGTCACCGGCCAGCCCGGTGGATTATTATCGTTATCCCCTGGAGACTTTACGGGTTGGTTCGGCCGGTACGGAAAACTTGCTGGAACTGGCTTTAAAAGAAGGCGCGGCGTTTACCCTGGCCTCTACCAGTGAAGTTTACGGGGACCCGAAGGTCCATCCTCAAAAGGAAGATTACTGGGGGAACGTTAATCCTAACGGACCGCGCAGCGTATATGACGAAAGCAAGCGTTATGCCGAGGCAATTACCGCGGCTTACCGCCGCAAGTACGGTTTGAAGACCGCAATCAGCCGTATTTTCAATACCTATGGTCCCCGGCTGCGGCCGGCTGACGGCCGGGTGGTTTCCAACTTTATCTCCCAGGCGCTTGCCGGAACGCCGGTTACCGTCTACGGTGACGGAGGTCAAACGCGCAGTCTCTGTTATGTTTCCGACCTGGTGGCCGGGTTGACGCGGCTTGCCGGAAAAGCAAATGCCGTTGATAATGTGGTTGTAAATTTGGGTAATTCGCGCGAAATTACGATTTTAGAATTGGCCGGAATGGTAATTTCCCTGTGCCATTCCCGGAGCGAGCTTGTTTTTCAGCCTCTACCGGACGATGACCCGACCCGGCGCTGTCCGGACATTTCCCAGGCAAAATTTATTTTGGGCTGGGAACCGTTGGTTTCGTTGGAAGAAGGATTAAATAAAACAATCAGCTGGTTTAAGGGGGTAAATAGTGGAGCAGTTTGACCTGGCAATCCTGGGCGCCGGACCCGGCGGATACGTAGCTGCCATCCGCGCCGCCCAACTGGGATTAAGGACCGTTTTAATTGAAAAAGACCTGGTTGGCGGTACCTGTTTGAACCGGGGGTGTATTCCGACCAAATGTTGGGCCGATATTGCCCACACCATGGAAAAGGCGAAAAAGGCATCCGGCCAGGGCGTTGTGTTCGGTCAGCCCCAGGTGGATATTAATCAATTGGTCGGCTGGAAGGACAAGGTGGTGACCAATATGCGCAACGGTATCGGATACCTGCTGAAGAACAACGGCGTAAATTTGGTTGTATCCGAAGGCGCGTTGACTTCAGACGGTTCAATCAAGACAAAAGACGCGGAGATAAAAGCGCGAACGGTTATTCTGGCGACCGGTTCCAGTCCTGCCCGGCCCAAATTCTTTCCGTTCGGTGACGGCCGGTATATTACTTCGGACGAAATAATTAATCTTCAGAAACTGCCGGCCAGCTTGGCGGTGGTCGGCGGCGGCGCCATCGGGTGCGAATTTGCTTCCATCTTCGCGGCCCTCGGCGTAAAAGTATCGGTTTACGAAATGCTGCCGCGGCTTTTACCGCTGGAGGATTCGGAAGTCGGTATTACCATGGAGCGTATTTTTAAGAAGCGCGGGGTGGAGGTAGTTGTCGGCCGGGCCGCGGAAAAACCGGAACTGGAAAAATCGGAACTGGTGTTGATAGCTATCGGCCGTCAGCCCAACACCGGGGGCATCGGTCTGGAAGAGGCCGGAATCGCCACGGACCAGAAAGGGTTTGTGGTTACCGACGACGGATTGCGGACCAGCGTTAAGAACGTTTTTGCCATCGGCGATATTTCCGGCAAGGGACAGCTTGCCTATCTGGCCAGCGAGCACGGCGTATCAATCGTGGAACAGTTGGCCGGGCACGACCACCCGGTCCAGGACCGGTTTATGCCTTCCTGTATCTTTACGATGCCGGAGGTAGGTACTTTTGGTCTCAAGGAAGATGATATCAAGGACCGAAGGGGCGATTACCTGGTAGGCAAATTTCCGTTTACTGCTTTAGGCAAGGCGCACTGTATTAACGAGACAGATGGGTTTGTTAAGATTATCGCGGAAAAAGCAACCGGGTTGGTTGCCGGTTGCCAGATTATTGGTCCCAACGCCGCGGACCTGGTTCATATTGCCAGCACTACGGCCGCCGCCGAGGCAACCCTGGAGACGATTACCGGAACCATCTTTGGTCATCCCACTTTGGCCGAGAGCGTGAAAGAGGCTGCGGAAGCTTGTCTGGGCCGCGCCATCCATCTGCCGAAACCCGTAATAAAATAAAACAGCAGCCGTATTTATTTAAAAGGTTTTGCCACCTTAGCTCAGTGGTAGAGCAGGGCATTCGTAATGCTCAGGTCCGCGGTTCAAATCCGCGAGGTGGCTCTTACAGTATCAATTGTTTCCACGTTTTTGACTTTTCTATATTTTACCCCAAGTGTCCAAAAAGAGTCCATCCTGTTTGCGAAATTGTCTACCGCTGCCTTTTTGTGACTTGGGGATAGGTGGGCATACCGCAGGGTCATTTGAAAAGTTTTGTGGCCGAGTAATTCCTGGACGGTTTTCAGGTCTGTGCCCATCATAACAAGATGACTGGCGAATGTATGACGTAGGTCATGGAAGGTGAAATCTTTAATCCCTGCCTTTTCCAAGGCTTTATGATACGATTTTTTGATATCCTGAAAGGGTTTACCTGCATTTCCGTAGAAAACGTAGGGACTATGCGGGTTCTTCTTCACCTTCAAGAGTGTGTTAAACACGATTTTGTTTATCGGCACCTCCCTTTTGTCCCCGCTTTTGGTCTCCAATAGGTAAATCAGTCTTCGGTTGAGGTCTATATCTGACCACTTTAAGCCAAGAATTTCACCTTTCCGCATGCCCGTATTGAGGGCAATGGTAACGATGGAGTAAAGCGGCTCGGAGCAGTTTTCTAACAGCCTGCGTATTTCTTCTTTCTCCAGGTATTTTGTTCGCGTGTTGTTCACCCGGAGCAGCTTAACCTTTTTAGCCGGGTTATCCGTTGCCTTGCCCCATTCGACTGCCTTTGAAAAGATGGTTTTAAGGCAGGCAAGTTCCCGATTGACTGTGGCTGGTTTCACCAAAGGCATCCTTTCCCGTATGTATCCTTCTACATCAAAACGAGTTATTTCGTAAAGGTTCTTGTGACCGAAAACAGGGCTGAGGTGAAGCTCAATGATATCCTTGTCCCTTTTCCATGATCGTTTTTTGACCTTTGAATGTGTATCAAGATAGGTCTGGGCAAAATCGCTGAATCTAATCTTCTCTTGTTTCTTTTTATCCAGATATTTACCTTCCGCAATTTCAACCTTTCTTTTTTGCAAGGCTTGTGTAGCATGTGTCTTTGTTGGGTATGACTCACGCTTCTTTCGGCCATGTGGATAAAAAGTAATTCGCCATTTCCCGCTTTTCAGTTGTTTTATTCCCATTGCCCTCCTTCTCCGGTTTGCCTGCCTGGGTGGAGCCCCGATGAAGAGCTCAAGATCAAGCAGGCAAAGGGATGTACTGTGTTCTACCTAGGGTCTAACCTGTTGAGTATGTTCTTCTATCCAGTTATCCATCCCCTGCTTGTCAAATCGAAGCAGGCGCCCATCTTTGACGACAAACGGTAGCCTCTTCTGCCATGCCATTTTGTACAGGGACCCTTTTGGTATTCCCATGTAAATCGCGGCATCAGCAAGTTTATAGAGTCGTTTTTCCATCATATTGTCTATAGTATTGCGTAACACGTATACAAAAAGCGTCAGCACCATCAGTATCATCAGGACCATTTGTCCCAAGGTGTTTTCCACCTGACGCTTTCCCGTGACTTTTCAAAAATATCAACATAAATACCATCAGCCAAAAAGTGGTTTTGAATAAACATTTGACGATACTGACGCTTCTGATGGTATTTTACGGAGCGTGATAAGTGTACCCGTTTCCTGATGGCCTCTGTTGATATACTCAACACCGGCATCCCGCAAAGTAGCCTTTGCTCGGTTAAGGCGTCGTGTTAAGGCGTGCGCTGCTTTCGGCCAAAATTTTGAGTGGGTGTCAAAGCGTTCGCTCTCGGCCGTTTTGTTTAATTGATCCATTAACTCGCTGGCTTTTCCAGTCCATTCTTGGTTCCCTGCCATAAATATTATAACGGCGGCAGCCACCGGATTGGCCTGAATTGCCTCCTCGTTTTGCGCCTTAATACTTGCACCATATTGGTCTAAAAATTTGTTTCCACTGTCCCCTATGGCTTCCGCAATCGCACATCCCCAACGAGTAAAGTCCGCCATTCGATGTAGGTTTGGTAGGTTTATGGTGGGATAGATGCTTATGGCTCGCGAGAGGACATCAAAAACACCGCCCAGGATATTTGGTCTGGCCTCTTCAAACTCAGCCCAAAAAACCGCTTCTTCTTTGCGCTTATCTTTTGATATTTCCTCAAGACCAAATATAATCGAACGGTCTAATAAATCCTCCCGGGTAGCTGCCACATTGATGCCGTTTAGACCAACGCACCGCTTAAAAGAATACACTACATCCTCGTCATCCGAATATAATTGTCTTTTACTGAAACCTTCGCCTGTTACAGCCCTGCACAGAGCATCGCTAACCCATTCCGGCAGAGCAGAAACATTGTCAAAACCAGCCCACCAGTGGTGGGATATCTGCTGCACTAATTCGTTGAGGTCTCGCGGGAAAGTTAATGTTTCTACCGCCGATGGATCTACCAGTTTTTTAATCAGTTTGAAAGTGGTAGTTTTTGCGCTCCCCTTTTCCCCGTACAACACCGGTATCGGATGGGGAATGTCCGGCAGGAAACAACTGATCAGGTAAACCACAAACAGGAGGTCTTGTTTGGGCTTCAAATTGACGAACCTTAGAACCTGTTTTACATCGCCGCCTTTAACCGGTAAAACCTGGGCCATTTGATGGGTGTGTCGTTTAAAAAGGATGGGGGGAGCATCTATCGCTTCCCAACCTTCCGGCGTTATCTTAACGGCTTGCCAGGCATAGTTTGTTAGATCATACCAGATGGTATTTTCCTGCCGTGCCACTCGGTTATGTAAAGTGTAGCGTGAAGCGCTAAACACCGCCTGCCCTTCAATAACGTTTATAGTAGACCGCATGACCTCACTATTTGGAACCTTGCCAAGTTTTTCGTATGCTCGCTTCGACATCAAGCGTCGAAATGGCTTGCCACTCACCCGCCATATTTCATTATGATCATCTACGCGAAGAAGAACAAGTGGTTCTTTTAGATCGTCGTGAAACAGGGTGGCGGGCTGTATCAATTCCAACAATTTATCCGATTGTGTCGTTTCCTTGCCGTCTTTTGGGGATGTAATTTCTTCCAGTGGTAATGCTTGCAATTCTTGGGCAGAATGAGCGCAAAGATAATCGTCCAATCCAATTTTATTTCCGTCGCTAGGCAATAACAGCACGGATACTCTCGCTCCTCGTTCTTTTAGTTTTCCGGACAATTCATTAACTGCCTGTTTTAAATTCTTTTTATAACCATGTTTATCAGGTTGCTCCCAGTCATTGTCCGGTACGATGTAAATTGTTCTACCGTCCAACGCCAGAAGGTTAAAGTCTGATATAAGTTTTTTATTTCCATCACTCCAGTTCCATAGGCCTGGTAGACCTATGCAGTAAAGTCCTTCCTGATTTGCCTTGAGCGCTTTTTTTTCGCCTTCCGCAATATAAATGGGGTAAGAAATATCCTGAAGCACGGATTTAACCAGCGTTGGAATGTAAAGCCGGTTGCCTGTATCCTTCCGCTGTAAATATTTTGGCTGCTTTTTCTTGCCGTTTTCATTATCATAAAAGGGCTTAAATCTGCTAAACTTATCATCGTAAGGAATTTCATACATGCTGGTCAGGGCGGAAATATCGAAGCCCAATTTTTTGTTTATCTTGGCCGGCAACACTGTTTTAATGCCCGCCTGTTCTATGGTGTTATCGGTCAAGCCACTTTTTTTTAAATCTGCAAGATGTTCCGGGTGAAAAATATTCTCCATTTTAATCCTCCGTTATTTGTGTGCCGAATAATCCGTTCGGCGCGTCCAAGACTTTTTAGTCTTTAATAACTGTATGTGAAAAATTACTGGACGCGACAAAAAAGGAGTAGGAAAATAGGGGGCCGTATAATACCAAAATTATTGAAATTGCCGAGGCTGGAACAAATTAGTATAGCAGAGTAACTATTCTCGGAAGGTTGCTTGTTATGTTCCCGGTGAAAATTTCACTGGAGGGACTGAAAGGTGATACGGACTATTCGTTCTTGAAGGGCTGATTTGCTTCATATCGCTTGGCTTTCTTAACCGCCGGAGAATTTTCATATCTATTGGACATTTCTTTGTAACTATCACTGTCTTTGTCTTGTGGCTCGTTTTCATTCAATCCATCGCTCGAAATCAAAACTCGGAACTTTGTTTTATATGATTTGTTCTTACGAGATGGTTCAAAGGGGTCACCTGCAATATTAAAATTTTCTTCAAGTCTCCTGCGAATTTGACTAACTTGTTTTTTCAATTCTGTTTTACTGTTAGTCTGAGCATTTACATAACCTTTCCAGGAAATTTCTCCTTTGTGTTTCCCAAATAGCATCAGCATATGCCAAGCGTCACACGGATAATTATCATTCATTCGATAGTTCCTGAAACCTATATCAGCGAATGTTTTCGAAAATGATTCTCCGGCACCGGATATTGTAACGGTGTCTTCAGAAACAAATAGAAACGTTAGTTGATCCCATCGTGTTCCTTTCGGAAAAAGAATTTTACTGGACGGTATCTTTTTTTTACGGGTGGTTTTCGCCGGTTGATTGGCAAGGTTAAAGGAAGGAGTTGTGCCTACCGGCTTACCGATTTTCTTGTTTCGCTGTTCCCATTCCCGCTCTATGGAGTCGAATAATTCCTGAAAAAGTTTAATGTTGGGTATGTCTAGGGTAAAAGTCACTGGTGTTTCGACCAGCGAGAAATTGCCAAAATTGCCCATATATGCAATAGACGCACCACTGCTGGTAGTGGGCCGCCAATGTAGACCAGCAGGATCGGTCCACTGAGAGTTTTCAACAACCTTGTACTTTCCCAGGAAGGCTAATGCCTCTACCATACCTTTTCGAATATTCAATTGTTCGCCCGGCGGAGATGGAACACTGACCGCGACAGCGTTTTCCGATACTGTTATGGTTCTAAGGTCAACACCTCCGTGTTTTTGTATCAAATAATCCCGGATATTGTTCATCATAAAAAAAATATTTTCAAGTATTCTGTCTGGTACAGCACTAAAGTCCATTTGGAATTACTTTAGCATTTCCATAATCATTTTTGCAACCACGCGTGGCTGAGTAACTTTGAACTTCCCCTGCACCAAACTATGATGGGCCAATGAAGTGGGACGGAAAAGGTACTTTTAGAATTTAAATATGTGATTACGGATACTCAAAGGCAAGGTTACGGTAGCCGTATTGAAGTCTTCTAAACGTTCGTTTTTAGTTGATAAGACGAATCCTTTTCAAAAATATCCATTCCCAAATTATCCGGCACCTCCTTTCGGAAAAATAGTATCATCAGCTAATACAATTTTTGTTGTTGTTTGACTTCCTTCCCTGAGAGAGATACAATTAAGGTAGTTCTTTGAGAAGGCCAAGGTTTTTTTACAGTCTTTTTCTTAAAGGTAGGTCATTCCTGCCTAACCCGCTAGTAAGAAATCGACTGCGGTTCCGCTGTGTTTCTGCACAGTCTGGGGCCGCGGTCTTTTTTACTGGCTTCCCTAGCGGGTTACCG
>JBAZEZ010000009.1:0-70193 GCA_041653615.1 Candidatus Ratteibacteria bacterium
AAACTGGACGAGATTAGAAGCTACAACCGGGCGCTGTCGGGAACCGAGATAAACGCCTTGTGGTTGGGGAAACAATAGGGTAAGACAGGATTAAGATTACGCTTTCGCGGCCACTATCATTCGGTAGTGGCCGCGTGGAACCAACGAAAATGAACAAGATGTACCTCCCGCTGTCTTTTTAAAACCGCTGTTATCTCCAAAAGAAATAGTGCCGTAAACCCATCCAACATCCCGCCTTTCTCTCTTTTACTTGCCCTGCGGTAACACACGACCATCCCATTTTATAATTCGTTTAGATTTCTGCCGAAACGCTACAAAAACTGTTTTGTTTGACAGGCCGCATTCGAAATGGTTTAATATTACGATTGCAATAAAAACGATCCGGCGATTTCGCCTGAAGACTTTTTTCACACCTCAAAACCAATACGTGTTTTTACCCAGATAAAGTGGGCAAACTCAGTTCCGTCCGAAGTCCCCGTGAAAATTACATACACTATGGGGCGGCTAATTTTAAATAGGCATAATAAGCCGTAACGTGCGGGAGGACAAAATGACTTATCGCGAAAGAGTTTTAACCGTTTTTAAACATTCCGAACCAGACTGCGTGCCGGCGTGGCTGGGCGCTTCGCCGGAATTCCGGGAACTGGCAATACGCCATTTAGGATTGAACGACGACGAGAGTCTCTCGGTCCGGCTGGGAGACCATTTCCGCCGTGTCTTTGCCGGATATGCCGGTCCGGAGCACGCCGGCCCGTTGTCCAACCTGCAGCGGGGCGCCACCTACCGGAGCCCTTTTGGAGTGGAACGTCACGGCTATGGCTACGGCCAGCCCCTAAGCCACCCCCTGTCCAACGCCACCTCCGTTTCGGAGATAGACCGTTACCCCTGGCCGGACCCCGGGTGGATAGACCCTTCCAACATCAGGAACGAAGCGCTGAAACATAACGGCCAGTATGCGATTCTGGGCGGTGACTGGTCTCCGTTCTGGCACGATGCCATCGACCTGCTGGGCATGGAGAACCTGCTCATCAAAATGTTTGACCAGCCGGAGTTGGTGGATACCGTCATGGGGCACATCGTCGATTACTACGCCGGCGCCAACCAACGCATCTTTGAAGCGGCCGCGGGCCAAATAGACATCCTCTTCATCGGTAATGACTTTGGCACCCAGAGCGGACCGATAGTGGGAGAGGATTTATTCCGGCGGTTTATTCTGCCGCATCTTAAGCGGCTGGTTAACCTGGGACATGATTACGGCTTGAAGGTCTTGCTGCATTGCTGCGGCGGCTTCTTACCTCTCATACCCGCGATGATTGAAATCGGGTTGGATGGGCTGCAGTCATTGCAACCGTCCTGCTCCGGCATGGAACCGGCCGGACTTAAAGCCGCCTTTGGCGGCAAAATCGTCTTCAACGGCTGTATTGATACCCAGCATGTGCTCATTGAGGGTACGCCCGACCTGGTGCGGACTAAAACACGCGAAATTATGTCGATCATGAAACCGGGCGGCGGTTATATCGCCTCGCCCAGCCACGACTATCTGCTGCCGGGAACACCGGTTGAAAATGTCGTGGCGATGTTTGATGCCGTCCGCGAGTACGGGTCATATGGTTGATTTACCCAGACTAAAATATCTCTTTTTGCCGACCAAACGGAGAACGTCAGAATGAAAACCAAAAAGGACAGCACGAAGGACCTGCGGGTTGGTAAACACAAACTTATCTTTACCGTTCCGCCGGACAACTGGCGCGATTCGTTTCCCATCGGCAACGGTGTTCTGGGCGCGACCGTATATCAGCCGGAAGGATGCTGGGAATGGGTGATAAACCAGATGGACGTAGTTACTTCTCACCACCATTATTTGTGCGGTAGCGATCCCTACGATAGCCCCAGCCAGAACAAGTTCGCCGTAGAAGAGATAAAGCGCCGGGCACTGAAAATTCATCAGGACCCGGCAAATCCGGCAAACCAGGATTACAACAATTTTTTCGGTGACTACGACGGTCCGCGGCGCTATGCCGGCACGTTTGACCCGATATGCGGCAGACTGCGGATATTTCTGGACCGGGACAAGTCCCTGGCGGTGGTTTCCACCGAGCAGAATTTGAGTCTTGAAACCGCCTGCGTCCGGATTGAAGAAAATTACGACCGCGGAAAGATTGCTTGCGAGACGTTCGTTTCGCAGGACGCAAAAATCCTTCTGATAAAAATAAGCCGGACCGGCCGAAGCCCGTCTGTCTCCGGCATAGAAATACATCCGGACGTTTCGTACCCCGGTAAACTGGCCGTGGCAAATGGGGTTGGCCTTGTGACAGGAAACACGGCGGAGGGTTTTTCCCACGTCATGGCGGCCAAGGTAATTGAAGGAAAGGGTGAATTCAAGGTTGGTAAGGATAAGCTGGAACTCAAAATACCTCACGGTGTAACCGACTTTGTCCTGGCAGTTACGGTGGCAACTTCGCTTGATAACCAAAACCCGGCAGAAGCGGCTTGCCGGATTTTAAATGAATTCGGTCAAAAAGATTACGGAAGAATCAAGGCAAGCCACATCGCCCGCTGGACAGAATTCTGGGCCAAGTCCGAAATAAATATCCCCGACAAGTTCCTGGAGTATCTCTGGTACTTCTCTTTCTATCTTTTAAACTCAACCTCCGGACTCGGCGCCAAGAATCCGCAAGGCGCCTCTGTATACGGCCTCTTTTACAACAATCCGACCATCTGGCCTAACTGCTGGTATGAAGACGTTAACATTGAAGAAGCGTTCTGGTCGGTTTACGTCGGGAACCACCTGGAATTATCAAATTCATTTGTCGCGGGAGTGAAAGCCCGTCTGCCGCGGGCGCGTAACTCGGCCCGCCTGAAATACGGCGCGAAGGGCGCCTCATACGGCGACTACTTTCTTTTTCACTGTATCGGACCCTGGTATTGCCAGTACCTGTGGTGGCATTACCGTTATTCCCGGGATGAATCATTCCTGCGGGAAACCGCTTATCCCATCATGAAGGAGGTTCTCGCTTTTTTTGAGGATATTTTGGTCCGGGAGGACGACGGAACCCTATCCTTATTCCCTTCCATCTGCCCGGAACAGGGCCCGGTAACCAAAAATGATACGCTTGGTTTGGCCGGTATCAAGTACCTGCTTAAGGCCGGAATTGAAAGCACCGGGATATTATCCGTTGATTCCGAAAAGGCAAAAAAATGGACAGGGATGCTGGCCGCTCTTTCCGGATACGCGACCGCTGATTCCAAATACGGTAAAATCATGCTTGATTCCCAATGGGCGTCTCCGGACCTCTACCTGGCGCACTCCAGCGTCCTTATGCCCATCTACCCCCTTCGTGAGGTTACCGGAGAAACAGCCAGAAACACCTTGCGCTATGCCGAAGAACGCCAGGGGGTCGGAACGCACAATTTCGTTTGGCTGGCCGGCGCGGCGGCCGCGCTGGGCATGGGCGATGAGGCAGTCCGCCTGCTCTACGAAAATGGCCTGGTCCACATGCTGGTTCCGACCGGATTGATTGTAGAGAATACGGAACGTAATTTTCAGGCATGCAGCGTTCTGTTTCCGCCCAGTTATTCACCTTTTCTGCCGGAAACCGCCGGCGGCGTTTCGGCGGCGATTAATGAGATGCTTATCCAGAGCCGTCCGGAATACATCGCCGTTTTCCCCGCCATACCAAAAAAATGGCCGAACGTCTCGTTTTCAAAACTCCTGGCGGAAGGCGCCTTTGAGGTATCTGCGGAAATGCGTGAGGGTAAAACCGTCTGCGTTGAAATCAGAAGTTTAGCCGGCGGCAAGTGCCGCCTTCTGAATCCCTGGCCGGATAAGGGAACGGTGGTTTATCAGGAAGAAGATAACAAAGGAACGGAAACACAGGAACGCATAATCGAGATTTTAACGGAGAAGAACCGGAAATACCGCCTGGAACCGACGGAAAAAACAGTTAAGTCCTTACCCGCCGTTTCCAAACCGGAACCGAAAATCGTTCAGCCGCTGGTTTATGCTTCACCCGGCAAAAGCCGGATATTCATCGGCCGCAGTGAAACCAGCCATTTTCTGGAAAAGATTGACCGGTTTCTGTTTAACCCGAGATTGGGCGCTTTTGAAATCCCCCGGGCTACAAAGTACAAACTTGACTTCGGCGCCGGCAAGCGGATTAAAGACTATCCGGCCATCGTTCCCAGGCAATTCCTCTTTCCCAACAAGTACGGCGGTGATTTTGCGCCAGTCCGGCCGGACACTCTTTGGCAGACAAATTTTCGCTATGGGTTCGGATGGAAGGAAAAGAGAAAATTGTTTGAGGTAAACAGGCGCGGCCCGGACTCGCTCCGCCGGGATTTCATCTACGGCAAGGAAGAGGCTGAATTTCAAGTCTTTCTCACCGAGGGGTCCTACCAAGCGTTTATCGTTTCCGGCGACTATAAAGAACCCCGGGGCATCACCCATATTACGTTTCCCGACAAGCATGCCTGGGAAACCGGCCGGAAATCCGCACTCTCCGGTTTCAGCGTTGAAGTCATTTCTTTCGACGTTTCCGGCAACGGCCCAGCGTCTTTTATCTTTTCTTCCCGACGGAATTCCTGCTGGAAAATCAATCTTTTTTTGATTAATTACGTTCCTTAGTAGTTCAGGAAAAACGAGAAGCGAGAAGATAGAAACAACTTGATACGAGATGCCTTGACGGAAAAGATTTGAAAAAGGTAAAATATCGTTTAATGTTTACTCTACTGGTGGTCCTGCATATCTTTGTCAGCGTTCTCCTGATTGGCGCGGTTTTGATTCAAAGCGGACGGGGAGCGGCTACGGCCAACATCTTCGGCGGCGCCCGGGCCGCGGAAAACGTCTTCGGGGCTTCCACGCCGTCAATCCTGAACCGGATTACCACAGTGCTGGCGGCACTGTTTATCATTACCTCCATCTCCCTGACGATTTTTGCCGGGAAAAATCAGCGTTCGGTTATCAAAAGAAGTCTAAAAACATTGCCGGCTCCCGCTCAAGAATTTCCGGTTCCGGTTAATCCAACAACTGCGATACCAAATCCGGTACCAAACACCCCGGCAAAATAACGACGCGATATAATTGCACCCGCAAACAACTTCAATCGGACGCAGATTACCGCAGATAATCGCAGATACAGATTTTAAAGATTACTTTAAAGAGATACCTTAAAATTATTTTTTAAGTCTTAAATCTTTATCCCGTAGTTTCTGCGTATATCTGCGTCCCCTTCATAAGGTAATAAAACGATGGCGGAATTTGTCCACCTTCATCTCCATACCGAATACAGCCTCCTGGATGGAATGTGCCGCATCTCCGAAGCAACCCGTCTGGCCAAAAAATGGGGGATGCGGAGTCTGGCCATCACCGACCACGGAAAGATGTTCGGTGTAATTCCTTTCTACCAGGAAGCCCTCAAGAATGGCGTCAAACCGATTATCGGCAGCGAGTTCTATCTGGCGCCGGCCGGCCGCTCGGAAAAAAGAGGCGAGAAGACCGGAGACGCCTATTCCCACCTGACCCTGCTTGCCAAAAATGATGAAGGCTACCGGAACCTGATGCGCCTTTCCACGCTCGCCCACACCGAAGGGTTTTACCACCGGCCACGCATCGACCGGGAACTGATTGAAAAACACAACCAGGGCGTCGTCCTCTTAAGCGGCTGTCTGAAAGGCTCAATTAACTCCCTCCTGCTGCAAGACCGGGAAGAAGAAGCGGAAAAAACAGCGGCCTATTACCGCAACATTTTCAAGGCCGATTTTTACCTGGAAATTCAGAATAACGGCCTTCCGGAACAGGAAAAAGTCCTGCCTAAGATTGTGGCGCTCGGCAAAAAATTAGGAATCCCCCTGGTGGCAACCAACGACTGCCATTATCTCTCGCAACAGGACAGCGTGGCTCATGATGCTCTGCTCTGCATCCAAACCGGCAGCCATCTGCAGGACGAAAAACGGCTCAAATTCTCCTCAGACCAGTTCTATTTCCGAAGCGGCCAGGAAATGGAAGCAATCTTCGGAGAACTACCCGAATCCCTGAAAAACACCCTGGCCATTGCCGAAAAATGCAACCTGGAACTGGAATTCGGCCAGCCGAAGCTGCCCCACTACGTGCCGCCGACCGGAACAACCCTGAGCCAGCGTTTGCGCCAGTTGGCGGAAATCGGGTTAAAAGAGCGCTACCAGATTGACCAAAAGAACTTTTCCGAAACACAAAAGCCGGTCATTGAGCGGGTCGAAACAGAACTGAAAGTCATTGAAAACATGGGGTATCCCGGCTATTTTCTGGTTATCCAGGATATCGTCAATTTCGCGAAGCAAAACGGCATCGCGGTCGGTCCCGGACGCGGCTCCGCAGCCGGAAGCGTAGTCGCGTACCTGCTTGGAATAACCGACATTGACCCTTTAAAATACGGGCTTATCTTTGAACGTTTCCTCAACCCGAACCGAATTTCGCTGCCGGATATTGACATTGATTTTGAGGATAGCCGCCGCGATGAAATAATCACTTACGTCCGCAGCAAATACGGCGCCACCCAGGTTGCCCAGATAGTTACCTTCGGAACCCTTTCCGCCCGCTCGGTAATCCGGGACGTGGGCCGCGTAATGGGTTTACCTTACGCCGAAGTGGATAAAGTCGCTAAACTGGTACCGGGAGAACTGCATATCAAGCTTGCCGAAGCGCTAAACCAGGAACCGGAGCTGGCCCGTCTGGTTTCCGGTAATGAAGAGATGCGGCGGCTTTTTGAAATTTCCAAAACCCTGGAGGGCCTGCCCCGGCATGCTTCCACCCACGCGGCCGGAATCGTCATCGGCGATAAACCCCTGGAAGAATACGCTCCGCTCTTCCTGGGCACCAACGACGCGGTTACCACCCAGTACGACATGAACGCGCTCAGCGAAATCGGCCTCCTGAAAATTGACCTGCTGGGTCTTAAAACATTAACCGTAATTGACCAGGCAAAAAAACTGATTGACCAGCGCTACCACCGGCCCATAACTTTCCCGCCGGATGACCGCCGCACCTACCAGATGCTCTCCGAAGGCAACAGTTTCGGCATCTTCCAACTGGAAAGCACCGGCATGCGCGACCTCCTGCGCAAAATCAGTCCCAACGTTTTTGAAGATATCATAGCCATCCTTGCTCTGTACCGTCCCGGCCCCCTGGGAAGCGGAATGGTGGAGAGTTTTATCACCGGTAAGAAACATCCGGGTAAAATCCACTACGACCATCCGGTCCTGAAAGAAATCCTGCTCTCAACCCATGGCATAATACTCTACCAGGAACAGGTAATGGAAGTCGTACATCGGCTGGGTAATTTTACGCTGGCGGAAAGCGACCTTTTCCGCAGAGCGATGGGTAAGAAAATTCCGGAAATAATGGAGGAGAACCAAGAACGTTTTGTGAAGGGCGGCCGGCAAAACGGACTTTCCGAGAAGATCGCGGAGAAAATTTTTAACCAGATCGTGAAGTTTGCCGGTTACGGATTCAACAAGAGCCACAGCGCCGGCTATGCCACCATCTCCTACCAGACAGCCTACCTGAAAGCCAACTACCCCCTGGAATTCATGGCCGCGCTCTTGAACAGCGAAACCGGCAACAGCGACAAGATTGTGGAATATACCCAGGAATCCGAACGGATGCACATCTGGATTCTGCCGCCCTGCGTCGAAGAGAGTTTTGCCTATTTCACCGTCTTCGGCAACGATATCCGATTCGGTCTGGCCGCAATCAAAAACGTCGGCTTTTCCGCGATCGAATCAATCGTCAGCGCCCGGGAAAAAGACGGACCCTTCAAAGACCTTTTTGATTTCTGCCGTCGGGTGGACTTACGCCTGGTAAACCGAAAGGTCCTGGAAAGTCTGATTAAAGCAGGCGCCTTCGACCTTTTCCGCCTGCACCGCAGCCAATTAATGGCCCTGATTCCCTACACGCTCCAAACAGCCGGCAGTTATCAGGAAGACGAACGCCGCGGCCAGAACACACTCTTCGGTGATTCCAGCGCCACCGTCAAATTCCGGATGCCCGGGGAAGTTACGGCTTTGCCGGAGTGGACGGAACCGGAAATCCTGGCCGGTGAAAGAGAGGTGCTGGGTTTTTATCTCTCCGGACACCCACTCGGACACTACGAAAAGATTTTGACCCAATTTGCCAAAAACAACGTCAAGGAAGTCCTCGCCCTGAAATCCGGCGCGACGGTACGGTTAGGCGGCCTGATTGAAAAGGTCAAAAAATTAGTAACCAAAAGAGAAGGGAAGCGCATGGCCAGTTTCACTTTCGAGGACCTGACCGCCAAAATTGAAGCGATGGTCTTTCCGGAAGCCTTCGAAAAATTTGCCGGGTTCATCCACCCCGGCAGCATCGTCTTTTTGGAAGGAAGAGTTGACGTCAGGGAAGAAACCGCGCAGATACTGGTCAGTGAAATCGTA
This sequence comes from Candidatus Ratteibacteria bacterium, assembly GCA_041653615.1. GTDB lineage: Bacteria > Ratteibacteria > UBA8468 > MWAK01 > MWAK01 > JAHJUB01. The sequence goes on from JBAZEZ010000009.1 coordinate 8,425, forward strand.
CCCGTTTCTGAAGGAATAAAACGCTATACCCAAAAGGTGGAAGTCACTTTCTTTCCGGCCGGAACTGAAGAAAAGACCCTGAAAAAATTTCAAGACCTGGTTGCGAAATACCCGGGCACAACACCGCTCCACCTGAAACTGATGTTCACCGGTAAACGGGCCGCCCTGGTAAAATTGAACGGCGATTACCGAGTCGCTCCGGAAGAATCTTTCGTAAAAGCAGCCGAAGATATCTTCGGCCAATCTTCCGTAACTCTTTCGTAACACCCAACTGGTAGCGCTCCCCAATTCTTTCCCGGCCAAAAAAATAACCGCAGAGCAAAATCGGGCCTTTACCCTATAAAGCTCGTGCGGTTTGCGAAGCCCGCTTCAGCGGTTATGTCAGGCTTTGCCCGACGACCGCGTCCGCCGAAACTTTAGTGAAGGCGGAAGCCCGCGTTGTTTTGTTAAGCCCCCCTTCGCTAACCGCGCCATAGCCTTGGCGACGCCAAAGGCTTCGGCGGACACGGTCGGGGCGACTGGATACGAACCACTTCGCTCCGGAAACAGGTCTTTAGCTGGTCGCTACAAGACCTGACGTTTCCTGCGCTCGTTTTAAGAGGGGGCAGGCCCCCTCTTAATTTTCTCCCCCAAACGTGAAGGGAACTTTCCCTTCACACATCCCTGGGTTCGAATCCTCCTTCAGGAAGAATGTCGGGGCGACTGGATTCGAACCAGCGACCACCTGAACCCCATTCAGGTGCGCTACCAGGCTGCGCTACGCCCCGAAATAATCCTGTCATTCCCGCCTACCACATGCGGGAATGACAGGATTATTACGCTTTGATTTTGCCTGCACGGAAAGCGGTTAAATACTCGACGCAATACTGGTCAAGTCCCATCAGCCCTTCCGCGGAAAGAGCGGCGGCAATCATCCCGGTATCGGTCGGGTCTATCAAAGCGGAATCAAGCCCATACCCGATTGCCAACGCCAGAAAATAACGGTTGAGCATTCTCCGCTCCGGAAGTCCGAAGGAAACGTTGGAAAGCCCGCAGGTTGTTTTGACGCCGGGAATCGCCTGCTTGATGGCTACAATCGCTTCCAGAAAAATCCGGCCGTTATTCGGGTCGGTCCCCACCGGCTGAGCCAGCGGGTCAAGGTAAATATCCTCAACCTTCACTTTCCGGGCAACAAGTCTGCTTACTATCTTCTCCGCGTTCTCCACCCGGGTGGCCACATCGCAGGGAATGCCCCGGTCGTCCATGGTCAAGCCAACAACCTTGCCGGTATAACCTTCGAAGAGCGGGAGCATTGCTTCCAGTTTGGCTTTCTCCGCATTGATGGAATTAACCATAACCTTCCCTTTAACCAGGGGCAGACAGATTTTTAAAGCATTCGCGTCGGCGCTGTCCAGGCAAATATCGGTATAGCCGATTTCCTGAACCGTCTCCACCAGCCAGCGCAGACCCGCCGACTCGTCCCCGGAACCAAGACCGGCGTTAAGGTCAAGATAACCGGCGCCGGCTTCCATCTGGATGCGCGCCTCTTTCTGGATAAACACCTTGTCCCTTGCCCTTAAGGCTTCGGCAATCTTTTTACGGGTTGCGTTGATGCGTTCGCCAATAATAAGCATAAAAACCTCCAAATTTGGGAGGGGGTGAAACCCCTCCCCTACAAAAACATTTTAAATTGTATATGATATAATATTTAAGGAAATTTAGCAATGAAAAAAACGCTATTTTTAGGGATTGACGTCGGTACGACCGGCGTAAAAGCCTTGCTGGTCGATGAAACCGGAAAGGTCGTCGACCAGGCAACCAAAGAATATCCGCTCCTGGCGCCGAAACCCTTGTGGCTGGAACAAAACCCGGCGGACTGGTGGAGCGCCGCGGTCAAAGCGCTGCGGCTGATTTCCGGACGGCAAAAGCTCAAGGGAAACCTCCTGGCAATTGGCCTGACCGGCCAGATGCACGGCTCGGTCTTCCTTGACCGGGAAGGCAAAGTCATACGACCGGCAATCCTCTGGTGCGACCAGCGGACCGGCGCGGAAGTAAAAGAGATTGAAAAACTGGTTGGCAAAAAGAGAATAAACCAAATTACCGGCAACCCGGTCTTTACCGGATTTACCGCGCCCAAAATATTGTGGCTGCGCAATAACGAACCCGCCGCCTACCGAAAGATTGCCAAAATTCTCCTGCCCAAAGACTACCTTCGCTATAAATTAACCGGAGATTTTGCCTCGGAGGTAACCGACAATTCCGGAACCAGTCTCTTTGACGTTGAAACTAGGAAATGGTCTCCGGAAATCTTGAAAAAACTTCAAATCAAGCCTGACTGGTTGGCGCCGGTCTTCGAATCTCCGGATATCACCGGAAAAATTACCGCGGAAGCAGCCAACCTCACCGGACTTCCGGAAGGTCTGCCGGTGGCTGCCGGCGCGGGCGACCAGGCGGCCAGCGGATGCGGAAACGGGGCTGTCTCCCGGGGCATAGTTTCAACCACCCTGGGAACTTCCGGTGTAGTCTTCGCTTTTTCCAACAAGGTCTTAAAAGATTCCGCCGGCCGGATTCATACGATGTGCCACGCGGTTCCCGGAACGTGGCACCTGATGGCCGTAAGTCTCTCCTCCGGCGGTTCCCTGCGCTGGTTCCGGGATAGTTTCTGCCGGGAAGAAATATCCGAGGCAAAAAATAAACATCAAGACCCTTACGAAATAATGACCGCGTCGGCCGCAAAAATTACCGCCGGCTCCGAAGGTCTGCTCTTCCTGCCCTACTTGACCGGCGAGCGCACACCTCACCCCAACCCCCTGGCCCGGGCCGTCTTCTTCGGCGCCACCGGCCAACACACCAAACCCCACTTCATTCGGGCAATCCTGGAGGGTGTAACTTTTAGTCTGCGGAACGGAATGGAAATCATGAAAGAAATGGGATTGCCGATTCGCCAGGTGCGCGTTTCCGGCGGCGGAGCCCGCTCTGACCTCTGGTGCCAAATAATGGCCGACATCTTCGGGAAAAAACTGGTGCGGACCGAAAATCCGGACACTACCGCGTTGGGTGCGGCCATCCTGGCCGCGGCCGGCGTTAAATATTTTAAGGACGTACCGAAAGCCTGCAGCCGGATGGTACGGACAAAAGAGGTCTTCCATCCGAATAAAAAAGAAAAATTAATTTATAATCAGGCATACGAAATTTTCCGAAAACTCTACCCGGCGGTCGCCCCTTTTTTTGACTCGGTGGCCAAAATTAGGTTATAATTTTAAGAATTATGGATTTGGTGGACCAAAAAGAGATAAAATTTAATGAGCAGGGTCTGGTTCCGGTGGTAACACAGGCTGAAAACGGAGAAGTCCTGATGCTGGCTTACGCCAATAAAGAAGCGCTGCGCCTGACACTGCAAACCAAAAAAGCTCACTATTTTTCCCGTTCCCGCCAAAAGTTATGGCTTAAAGGCGAAACTAGCGGCAACATACAGAAAGTAAAAGAAGTTTTAATTGATTGCGACCAGGACGCGGTTCTTTACCAAATAAAACAGAAGGGCGTGGCCTGCCATACCGGAAACCGCAGTTGTTTCTATCGAAAATTAAAATGAAAACACTTTACGCTCGGGCTCTGGGAGTTCTGGTAGTCGCCGGCCTCTGTTTCTGGGCATTCTGGCCGCCTCAGCAAAAGGTGAAACTGGGCCTTGACCTGCGAGGCGGTATGCAGTTAGTCCTACAGGTTCAGCCGGCCGCGGAATTAGCCAATGTTTCCATTGCCGAACTGACCGACCGCACGATGGAAGTCATCCGGAACCGGGTGGACTCTCTGGGTATCACCGAACCGCTCCTGCAGAAAGTCGGACAAGACCGAATCATGGTCCAGATGCCCGGAATTGAAAACCCGGAAAGAGCTCTGGAAATTTTAGGAAAAACCGCCTTCCTTGAATTCAAACTGGTAGAAGACAATCCGGACCTTTTGAAAGCGGCAATGGAAGGCAAAGTCCCGGATGGTTACCAGCTGATTTACGAATACGAAAAAGACGCCAAGGGAGTTTCCCTGCCCGGTACGCCGTATCTGGTACACGCGCAGCCAAATCTGACCGGCCAGGACTTGAGTAACGCCCGCCTTAGTTACAGCTCGGGCGCGATGCCGGTCGTTGACATGGAACTGAATTCCGAAGGCGCCAAAAAATTTGCCGAAGTAACCGGCGCAAACATAGGCAGGCGGCTGGCCATCGTGTTGGACGGAATCGTCCAATCCGCGCCGGTCATCAAAGACAGGATTCCTTCGGGAAGGGCTCAAATCTCCGGAAAGTTCACCACCGCGGAAGCCAATGATTTAGCCCTGGTGTTACAAGCCGGCGCCCTGCCGGCCAAAATTGAAGTCATTGACCGGACTGTAGTCGGTCCGAGTTTGGGAAAAGATTCCATTAATAACGGTATTAAAGCATGCCTGTTGGGCGCAATTCTGGTAGTAGCTTTTATGATTGTCTATTATACCGCCGGCGGCCTGGTGGCAAACTTCGCCCTGGCCCTTAATATTCTCATCCTTTTGGGAGTTCTGTCTTACTTCCGATCCACCCTGACCCTGCCCGGCATCGCCGGTATCGCCCTGACCATCGGGATGGCGGTAGACGCCAACGTCCTTATCTTTGAACGTATCCGGGAAGAACTGCGCGCCGGCAAAACCATCCGGGCCGCCCTGGACCGTGGTTACGAACGGGCGATGGTGGCCATTATCGATTCCAACCTTACCACGGTAATTGCGGCCATCTCCCTCTTCATCTTCGGCCGCGGTTCAGTGAAAGGTTTCGGCCTGACCCTGACTATCGGCATTCTGGCAAATATCTTCACCGCGGTGCTGGTAACACGATTAATTTACGATTTTGCGTTAAACAAATTCCCGATTAAGAAACTGAGGATTGGATAAAACAACAAAAATCCTATGAATATATTCCATCAAGTACCTAAATTTGATTTTATGGGCAAACGGGGCATCTTCTTCACCTTTTCGCTTTTGATTACAGTTGGCGGCTTAATCGTAACCTTCTGGCGCGGACCCAACCTCCTTTCCGAAGATTTTACCGGCGGTTATCTTACCCAACTACAATTCAGCCAGCCGATTGATGTCGGAGAAATACGAACCCTTCTGATTAGCCGCGGTTATTCTGACGTCGCGCTCCAGAAGGTCGGCGAACAAGGAACAAAAATCATCATCAAAACCAAAAAAGGCGGCTCCGAAATCATCTCAATCATCAAAGAAACGTTTCCCAATCAAGCGGTTGAAGTGCTCGGCGAAGAACAGATAAGCCCGACGATGGGTGAAACAATACGCAAGCAGACTATCCTGGGCTGCCTGGTCGCCCTGGTTGGTATCCTGATTTATATAGCGGCCCGTTTTGAATTTCGTTTCGCGGTCGGAGCCATTGTCGCAATTGTCCACGACCTTTTGGTCGCCCTCGCCTTTCTGGCCCTAACCGGTCGGCAGATAGACAGCTTGGTCATCGCGGTTTTCCTGACCATCCTGGGTTATTCCGTAAACGATACGGTTATCATCTTTGACCGTATCCGGGAAAATCTCCGGGGCCTGCGCAAAATAGAAGACCCTACTGCCATCTTCAACCGCTCCATCAACGAAACGCTTTCCCGGACCACCATCACGGTTCTAACGGTTCTCCTAGTAACGCTCTGCCTCTTCATCTGGGGCGGACCGGTCCTCAATAACTTTTCCTTCGTCCTGCTGGTCGGTTTCATCACCGGAACCTACTCTTCTATTTTCATCGCCTCCGCCGTCGTCATCGCCTGGGAAAAAAAGTCTCCCCACCGCTTCCGAACTTAAGAATTTTTTGGACGCAGCTATACGCAGAAACAGCCGGATAATGCTAAAAAATAATTCTTTAACTTAATCTTTAATCTGTATCTGCGATTATCTGCGAAAATCTGCGTCCCAATAAGCACGCATTAATCTATGTATATCTTCGCCGGACGTTTCAAAGGACGCCGTCTTTTCTTTCCGCCCATGCCCGTCATCGCGGGTAAAATCAGACGCAAACCCGGCGAAAAAACGCTCCGTCCCACCACCGGTTTAGTCCGCCGGGCAATTTTTGACATCCTGGCTCCGATAATATCAGATAGTTCTTTTCTGGACCTTTACGCCGGAACCGGCGCGGTGGGCCTGGAAGCGGTGAGCCGGGGTGCCGAAAAAGTTATCCTGGTGGAAAGCAACCCAAAAACAGCCCTTTACCTGAAACAGAACCTGGAATTGATTAAGGCGGCCGCTAAAAAGGAGGGGGTTGAGATTGCGGAAGAAAATCTAATATTTTATCCGTATCAGGCGGAAAAAGCGATTTCGATTCTGGCCGAAAAAAAAGAGGGGTTTGACATCGTTTTCGCGGACCCGCCCTACGACTTCAGCGAACAAAAAATTACGGAATTAATCGCGCAAATTTTTGAAGGGGGAATACTCCGACCCGACGGGAAACTTATCCTCCAGCATATTTCCGGCCTGGAAAAAAATCTGCTCTTTAAAGAAAGCATCGCTGCCCTGACGCTCACCGTTGAAACCCGCCGCTACGGTTACTCCTCCCTTTCGTTCTTCTGTCCGTCACCCTCCTAAATATAGCGGTACGATTCATCCGACGTATTGTCGTAGTGCGACCCTTTCAGGGTCGCCGGGTTTTGTAGGGGCGGGGATGCATCCCCGCCCACGGAAGGGGGCACAGCCCCTCCCCTACACAAGCCATCTCTTGACTTATACAACAATGTTTGGTATAATATCTGCAAAATAGGAGACGATTTTGAGTATCGTGATTAAAACCATAGGGAATAAAAAGTACGCCTATCATGCCTATCGCACCGGCAGTAAGGTAGTGCACCGGTATCTTGGAAGCGTTTCCGACAAGAACGTGGCGGCAAAAATCAAGGTACTGAAAACGGAGAAGCGGATACCGAGTCAATTCCACCCTTTATTCTGGGACACGAATCCCGATAAAATAAACATCCGTAAAAACGCAAGGTACATCGTTGAGCGTGTCCTGGAAATCGGCGGCCTTGAGGCTTTCCAATGGATACAAAAACTCTACCCGACAAGACTGATTACCGAAACGTGCGACACGAGCAGAAAAATATCGGAAAAATCGAAAATATTCTGGAAAATCTGGACTGGAGACCGCGATGCATTCCGAATGTTTCCCTAAGGAAGGATTATTGGTTTTAACCCGGTTGAAACACATCGTTCGCCCGCATCACTTCCTCCTGGCCGGCGGTACCGCAGCGGCGATTCAAATCGGGCACAGGATATCTGAAGACCTTGATTTTTTCACAAACCAACCCTTCGCAACCGAAGAAATTTTTCGCGAACTTCAGCGCCGGAAACTCGCTCCTTTGCTTTTACAGGAAGAAAAACACACGCTGACCGTAATTATCAAACAAACTAAGGTATCCCTGTTTTATTATCCCTACCCGTTTATTGAGAAGTATCTTGAATGGAAAGGCATCGCGGTTTCACAAATTACGGATATTGCCGCTATGAAAATTATCGCCATAAATCAAAGGGGAGCAAAAAGAGATTTCGTTGACCTGTATTTTATGCTCCAAACGGTCCCGTTTTGGAAAATCTCCGAAAACATGGTGAAGCGGTTTGGCGCAAACCGGGTCAATCCCGTGCATATCGGTAAATCACTGGTTTACTTTCACGAAGCGGACTCCGACCCGGAACCCCGGTATTGCAAGGGAAAAGAAACCGATTGGCAAATTATCAAAGCATTTTTTGCCAATCATGTTCCGCAAATGGTTCTCGCCCTTCAAAACGCAACAGAGGTAAGAACTTGACAAATCTTTACTTACCCTTCTCTTCATCCGCCAAGTAATTAGCCATCTTCCAAAGCATCTTCTTGAAATTATCCCCTTTATCCCTGACCAGACTTTCCAGCCGACGGGTAAAAAGATCCTGATTGCTCTTCAGATAGGCAACCGGTTCTTTCGGCGGATAAAAAAGGCCCTGGACGGGCACCCCCAGAGCATCGGCGATTCTCTTCATCGTCTCCAGGCTTGCTTTCTTGGTTCCCCGCTCCACGTGGCTTAAAAAACTGGGGCTTATTTTTGCCTTAAAAGCCACCTTCTCCTGGGTTACTCCAATCTTTTCCCTGATTTCCCTGATACGTTTGCCCAATATGCGGTAGATGTTTTTTTCCATTAGGGAATATTATCGCCTATTATTCCTTTATTCTTAAATAGTCCATAGGAAATATAAATAATTTGACTTATGGATATAGTTGTGATAATATTCATAAATAAACGTTTCCCAGGATCTGTCAAAATTTTTCTGTAAAAGGGAGGAGGATGGAAAAGATAAAAAGATTGGTTTGGTTAGGCATAGCTATCGGTGTAATAGGCGTCTTGGCAGGTTGCGCCACCGGCCCTATGGTAGGTAAAGCCAACGTTCCTGCTCCGGAAAAGATTGAGACCCTTCAAATGTCCCCGTTATCTCTCGAAGTTTTGGACGAAACCAAGCAGGAAAAGAACCAGACGTTCATTCAGTCATTAGAGAATGATTTAAAACTGGAACTCTCCAACAACAGAATCCAGATGGATACAGAAGCGGACAAAACATTAAAGGTTTCCGTTAAGAGCGTCCATCAGACCGGGTACGCAAAAGAGTTCATAACCGGTCCTTTCCACGGACCCTCTTACCTTAAACTCAGCGTTACTTTAACCGATAAAACCGGAACTTCTCTGGCCGAATTCCCGGTGGCGCCGTTTTACGGCAACACCAAAGCTATATCCAACTTGTTAAAATCTCCGGGAAAAATTACCAAAAAACTGGCTCAGGAGATCGTGAGTAGTCTAATATCGTTGAAGAAGCGTTAATAAAACACGAGGAGAATAAAGATGGGGGAATTAGGAGCAAACGCAAAAGTTTTAATGTTGTTAACATTGGGGTCTTTATTGCTCGCAGGCTGCGTAACCTTTGGATCGGAAAGCGATACGAATAGTCCAACATCTGAGCAAAAAGTCTTAAGCGGAGCGCAGACATGCAGTGCGGTCTTTGAAGAATTGATTCCCGAACACAAACCTGACTTCCAAACATTTAAAGAATCTTATGAAAAATCGTGGTCGGTAACTGTGGGGGTGCTTAAAACACTTGAAAATCCAATTACTTCAGCAGATAAGGAAAATGGCGTTATCGTAACCGATTACCTGGAAAAACCGAAAGGCATGTTCAAAGGGCCTTGGAGAGATAAATACTACGTAACAGTCAGCAAAACAGACGCTTCAACAACCCAAATAAAAATCAAACGAACGGTTGAAGAATTGGAGGCGCTCGAGAGAGTGCAGGGAAGTCGTCTTGTCGGTAAAGTCTGGCGGGAAAAGACCGGTGGCGTGGAATGGATGAAAAAACAGTCAAATGGCGCTTATGAAAAATACATCCTTGGTCTCATAGGAAAAAACTTGAAATGAAATAAGAAAACGGAAGACTCCAATTAACGATAGGTAACGGAGGTGTAAAATGGCGCAAAAGGTTACCAACGTCACAACGAAACTGTCTGCAGAAGACGTAATCGTTAGATCGGTCCAGTTTTTTACCAACGAGAAATGGAGAACGCAAACTCAAAGTTCAAGAGCGGTGACGTTTAGGACCAATCTGCCAGTGCCGCGAGTAATTACCGGTTTTCTTCTTTTTATCGGTGGTATTTTTTTATCTTTTACGATAGTGCTGCTAATAATCGGAATTCCCATGGTTATTGCCGGATTTTTAATACTTTTCTCTGCTGGAGTACGCTTGCTCGGTTCACAAGACCTGGTGGTAACAGCCACGCAGTCAGGAAACGGTTCTGAAGTTATAATTACGCATGCATATCAAGCCGCGCGTTCCGTAAATCAATTTGTTGAAGCTCTTCCTCAGTAACCTTTTATTAAAAGTTATGATCGATGTATCCGGAAAACCGGAACAAGAATGGATAGAGGAATTAAAACATAGGGAAAGCGACCGAAATTACACAACCGCGCTTATTCTATCGGTTTTGTTCGGCGCCTTTGGCGCGGACCGTTTCTATTTGGGATATACCGGACACGGTTATTGGAAACTTGTTACACTTGGCGGTTTTGGCATATGGTGGTTAATTGATATATTTCTAATCGCTTCCGGTAAATTGCTGGATGCGGATGGGTACTTAATAAAAAAATAAACTCCGAATAATGAATGTATCCCGTAGCACTTAAAAACAACTTTTAGAGGAAAAAACATGATTAGAATTAATATGAAGTTTTTGTTAATGGGGCTTATTGTGTTGTTTGTTTATAATGTACAGGTGAGTCTTGTTTCTTCATCGGGGGCTCAAAATATTGTTTCAATTAAACAAGATGAGCCAACAGTTCAAAAAGTCAGGATACTTATTGACCAGATAAGAGTAATTTCTACGAAAAGTGACGATTTGGAAGCTATAGGATGGGGCGTAATGACGCAGATGGAGAAAATTGGAAAAATTGGAAATCCTGCTTTACCCCCAATAATAGAAACACTCAACGATGCCAAGGAAAGCTGGAAGGTCAGATTTTTTATGGCCGTAATCCTAGGAGAAGTTATTCCGGATAAAATGACTGTTCCATCTTTGGTCAGGGTTGTGTCCAATAGAAAAGAACCTACACCACTTCGAACAGAATGTATCCAAGCGATGAGTTACATTGGCGATATCAGCGTAGTGACAACTCTTATCTCTACCCTTCGGGAATCAAATATTAACATAAAAATCACGGCAATGAATACCTTGGGAAACTTGAAGGATAGCAGGAGTGTTCCTTACCTGATTACTCAATTAGATGATCCCGACTGGAATATCCAAATGGTGGCTTCGAGATCGCTTGGGCGCATCGGAGACTCACGGGCAATCAGCCCCCTAATCAAAAAAATCAAGGGGAATAAACTACCCAAAGACAATTCAAGAATAATGCAAACCGTCACTATTGACGCGTTATCTAACTTCAACACCCCTGAGGTCGAACAATATTTCATATCCATTCTTGAAGAAAATGAAACTGAAGACAATGTTAGGATGGCGACAATTGATGGTTTGGGCAGAATGAAGAGCGAAAAGTCTATAGATTTACTCTCGAAATTATTGCTCAGCAAGAAGGAGATTTTTAGAAAGCATGCAGCTGCAGCACTTGCTGAAATTGGTAATAAGAAAGCACTCAAATCAATTCAGCAGTCTATAGAAAGCACGGACAGTGAATATGTAAAGAATTCATTGGAACATTCAGCCAAAAAACTTTCCGAAAGCGGGAAATAGTAAGTAATCATTTGTCGAAGGAGAAGGTTATGAATATTATGATTAAGAAATATCTCCTTACTATATTGTCGATACCTGTTCTGTCGATTCTTCTGTCTATCCAATACTGCAATGCGTACGTTTCCTGGGCCTCTACTAATCAAAACCAATATCCTGGGGCCGCAGATGCTGTTTTCAAAGATCTCGGACCCAATGCTTGGGGTATTCCCGTATCTTTTCAGGTAGGTCACGCCGCTATTTTTTACCAGTATGGCACGGATGGTTCTCGACAGGTAATTCAAGCAAATGGATATAGTGCACCCAGCAGTATAGCATCATGGAGTGATTTCCTGGGAGGCTTGGAATATTGGGGAGCCTATTCACAGTCGCGGATTGATGCTTCCGCAAGAGAAGAGATTCTATACATTGCCACTACCTATTGTCTTAATATTCCTTATGCGTTGAATCGTGGACACTATAAGGATCCACCGAACAGCTTAAGGTGCGACGGTCTTGTTGAATATTGCTATGAACGGGCTTTTGGTGAAGAGAATTCACCAGCATATACCCAGCCAAATCAAGGGATAGTGCCCAATGATCAGTATGATGGAAACGCTCTTCGGCTGTGGTCATTTGCTTTGGATTCAGATAGTTCCGAACATTACATGACTCCTGAAATAGTGATGGAATGGATTAACAACCAATCTACTGTAGATGATCCAACCACGGATGATCATGATTGGGGCAGTGGAAATTCAAGACAGGGCAAGAACTCTATTAACCATAATCCGGCATTAACGAGTGGAACTGTTAGTCCGTCTTCAGGATATGCCAATTCGACGAGTTTTACGTATTCGGTAAGTTACTCTGATGCCGACTTGGATGTGCCAGTCACAGCTTACGTCTATATTGACGGCAACCCACACACAATGACATTTGTCAGCGGTAAAGCATACAATGGGATATATCAATATATAACGACTTTATCAAGTGGGTCGCACAGCTACTACTTTTATTTCATTGATAATCAGAATAAATCGGGTTCGTGTAGATTGCCTTCCTCTGGTAATTACTCTGGGCCGATTATTACCATCCCACCAGCTATCTCCGTATCCCCGTCAGACGGATTGACCTCTTCGGGCAACCAAGGTGGACCGTTCAGCCCCTCAAGCAAACAGTACTCTGTTTCTAACAGCGGCGGAGGAACCTTAAACTGGACAGCTTCGGCAAACCAGAACTGGGTAACTGTCTCACCAACAAGTGGCACCAACTCCGGGACAGCGACAGTTTCAATCAACAGTAACGCCAACAGCCTCTCCGGTGGTGCTACCTACATCGCCACCGTGACCTTTGGCGGAAATGGTGGTAGCACTGCCCGGCAAGTCAGTCTGACTGTGCAGAATCAGACCGCTATAATCAACATGACTATTGGGCCTCTCCCGGTAGATTTTGGTACCGTTTCGGTCGGCCAATCAGTCCAGCAAAACCTTACGATTACGAACGGTTCTAATTCAACCGGTGCATTAATAGGTTCCGTTGGCACACCACCTGTTCCTTTTTCCCTTGTGAGCGATAATGCTTTTAATCTTGCGCCAGGACAATCCAAAATATTCACTTTTCGGTTCTCACCAACAACAAACGATACATTTAACAATAGTTTTGCCGTTACAAGTAATGCCACCAACCAGGTGAGCCCAGTGAACCTTTCTATGTGCGGTGTTGGCTTCGGCGGACCCAGCTATGGCATGACAATAACTTCGTGCGCAATCAGTAACACCAACCCAAATACCGGACAAGCGGTAACCCTGACCGGCATGGGTGGTCAGGTACACGGAGTCACAAGTGGGGACTTAATCAAAGTGGTCGTTGGCTTCCGCGATGGTTCAGGAAACTGGAGGGGCGGCGAACCGGTTTTGGTTTCGAGCACAGTTCCGGGGCAGAGTTTTCAACCGTGGTCGTACAGCAGCGGTGTTTCCGTCAACGCACCTTCGAGCTCCGGCACATACTACGTTTGGGTACGTTCAGTGCCAACAGTTACTAATGCCACGGCCATCCAGGATTTTAAAAATGCTGCCCCAACCAGTGCTGATCAACAACGGGACGATAAGTGGAGCACACCGCTGACAGTCAACGGCAATGACCCGCTTTTCGGAAATCTACTTTTGTACAAACAGGATGGAACCCAAATTCTTGGAAACGTCCCTATAGATAATCCTGTTAGGGCTAACGGAACTTATACTGTGGGCAGCGACGGAAGCAACCAAGCATTAAGCCGATGGGAAATAATTTCGGGAAGTGATGTAGTGTTTACCGATACCTGTCTCTCGGGCGATTTGACTTCTTGCTGGCTACCGGGCAATGCCCTGAACCCTGGAACTGCTTACACTTTAAAAGTCAGAGCTAAAAACTCCAACAGTATTTGGTCGGAATGGGTTTCCCTGGATTTCAACACGATTCCACAAATACAATCTAATGATTCAAATGGTGACGGTGTTCCGGATGACCAGACACCAACTAATGCCGATTTAATATCGTATGGTTTCGTTCCTTATAATCCTGGCATTCCTGATTCCGGCCTTCCCGATACTGCTTTGATCGTAAAGTTCAACAACGAGCCCATCTTGGTTGAGTCCACCGGCAACGATACAATTTCTTATTTTGCCGGCATCACACCTTCGGAGGTGCCACCGTCAGATTACAGTAATCCTTATGGTGTTTTTACTACCCGGATAGAAGTTCCGGTGGGAACATCCATAACACTCACATACACGTTCCCCGCAACATTGCCTTCCGGTACTTTATGGTACAAATATGATGAATCTGCCACGGCCGGAAACAAATGGGTTGAATATCCAGATGCATTCCTTGGTCCGGGTTCAAATCAATTTACGATACAGGTTACCGATGGAGGTGAAGGTGATGCTGACGGAGTTGCCAATGGTATCATCATAGACCCATCCGGACCTATTTCGCCCCCACCAACCCCTCCTCCTAACGGCGGTGGAGACAAAGGCGGTGGAGGAGGAGCCGCTGGTCCTCTTGCCGTGGGTATCTCCACCCTTCTGGGCTGGTGGAAACGTAGGAAGCGGGGATAGGCACTGGCCGGACAAGAACAAGTGAGTTTTGATTGTAGAAACAGCCCCGGGACAGAAAAAAGGTTTCGGGGCTGCTCTATTTTAGGCAGTCTCCTTTGACAACTGCAAATACGAGATTCTTCGCTACGCTCAGAATGACACAACAAGCGACCCTGAAAGGGTCGCGCTACGAAAGAGACTACGGCCTCCTATCCACCCCCACCTTGCCTCCCCCGTCAAGGAGGAAACAAGAGGAAACAATTAGTGGATTTACCTCTCCCGCAAGGAAGAAGATGTGGATTTCCGGTGGGAGAGTTTGACCAGTTCTACGGCCCAGAGCGGGAAGGAAGAGAGCAAAAGAACCAGGACGATGTCCGCAAATCCCAGGGGCTGGGTCCGGAATATCCGGTTGACGAATGGCGTATAAACTGCTACAACCTGCAATAGAAAGGAAATGGCGCAGGCGATAATTAGTTTTGGGTTAGTAAACAGACCGATTTTAAAAATTGATTCCCGGCTGTTCCGACAGTTGAACGAATGGAATAATTGGGAGCAGGCCAGAACCACAAAGGCACCGGTCCGGGCCCGGACAATGCCGCCTTTTTCCCCAAAAAGGATAACGGCAAACGCCAGGAGACTGCAGAAGGCAATTAAAGCACCCTGACCTAAAATCACCAGCATCTTGTGTTTGTCGATAACCCCTTCGCTTGTTTTGCGCGGGGGCCGCTCCATAATTCCGGGGTCAACCGGGTCAACACCCAGGGCGAGCGCCGGCAGACCGTCGGTAACCAGGTTTACCCAGAGTATCTGAACCGGCAATAAGGGCGCCGGCACACCCGCCAGCGAAGCGGTAAACATCACCAGTATCTCTCCGCTGTTACAGGAAAGCAAATAGTGGATAAACTTCCGGATATTGTCGTAGATGCCCCGGCCTTCCTCGACCGCGGCGACGATGGAAGCAAAATTATCGTCGGTGATAACCATGTCCGAAACTTCTTTGGTAACATCGGTTCCGGAGATACCCATCGCCACGCCGATATCTGCCTCCTTAATGGCCGGCGCGTCGTTTACGCCGTCACCGGTCATAGCCACGATTTCGCCTTTTTTACGCCAGGCGCTGACGATTCGGAATTTATGCTCCGGCGAAACCCGGGCGTAGACGGAAATCCGGGGCGCCATCTCCAGAAATTCCCGGTCGTCCAGCCGGTCCAATTCCAATCCGGTCAACGCCAGGGAACCCTCTTCAAAAAACCCCAGCTCTTTAGCGATGGCAATCGCGGTGTTCTTGTGGTCACCGGTAATCATCACCGTCCGGATACCGGCGCCCTTGCACTTGGTTATCGCTGCCCTGGCCTCTGCCCGCGGCGGGTCCATCATCGCAATCAGTCCGGCAAAAATAAGGTCTTTTTCGATATTATCCGCCTCGTACTGTTTTGGAACCTCGTCCAAGTAACGGTAAGCGACCGCGATGACCCGCAAAGCCTGGTTGGCCAACGTAAGATTCTGTTCGAGGATTTGTTTTTTACGGGCTTCGGTAAGTATAACCCCCTCACCCTTGCCCTCTCCCTGCAGGGGAGAGGGAATATATTCGCGTGTACAATCGTTCAGCAGGATGTCCGGAGCGCCCTTGACGTAAATCACCGGCCGCGCTCCCTCCCGTCCTCCTTCGGCGGAATAACGGATTATGGTCATCTTTTTACGCTCGGAATCAAAGGGTATTTCCTGAAGAAACGGCATCGATACCTCAAGCTCTTCCTTCCGAATATCCGCCTTGGCCGCCGCGGTTAAAATGGCACCTTCGGTAGGGTCGCCGACAATCCGGTAGGTACGATTTTCCGAAACCAGGCTGGCCGAATTACACAGAACACCGCAAAGAAGGTTCTGTTTCAATGCCGGGTATTCCTGCAATTTTATTGCCCTTCCGTCAATCAGAAATTCTCCGGTCGGTTCATACCCAACGCCGGTGACCTGAAACGAAGTCCCTCCGGCGTAAATGGCCTTAACGGTCATTTCATTCCTGGTCAGGGTTCCGGTCTTATCGGTGCAGATAACAGTGGCACAGCCCAACGTCTCAACCGATGGCAATTTACGAATTAAAGCATTCCGCTTCACCATCCGCTGCACGCCCAAAGCCAGAGCGATGGTCACCACCGCCGGCAAACCTTCGGGAATAGCGGCCACGGCCAGGCTTACCGCAGTGAGAAAAAGGTCGATAACCTTTCCACCCCTCACTAACCCAATCAAGAAAATCAAACCGACCAGCAGCAGACACAAGTAAACCAGCCACTTGCCGAATTGTTCCAGCTTTTTTTGCAGAGGGGTCGGTTCCCGGGTGGCTTGTTGAATCATACCGGCAATCTTACCCAATTCCGTGTCCATGCCGGTTTCCACTACCAGCGCCCTTCCTTTACCGGAAGAGACCGAAGTACCGAGGTAAACCGTATTGCCCCTTTCCGCGAGCGGAACCTCTTTTTCAGCCAGGGCGAGAGTGGTCTTAACCACCGGTAGGGACTCGCCGGTCAAACTGGCTTCCTGAACGCTGAAGTTTGGGGTAAGATAGACCAGACGGCTATCCGCCGGAACGTTGTCTCCGGCTTCCAGTTCAATAATATCACCGGGGACCAGTTGGGAAGCAGGCAGTACAACCGGCTTGCCTTCACGAATTATTTTCGAAGCCGGACTGGAAAGTTTCTTGAGAGCGGACAAGGATTTTTCGGCGCGAAACTCCTGGATAAAACCTAAAATGGCGTTCAGAACGACAATCCCGATAATCGCGAAAGCATCAACCCATTCCTTTAAAAAACCGGAAACCAGTGCGGCGCCGATTAAAACCCAGACGATGAAACCCTGAAATTGCTCCAGAAATATCCCCGGAAGGCTCCGGCCTTTCTTATCCTTTAATTGGTTCAATCCGTATTTTTCCAGCCGCAGAACGGCTTCCGGAACGGAAAGACCGTTGGAAAGGTCGGTTAAGAGGGTTTTCGCTAAATCCTGGACATCTGATTGCCAGTATTTTTCCATTATTTATCAATTTATATTATAACCCTTCAATTACGCATTCACAAAATACGTTTTCTGTGGTAAAATATAAAAAATGAAAAAAGGGGTGGTTTATCCGGGCAGTTTTGACCCGGTTACCCTGGGTCATCTGGATTTAATCAAACAAGCTCTTACTATTTTTGACCGGGTAATCGTGGCCGTAGCGGACAATTCGGAAAAAAATCCGGCTTTTACCCGCAAAGAAAGAATTCGGATACTGAAAGATGTGACCGGAAAAATGCCCGGAGTGGAAGTAGACTATTTTTCGGGCCTGCTGGTTAATTACCTCCGGGGAAAAAAGGTCAATGTCATCCTGCGGGGCTTGCGCGCAGTTTCAGATTTTGATTACGAATTCCAGATGGTTTTGACCAACCGTCGCCTGGCACCGGAAGTGGAAACGGTCTTTTTGATGCCCCAGGAAGATTATTTCTTCCTGAGTTCCAGCATGGTTAAGGAACTGGCCGTCTTGGGCGCCAACCTCTCCGCTTTCGTCCCGGCAAAGGTGGAAAAGGAATTAAAAATAAAATTAGGTAGGAAATGACAGGCGAGACTTGTCCGCCAAAGCTTTAGCGAAGGCAGACACCTATCCTACTACACTAGTGCGGGGCTTTAGCCCCGCACTACAAGAAAGATACAAAAAATATCAAAACATAGGGGGAAAAATGCCAAATCCTTTCCGGCGACATTCACATTCCCGGGGCGCCAAAAGACGGTCTGCGAACCGCCTGGAACTACCCGGACTCGCCAAATGCAGCAACTGTCAGTCAATCATTCTTTCCCACCGGGTCTGTCCGGATTGCGGGTACTATGACGGCCGGCCGGTGGTGGTAATCAAGACCAAAGGGAAAGAAAAATGAGCCCCATCTTAGGGCTGATCAGCAAGTGAGAAGAAAAACAGGAAGGGGAAGTGAGATTGAAATGTCTACTCTTATACGCGTCGCGGTTGACCTGTCCGGCAGTGAAAAAGGCCCGGCGGAAGTCTTGGAAGGCGCGATACTCGCCCGACAAGAAGGAAACCTGGAAATAATCCTGGTCGGACAAAGTTCCGCGGTGGCCGGAAAAGACCTGGCGGGGTGTTCGTTCCTGGAAGCGCCGCTGGCCATTCCGATGTCAGAAAAGATAAGCCGGGAATTATTGCGCAACCAGGACAGTTCCCTCTTTAAAATCGTACGGCTGGTGCAAGAAGGCAAGGCGGACGCGGCGGTAAGCGGTGGAAACACCGCCTGCTTTGTGGCGCTGGCCACAACGCTTCTGGGAACTATTCCCGACGTGGAACGGTCCGGCATCGCTATCTTTCTGCCTAAAATGAGCGGAACCACAATCCTGATTGACGCCGGCGCCAACACCGCCACCACTCCCAAACACCTGGTCTCTTACGCGATAATGGGCAGTTACCTCCACCAGGCCCTTTTTAGTTCGGAAAAACCCAGGATTGGCCTGCTCAACGTAGGCGAGGAAGAGACCAAAGGCAGTGACCTCTATCGCGAAACCCACCTTCTTTTAAAACAGGACCAGCGAATTAATTTTATCGGAAACGTTGAAGGCCATAATATCTTCGACCCGCAGGTTGACGTGGTTGTGACTGACGGATTTACCGGAAACTGCATCCTGAAAACAATTGAAGGCGTAACCGGAGATTTTGCCTCGTTTCTTAAAGAAGAAATTGTCAAAAAAGGGCTGGAACATGAACCGGCTGTTACCGAGATACTGGGTAATTTTCTTCGCCGGGGCGATTTCGCCGAATACAGCGGCGGCTTCCTGATGGGTGTCTCCGGACTCTGCGTTATCATCCACGGACGGTCAGGCGCGGAAGCCCATCGGAAAGCAATTCTGCGCGCCCGGGACGCGGCAGCCGGTAAACTGATGTCCCGCCTTCGCTCGCCATAGCGGGCTTCGGCGGGCAAAGCCCGCCAGAAAACATCCGAAATATTTCGCCGTAGCCCGCCAAAATTCACCTTTTGATTACATCACTGGATTCCCGCGCCTACTATCCGCCTTCGCCAAGGCTACGGCGGACACAGTCCGCGGGAATGACAGGCATTAGATGGAAGACCTAAAAATACATCATTTCCCGGACAAGATTCTCCGACAAAAAACCAAAAAGGTAACCAGGATAGACAACACCGTCAGAGAACTTTCCGAGAAGATGCTCGCGACAATGAAGGATGCGTCCGGAATAGGCCTGGCTTCCAACCAGGTGGGGAAACTCATCCGAATAGCGGTAATCGGCAATCTCCCGGACATCCTGAACGAACCCTTGGTTCTGATTAACCCGGAAATCAATGATTCCGAAGGCTGGACCACCCAGGAAGAAGGTTGCCTTTCTTTTCCCGGAGTTTACGCGGCGGTGCGGCGCCAAGTTAAAATTTACGCCACTTTTTGGAACTTAAAAGAAGAAGAGATGCGGATTGAAGCCCAGGGGTTTCTGGCCCGCGCCATCCAGCACGAATTGGATCACTTGGACGGCATCCTTTTTCCGGACCATCTCTCTTTCCTCTCCCGGCAGTTATTCCTGAAAAAATATAAAAACAGAAAAAAAGAACGCCTTCTTTTTGACCGATAAGGCAAATTTATAGTAAAATAATGTTTTATCAATACAAATATAAAGTAAGTTGTCATTCCTGTGGATTATAAGCAGGAATCTACAACCTTAAAGGAATTGAATTCCCGCTAAAAACATGCGGGAACGACATCGTTAATCTGGAGGAATTACCATGGCTGAAACAATCAATTGTCAAACCCGGACCGAAAAAGGAACCAGTGCGGTCAAGAAACTGCGTCGGCAAGGTCTGATACCCGGAACCGTATACGGACATAAAACAAAACCGATTTCAATTTCCGTTTCCGAAACCGAATTCCTGAAAATCTGGCGGAAAATTACCGGAAAACAGGTACTGCTTGACTTGATTGTTCATAAAAATGACAAGGAAACCAAGATGCACGGGTTTCTTAAAGATTACCAGCACGACCTGGTCGACCGAAAGTTCTTGCACCTTGATTTTCATAAAGTCAGCACCTCGGAAAAAATCCGCATGGCCATCCCGATTGAACTGACCGGGGAAGCGCCCGGCGAAAAAGAGGGCGGAATCGTTGACCAGATTCTAAGGGAACTTGAGGTTGAGGGATTGGCGGGAAAACTTCCGGAAAAGATTATCGTTGATGTCAGCGCGTTAAAAATCGGCGATTCCATTTTTGTCTCGGCCTTGAAACTGGCCGATGAGATTGAAATTTTAAAACACGGGGAAGAACCAATCGTTTCGGTATTGGCTCCCAAAAAGGTGGAGGAAGAAGTAGTGGCGCCGGTGGCATTGGATGAAGCGGCGGCAACGGAACCGGAAGTCATCAGTGAAAAAACGTCCGAAGAAAGACGCAAGAAGAAGGAAGAGAACAAACCCAAGGAAGAAGGAAAAACCAAGGAAGAGGGTAAGCCCAAGGAAGAAAAAAAGAAATAACGGTTCCGCGTATTTATTATGTTTCCTTACGTAGTGGTGGGGTTAGGCAACCCCGGCTCCGGCTACCAGAAAAACAGGCATAATTTAGGATTTCGCGTTATAGACGAATTATCCCGCCAAGACGAAAACTCATCCTTATCCGGCGCGGTATCTTTTCGAAAGAACGGCAAGGCATTTGTGGCGAAGGTAAAAATTGCAGACCGAAACCTGATTCTCACTAAACCGCACACTTACGTAAACCGCAGCGGCGAAGCGGTCTTAAGCATTCTGACACGCAACCGAATCCCTAAAGAAAATATTCTGATCGTTTGCGATGACCTGTCTTTGCCCTTGGGAACTTCGCGGCTGCGCTTTAAAGGCAGTTCCGGCGGACACAACGGTTTGCAATCAATCATTGAGGCAATCGGAAACGAGTTTGCCCGTCTCCGGCTTGGCATCGGAACACCGGGGTCTTCGGCGGAATGGGCTGATTATGTTTTGAAAGATTTTACGCCGACCGAAGAAGAAAAACTTCCGGAAATAATAGACCAGGCGGTTGAGGAAATCATAAACTTCATAAAAAGCCAAACGAAAAATAGCTAAATAGGACGCAGATATACGCAGAAAAAACGGGATAATACTAAATGATAATCTTTATTAGAGCGTTTCCTGGCAATTCTTTAAGGTAATTTTTAATCCGTATCTGCGGTAATCTGCGTCCAAAAAATATGGACTACTTTCAAGAATCGCTCGCCCTGCACCTGAAACACCGGGGAAAGATTGAAGTGTGCAGCAAGGTTGCGCTAAAAGACAAGACTGACTTGTCCCTTGCTTACACGCCCGGCGTAGCCGCGCCCTGCAAGGAAATTGAACAGGACCCAAAACGTCTCTACGACTACACCAGCAAGGGAAACATGGTAGCGGTGGTAACCGACGGCAGCGCAGTACTGGGCCTGGGCAACATCGGACCGGAAGCCAGCCTGCCGGTAATGGAGGGAAAAGCAATTCTCTTCAAAGAATTCGGCGGGATTGACGCCTTTCCCATCGCCATCGCCAGCCAGGATGTAGACGAGATTGTCCGCACCGTCGTCTTAATTTCACCCGTATTTGGCGGCATAAATCTGGAGGATATTTCCGCCCCCCGATGCTTCCTGATTGAAGAACGACTAAAAAAAGAACTGAAAATTCCGGTCTTTCACGACGACCAGCATGGAACCGCGGTGGTAACATACGCGGCCCTGTTAAATGGCTTAAAAATAGTAAGGAAAAAGAAGGAAGATATTAAAGTGGTCATCTCCGGGGCAGGCGCCGCCGGTATTGCGATTGCCAAATTCCTTTTGGCGGCCGGCGTTACCGAAATCATTGTCTGTGACCGCCGCGGAACCATATATGAAGGCAGGAACGGCGAAACCAATACCGCCAAAGAAAAGATAGCCCTGCTCACCAACCGGAAAAAACTCTCCGGAAGTTTATCTTCCGCGCTGGCCGGCGCGGATGTTTTTGTCGGAGTTTCGGTGCCGGGCCTGATTACCGCGGAAGACGTGAAGAAAATGGCCGCCCGAGCCATCGTCCTGGCGATGGCCAACCCGATTCCGGAAATTTCACCGGAAGAAGCCAAGGGCGCCGGCGCCGCAATCGTGGCAACCGGACGAAGCGACTACTCCAACCAAGTCAACAACCTGTTAGCTTTTCCGGGAATTTTCAAAGGCGCTTTTCAGGCAAAAGCGGTGAGTATTACCGAAGAAATGAAAATTGCGGCCAGCTTGGCGATTGCCTCGCTGGTTTCCAACAAAGAACTCTCGCCGAATTATATTATCCCCTCGCCCCTGGACCGCCGCGTGGCCGATTCTGTCGCGGAATCGGTAAAGACCGCCGCGCTTCAGCGGTAGGAAGCACCCCAATCGCTGTACTCGGAAAGATAGACGTTATAATCCTCGGAAGCAATATTCAAAACCGGCCCGAACCCCTTGTTCTTGTGCCAGAGACAGCGCACCACCGGTGTATGCCCCCTGTACGGGGATGAAGTAAGCATATATTGGGAATACTCCCGCCAAGTAACATCAGAACCCGGCACCCCGCCGGCAGTTACTTCACCCGTATCGGCCGGATCCGGATTAAACATTAAAAGGTAGGAACAATTACGGGGATTATCAGGATCGTTAATCCGGCCGCTCTTTGGGTTGGCCTCGTCGTACCTGTCACATCCGTTCCAGTTATCGGCCGCGGAAGCGCCCCAAGCCTCAAATCCGTGTCCAAACGCTCCATTATCCCTATCGGTCAGACAAGTCAGGACTTTCGGGTTGGTGCCCAGGTAATTCGGTTGCAGATTGGACAACCAGTACGGAAATTGATACTCCCAATCCTGGCGATACATTTCAATCGCGGCAGAAAACTGCCTCAGATTATTAATGCAGTTAGCCTGACGACCTTTTTCCCGCGCGCTGGAAAAAGCCGGTAATAATTGACTGGCTAAAATATTGATAATGGCAATTACTACTAAAAGTTCAATTAAAGTAAACCCCTTAGAAGACAATCGCCGCCTACACGGGGTAAATCCGAAACGCTTGTTACCGTTCATTTTCCCGTTACCGCCTCTTCTCTGAATTTAACCTCTTTAGCCGCGTCGGCCGCGGCAGCCCTCACCGTAAAATCAGTTTCGCTGCCAGCCAAATTATTTAAGCGATTCAGGGTATCCGGGCCGCCTCTGCGGCTTAAGAAAGAAAGGGCTTCGACCCGTAGAGAACTATCTTCCGTGGTCTTCTCCGCCAAACGCAAAATAAGACCGGTTGCTTCCGAACCGGGAATCCGCGCGAAAAGAACCAGGGCGGCATGTCTCACTGCGGGCAGGGGGTCAGAAAGACCTTTTTCCAGATAGGGATACGCCTTTTCTTTTTCCTTGCGGCTAATCGTTTCCAGACCAATCATCCGGATCTTGGCATCCGGCGAATTTAGGAGATTGAGAAATTTTATCCGGTCTAAAATCAGGATGGAATAAGCGGCGGCCCGGCGTACTCTTTCATCCGAGTCTAAAGTAAGGACTTTTTCCAGGTCAGATACCGCGCCTTTTGCGTTAATGCGTCCTAAACCAAGCGCGGCGTCAAGACGGGTTTCCGGAATCACGCTGACAAGACCCTGTAAATATTTTGTCGAACTTTCCCCTTCCGGCCTGCGGCAGGAACGGACGATTAAAACCAAAAAAAAGGCAAGAATTAAAAAGAGAATGATGCCGACGGCGATTTTTTTCTTTTCTGGAATATTCCAAAAATCGCTTGTAGGCATTACCGTTCCATAGACTTTGATTCTTTAACCTTTATTTTTACCGGTGGGGCTGACTGTTTTTTTACGGTTCCCTGGCTCCCACTTTGTCCCCGAAGAACCGAAGGAATCATTTCTCCCGTCGGAATTGACGAAGGTAAAATTACAGACGGAGGAATTGACGTCTCCGCGGAAACCTTCAGAATAGAATTGAGAACGTTGGGATTGGCAACACCTTGTTCCGCCTGGCCGACAACGTAATAGTAATAACCGCCGAGGCCGACAATGAGCAAGGAAAGGATCAACGCAACCGCAAATTTCGGCTTACTTACTTCCAAAACAATCAAAGCCAGGATAATTCCCAGCAAGCCCACCGCTATTACAATCAGCGCCGAAAGGTAGCCCATCACATATTCCATTCTTTGCCTCCGTTAAAAAATAAAATGTATTGGAATGTTTGCCAATTTCTTTTATATTACACTCTTTTCGCTTTCTCTGTCAATTTTTTAACGAATTTTAAGGGTCACCAGCGAAAAGAGCGCAAAAATAATAGCCAGAATCCAGAAACGAATGACTATTTTTGATTCCGGCCAGCCGTGCAGTTCAAAATGGTGGTGAAGCGGCGTCATGGCAAAAACCCGTTTCTTGCGGGTTTTAAAAGAAACAACTTGGATAATTACCGAAAGCGCTTCAATCACAAAAACTCCGCCGGCAAAAAACAAGGCGAACTCCTGTTTGGTAAGGATGGCCACCACACCCAGACTGCCGCCTAAACTGAGGCTCCCGGTGTCACCCATAAAAATTTCGGCCGGATAGGCATTAAACCAGAGAAAACCAAGGCTGGCTCCGATAAGACTGGCACAAAAAACCGATAGTTCACCCACGCCCCGGATAAAAGCAAGACCTAAATAATTGGCAAAAACATAATTACCCACAACATAACTGATAAAGGTAAAGGTTATCGCCACCATCAACACCGAACCGATGGCCAGACCGTCCAAACCATCTGTGATATTAACCGCGTTGGAACTGGCCGTCAAAACAAAGATTACCAGCAAGAGATACCAGATACCCATATTCCAGATAATTTCCTTAAAAAAAGGCGGGTAGATGGTTGTTCCAAACTGAAAGGGACCCAGAAAAAGGGCTAAACCGATAACCAGGCCCAGGCTAACCTGGCTGGCTATCTTCACCAGGGGCCTGATTCCTTCTGCCTTTTTTCGAATGTATTTGGTGTAATCATCGTAAAAACCGGTTACGGCGAGCCAGACCAGGGAAAGGAGCGTCAGCAGAAGATATTTATTGGAAAGGTCCGCCCATAAAATTACGGAAATGATAACAGCGCCGACTATTAAAATACCTCCCATCGTCGGAGTGCCGTACTTGGAAGCATGGAATTCCAACAGGTCTGGATGCTTCAAATGCTGCATGGTCTTAATAAAGCGCGGACCAAAATAAAGAACCAGGAAGAGACTGGTAAACGCAGCCAGAACCATCCTAACCGTCAGGTAACGAAAAACATTAAGCCCGGACCAGTAAACACTCAGGATATAAAGTAGTTTATAGAGCATTACGTTAAAAGTTTGTGTAGGGGCGCGGAGTTGCATCCCCACCCGATAAGACTAAGGCTTTCAGCCCACGTGATACAGGAGGGGACGCAGCCCCTCCCCTACATTACTACCTGATGACTACAATTGTCCAATCGTAAGCAAGTCCGGTCTTCTTGTCTTTAACCATCAGAACCTGCTTTCCCGGCGTACCGAATATAACCGAAGGTTCCCGGGAAGACCGAAAATTATGATCGGAAGACATAAACTCAAGTTCACCGGCGTATTCCGAAACTTCATTCCCGTAACGGTCGCTGAAAAGAACCTTAAATTTGTATTCCTGGCCCAGAACCGCCACCATGGGAATGCCATCCAACCTGATATCAGCCGAAACAGCCGGTTTTACCTCAAACGGATTAGACTTTCCGGAATGGTTATTTCCGTCTTCCACCACCAGGCAGGTCTCTTTGGACGCCTTAGTAACCAGAACCTCCTCCACTCTGGCTCCGGAAATATAACTTTCCCGGGAAACTATCAAAGTACCGGTGGTGTCGCTCAAATAAGGACCTTTGACCGTGTTTCCCCATCGGTCTTCGGAATGAATGATAACGCTAAAGGGTTCGCCGGCAATCTTCGGCGAATTAATCCGGTCAATCGTGAAATGGTCAACAGCGCCTGGATTTACCACAAAGGCCTTTTCTCCGGTAATGTCACCGTTTAAATCCCTTTGGAGGGTTGCTTTTATCTTTTGGTTTCCGGCCTTAAAAAAAGCGAGCCGGAATTTCCCAATCTGATCCGGATCTTGACTTCCGGTTAATAGTATTGGCTGCATCTTTTGCATCTGGGCGGTGGGGTCAGAACATTCCAACTTCATCTTTCCCTCGTAAACCAGGCAGATATTCCCAAACTTGTCCTGAACCAGAACTTCCAGCTCAAAACCTTTCCCGGCTTTTAAATCATTTTTCGGCAATAAGATTTCAATCTTTTCCGGCAGCCCAGGGACCACATCAACCTTCGCGGGGAAAAAAGCACCCTCTTCGTCCACCACCAGGACAGTATCTACCCCAACGCTCCGGGAAAAGGACATGTCGCCTTCCCAGACGCCTTTGGAAAGCACAACCGTTTCTGGTTGAATACTGCCGTTTACACTCGCGATACTTACCGTTTTGTCAACCGGAGCCATCTTTCCGGATTCATCATAGCCGACAATCTTCACCCGTAATTCTCCGACAACGATCTTCTCCGGCAAATTTTCCACCCGAACCTTAACCGGTCTCTTCACCTGACCCGCTGCTGCTTCCGGCTCCGGCTTCTGCTTCGTAAAGCTGGACTCCGGCTGTTTGGTAGAAGGCGCTGCTACCACCGGAAAATTTATTCTGGGACCAACACTAACCGTGCCGTCCGCGCGCAGAATCTGATAACCCCTGCTGTGCGGAGACGGCACATCGGGACTAATTGAAGTTACTTCGGTCATCAACCAGGTAGAACCGGGGATTCCATCCAAACTTTTACCGCTTACGGTATCGTTCCAGAGATAGTTTGTACCGCGTTTATTAAGTTCGGAAGGAATTAACGGGCAGAAAAAGACGGCTTTGTTACCGCTGAGACTATCCTTAAGTAAATTATTGATTCCTTTTATATCGTCCGGAGAACTCGGAAAAAAAACAGCGTTGGGCAAAGAGCCGTTGTCCATCTGAAAATTAACCAGCGCCAGATAAATTTGGTGCAGATTATTCTGACAAGCGGCTTCGTTCCCCTTGCGCACAACCTGGTAGGCGGTAAAAGAAATCGAAGAAACAAAAGCGGCAACCACCGCTAATTCCAAAAGCGCGAACCCGGATTTCCGCCACATTCCCTTCATATTGCAGCTATTTTAGCATAAAATGCTCAACGATTTCCTCTAACTTAAGGAAACGGGAACCCTTGAGAAAAACGAAAACGCCGGGTTGCAGATTTTTCTGTAAAAAAGAACCGGCGGCTTGATTATCTTCCGCCCGCAAAATCCTACTTTCGGGAAAACCAAACGAACAGGCGCCTTCTCTGACTGATTCCTTTTCCGGACCGACCAGAATCAAGCGGTCCGGGTTTACCCGCGCCAGGAACCTTCCCAGGCTAAAGTGACTCCTTTGAGAAAAACGCCCCAGTTCCCCCATAGAACCGGCTACAATTATCTTACGGTTATTTCCGGCCAGGCGCCGAAAAGTAGACAGCGACTCCCGGAACGAAGCGGGGTTGGCGTTGTAAGTATCGTCAACGATATAAACTCCGGACTTTTCCAAAACCTGAAAACGGTGTTCCGCCGGTTTGAATTTCGCCAATTGTTCGGTCAGAACATCTTCCGAAATTCCAAACCGCAGGGTCAGGGCTGAAGCCGCCAGAACATTCTTGATATTGAAAAGACCGAAAAGAGGAACAGAAAGCGGGAGGAATGTTCCTTCTTTCCGGCCGAGCAGAAAATGAGTACCCTCCGGCGTGAACCTGATATTTTTTGGGAAATAATCGGCTTCCTTCTTCAAACCGAAAGTAATGCGCTCCCGCACCGGAAAAGAGGCCAGGAAAGAAAAAAAACGGTCGTCGGCCGGAAGAACAGCGCAACCACGTTTCAGGTAAACCAATAATTCCGCTTTGGCGGCGGCTATCCGGCTTTTGCTGCGCAAGAAACCCAGGTGCGCGGAACCGATATTGGTAATCAAACCGAAATTCGGAGACGCGGTCCGGCTCAAATTCGCAATTTCTCCGGGATGGTTCATGCCCATCTCCAAAACCGCCGTCCGGTCAGCCATGCTCAGTTTAAGAATAGAAAGGGGAAGACCGATTTCGTTATTAAAGTTTCCGGCATTAGCTATTACGCGATAAGAAGCGGAAAGAATATGCGCGATAAGCTCCTTAGTTGTAGTCTTGCCGCTGCTTCCGGTTATGGCGACAACCGGTATCTTGAATTTTCGGCGGTAATTTTCGGCGATGGCCAAAAGCGCTTTTTTGGTGTCGGGAACTTCGATTAAAATAAATCCCCCTTCACCTCGCCTCTCCCCGTTGGGGAGAGGATAAAGGTGAGAGGGACTAAATTTTCCCAAAGCAAACAAAGAACCGGAAGCACCTTTAGCGACGGCCGCGGCTATAAAGTTATGCCCGTCAAAATTCTCTCCGGCAACCGGGATAAAAAAATCCCCGCGTTTCAGGCTGCGGCTATTAATTGAAACGGAACGAATCACGGAATCCTGTCGTCCCTGCTTAAGCAATCCGCCGGTCCAATCCAGAAGTTCTTTTACGGTTATCTTTTCCATCCGCTCTTTTGTCGTTCCCGTATGTTTTAGACGGGAATCCATACCTTAAATATTTAGATTCCCGCTTACTATCCGCGGGAATGACAGTTTATTCATCGTTGTTCGGACAGCGCTTTGCCGGCAACCAACCGGTCGTCAAAAGGAATAACGGTATCCTTCATGACCTGATAGGTTTCGTGACCTTTACCGGCAATTAACACAACGTCCCCTTTTCCCGCTAAAGAAATAATCCGGTGAATCGCCTCGGCGCGGTCCGGAATTATTTCGTACCGGCTGCGCCGGGAAGACAGGATGCCGGCTACAATATCATTAATAATAGCAGACGGTTCCTCGTTGCGCGGATTATCAGAGGTAATAATAAAATAATCGGCGTAAGCAGAAGCAATCCGGCCCATCTTGGGCCGCTTGCTCTTATCCCGGTCTCCGCCGCAACCGAAAACCAAAAGAACGCGACCCTGTTTTTCCCCGGATGCTTTCCTGACCGCGCGCGCGGTCATAAGAAGATTCTTCAAAGCGATATCTTTGTGGGCATAGTCAACCACAACCCGGAATCCCCGGTCCGTCTTAATCTCTTCAAAGCGGCCCGGTACTGTTTTCAATTCCTCAATGCCCTGCCGAATTGTCTGAAGCGGAATTCCTTCACCGACCCCGAAGGCAAGAGCGGCCAGAGCATTGTAAGCGTTGTGCCGACCCGGAAGATTGACCGTAATCTCAATTTCGCCCATGGGCGTCCGGGCACGAAAAGAAACGCCCTTTTCCTTCATGGTCAGCCCAAAACCCCGCACCATTGCGCCGCGACGGAACCCGTAACTGATAAACCGGACGCCTCCGGGAACCGAACGATAAAAATAACGGGCGGCCCGATCGTCGCGATTGATAATAGCCACCCGTTTTTCTTTATTGCTCTTAGCCAGGTAACGCGAAAATAAGCTGGCTTTCGCGACCAGGTAGTTACGGAAGGTACCGTGGTAATCAAGGTGTTCGTGAGGCGTAGCATTGGTAAAGAGACAAACATCAAAAGGAAGGCCTCTGACCCTTCCCTGGGCAAGCCCGTGTGAAGAAACTTCAATAACCGCATATTGGCATTTCGCTTCTACAATCTGACTGAAAATCTCCTGGAGTTCCAACGGTCCCGGCGTGGTGTTGAGAGCCGGCACCTGGCGACCGGCCACCCGGTAATTAATGGTGCCGATTACACCGGCCTTTTTTTCGGCGGCCGCGACGACACTTTCAATCAAGTAGGTTGTGGTGGTCTTACCGTTGGTACCGGTCACTCCGACTATCCGCAGCTTCTGCGCCGGATAGCGATAAAAACGCCCGGCCAATTCCGGCAGAACCTCCCCGGTATTTTCCATAACCACAGTTACCGCCCGGCCGGCTGACTCAAAATCGGCCTGAGTCAAAACCACCCTGGCTCCGCGTTCTAACGCTTCCGGAAGATACCGGTGGCCATCATCTTTTTCACCGATAATCGCGGCGTAAAGATAGCCGGGTCTGACTTTTCGGCTATCGGTAGCCAAACCGGTGATTTCCGGATTTTCAGAAGGCGGAAAAATCTTCTTTACCGGTAAACCTTCAAGCAAATCGCGTAGTTTCATCTTATATTTATTTTGTTTGTTTTATTTCCTGGTCAGGCGCGATACCCAGAGCCAAAAGGGTTCGCTGCCCGATGCGGTTGAAAACCGGACCGGCAACCACCCCGCCGTAATAAGCGCCCCTGGGTTCATCCACCATGACGTAAATAACTAAATTCCGCTCCGGAGTTTTAATGAAACCGGCAAAAGAAGCAAAATACTTGGTATGGGAGTACCGGCCGTTTTCCACTTTCGTGGCGGTTCCGGTTTTGCCGCCTACGCGATAACCGGGAATTGCGGCCCACTGCGCGGTTCCCTCTCCGGAAGCAACATCCTCTAAAATTGAAATCAGGGTGTCCGACGTCGCCTTAGAAATAACGCGACGGACCAAAACGGGCTTGCAGCCCGGAGTAAACCGGCCGCGGTTATCACGTACCCATTTCAAAAGATACGGTTGATAAAGATTGCCTCCGTTGACAATGGCGCCGAGAGCTGCGGCGCACTGGACAACCGTAGCGCTGACTTCCTGGCCGAAAGGAATCGCAGTCATGGAATAATCGGACCACCGGGAAACAGGTCTTAAAATTCCGGATACTTCCCCGGGAAGATTGATACCGGTTTTTTTGCCAAAACCAAAAGCGGTGGCGTATTGGTACATCCGTTCTTCTCCCAGTTTAAAACCAACCTTGACGGCGCCGATATTACTGCTTTTGGCGATGACTTCCCGGAAAGTAAGCATACCATAGGGGTGCGTATCGTGAATAATGTGATTCCGCACGAAATATTTTCCGTTTTCACAAAAAATGTTGTCTTCCTGTTTAACCACCCCTTCATTCAACCCGGCAGCCGCGGTAACCATTTTAAAGACCGACCCCGGCTCAAAAATATCGGTGACCGAACGATTGCGGCGACAATCAAGAGAGGATGTTACCGGCGGATTCGGGTCATACGTGGGACGGTTCGCCAAGGCCAGAACCTCTCCGTTATTCGCATCCAGGACAATCCCCACCGCGCCCCGGGCGGAATATTCTTTAAAAACTTTCTCAATCTCCTCTTCCAGGATGCGCTGAACTTTGATATCTATCGTCAAAAAAATGTCCTGGCCGGCCCGGGCGGAAATACCTTCGTTTGCCGACGGAATAGGATTCCCCTTTCCGTCCCGCAAAATAAAAATTTTCCCGTCCTGACCGGACAAAAAACTGTTGTATTGTTTCTCGATACCTTCCAATCCTTTACCATCCGTGTTCACCAAACCGATAACGTGGCTGGCTATTTTCCCCTCCGGGAAAGACCGGAAAAAAGTTTCCTGAAAACCAACCCCCTCAATGTCCAGCTTCTTAATAGCAATGTAATCATCGTAAGGAAGCCGACGGTTCAACCAGATAAACCCCTTGC
This sequence comes from Candidatus Ratteibacteria bacterium, assembly GCA_041653615.1. GTDB lineage: Bacteria > Ratteibacteria > UBA8468 > MWAK01 > MWAK01 > JAHJUB01. The sequence continues at coordinate 40,251 of JBAZEZ010000009.1, forward strand.
CGGATGAAAAATCAGCGGTTAATTTCGCCGAAGATTCGCGGATAATGGGCACAACTTTCCCGGCTACCTCAAACGGCGTTTCCTTGAGATACTTCGGCTCCGCGTAAAGTTCGTAGTAAGGGATAGATATCGCCAGCGGCCTGCCTTCACGGTCATAAATCGCGCCGCGGGACGCCGGTTGGGAAATCGACTGGTAATTTTTCGCTCGCGCCTTCCGCTTTAGTTCCGGCGCTTGCTTAACCTGGAGAAACGCCAGCCGTAAAAAAATCAGGCCAAAACAAACGAAAAAAATCCAACCCACGGTTTCCAGGCGTTTTCCCCGTTCCATTTTATTTTACTTTATTAAAATCAAACCGATAGACGTTCCAGGACTTCGGTTCCACCAGAGGCAGACCGAATTTCTGCAACCTGGACCGGATGGCGGAAGTACTTTTTAACGAAAGCGCCTGGGCCTGCAGCTGCCGGTTTTCCGTCAGGAGTTCCTTGTACCTGATTTCCGCCGTCCCAATCCGATATCCCTGGTTGACAATCAGTCCCTGTTGCCAGACATAGGCAAGTATGGCAATAAGAAATAAAGTGACGATGTGCCAGAATTCAAACCCTTGTTTCTTCTTCCTGCGCATAAAACTCTTTGGACGCCGATTACCGCAGATAATCGCGGATACAGATTAAAAATACTTTATAGAAATATCATTTAGCATTATCCGCAATTTCTGTGAAAATCTGCGTCCTATTTAAATCTTTTCCGCGGCGCGCAATTTCGCGCTGCGGCTGGCCGGGTTGACAACCACTTCTTCCCGGCCGGACCGAACCGGCTTTCTGGTAATAACCCGCAGCTGTTCATTTTGCTTCAGGAAGTTTTTAACAATACGGTCTTCCAGGGAATGGTAGGAAATTATGGCCAGTCGGCCGCCGGGCTTGAGAATTTCCACGGCCTGGGGAAGCGAAATCTCCAAACTTTCCAGTTCCCGATTAACCGCTATTCTCAGGGCCTGGAAAACACGGGTAGCCGGGTCAGACTTTCCGTGCCGGCGTATCACCCGTCGGCTGATTTCCGCCAGTTGGATCGTGGTATTCGCAGCGTTACAATTTACCGCTTCTTTTATCCTGACGGCCAACCGTCTGCTCTCCCGGATTTCACCGTATTGGTAAAGAACATCGGCCAGTTCCTCGGCCGACAAATCCTTCAGCAACCGCGAGACCGGTTCACCTTCCGCCCGATTGAACCTCATATCCAACGGCCCTTCCCTTTGAAACGAAAAACCTCTTTCGGCCTCATTCAGCAAATAGCTGGAAAGACCCAAATCGTAAATTATTCCGTCCGGCGCGTTAAAGCCGGCGCTGCCGGCCAGTAATTTCAAATCCCGAAAATCCCCTTCCCGAAAAGTGGCTTGACCGGAAAAATCCTTTAACCGGTTGCGGGCTTCTTCCAGCGAACTTACGTCCCGGTCCAGACAGAGTAATTTTACCTCACTTCCAGAAACCGCCAACATCGCCACGCTGTGCCCGGCAGTACCGGTGGTGGCGTCAATAAAAAAACCACCTTTTTCCGGTTGGAGTATAGTCAGAACTTCCGCAGTTAAAACAGGTATGTGTAACATCAGTGAACGGTGAATGGTTAACGGTGAATGGTAAAAGATTCAAGAATTAAATCAGTTACCGTTTACGATTTACGATTCACCGTTTACTGTTGTTGGGGGGCGATAAGCCGGGTTCTGTTTAGATAGCCATTTCTCTTGGCCCTGTCTTACGACAGGGCTCAAGCAGCCTACCCGGGGTATTTGCGGAGCGGGCGTCCATCCCCCTGCTCGGCCTTGCTCCAGAGAGGTGTTTGCCAAACGGCAATCTTACGATTGCCGCCGGTGAGCTCTTACCTCACCTTTGCACCCTTACTCGTCTACGCAAAACTATGGCGGGCTTTGCCCGCAGTAGCCTTGGCGAAAACGGGCGGTTTATTTTCTGTGGCACTTTCCGTTTCCTTGCGGAACCTGGGTGTTACCCAGTCCCGGCCCGACCGGAGCCCGGACTTTCCTCAGTTACCGACTTTGTCCGCCGAAGCCAGCTTCGGCATAGGCGGATGCAGTAACTGCAGCTATCTCGCCCCCCCCTAAATACGGTGAACGGTGAATGGTAAATGGTAAAAGATTCAAGAATTAAAGCGGTTACCATTCACTATTCACCATTCACTGCTTTTTATCCAACGCCTTATTCGCCAGCTGGTCGGCGGTTTTGTTTTCGTCGTGACTTAGTTTTTCAAAAGAGACTTTCCCCAACCCGGAAACAAGGCGCTGCGCCAAAAGATGAAACCGCTTGATATCTTCGTTCTTGACCTGGTAACGACCGGTCATCTGATTTATCAGAAGTTCGCTATCGCTATAAATCGTTAATTCCAATACATCGGTTTTTGTCGGTAAATTATGCGCATATAAAAGTGTTTCTCCCAATCCGTAAAGAAGCGCGGTATATTCAGCGATGTTATTGGTGGTAATTCCAATTTCAAGGCCAACCTCTTTCAGCGATTGGCCTTCCGGGTCATAAAGAGCGACTCCAATGGCAGACCGGCCCGGATTACCCCGGCTTGCTCCATCAATGAAAATGGTTAGTTTCATGGTTTTATTCTAAATACAAAAGCCGATTACAGCCTTCGCAGGAAACCAGGTCGTTTCCTTTATGCAATTGGTCCAGGGTACCGGTGGGCAGCCGCGTCTGACATCCGGTGCAGATATTGTCTTTCACCCCGGCCAGAGCTTTACGATTCGCTTTTGCTTTCAAAACCCGTTCGTAAGAAATCAACATTTCTCTGGGAATCGCTCCGGCCAAAATCGGCCGCCGTTTTTCCTCTTCGGCAAGTTCAGTCCGCAACGCCTCGTCTTCCCGGGCCAGCACCTTCAATTTTTCGTCCAAAATGCTTTTTTCCTTCTCCAGGCGCTTCTCTTCCTCCTTGCGTATCTTTTTAACCCGGCCCACATTGTCCATCAGCAAAAGCACGTGTTCTTCTAAATTGGAAATCTTTTTTTTAAAACCTTCAATTTCGGACGTCAACGCCGTATATTCCCGATTGGTTTTAACATCCATTAACTGCCGCTGCGCCTTCTTTACGTCTTCCTCCAGCCCGCTTACCTCCGATTCTGTTTCCCTCAAACTTACTTCTTCTTTTTTAACCCCTCCATCCAGAATAACCAGCGCTTCGGTTTCCTGCTTAAATTTATCGCTTAGTTTTTCGGTTTCAATCGGTATTTCGGCAACTCGTTTCTTCAAGCGGTAAATTATTCGGTCAGAATTTTGTAAATCCCGCAATCGTTCAATTGTCGTGGCCATAGTTTTATAGAACCAGCCTCATTTAACTACCCATTCCCCTTCCCGAATCAAACCCAGTTCCCGCCGGGCTAACTTTTCCGTAAGGAAAGGATTCGTCTTCAACGCTACTATCTCTTCCCTTAACTTCCGGTTTTGCACGGACAATTGAACTTCCTGTTGTCGGTAAAAACGCAAGGTGGTGCTTAAATGGTTCATCCGCCAAAACCCGGGCAGGTAAACAACTACCGCCAACAGCCAGATTAAGACCGTTACTAATCTCACGCGCATCAGTTCAATCCCCCAATCCGGACGCACGATTCTTGCGGGGGAAAAATTAAGAAATCTTAAACCGCCGAAATTTACTAAAACCCGCAGAAATACATCTAAAATATACTACTTAAAGCGCTGTTTTGTCAACTTCAATTGTTGTTTTGCCGTTAAGTACCAATTTATCAAGATTTCACCGCGGAGCACGCGGAGTTCGCAGAGAAATACTTTTAAAGACTATTTTAAAGTTGCCCTTTCGCTCCATACTACTCTACGGTCTCTACGACCTCTGCGATGCATCTTTCAATTGTCCTGTTGTCCAAAATCTGATATGATATTATTCAGTGAACAAAATGAGCGAGTTTGACTTATATCTCTTTTCGGAAGGTACCCTCTACCGGGCCTACGAAAAATTGGGCAGCCATCCGAAAACTATAAACGAAAAATCCGGTGTCTCGTTTGCCGTCTGGGCTCCCAACGCGAACAGCGTTAGCGTGGTCGGAGACTTCAACCACTGGGACGGTCGGAAAAATCAGATGAACCCGGTCGGTTCTTCCGGAATTTGGGAAATATTCGTCCCGGACCTGACGGAAAAAACGCTCTACAAGTACGAAATCAAAACCAGAAATAACACACTCCTGCTTAAGACAGACCCCTACGCCTTCTATTCGGAGGTCAGACCGAAAACCGCCTCGATCGTCTGGAATATCAACCGGTATGTCTGGCAGGACGACGATTGGATGAAAAAACGTAAAGAAAGACAACACCTGGCCGCGCCGTTGAACATTTACGAAATCCACCTGGGTTCCTGGATGCGCGGGGAAGGGAACACCTTATTGAGTTACCGGGATTTAGCACCCAAACTGGCTGAATACGTGTTGCGGATGGGCTTTTCCCACGTGGAATTTATGCCGTTCACCGAACACCCCCTGGATGAATCCTGGGGCTACCAGACTACCGGCTACTTTGCGCCGACCAGCCGATTCGGAACACCGGATGATTTCGCTTACCTGGTTGACCATCTTCACCAAAATGGAATCGGCGTCATCGCCGACTGGGTGCCGGCTCACTTTCCAAAGGACGGACACAGTCTCGCCCGATTTGACGGAACCGCTTTATACGAACACACAGACCCCAGACAGGCCGAACATAAGGACTGGGGAACACTCATATTCAACTACGGTCGTTACGAAGTTGCCAACTTCCTGATTAACAGCGCCTTATTCTGGCTGGATAAATACCACATCGACGGCCTGCGGGTGGACGCGGTCGCTTCCATGCTTTACCTGGATTACTCCAAAAAACCCGGCGAATGGATTCCCAACCGTTTCGGCGGTAATGAAAACCTGGAAGCGGTTGCCTTTTTGAAAAGACTCAACCAGGTCGTTTACGGCTATCACCCGGATGTTTTCACCGCGGCCGAAGAATCCACTTCCTGGCCGATGGTTTCCCGACCCACCTACGCCGGCGGTCTGGGTTTCGGATATAAATGGAATATGGGCTGGATGCATGATTCACTCCACTACATTTCCCGAGATGCCGTCTACCGAAAATTCCACCAACAGAACCTGACCTTTGCCCTCCTTTACGCGTTCAGTGAAAATTTTATCCTGCCGCTTTCACACGACGAGGTCGTACATGGTAAGGCTTCGCTTCTGGCCAGGATGCCGGGTGATGATTGGCAGAAATTTGCCACCCTGCGTCTCCTGTTGGGTTATATGTACACTCATCCGGGTAAAAAATTGCTCTTTATGGGCGCGGAAATAGGTCAGTGGCGGGAATGGGATTTTCTCTCAAGCATAGACTGGCATCTCCTGCAGTATGAACCGCACCGGAAACTGCAGCGGTTTGTCCGGGACTTAAACCTGTTTTACCGGAACCAGCCGCCGCTCTACCAGTTGGATTCAAGCCCGGCCGGATTTGAATGGATTGATTTCAACGATACGGAAGGAAGTATCGTCTCCTACCAGCGTTACGGACAGGACAAAAATGATTCACTAGTAGTAATCTGCAACTTTACGCCGGTACCCCGTTTTAATTACTGCGTCGGCGTCCGCCAACCCGGTTTTTACCGGGAACTCCTCAACAGCGATTCCGAATACTACGGCGGAGGCAATCTGGGCAACAGCGGCGGCCTGGAAACTCAAAAAATTCCCTGTCACAACAGGCCTTTCTCCCTTTCCCTAACCATTCCACCCCTGGCTGCCCTCATTCTGAAACATATTTAGAATCCGGCAACCGCCGCCGCAATTGCTGAATTTCTTGCAGTCAGGACAATTTTTCTTAAGGTTATTTGCCTGAAAATATTTTACCTTTTCCAGTTCTGTCAACTTTAAAAAGCTATCTTCAAAAAGACTTCCCAGGATTTCGGGATTCTGCTCGCAGGTTCTCAAGTTGCCGGATGAATCAATAACCCATTTATTCCGGCCGCAGACGCAGGTACCGAAATTAAGGTTCGGATATTGCTCCTGGTCAATGAGGCAGGACTCAACCGGAACCGTAACGTTTATCGGAAAATTATATTCCCGGGCTTTTCGGTCCGAGGCAAACAAGGCCTTTCCCAATTCCTCTTCGGTCAGCGTTAATCCGGGAAGGTTATTCAGGCCTTCCCCTCCCGGCACAAACCGGTTTAGGGAAACGCTGTCCGCCGAAAAAGCAAAACAGAGGTCAATGACATCCGCCACTTCTAATAAGTTCTGCTTTGTAATTACGACGGAAACATTCAATTTTGCCCGGTATTTTTTTACCAGTAAAATTGCATTTCTTACTTTCTGCAACTGGTCGTTTCGACTTAAATAAGAATACGCCTCTTGTTTTATGCTCGGAAGCGAAATTTCAAAATAACCGACACCGTTACTAACTAAAGCCGAAACCTTCTCTTCATCCAAAAGGATACCGTTGGTGGCGATTCCCAGTTTGATTTTCCTCTGGTTGAAAAAAGACGCGATTTCTACAATATCCCGATGCAGCAACGGCTCCCCGCCCGCGAAGGTTACTGAATCCGGTGAAACTTCCTTGAGAACCCTATCAAATAATTCCCTGATTTCTGAAAGTGTGAGTTCTTTCCGGGGATAACCGCTCTTTTCTTTCCAGACATTATAACAGTAACGGCAGTTATTGTTGCAGCGGGAAGTTACCTCGTAAATAAAAAACATTACCGGCTTGCCCCAAAGTAAATTCGCCAGATTGCCGACTCCAAATCCGCAATCAATTCATTCATTCCGGAAAAGGACTCCTTAAAATCCGCGAACGCTTTCTTGGTTGCCAGGTATTCTTTCTCGGGTAGTTCCGGATAGCCTATTTCTTTTTGACTGGCTTGGTAATCAGCAAAATCTTTGTTAAAAACCGACGCAAGTTTATCTACTTCCTGCGCCGTTGAAGGCCTTGGAAATGGTATACGATAGGAACCGGGTTGACCGGAAAACACATCCAAAATGCAAAATGCCTTTATATCCTGTTGGATGTTGGAAAGGGCTTGGCGATATTCCGACGCATTAATAACCTTTGCCTTCTTCAAAACCAGAAGCCGGTCAATCTTCAATTCCAAGTCAGCGAGAAAATCCGGTTTCGCCATAATTACCGAATCTGTCGGAATAGCCATCCGCGTCAGCGCAAGATAAAACGTACCCCGGCCAATGTAATCAATTCTGGCATTACAAATTTTTTTCAGAAGGCCGGTTTCCGCCGCGGCTATCTTTTCTCCGGTAATTTTGTTTAAACCGGAGAATACTTCATCCGATTCTTTTCGCAGGCTACTACATTCGTCCGGGGAAATTGAACCGCTGTACACTCCGTATTTATCCGGCTCCGGTTTTTTCGTTTCTATTTGGTCTAACTTCTTCCAAAACGCTTTGAGATTTCTCCATTCCGGGGTACTGTTCAAGGCGGCTATTCTCTGCGCTGAAACGAGGCGCGTATCTTTTGATTGTCCGGAAACCGTTGGTTTATCCTCCTGAGCGTAACTTATTCTGCCAAAAGAAAGAAAAACGAGGAAGAGGAAAAAAGTACTCAGGAAGAGGTTTCGGCGATTAATCCGGTTCAGTTTCGCCGGACGAATGCCCAGAAAAAAGACGAGATAGGCGACCAGCACCGCAAATACAACTACAACTGCTTGAATGGGTTTCATAAACTCTCCTTTGCCCGCCGTAACATGGACGCCAAGTGACGACGAAACCGTCTGGTAACGAGACGCCCGCTTTGCGAAGGCGGACTTTTTGGGGATTTGCGCTTTTTAAATTTAGACACCGAAATCACCAAAAAGTTCCTTGACGCGCTATTTTTCATAATTTTACCCCTATCTGTTACCAAATGTCTATTGGTTTTAGATATACTTGACATAATGTAATGTATATGTTACAATATGTACTGTAAACAATACCAAAGGAGGAAAAGATGACGCGGTTGCAGAAAGACGCGGTGAAAGAACTTGCGGTTTTGTTGTTGGCTGTTATTGCGGTCGGCACAGCATACGTACTGACTCATGATTTGATACACAGTTTATGCTGGCTGGGATTAATAGGGTTCCTGGGAATTCTGGCACTGTTTCCTACGGTCGGGCCTGAACCGGAAATGAAACCCGAGGATGATTTTTCATTGCGCCGGGGACATAAAACATTAAGCATCGTAATATTTACAGCCGTATGGGCGGTGCTGCAGGGGGTATATTTTACCGCATATCCCAAAAATGGAATTGCCTGGACACCCACACTGGCATTCGCCGCTTTCGCACTCCTGATAGCCTGGAGGAACCGGAAGGTCATCCGGTTGAGATACCGTATGCCGAAATATGACGAGCGGGAAATGCTTGTCCAAAAGAACGCGGCGCGCGTATCACTTGGTATTTTCTGGGTCGCGTTCGCTCTGTGGGGCGTCGTGGCGGGAATACTTTCCGATTCTCGCACCTGGCATCTGCCTGGGGCCACTTACGCATTCCAAGTAGCAATTGGCTTGTGGCTGGTAAAAACGGTCTACGCGATTGCAGTAATATTGCAAGAAAGGAGAGCGGGCGAATGAAAAACCGCATTGAGAATAAAATCAGGCGGCTTAGATTCGAACACGGGGAGATGACGCAGGAAGAACTGGCCGGCAAGACCGGCGTCACGCGCCAGACAATCATCGCCCTGGAAGCCCAAAAATATTATCCGTCTCTGGAACTCGCCTTCCGGATTGCGCATGTTTTCGGCGTCCGGCTGGAAGATGTCTTTCAATACGAAGAATAACGGTATTCAATTGGGGGTGTCTATGAAAAAGTTACTGCTTCTTATCGGCACGTTGGCGCTGTCGTATCCACTGTTTGCGGCGCCGGTTAATAAAGCTATGACAGTTCCGAAAACTACGATTGCGCGGGTGGGAACATATGACTCACGCGCCGTAGCGGCGGCATACGTCGGCACAACGGCTTTCAACAAAGACATGAAAGAACTGACGACGAAGTATGAAAAGGCGAAAAACGAAGGAAACAAAAAGCGAATGGCGGAATTGGAGGCGCAGGGAAAAGCGCAACAGGTGCTGCTGCACAAACAGGGCTTCAGTACGGCTCCGGTGGATAACATCCTTGAACACATCAAGGGCAAGTTACCTGAAATCGCCAGAAAGTCCGGCGTTGAAGTAATCGTGTCAAAATGGGATAAAAAGACGCTTGCCAAATACAAATCGGCGGAGTTCGTGGACGTTACCATGGCGCTGGTGGATGCTCTACAACCAAACGACCGCCAGCGTAAATCTGCCATCGAGATTCAGAAGCATAAGCCAATTTCGTTAAGGCAGGCGGGAAATATAAATGATTGAGTTGGATAAATTTTTAAGCGCTTAGAAAAAGGCTGAACGGAAAAGTTATTTGTATTTTTTCAAACGAGGGTGTTTGGTTAAGTAAAATTTCACGTAGTGTCAGGAACAAAACAAGCAGAACGGAGAGGTGAGTATCCGGGGCTCACCCGAACCACGGGTGAGAACACGGAGAGGCTCGCCTCGGAGTTACGTAGTTTTGTCTGACACGCAGGGTGTTTTACAAACCAAACATCCGAGTTATTCAGTGGCACGGAGGGGAATTTTGATTTTCAGGACGGAGAAAAAGTTGACGACCGCAATAAGCGCGCCGAGCACAAAAACATACTGATAGCCAAGTTTAAACCAGATTATCCCGCTCAACAAAGCAACGGAAATGGAAAAAAAGTGGTCAATCGTCACACCCATATTCAGGGTCGGCGCAACGTGTTCCGGGTCCACCGCGATTTTTTTCAAATAAGTTGCCCGCGCCATGCTGACCGAGATGAGCATACCGTCCAGAATAAAACACGCAGCCGCCACCAAAAAAGCGGCGTTACCGGGAAAAAGTATTTTAGAAAACCCGTAGCCCAGGCAGACAAAAACCAGAACTATCGCTTCCGCCGCCAGAACCATCTTTTCACCCAGCCGGTCTATCGCACGCCCTAAAATAGGTTGAAAAACGATACCGATAACCCCGGTGATGGTCAGGAGCGTTGCCAGCATCCGGGTCGGCGCTTTAAAAATGGTGACCAGGACCCAAGGAGCAAAGGTAAGAAATATCTGTTTCCTGGTTCCGTACAGGATATTCAACCAATAAAAAAGCCGGTATTCCTTATGCAGTTTAAGCCGGAGTTTGGGATGCTGCGGCTTGTCCGGTTTCATAAAAAAGAGCAAGCCGGCCGCGCCGAAAGAAACACAGGCCGCGATTAAAAAAGCGCTGGCGAATTTAAAATGAAAATAACTGAATCCCAGAAAAACCGTAAAACTGCCCAAGATTGCGGCAAAATTACCGACACCGCTGAACTGACCCAGCCGTTTACCGACCGCTCCTTCCCTCGCCAATTCCATCCCGATACTAAAGTTCAAAGGAAGAAAGATATGCTGTCCCAGGCTGAAAATAAAAAGCCAGGCAAGCATAAAGGAGAGCTGCGGGGAAAAAGAACCGATAAGGATAAGACCTAAACCCTGAAGCAGGAGGGCCAGGACCGCCAGGCGCCGGCCGCACATAAAAAAGAGGAAGGCGGAAACAAATATCACCAGAAAACCGGGCAGTTCCCGCGGCAACTCCAGAATCGACCTCTGCAAGCTGCTGATTCCAAAAGTGTCGTTCAGGAAATTGTTGAAGACGGAATTGAAAACCGCCTGGCTGAAACCGATAAGCGCAATCGCCCCCAGAAAAAGACGCACGTCCGGCGATATATTCAAAAAACGTTGTTTGAATTTTTTAATCATTGAAATCAGCGATCCTAAAATAGTCGCGCTACATTTTTTGACTTGCAACGAGGGTGTCCGGTGAACGGCATTTCGCAGAGTTGTTTGTTTTTACCCCAAATGAGGATTGTTTCTTTTGCAACACTTCGCGGAGTGACAGTTACAAAACAAGCAATACGGAGGCTTGAGTAGCCGGGGCTCGCCTTGTAATATAGGCAAGAACACGGAGAGGCTCAAGCCGGAGTTGCGTAGTTTTGTCTGACACGTAACGTGTGGAGCAAAAGAAAAATCCGAGTTACTCAATGGAGCGCAAATACTCCGCCGCGTCCTCCGGCGGCGTGGGATTAATGTAGAAACCGGTTCCCCACTCAAAACCGGCGATTCCGGTAACCCGGGGAATAATCTCCAGGTGCCAGTGATAATCTTTGTCTATCGTCTGCCAGTATCCGGACCGGGGTACCCGGTTCGGCGCAGTGTGGATAAGATAGTTGTAGGGCGGTTTATCCAGCGCCTGGTTAATCCGGTAAAGTGTCTTTTTTAGAGTTGCGGCCAGGTCCTTTCGTTCCGCCTCGGTCATCTGGTCGAAATCCGGATGGTGCCTTTTGGGCACAATCCAGGTTTCAAAAGGAAAACAAGCGGCGAACGGAGAGAGAACCATGAAATCGCGACTTTCCTGAATAAGCCGCTTTCCGGAATCAAGCTCCTGCTCAATAATATCACAAAAAACGCAGCGCTCTTTCAATTGATAATGCTGCGCCGCTCCGAGTAATTCCTCCCGGACCCTTTTGGGAGTTATCGGTGTGGCAATAATCTGAGAATGACTGTGCTCCAGCGAGGCGCCGGCGCCTTCCCCGCAGTTCTTAAAAATAAGAACGTAACGAAAACGAGGGTCCTTCTTCAAATCGAGGGAACGCATCTGATAAGATAGAATCACTTCCGCAATCTCGCTTTCCGAAAGTTCCGCAATGTCGGTAATATGCCGGGTGGTCTCCACGATTACTTCGTGCGCGCCAACGCCGTTCATCTGGTCAAACATTCCGATGCCTTTGCGGCTCAAGTCGCCTTCAATGGCCAGGGCCGGATACTTGTTCGGAATCACCCTCAACCACCAGCCGGGCTCATTTTCCTTGGTACCGGCCTTACGGAAAGAAATAATTTCCGGCGGTGTTTTGGATTCATTTCCCTCGCAAAAAGGACAAAACCCTCCCTTTGCCTCGCTTCTTTTGTCAAAAACAAAATCCTGGGGGCGGCGGGCCCGCTCGGTGGAAATTATCACCCAGCGGTTAAAAATCGGGTCTTTTCGTAATTGAGGCATAATAGTCTCCTTCGGAAACGGGAGGGGACGTAGCCCCTCCCCTACATTAACAACGCCGAGCAAGCTCGGCAACTACAAATTGCCTTCATGACAAACCTAACGCTTGCTCCAGGTGATGAGCAAAACACAAAACCCGTTCTTCGGCAAAGGCCGGACCCAGTATCTGCAAACCGACCGGCAGGTTATCGCGTACACATCCCACCGGCAGGCTTAAACCCGGAATCCCGGCCAAATTGGCGGAAACGGTAAAGATATCCGACAGATACATCTGCAAAGGGTCGATAACTTTCTCGCCGATTTTAAAAGGCGGCGTCGGCGAAGTAGGCGTTAATATCAAATCCACTTCTTGAAAAGCCTGTTCAAAATCCCGTCGAATAAGCGTGCGTACCTTCTGGGCTTTGCGGTAGTAAGCCTCGTAATAACCGGAGGAAAGAACAAACGTTCCCAGAATTATGCGGCGCTTGGTCTCCCGGCCAAAACCTTCGTTACGGCTCTCTTCATATAACTGGCGCATCGTCCGGGCCCCTACCTTACGCTTTCCATAGCGGACGCCGTCAAAACGGGCCAAGTTGGCGCTTGCTTCCGCGGTCGCCAGAACATAATACGCGGCAATCGCATAGGTGGTGTGCGGCAGGGAAATCTCCCTGATTTCCGCACCTAATTTTTTAGCTGTTTTGATGGCTTCGTCAATTTTTTGGGCTACACCACTCTCCAGGCCTTTCCCAAAATATTCCCTGGGCAGACCAACCTTCAATCCGGAGACCGGTTCCGAAAGAAGCGCCGGATAATCCGGCACGGCAACTTCAGCGCAGGTAGAATCAGCCGGGTCAAAACCGGCAATTTCTTTCAGAATAATGGCGGCGTCTTCTACGGTTCCGGCAAACGGGCCAATCTGGTCCAGGGAAGAGGCAAAAGCAACCAATCCGTAACGAGACACCCGACCATAAGTAGGTTTCAGGCCGACCACGCCGCAAAAAGAAGCCGGCTGACGAATGGAACCGCCGGTATCCGAACCAAGGCTGGCGCAGGCAAAATCGGCCGCTACCGCGGCCGCGGACCCCCCGCTGCTCCCGCCCGGAACGCAATCCGGATTTGCCGGATTGCGGGTTATCCCAAAAGCGGAATTTTCGGTGGAAGAACCAAAGGCGAATTCATCCAAATTGGTCTTGCCCAAAAAAATCGCGTCATTTTTTCTTAATTTTTTAATAACAGTGGCGTCGTACGGAGAGACAAAACTTTCCAGAATGCGGGAGGCACAGGTGGTTTTTGTTCCTTCCTGGCAAATGTTATCCTTGATGGCCAACGGAATTCCGGCCAGAACAGAAAGGTCTTCACCTTCGGAAATCCGCCGGTCGACGCTCTTCGCCTGCCGGAGCGCCTCTGACTCATTCAGGGAGAGAAAAGCGTGAATCAAACCGTCTTTCTCTTTTATCCTGCCGTAAAAATCGGTTACGGATTCAACCGCCGAAACCTTTTTTTTCCGGTAAAGTTCGGCCAGTTTTTTGATGGTCATATTTCTTCCATAAATCAGGACGTAATTTCTTCGTTCTTTCTTCAGCCGTCTTCTGCCTCCAAGCAGCAATTTTTTTATGGTCTCCGGAAAGCAGAACTTCCGGTACCCCAACTCCCCGCCACCGGGCCGGCCTGGTATAATGCGGCCAATCCAAAAGATTACCGCTGAACGAGTCCTGCTCGGCCGCGCCTTCCGGCAGAACTCCCGGTAAAAGACGCGTCACCGCGTCAATCACCACCAGGGCTGCCGTTTCTCCGGCGGAAAGAACGTAATCACCAATTGAAAGTTGCCGATCACACAACTCTACAACTCGCTCATCCATTCCTTCGTAATGACCGCAAATCAGAATAAGCCCTTTCTTTCGGGAAAATTTTCTCGCTAAAGGCTGGTCTAAAACCCTCCCGGCCGGTGAAAGCATAATTATTTCTGCTTTCGGATTATCTTTTCGTATTTTTCCAAGCGCTTTCGCAACCGGACCGACCATCATCACCATTCCCACGCCGCCGCCGAATGATTTATCATCAACTTTCCGGTGACGGTCAGTCGTAAAATCGCGCAGGTTATGAACCCGAAGGTCCAGAAATCCCGCTTCCCGGGCCCGACCGATAATGCTTAAATCAAGAGGTAAAAACGCCTCCGGGAATATGGTAATAACGTCTATGCGCATGTAACTTAAGCTGTCATTCCTGCAGATTTTTAGCAGGAATCTACGCTTTTAAAAATACTGGATTCCCGCTTGATACACGCGGGAATGACATAAGGAATTAATACATTTTTACAGTATGCCCTTTTGCTTAAAAAGGCTTCGGACCGTATCCGACGGTTGGGCGCCGACTCCTAACCAATATTTTGCCCGCTCCGCGTTCACTTCCAGAACTTTCGGCTGCAACCGGTTATTGTAATTTCCCAACAACTCCAGATAGTCGCCTCTGCCATCTTTACGGCTGTCAACCACCACGATACGATAACTGGGCTGATTTCTCTTGCCGACTCTCCTTAATCTGATTTTTGCTGCCATATTTTTTCTCCTTTACCTGCCATAGCATGGACGCCTTGTAGCGCCTAAGGCGCCTGTTCACGAGGCGTCCGCCCTGCGAAAGCAGGCCCGCCGCCTCCTATCTTAATTCTCGTTTATTCGCGTTATTCTCGCACCGACTGCGTTCAGTTTCCCTTCCATGTCCTGATACCCCCGGTCCAGGTGATAGATTCTGCCCACAACCGTTTCCCCGTCCGCAGCCAACCCGGCCAACACAAGCGCGGCGCTGGCGCGCAAGTCGGAGGCCATTACCCTGGTTCCGGCCAACCGCTCCCTGCCCCGAATAATGGCTGTTCCCTCTTGCAGCGTAATATCGGCTCCCAAGCGCTTCAACTCCGCGGCGTGCATAAATCTTTCCGGGAAAATCTTCTCCGTAATCACGCCGGTTCCTTCCGCCAAACACATCAAAGACATAAATTGCGCCTGCAGATCAGTCGGAAATCCGGGATAGGGAAGAGTCACGATATCAACACCTTTAAGTTTCCCTTTAGCTTTGATTGAAACCTTGTTTTTCCCTTTTTTGATTTCCACTCCGGCCTCAACCAATTTTTCCAGAAGCGCAAAAAGATGCTCCGGCACGCAGTCGCGAACCTCAACTTCGCCGGCGGTAATCGCGCCGGCCAGAAGATGGGTTCCGGCTTCAATCCGGTCGGGAATGACGCGATAATCGGTTGGTTTCAATTTTTTAACCCCTTTTATCCGAATCAGGTGACTTCCGGCCCCGTAAATTTTGGCGCCCATCTTATTCAAAAAATTAGCAAGGTCAACTATTTCCGGCTCACAGGCGGCAAATTCAATAACCGTTTCCCCGCTCGCGAAACAAGCGGCCATCAATAAATTGGCCGTTGCCAAAACGCTGGAACCGAAATTACCGCCCAGAAAAATTTCCGTTCCGGCCAACCGCTTGGTCTCTCCCTCAACATAACCTTCAACCAGTTTAAAACCCACACCCAACTTCTCTAAACCCTTAAGATGAATATCCACCGGTCGGTCGCCGATAACGCACCCGCCCGGCAGAGAAATACGCGCCTTTCCAAAACAAGCCAAAAGCGGACCCAGCAGGCAGATGGAAGCACGCATCTCTTTAACCAATTCGTAGGGCGCGGTACAACTGACAATCCCCGAAGAATCCACGGTAATGCAGTCACCTTCCCACTGCACTCGCGCTCCGACCGCGGAAAGAATTTTAAGCATCGTCCGGATGTCCCTCAAGTGCGGAACTCCGTATATTCTGCTCCTGCCCCCAGAAAGCAAGGTCGCGGCCAGAATGGGAAGGCTGGCATTCTTGGAACCACTCGTTGAAATACTACCCTTAAGCCTTCGCCCGCCAAGAATTTTAAGCGCTTCCATGTTTTTGACAAACCACCACCCGGTCAATACCGGCAAAATCTTTGATTACTTTCTCCAATTTAAAACCGGCCTTTTCAAGCAGGGAAACAATTTTTTCCGCCTGGCCGTATCCAATTTCAAATATCAGGTAACCACCGCCCGCCAAAATCCCGTAACTTCCGGTTATCAAAATACGAATGAAATTCAGGCCGTCCGGTCCGCCGAAAAGCGCTCCTTCCGGTTCCCGTCTCACTTCTTTTGACAGATTCCTCCTTTCCGTCAACGGAATGTAAGGCGGATTAGAAACAATCACTTCAAATTTTTTACCGGTTCTGCCGGAAAAAACACTAAAATCTTCCCGTTGTATCCTGGTCCGGTTGCTTTTAATTCGCAACCGGCGCCTGTTACCCCGGGCCATCTTTACGGCCGGCAGGCTTTTATCGATTAAAAAAAACTCAGCGTCGGATATAGGGGCCATCGCCAGAGTCAAACCAACCACCCCGCAACCGGTCCCGACCTCCAAAATCCGTTTTTTGCCCCTAAAACCGGAAATCCTTTCCCGGACCGCTTGTACCAATAGTTCTGTTTCCGGCCGAGGAATAAACACTCCTCTTCCCACCCGAAAAATCTCTCCGCAAAAAGTAACTTCCCCGGTCAAGTATTGAAGCGGTTCCCCCCGCCCGCGCCGGCGCAGAAGATATTCAAACAAAACTCTTTTGGATTTCGCGACTTCTTTCTCCGGATAAAGATACAGGTCTATCCGCCGTAAATTCAACAGATGGGCCAGAATAATTTCAGCGCAAAGACGCGGTTCTTCAACCACTTTGCTTTCAAGATAAGCACTACCTTCTCTTAGAACCGCGGATAGAACCACTACTGTTTTGAAACCGTACGCGTATTGGCTTCGATATCCAGCACCACCAAAATTAGCTGGCTCGCGCCGTAAAGATAAAGAAAACCGAAAACACCATAAACCAAAGAAGCTAAACACACAATACCGCTGGTCTCCGGCTTACGCGCAAGCAAGCCCAGTCCCACCAAAAGGCCGATGCCGCAAAGAATAACCACCACCCAGGCAAGCGTACACAAAGCGTCCGAAACCTTCCTTAAACCCGCGTATTTAAGAACTTCTTCCATCTTAACCTCCGTGGATGGTCAACGGTAAATAGTAAATGGTAAAATCTTTAAACCATTCACGATTCACAATTCACCATTTACTGCTTTATGTCCGAATTGTCCATGGCCATTTTACCGAGCACCGGTAAAAGAAAATATTCGCCCCGATATGCCTTGACCATTAGGACAATCCAAAAAACGACTCCCGCTAAATTAATCAAGTAACGAAAGATTTTCAACAGCGGCGGTGCAAAAGAAAAAACGGCGGTAATCACCGATAACAAAACAAGCCAGACGACTGAAAAAAATATCGCCTGCAGGCTGTGAAAACGAATAAACTTATTCTTCTTTTCTGTCAGGAAAAAGAAGAGGCCGGTAATTACGCTGAAAATACCCAGCACATAACAAAGCAATCCGGCCATATTTTCCTTCAATCCGCTGCTTGTCTCTTCCATGCTTACCTCCGTGAATGGTGAATGGTGAATGGTTTAAAGATTTCACTATTCATCGTTTACTGTTCACTGTTTTTCAACGCCTCGATAACCGGGGCCAAACCTCCGTCCATAATCTCCTTAAGATTGCGGCTGGTAAAACCGATGCGGTGGTCAGTCAGGCGATTCTGGGGAAAGTTATAGGTTCTAATCTTTTCGCTGCGGTCGCCGGTTTTTATTTTTGCCCGGCGCTCCGCGCCCATTGCTTCTTCCTGCTCTCTTTCCTGCTGTTCAGCCAAACGGGCCGCCATCACCTTCAAGGCGCGTTCCTTGTTTTGCAACTGACTGCGCTCATCCTGGCAACTGACCACAATTCCGGTGGGAAGGTGAGTCACGCGGACCGCCGAATAGGTCGTATTGACCGATTGACCTCCGGCTCCGGAAGAACAGAAGGTGTCAATTTTAACCTCTTTCGGGTCAATTTTTACTTCCCTGACTTCGGTTTCCGGAAAAGCCGCTACCGTAGCGGCCGAAGTATGGATACGGCCGCTGGATTCCGTTTCCGGAATACGCTGCACCCGATGCACGCCGCTTTCGTATTTCAAAAAACCGTAAGCGCCCTTTCCTTTAACCAGAAAAATGATTGACCTTATTCCGTTTTTTTCGCTGAAATTACTGTCAAAAATTTCGGTTTTCAAACCCTTCCGTTCCGTGAAGCGGGTATACATCCGAAAGAGGTCCCGGGCAAAAAGAGCGGCTTCTTCGCCGCCGGTTCCGGCTCTCACCTCAACGATGGCATTACGGCTGTCCCGACCATCCAAACTTTTTTTCGCTGAATCTTTCTCCAGCCGGCTCACCTCTGCCCGCAGCCGAACAACTTCTTCCCGGGCCAACTCCGCCATCCCCGAATCCTTTTCGCTTCGGGCCAACTCCTCTGCTTCGGCCAGCTCTTTTTTTATTCTCTCGAGAATATAATTATTCCTTTTTACCATACTTCTTCCGGAACTTCTCCACCCGACCGGCAGAATCGACAAACTTCGATTTTCCGGTAAAAAACGGATGACAAGCGGCACATATTTCCACGTGCATTTCCTTTTTGGTAGAACCCGTTTCCACCACACTCCCGCAAGCGCAGATAACCTTGCTGGGGGAATAGGCGGGATGAATATCCTTCTTCATTTTTCCTCCATCTCCAATTCGGCGCGACCGATCGGATGTTCCACTTCAGTCAGACCCTCGCTGCTGAAGTATTTAATCGGCTGTCCGTCAATTAAAAACCTGACTTTATTCACCCCGGAAAATTGGGTGGCGGTATAAACAATTTGACGCAACCTGGCCAGCATCATTTCCGTTCCGCCGCCCTCGCCAATCTGCTTGGAAAAATTTAAAAAAACCGTGTCTTCCTCTATGAAAAGACTCAAAAGCTGCGCTTCCTGGAGCAAAGCAGAATCGTAACCGGCTGCTTTCTCCGCCTCATTCGGACCCTGTAAAAGAAGGGTTATCGCGTTCTGAATTTTTCCGTCAGCAGACCGAAACCGGGGCACCTTCCGTACCACCGGAACAATCATTCCGTGCTGGGTAAAATAAAGGTTGATTTCCCCGGCACGACCCACCCGTAGCACCCGGTAGAAAATTTCAAAATTGGCCGAAGGCACAAATGCCTTATAAATAAAAAACCCGGCCACCACCAGGAGCAGAAAAAGAACCGCGTAACCGACCGTCTTTTTCATATTAATTTTTGGACGCAGATTACCGCTGATTACCGCAGATAAAGTATAATAAAAATTTCTTATAGAAATACTTTTAAAAAATTATCGTTTAGTATATTATCCGCAGTTTCTGCGAAAATCTGCGTCCTCTTGCTCATAGCGCTGCGGAAAGTTCATTAAACTCATCCCAAATTTCTCCGGGCATCCGGTCTCCGAATTTCTTCAAAAAGATTTCTACGTCGGCAAGTTCTGCTTTCCATTCCCCGGGATTTACGGCCAACGCCTTTTCCAAATTCGCCTCGGAAATGTCCAGGCCGGAGAGGTCCAGACCGTTCCGGCCGGGCAGAATTCCGGCCGGCGTCTCCCGAAAATTCGTGGAACCGGAATCGAGGGAACGCTCAATAATCCATTTCAAAACCCGGATATTATCGCCGAAACCGGGCCAGAGAAATTTTCCGTCTTCATCTTTGCGGAACCAGTTGATACAAAATATTTCCGGCGGACTGGTCATTCGTTTCCCCATATCCAACCAGTGTTGAAAATAATCACCCATATTATAGCCGCAAAAAGGCAGCATTGCCATCGGGTCCCGGCGCAAAACCCCAACCTTAAGAGCCGCGGCGGCCGTAGTCTCCGAACCCATCGCAGCCGCCATAAATACGCCGTGCTGCCAGTTAAAACCTTGCATGACCAGCGGTCTGGTATCGCTCCTGCGCCCGCCGAAAATTATGGCAGAAATCGGAACTCCTTGCGGATTATCGGCTTCCGGTGAAAGCGTGGGACACTGCCTGATATCGACCGTAAACCGGGAATTGGGATGGGCCGCCGGCGTTTTGGATTCCGGTTGCCAGGGATTCCCCTGCCAATCCAATAAATTTTCCGGCCGGGCGCCATCCATCCCCTCCCACCACGGTTCGTTGGTTTCGGTGTTCAAGGCAGTATTCGTATAAAGGGTAGGATAAGAAGTACCCGCTTTCAGGGTCCTCATCATGTTAGGATTGGTCGCCAGAGAAGTCCCGGGCGCTACTCCAAAAAACCCGGTTTCCGGGTTAAGCGCGTAAAGCCGGCCATCCTTTCCGATATGCAGCCAGGCAATGTCGTCACCCAGGGTCCATATTTTGTATTCGGGCAAGGCTGATTCCATCATTGCCCGGTTGGTCTTCCCGCAGGCGGAAGGAAGCGCCGCAACCAGGTAAGTAACGTTTCCTTTCGGGTCTTCCACGCCGATAATAACCATGTGCTCAGCCAACCAGCCTTCCTTTAAACCCAACCAGGAAGCAATCCTTAAAGAAAAACATTTTTTACCCAGAAGCGCGTTTCCGCCGTAACCGGAACCGATACTCCAGACCAGGTTCTCTTCGGGGAAATGCATGATAAAACGGCGGCTGGGGTCAAAATCACCTACCGAATGAATGCCCTTTACGAAATCTTCCGAGGCGCCTATCTTATTCACAGCCTCTTTTCCCAGACGGGTCATTATCCGCATGCTAACCGCAACGTAAGAAATGTCTGTAATCTGGACGCAGGCCTTGGCATACGGGGAAAGGGGATTACCCATCACGTAGGGAAGCACGTACATCGTCCGTCCGGTCATGCATCCTTCGGAGAGCGCGCGCATTTTCGCTTTGGCTTCCGCCGGGTCCATCCAGTTGTTGTTGGGTCCGACCGTCTCTCGGTCCGGGTGACATACAAACGTCAGTTGTTCGGTCCGGGCAACATCGGTCGGGTGGCTTCGGTGCAGGTATGAAAAAGGAAATGTTTCCTGATTAAGTTTATAAAACACGTTCTGACTGCCGATACGCTCTTCTTTTTCACCGATTTCAACCAGGCGGCGCGCTTCTTCCTCGGAACCGTCGCACCAATATACCCGGGCCGGCTTGGTCAGCCGCGCCTGTTCCTCAACCCATTTTTCTAAAGGTGTCGCCATAAATTCAGTGAATAGTAAACGGTGAATAGTGAATGGTAATCGACTACTAAAAACTTAACTTTATATTTTACTACAACGGCGGGAATTCGGCAAACGCAGAAAATGGGGTCACCTGACTAACGAAAATACTAATTTCCGCCGGCTTCCTTGTATTTCAAACAAGCGGAAATAAACGCAGTCAGGAGCGGATGAGGCGATGACAGGCGGGATTGAAATTCCGGGTGAAACTGGGTGGCGACAAAAAACGGGTGGTCTTTCAATTCCACTATTTCTACCAGCCGACGGTCCGGTGAAAGTCCGGCAGTCAGCAACCCCTTCTTCCTGATTTCCGGTAAAAATTCCGGGTTGACTTCAAACCGGTGCCGGTGTCTTTCGTTAATGCGATTCTTGCCATAGGCGCGGCGGCTGATGCTTTTAGCGGCCAAAACGCAGGGATAACCACCCAACCGCATCGTCCCGCCCAGATTTTTTAAATCTTTCTGGGAAGGCAGGAGAGCGATAACCGGGTGCGCGGTCTGCGGATTAAATTCCGTACTGTGAGCGTTTTTCCAACCACAAACGTTCCGGGCAAATTCCACCACCGCAATCTGAAGTCCCAGACAAATTCCAAAACAGGGAATCCGGTTTTCCCGGGCATACCGGATGGCAAAAATCATTCCCTCCACTCCGCGCACGCCAAAACCGCCGGGAACCAAAATACCGGAAACTCCCTTCAAGTGTTTTGCCAGGTCCTCCTCCTTCTCTAAAACCTCTGAATCCACTTTCCGAATTTTAACGCAAACCCGGTTGGGGAGACCGGCGTGATGCAAGGACTCATCCAAAGACTTGTAGGAATCCTGGAGCCGTACGTACTTTCCCACCATCGCAATTTCTACCTCGGCCTTAGGCTGCTGCATAATGTTAACCAGCTTCTCCCACTTTACTAGACGGGAAGGCCTTAACCTCATCCGGAGCCGCCTTAAAATAACGGTGTCCAGCCGTTCCTGATGAAAAACAAGCGGGATGCTGTAAATACAGCTGGTATCCAACGCTTCCACCACCGCTTCCGAACGAACGTTGCAGTATAGGCTAATTTTTTCGCGGGCTTCCGCGGAAATCGGCCTTTCCGTCCGGCAGATTATTATATCCGGCTGGATGCCGATTTCACGCAGGCGTTCCACCGAATGCTGGGTGGGCTTGGTCTTCAGTTCCGCGGCCGCGTGAATATAAGGCACGTAGGTAAGATGGATACAGCAGGTATCTTCCGGATTGACATCCTGGCGAAACTGCCGAATCGCTTCCAGAAAAGGCAGGCTTTCGATATCACCGACGGTTCCGCCAATTTCCGTTATCACAATTTCAACCTTCCCCTGATGCGCCTTTTTTATCCGGCGCTTAATTTCATCGGTAATGTGCGGCACCACCTGGATGGTCCGCCCCAAAAAATCACCGCGGCGTTCCTTTTCGATGACATCATGGTAAACCTGACCGGCGGTCGTGTTGTTAATCTTGCCCAAGGTCAGGGTGGTAAAACGTTCGTAGTGCCCCAGGTCAAGGTCCGTCTCCGCGCCATCCCTGGTAACAAACACCTCTCCGTGCTGATAAGGGGTAAGCGTGCCCGGGTCAACGTTAAGGTAGGGGTCAAATTTCTGCAGCGTAATCCGGTAGCCGCGTGCCTCAAGCAATGTACCGATGGAAGCGGAAGCCACGCCCTTGCCTAAAGAAGAAAGCACCCCGCCGGTTACAAAAATATATTTGACCATTTTTCTCCGCCTAATTTAAGAAAAGTATTTTAAAGCCGATGCCGATTATAACGGCCCCTCCGGCAATTTCAATTTTTCCGGCAAACAAACGACCGAATTTATGCCCGGTGAAAACCCCGAAAAATGAAAGCAGAAAGGTTACCGTCCCGATAATAATGGCCGGCAGAGCAATCGCCACTTTTAAAAATGAAAGGCTTAAGCCCACCGCCAGGGCATCAATACTGGTGGCGAGCGCCAATCCCAACAAAACCACCGTATTTACACCCGATTCTTTTTTCTCGGGTTTATCTATTTTGAAAGATTCGTAAATCATTTTACACCCAATCAGGAACAAAAGTCCAAAAGCAATCCAGTGGTCAATCCCGGAGATAAAATTTTTCAAAGTCAACCCGGATAACCAGCCAACCACCGGCATCACCAACTGAAAAGCCCCGAAGAAAAAAGCCATTTTAAGAGCATCTCCGGAATTAAAATATTTCATGACGGCGCCGGCGGAGATGGAAATCGCAAACGCATCCAGCGAAAGCCCGACCGCAATAAAAAAGATTGTCAGTAAATCCATCAAAATAATTTGGACGCAGATAAACGCAGAAACGACAGGATAAAGATTAAAATAATTTTAAATTACTTTTAAGAATTTTTTCGTTATGTTTTATCTGCGGTTATCTGCGAAAATCAGCGTCCTAAAAACTTGCGTTCAGCCGCGCCAAGTCCTCCGGCGTATCCACGCACTGGCTGTCAAAAGGGGTGATGACCACCCGGATTTTGGCGCCGTTTTCCTGCGCGCGCAATTGTTCCAGTTGCTCAATCTCTTCCAGAACACCGGTTGGCCAGGAAGCGAATTTCAGCAAAAAATCCCGCCGGAATCCGTAAATACCCAGGTGCTTGTAAGCGGCGGTCTTCGGCAATCTCCCCTGATTATCGCGCTCATAGGGAATTGAGGCCCGGGTGAAATAAAGCGCGTCGCCGAACCGGTCCACCACTACCTTGACCGCGTTGGTATCAACCCATTCCGTTTCACTTAACACCGGCGTCGCCGCAGTCGTCATCAAAACACCCGGCGTTTGAAAAGGTTCTGCCACTTCGATGATAACTTCCGGCGCGATAAACGGCTCGTCCGCCTGGATATTGATAAATATATCGGCTTCAATTTCGCGGGCCAGATAAGCCGCCCGATCGGAACCGGAGGAAAACTTTCCAACCACCATGCGCGCCGAACCGCCGAAAGCCCGCACCGCCTTTAATACCCTCTCGTCGTCGGTGGCCACGATAATTTCGTCCAAAACTTTTGCCTTTTGCGCCTGGCGGTAAACGTGCTCAATCAAAGGCTTGCCTTTCAAAACCGCCAGCACTTTCCCGGGAAAACGGCTGGACTGGTAACGCGCCGGAATAACTCCGATTATTTTCATATTTTTATTATTTCAATTATCTCCCGCGCTACAACCCGCGGAGTTTTACCGTCTGTATCCACGCAGATGTCCGCCTTCCGGTAAAGAGGCAGGCGCTGCGATAAAAGGTTTTTAATTGTTTTTTCTTTCGGGAGGGGACAGAGCCCCTCCCCTACATTTTTAGGGGCATTCAAAAGCGGACGACCGTTATCCCCGGCAACCCGTTTTTTAATTTCGCCCGGAGAAACCATCAGAAAAATAACAATACCGTTCTTTTTAAGGTTCTTCCGGTTCGCGGAATCAACGATTGACCCGCCTCCGGCGGCGATTACCACGCCTTCTTTCCGGGAAACATCCGCAACCACTTTCTTTTCCAAAGAACGAAAAAACGGTTCGCCCTGACGCCGGAAGATTTCCTTAATCGATTGACCGGACTTCCCTTCGATAATAGAGTCGGTATCAATGAATTCGAGATTTAGTTTCCGGGCCAGAATCTTTCCGGTTGAACTCTTGCCGGCCCCCATGAATCCGGTCAGGACAATTTTCATAAATTCAAAATATAGGAATTTCCTTCTTGGGACGCAGATACACGCGGAAACAACAGGATAATAATTTCAGAGTATTTCTTTAATCTGTGGTTATCTGCGAAAATCAGCGTCCAAATGCTTCAGGTCTTTATTTTTTTTAATCTCCTCAATACTGTCGCCGCCAAACTTTTCCAGGAAAGCGTCGGCCAGCACAAAAGCGGTCATTGCTTCCCCTACAATTCCGGCGGCCGGTACCGCGCAAACATCGGAACGTTCTTTAATGGCCGTAGCCGGTTTCCGGCTTATTATATCCACGGTTGTCAGCGGCTGACCCAGAGTGGAAATCGGTTTCATCGCCGCCCGGATAACCAGCGGCTGGCCGTTAGTGACACCGGCCTCCAGACCGCCGGCGCGGTTTGTTTTCCGATAAAAACCTTTTTTTGATTCGTGAAAAATTTCATCATGCGCCTTAGAACCAAAAAGAGACGCCAGCCGAAAGCCTTCGCCGACTTCAACACCTTTTACGCCCGGTATGCTCATCAGCGCCTGCGCCAGAAGCCCGTCCAACCGGATATCCCACTGCGTATAGGTACCCAATCCAACCGGCAGTCCGGTGGCTTTCACTTCAAAAATCCCGCCCAGCGTATCTCCATTCTCTCTCGCCTGGTTGATTAAATCAACCATCTTCGCTTCCGCGACAGAAGAAAGACAGCGCAAACGGGAATTTTCAATAACGTCGCAGCCTTCCGGCGGATGAAACTCGGAATGGTCGCAGACCGTACCGATTTGAACTACCCGGCTGTAAATACTTATTCCGAAAACAAAAAGCAGCTTTTTTACGATCGCGGCCGCGGCTACCCGGGCAGCGGTCTCCCGGGCGCTGGCACGTTCTATCACGTTGCGGATATCCTGAAAACCAAATTTAAGCGCCCCGGAAAGGTCGGCGTGTCCGGGCCGGGGAGTGGTAACCGGCTTGGTTTCCAAACCACCCGGTTCCACCGCCATCACCTCCTTCCAATTCTCCCAGTCCCGATTGCGGACCAGAAGACCGACCGGCGTACCGAGAGTAAAACCCCTCCTTAAACCGGAAAGAATTTCCACCTCATCCTTCTCAATCGCCATCCGGCCGCCCCGGCCAAAACCCTGTTGCCGCCGGAACAGGTCCAGGTCAATCTCCTCCTTCGTAAGGGGAAGCCCGGCCGGAATCCCTTCCAGAATAACCGTTAGCGCCGGACCGTGACTTTCTCCAGCAGTCAAAAATCTGATTTTTTTCATTTTTTACCTCTCGGAAATGGCGACCCTGAAAGGGGCGCACTACATTTAACTACAAACATCTATGTTTTGTAGTTACCCAGCTTGCTGGGCTCTTTAACAGAGCCAACCAAGGTTGGCAACTACTTTTTTACGATGGAAAATTGAACGCTGCCGGTAACCACCCCCTGAAACGACCCGGTGTCCCAGGAAAAGATTGCGCTGTAAAGAGCGCCCGCATCGGGAATAACGATTTTGCTTGGTATCCGCCAGGTAAACTGATAGCGGTCCGGTAATTCCAATACCGCGTCTCCCTCGGTAACAACATTACCGTCCGGGTCCTTAATTATCAGGTGCGGTTTACTTTCCGCGAATACAATTTTATTGAGTTCATTGCTTGGCGGCTGGGTTTGCCGTGACGCGTCCCCCAACGCGAAATAGGTATACGTCTCCTTTGCCTGACCTACCAGTTGCATTGAAACCACAACGTTCTCCGCCGGGCGATACTCCTTTTTGTCCGTTTCCAAGTTTTGCTCGAACGGAAACCCTATGCTGAATTGTGACGGAAAAGAGGTCAGAACCGCGGCCGGCGTCAAAGAATTGCCGACAAACCTTGCTTTAGACGGCCGGTTATAAGAATCATAGATGGTCAGTTCGCCGTTTTTAATAAATACCCTGGAACTACCGCCCCTGCGAAACGCGGCCGGACCGACGGCGCAGACAACCTGAAAACTACCGTTATTGAAAACAGATTCCCTTTCCCCAGATTGAGTCCTGTCCTTATTGTCAAGTTTGGTCACATACGTTATCTCCACAATGCCGGACGGCTGCTTCCCGGACGGATGCTGCCGGATGTCCATGTATTCTCCGGAATCCATAACCTCAATCGCGTAGACACCTCCGGCCAAGTTCACCATCTTCGCCAACGGAACTTTTTCCGAACTACCCGGGCTGACATCAAACTCTCCGTCCCGGTTCAAATCAACCAACATGATGTCTTTACCGAAATCGTTAAAGGTTCCGTTCGGAGGATTTGCGTCGTAAATTGCCACCCCTAAATTTTTCTCCGGAGGCAAAAAAACAACTGTGCCGGCACGGTAGCCAAGATTAGCAAAACTAAAAGCCCTCTTCTCAAGATCGCAGGTAAAGGCCAGGCGATATTCCTGCAAAGTGTCATCCGGATAATTCAACTGCATTAAAATCGGCGGAAAAGAAAACAGCGTTTTGCGGAAAAGACCTTTTACCGCGGTTCGGCTGACCACCGGCTGATTGTTGCTCAAATCTCCGTCATGGTCAGAATCAAAATAGAGAGTATTGCCGTCAAGACTGAATATAAATCTGCTGCCGGCGCCTTCCCCCAAAACAACGGCGCCGTAGAGCGGCGCGGAATCATACGAAGGCTCGCTTTTCAGCGACTCCGCCGGAAAATCGGTGAGTTCTCCGGAAACTCTGTTATCCGCCAAAGGCAGCAGGTTTTCCGGCAGGAACGCAAAATTAAGCATAACCGACTGCGCGGAGAAAGAGGCGCCGCCTAAAAAAACAACCGCCGGAATCAAAAACAACAACGGTACAATTCTCCGCTTCATAAACTCAATCCCCTTATATTCAGGCCGCAGATTACCGCAGATACAGATAAAAATTGTTTTATAGAATTACTAATTTTTTCCCTAAGGAATTGCTGTTCTTGTATTATCCTGCTGTTTCTGCGTATATCCGCGTCCAATTTCTTTTTTAGATAACCATACGCTCCGGTACAACGACGATTCCGGTGTCGGTAACCGTAAAACGCTTGCGGTCTTCTTCCGGGTTATAACCGATCCGGAAACCCTCCGGAACTTTCACGTGTTTATCAATGATGGCCCTTCGAATTTTCGCGTGACGGCCAATATCTACCCCCTCCATGATAACCGAATCCTCTATTTCGCTATAACTGTGAATAAAAACACCGGCCGAAATAATGGAGTGGACAACCTTCGCGCCGCTCACAATAGAACCGTCTCCGATGAGAGAGTCCAGAACCTGACCGCAGCGGTCCGAATCTCGAAAGACGGTCTTGGCCGGAGGCAGAGGAGGCTGATAGGTCCGAATCGGCCAGGTTGATTCGTAAAGATCAAGCTGCGGCGTCACCGAAACAAGATCCATACTGGCTTCGTAATACGCCTCTAATGTTCCGACGTCTCGCCAGTACTTTCCTTTTCCTTCACACCAATCCTGGAAAGGAAAGACCCAGACCGGTTGACCTTCCTGGATTAAGCGCGGCAGAATATCGCGGCCAAAATCGTGGGAACTGTTCTTTAGCTTCGTGTCGGCAATCACCTCCCGCACCAGGGCGTCGGTCTGAAAAAGATAGATTCCCATTGAAATCAAAGCCCGACCCGGAACACCGGGTATTGCTCTGGGCGCTTTCGGTTTTTCCTCAAACGAAACAATCCGGTTGTCCCGGTCAATTTCCAGGACGCCAAAACGATGGGCTTCTGAAATGGGAATATCCATAACCGCCACGGTTATTTCCGCGTTCCGTGACCGGTGGAACTCAATCATCGGCCGGTAGTCCATTTTATAGATGTGGTCACCGGCTAAAATCAAAACCAATTCACTTTTCTCCCTCTCCAGGGTATAGATGTTCTGAAAAATCGCATCCGCGGTCCCCCGGTACCAATCATCGCTGACACGCTGCTGGGCAGGCAGAATGGTAACATACTCTCCCAATTCCGGATTCAAAATATTCCAACCCAACCGGATGTGCCGGTCCAAAGAAATAGATTTGTACTGGGTAAGCATGAATATCTGACGCAGGCCCGAATTAATGCAGTTACTCAAAGGAAAGTCGACAATACGGTAATTGCCCCCGAACGGCACCGCCGGTTTCGCCCGGTCCTTGGTAAGCGGATAAAGCCGTTCCCCTTTTCCTCCGGCCAACAGAAAAACAAGCGTCTTAACCATGTAGGAGTTATTTAAATGTAAACCTCAACCTTGGCCTTTTTTCTTAACTGCTGATACCAGTTTTCAAAAAAATCACTTGCTTTTTGACTGAAGATGGCCTTACGCAAATCTTCGTCATTAACTTTGTCCGGCGTCAAAGAATATTTCTTCCGGTAATCAACCAAATCCTGGTCGGTAACCTTAATCTGCCCTTCGCTGCCCACCAGGTTCTGGAGCTTTCGCAAAGACAGGTTTTTACGAATACCTTCCTCTATCTTTAACCATTCCTCGTCGGGCATGGCGGCTTCCGTTTCCTGAAAACGTCTTTCGTCAAAATTACCCTTTTCGTTTTTGAAAGAAGGGTCTCCCCGCACCACGGCCAGCAGTTCCTGGTCAGTCACCTTGATATGACGACGCTTAATTTCACGGGAAATCACGATCTGCCGGATTAGGTCTTCCAACGCGGCTTTCTTGATTTTTGCCATCTCCGCGCTGTTTTCCGCCGGTTCCTGTTTGTAAAATTGACGGTATTGCTCAAGAATATCCTGCAGGTGATTAGCGTAATCGTCCCGGGAGATGGCCTGCCGGTTTACCTTGGCCGCGAATGTTTCGCTGGTACTCCGCATTTGGGTACCCACGCCCCAGATAACAAAAGAGGGGATAATGACTATCGCCAGAACCCAAAAAATCCTTTTGGCTACTTTTTTCTTACCTAATATCCGTATCATCACTGTCTCCTCACTTCGTTCGTCGGGCAGGGTGTCTCACCTTCTCGCCGCCCGACGCTAAATGCGTGCTCCTTCCTCGTCGCACTGCGTCCCTCTCCCACTTAAAATAATGATGAATTCACCCTTGACGCTTCCCTGAAGAAAATAATCGCTCAGCTCTGACAACTTCCCCAACTTAATCTCTTCGAATTTCTTGGTCAGTTCCCGGCAAACCGTTGCCTCCCGGTCGCCGACCATGTCAAAAATAT
>JBAZEZ010000010.1:0-62126 GCA_041653615.1 Candidatus Ratteibacteria bacterium
GCATTCTTCCCTGGGGTATCTGCCCCCGGAGGAATTTGAAAACCGGTTACTTTTCAAAGAACAAAAAGAACTGTCGGCGCGGCCAGGTTATTTTAACCTGTCTGTCCAAGGATAAGGGTTCACTTCAGGAACAGATACATATTAGCGCGGAATGAGTTTTAAGTACTTGTCTTGGGTGTAGTCCTTGTTACCGGCGTAGTTGCAGCCAGTTTCTGGTCAACCTCCGCAAGTGAGGGAATGAGATTTAAACGTTTCCCCAACGCTGTATTGGGGAAACTTGCTTCCATTCCCGAATAAAGTTCAACCAAAACAAAAGCGGTTATACCATTGAACTGCGGAGCGTCTTTACTAAGGAAGGCGGCGTGTTTAACCGGCGGTCTTTAAGACCGCCTCTTACCAGCCGCCGCCCAAGTCTTCCCTTCTTAGTCAGCCTAAGCATAATAGTTTATAATAGGCTCATCCAGTAAAGCCAAAACTGTCTTTTACTCTTCCAGAAACAAGCAAAGGTTTACTATAAGCAAAAGCAAAGAATAAAGCAAGATATTATATTAAATACGCCTCTGTTGTACTTTATAATAAATACACCTGTTTCTATGCTTAGTATTCCTGATTTTTATGCTTTTGCTTATTATGTACTTAAGTACCTAATAGTGCGCGTACTGATAATACTAAGAGGGAGCCTCAAGCCTCCACGCTCAGCATATCCTCGGTGTCCAGGTGTACTTGCAAGGGTTCGCTTAATATCATCCTGAATAATGTCCAGTTGCGAAGACACCGCTTCGCTTGATATACGATATGGACTTCCCAGGTTTGACTGTCCAAGTAGATGTCCGGTAATACTCCGGTATGTGCTAAGACGGTGCTATACCTCGCAAAGTCCGCTTGTTCTTGCGGAGTCATTCATAGCAACATCTGCTCCATCCCTTTTTTGCTCCAGGGCATAACTTCACCGGATGGATTAAACAAGTGCCGATGATGAGGAATGGCGTTGTCTCTTTTGTTCATATTCCTTCCTCCAGTGAAGCGGTTAAAGTCTGTTAGTTTAATTTAGGTGTTTTAAGGGGGGTTAAGTAACTGCTTGATATGCTCAAGCAGTGCCCTCCCTTGTTGGCAGAGCCACTTTTTTCTGGTTGACACCCTTTTACCTTACCCCAAGCGATTAAAACCCTCCTGCTCCTATTAAAATTATTCTTAGGGCTACTACCCCTTACAACCCAGGCAAAACAGACAATCTAACCCAGGGGCAAGGATACAAAAAATAACCCTGCACTCCTTTAGTCGCGTACGCGATAAAGATTACTAAGTATATAATAATATATTTAATAGCCTCTCCCACTCAAGTTCGGACAATATCGTCAGACTATCCTGAATCACCCCTCAACCATCTTTAACGCTTCAACTCTTTCAATTCCTTTTTCTTCTCTAACCAGAGAAAAAGGCGTCGGTCTGCTTCCGACGAACCTAAATCCGGCCCTGGAACTTGATTAAAAAGAGTCTCCACCTCTTTTTCCAAAAGCCTTTCCTTCCTTTCCTTGCTGTGATAATAATTGTAAAGATACACAGACGAAACTATCGTTATCAAAATAACCACCCAAGTCAGCAAGGCAATTTTAATTCTTTCTGGTTCCCTACCTGTGGTGCTCCTTTTCTCTTTAATTGTCTTTGAGTAGATTTGCTTTATTTCTTCATTTCTCTCTTCAGCGAGTTTCCCTTTATCGTCGTTTGCGATTTGTTCTTCAACTTTTACGGGCCTTCCAAACAATTTATTACAAGAAGAACAAGAACCTCCAAAAACTTCATCTTTGTTTAATTCGTTTCCGCAATGCGGACATTTCCATTTCATTTCGTCTCCCTATTCCATACATTCCGATTGTCCTGATTTCGCACTTCGTCCTTCCATTGGCAAACCATCACTTCTTTATCGTGGAGCAAAAATTCCCTTACAACGTTCGGTAAACCCTTGTATCTCTTTCCAATCTTTGTTAGAACCAGTAAACGACCAAAGTAACTTAATCTTTAACCTTTTCCTTATTGCGTCATAATCCTTCTCAGAAAGTGCAAATCCCTGGGGATTCCATACCTGACGACAGACAAATACAATAGGTCCTTTAGTATATCCGGAAGGAATTTCTCCTATATATCGCCAATCTTCCGATAATATACGCGTCTCTTTTTCATCCAAAAAAATTACTTTAAACCAAAGACCTATACTGGAATTCTGTGTGTTTTTAACTTTAAATTCAAGACGTGGAGTAAATTGGCCCATAGCGTGAGCCACCATCGTTACTGTATCTTCGTCTGGATTTACATAATTTCCTACAATAGGGTCTAAAATTTCAAATCCTCTCTCTTTTGCGTCTTTTGTGGTTCCAGAAACACTTCCACCTGTACCCTTATATTTTGCGTCAAATTCTTCTTGCGTCATTGTAAGAGCAAAAGCAACGTTGCTCATAAAAATCAATCCCAGGACAAAACCCGATAGAATCTTGTTTATCATTTGACTCCTCCCATCAATAAATACAACCCATTTTCACCTATATATTAATGCTTACAATCATTAATGTCAATCGCTTTTAACCTATAGACCAGAACCCCGCTAATTTCTTATAATTCGCAATATGGATGAAATCTTGGCGACATTTGGGAAAAGGGTTAAGCAATTGCGCAACCTCAAAGGATTGTCGCAAATGAAACTGGCAGAAAAAGCAAAGATGCACTATACCTCCCTTGGCGCTATTGAACGGAGCGAAAAGAACGCAACTCTCAAAAACATTTCACGGCTGGCAAAGGCTCTTGAGGTAGAGATAGCGGACTTGTTTAAATCAAATATAGGCGTTAGTAGGAAAATGGAACTTGATGATATCGTGATTCTGCTAAAAGATAAATCTTCCAAGGACTTGAGGCTTGCCAAAAGAACCATAAAAGCGATGTTTGAGAAATAGCGTCGCTGACATACTTTATTCGTCAAATTTAACCCCGCTCTCTATCTTCAACGATTCCTCTTCTTGCAGAGTGGATAAATATCTCATAGTCATAAAAAGCGTAGAATGGCCTAAATGATGCTGCAAAGCACGTGGATTACCCGTTGCTTTTAGCCTGTAGATTGCATCAGAATGTCGTAGGATATGCGGCCAGGCATCTTTGCCTATCCCGGCCTTTCTTGTTGCTGTTTTGACAATCAACCAGGCCATTTTCCGATTTATATCAAATATCCTGTCCTTCGCCTCAAGTTTCTTGTCAAAGGCAAAACTTTTGAGCCGGTGAAACAAGGATTCGGGAAGGGATACTTTTCTATCCTTGCCGCCCTTGCCTTTTCTCACATAGACAACCGGAATTCCGTTGTAGTTGGTAACATTACCTGGAATGAGCGAAAGGGCTTCGCTGACACGCAATCCGGTCTGGAAAAGCGTTAGGATGAGCAAACTATTTCTTTTTCCGTTCCTGCCTTCCTGGGCTTTCTGGCAAATCAGGGATATTTCATCCTGGGTAAGATACGGAACAGTTGAACCAGCCTTTGTTAAACTTCCCGCTCTTGCTATTACCAAATTATTGGACATTTTTTATTTTTGTCTAATTTCTACCACTTTCTCCGAATGGTATAGTTCCTTTTCCCTGTGTTTACCGCTTGCTTTTTAGACATTCTTGCTTCTTTTGTCTAATTCCTTAAATCAGGTTCTTTTCCTTGAAAGAGAGATACTCCTTCCGCGTGATTATAATATGGTCCAAAACCTCAATACCTAAAATCTTTCCCGCTTCCTTAAGGCGTCGAGTTATCTCTAAATCTTCTCTTGACGGTTCCGTTTCTCCGCTTGGGTGATTGTGAGCAACGACGAGAGAAGCAACCGCCTTGTGAACGGAAAGCCTGAAAACTTCCCTGGGATGGACCAATGAAGCATTGAGCGTGCCAAGCGACACTAACTCCAGGTATTTAAGGACATTTCGAGAGTTTAATCCACAAACCCAAAAATGTTCTTTATCCTGGTCGTACTTATCTTCCACTTTCAAAATATCCTGCAATATCCTGGCTACGTCTTCCGGCTTTGCGATGCTTTTCTTCCTAACCTCCCTTACCTTAATTTCCATATTCCTCCTTTTGGGAGTCTTCTCAAATGAGCCTCCCAAATAGGCCGGAATAAGTTATTAAGGATTCATCCGTGATTCATCTGTTTAATGACGGGAAACATAACCTCAAATTATTTTTCGATACGTGGTAGGTGCCTTGCGCAAAAAATGAAGTGGGGAAAATTTCTTGATTTGGTTTCTGAAATTCTTCGGTCATCGCTTTCTTATGGGTAGTCAATGCACGTATCAGTGTTCCTATCGTTACACCTCTTTATTCTCTTGCAGGATAAATATGTTCCGATGAAAAGTCCGTATTTCTCTATGGCTAATATGGTGTAATTTGAACAAGACGGATAGAAACGGCAAATGATTCTGGCTCTCTTAGATTTTAGAAGAAACTTTGCGTATATTTTACCTAATATTCCATGTTGCCAAAACTTTTTAATGACGAAAACGGAAAGAGATATTGCCATTCTCATTTTTTCTCATGTGAAACGATTTCTTCTTTGTAATTGGAAGACAAACAGTTAGGACATTTTTTTAGCTTATCCAAATTTTCCTTTGCCGCATCCCGATTTCTTACGGACTGGGTTAAGGATTCACTGTTTCCGCCACAACAGAAACACAAGGATGCTTTTTCGTAATTATTGAACTGTTTTCCAATCTCCTCTTCTCTTGATACCAACGAATGCCAGACTTTTTCGCATTCGTTACACGTTCTCTTGTACTCGCTAATTTCCTGAGCCTGAGGAAGTTTGTGCTTTTCCAAGCCTTTGCAATATTCGCAATATTTACGGAGAAATCCTACTCCCGTTAATTCTCTTCCGCACGTAGGACATTTCTCTTTCATTGTATCCTCCAAGTTTTTCGCTATCCTTTACCCCTTTTTATAAGTTAACGAGGTTCCGTCTAAAACTATTCGATAATGTTTGTGCGGACAGTATAACACCGTATTTATACGGTGTCAACAAAAGGGATTTTATGTTTATATTTAAATATGCCAAGAGGAATAGAACTGAAATTTGCAGGAAGGTTAAGGGAATTAAGGGCGAAATACGGATACACCCAACAACGTCTATCTGAAATTGCCAGGGTGGATTACAAACACATTCAAAGGTTGGAAAGCAAGGAGCCGCCGGTTATTCGCATAAATACCGCAGAAAAGATTGCTAAGGCCTTCAATATCAGCATTTCTGAGCTTTTGGATTTTAACTAACACCTACTTCTGGCTGTCGGTCAGGCCTTTGCGTATGAATAAATATCGGGAAAGTCATTCAGGGGTTATTTGGGTACATTTTGGACAATAAGCCCAACCGAATTCGTAGTTACCAGTTCTCATTCGAATGAGTTTATTGCAATCATCGTAACAATGAGAACAAAACGGACCATCTTTTTCATCATTACCTCGCTTGACCCAATATGCATTTCTTTCAAAAATCAAGTTCTTTTTTAAAGTCAACTCATCTTTTAATTCTCTATTTTTATTTTCTAAATCAATTATTTTCTTTTGCATCTCAATAAGTTTATTTTGGACTTCTAATATTTGCTGATATAATTCGATTTTACCAGCTTCCTGTAGAACTTTACCTATCGTTTTTAATTCGTCAAAAATTGCCATAATTGTTATACTCCAAATCAAATAATTTCGAAAGAATCTATAAGAAAAGTCTTGGTTTTTTTGTTTAGCGTTTACCTTCGCGTTTGATTTGCCCGCATAAAACTGCACCACTTCCAGGTCTAAGTCTGGTGAAGTGTAGGTTGTCAAAAACAGGTGGTGGTATGTTTATCCTGCTTGCAAAGGATTATCGATATAGATGTATTCGCTGCATATAAATCTCAGTGTTTACAGCTGGTTAATTGTTACAATTGCCAACACCCATGAACTACGAGGAATATTATGCAGAATGGTTGTCTGCTGAGTTGAAACACAACGACTAGCCGGGTCAGGAACCCAATAAACAACGTTTTGGTTAGTCGGATTGAAATTTTCTACGACGGCCAATAAGTAACTATCGGAATGAAAACTCGCTTGTTGCCATTCTCGGGCGGTAAGTGAAGGCGAACAAAGCCCTAGCGAACTCTTCACTTCGATATATCGTTTTTTGTTGCCCTTTTGAGCGAAGATGTCGTAGCCGAGTTGCTGTCGGCAAACAATGTGGACTATCCAGCCTTCGGCAGATAGAGTTGCGGCAACGAATTGTTCCGCTTCCCAACCAGTGTTTGTTTCTGGTGGTGGCGTGGGTGTGCCAGTCAACACCGGGGTTGTTGGAATGACTCTTGTTCGCGGCCGTCGAGCTACAGTCTGTCGAGTGGGTGATGGGATTGTCGGTGGCTGCAAAAGCAGTACCGAACCAAGTGAAGAACCCACAGTCCAGCCTGATGAATTAATCAATCGTAAATTAAGTGGGTGTTGCATCGATTCATCAAAGTAGGT
Source organism: Candidatus Ratteibacteria bacterium (assembly GCA_041653615.1). Classification (GTDB taxonomy): domain Bacteria; phylum Ratteibacteria; class UBA8468; order MWAK01; family MWAK01; genus JAHJUB01. The sequence continues at coordinate 6,497 of JBAZEZ010000010.1, forward strand.
TGCCAGTTCAGCACGGGAAAGGTTAAAATCCGCCATGAAGTCGGCCAATTGTACGCTTGTTCTTGTTCCTAAAACGAGACTTGGGTCTGCATCGTGATAAAGCGCGACGATAAGCGGAAGAATAGGAATCCGATTACCAGACGGCGCAATGTATGGCGCGAAGTTTGTTGTATTTTGCGGATCAATTACCGCATAACCGTTTCCGCCGGAATCAATTCGCAGCCATTTTCGGTGACTTTCCCCACGGTATTCTGCCCCCGTAGAACAGAGTGAACATCGCGCTCGGTTCAGTGACCCAGAAATCGTAGTTTGTAAATGGCGACATTGGCTTCTGTCTTGATTGAGGAATGTCGGGCTGGATAGGTCTGCCGGTGGTGCATAGCAGCCGATGCCTTTCTGAAGATTGAAGTTATTTCGCCACGTATTTTGCGCCCCTGCATTACCAGGGCTGATCAAACCAGTTCTGGCAAGGAAGCTTCCTTCAAATAGCGATAAGACGCAATGATTTGGCGGAAGCGATGTTTTGGCATATAAGTCGTCAAAAAGAGTTTGGAGCACTTCCGTTGTAACGAATGACCCAGAATACATACTTGGAAGATTGTTCTGGAAAAACTTCAATCCCAAAAAAATCTGTATGAACCGTCCTTTAAAATTTTGCCCAATGCTTTGCTTGTGAGTGACAAGACAATTCAGGGCGTCCTGAAAAAGCACCTGATTTGTTACAGGTATCATTACACACCTCCTTTGTTACATGAAGGCCACACAGATATTCCGTCGGAGATATGACTCCACGCATAAATCGTTGATATGCATTTAGTGGTGGCGAAGCGTAATCTTTTCCTGAACCATCCTCACCCGGTTGTAGAATTGGGAGATCGGAAAGCGCATCGCTGACGGACACTACTGGACTTTGTTTGTCAAAAAGTGGTTGATCAAGGTTAAACGAAGTCTTCTTTTTTGGCGGTTCGAGTTTCGGCCAGTTGTTCGGAACGCTAATGAGAATGAGCCTGGTTCGACGTTGAGGAATTCCGTATTGTTCGGTTTGAATAATCCATGACGACAAACGATTGCCAGGAATGTCTAGTTCTTTATGAACCATCTCGAAAAAACGACCCTTTTCCATGTTCAAAAGCCCCATGACATTTTCGAAGATGAAGCCGTTGGGTTTTAGCTTCTGCAAAAGGTGCTTAAACTCATTGAAAAGATGATTACGTTCGTCTTCCAAAGTTCGCCGCTTACCCGCCGTGGAAAATCCCTGGCAGGGTGGACCACCTAAAACAAAAAATGGTTTTTCTGCACATCGATTCTGTTTCGCAGTTAGCAGGATTGCGTTGACTACCTCCTTTTTCCGTATATCTCCACAAATCGCTACTGAATGAATGTTCTGCCGATAGGTCGCGAGAAACGACTCCTCAATGTCGTTCGCAACCAGAGGTTGCCATCCAGCCCATTTGAAGCCAAGCGACAATCCTCCCGCACCGCTAAAAAGATCAACATACTGCCCGACGCATGGTAAAGCACACGCCACCTGATAAGCAAGCAGAGGTGGAACCGCATTTCCGATCTGCTTGTGAATCGAAACGTGGCTGCCGCTGAATACGAAGTTGTCTGGAAATGATTGCAACCGAGCCGCTTCTCGTTCTGAAAGAACCCGGTGTTGACCACCTTCGTAATCATAGTGGAAGTGACAACCATTCCCCGGGCGGTTGAAGTAAGTGTTGATCGTGTAAGAAGGCTTGTCAGGATGAAGACGTCCGTAGTAAGTGGATCGGCTTCCACCCCCGGCGGCGTAGCTGATGCGAATGGATTCAAGTCGTTTTGAGGGTATGCTATCGGGAATATTTTTCCAATTTCCACCCGGTGGGACACAAACCGCCATTTCCATATCAATCGAACTCAATCGGGCGGTGTAGTGATTAGGAATGACGATGCATTGGTTCTTAGTCATATTTCAACTTTATTAACAATGGACCCCGATTTTTAGCGCAATACGCAACTTGTTACTGAACTCAGGTGCCAGTTTAGTAAAATGGTTCAGCAGAATATTACGCTCAGACTGTGAAAGGTTATACGCGTCAGCTATCACAACCTCAATCTCTGCTTCCGCAGCAGACTCACCCGATAGCACACGCTTAGCAAGTCTAGCGAGTATCCGAACAAACGAAATATCGTTTAGGTCTGGCACTCGGATATCTCGAACCGATCCTAGTGACACATGGCCTGTTCCTAGTCGAGCCCTTAATTGAAACTCAAAGGCCAACGAGTTGAGAATGCCCAATAGCGCGTGGAGTCGCATTTGGTTGTTGTCTACGAAGTATGCAACATGCAGGGAATTTCCTGTAACAACGCCCGGAGGAATTATCGTTGCAACCATTCTTCGGGTTTGCGAGCGGCGCGACACATCCCGCCATGCAATTCGGTGATAGCATGCAGACGTAGGAATTTCTCTCGTCCCTTTTTTCACGAATTCGGTCAAGGGACCAACATTTGAAAACCGAGTCACGGTTCTGCCCTTCAGGAAAGCGAATTTGCCATGATTCGAGATAAAAGAGCGGTATCTTGTTTCGTCCAGTTCCCGCCCCATCCATAACTTTCCTCCATGCGAAACGTCCCAATCGGAAATCGGGCGATATTTTGAGAGTTTTAGCAACAACGCAAGTTCTTTAGTGCTTAATTCCGCTGGAATACGAAACCCCAGGGTATGCAAATCTTCGTCGCTCAGCAAAATTCGTTCACTTAAAATTTCTTTCCGCGCGTAGTCATACTTGGCAATGATTGGATGAAGTGCAGTTCGCCTTTTTTGTTTCTCGGCAATCATGATGATGGACGGCTGATCCACTTGCTTAAATGGCTTGGTTTCAGCAGGAAAATAGTCGATGGACAATATATTTGTTTGGTGTAACAACCACTTTCTCAATGTCACGGATACTTGATCCGCCAAAATCGAAGATGGTAGAACGATACCGTATCGCCCGTTTGGGCCCAGTAAGTTAATTGCGATTTCCAAACCGCAACGTGACAGATTCGTTCCCCATCCATAAAGTTTATTGGCAGGCTGAGAATATGGCAAATGGACACCCAGTGCTTTATCGTAGTCACGCATCTCATCAATGAAGTTTCGTCTTTCCAATATCGATAACTCAATTAGCTCTCGGTTGTCAGGTTTTAGCGCTTCCCAGGGTGGATTAGTAACAACCAAATCAAATTGCCCAAATTGATTTGTACTATCGAGAAATGTGTCCCATTGACGTGTATGAACCCTTGCTTTGAGTTTGGTTGACCGGATAACATTGTATAGAGCCGCTTTCGCATGTGCGAGATTTTCTCCGTCTTTATCCCAAAGCTCAAAACGATAATTTATCATCCGTAGTGAGGAGCATCTTGCGATTCGCTCAGCGATAGCGATCAATAACCTACCGTCTCCGCAAAAAGGATCAACTATTTGAAGTATATTGGTTTTTAGATGAATACTGTAAAGAATTTTCTTTGCCAACAATTGCGCCATCCATATTGGCGTATAGAACTTGCCGGAAGTTTTCTGGAACAAAGTCTTTTCGCGGTAATGTTTCGATGCTGAAACCCTTCGTGTGTGTTCGAGATGTTTCATGTTGTATACCGCCAGACCTTTTTGGACATATTTGTCAAATTTAAGTTCGCAATCTTATATTGGTCCGGGCCGTTGGTTAGGTAATGTTTGCCTTCCAGATTTTACTTCTTTCTGCGTTCCGGGGTCAATCATTTCATTAAAGCCGAAAATTAAACCTGGGCAGTAGTTTCAACCTGACGTGTTACCAAACTGTACCCCTTGAAAGTAGAATCCACGTCAAAAAAAATGTCATATTGTGCATCAATTCAATCGCTCCAAAACTCCATCTTGAAGAATGCGTCGCGTAAGTTGCTCGGCCTTTGTCTTGCTCATGCCCTTTCCGCAAAGAGGCGTTATTCTGCGCAAATCATGTTTCGAATTGCCCTTTTTGTACTCCACAGACCAGGTTTTGTTCTTATGGGCCGACCGAATCACCTCATAACATTTATTGTTCCAACCACATACCCAACGCATCCCATCCATAGTGATGCTTTCGATCCAATTCATCTGGAGAGTAATACGCTCCAGAGCGTGTCGCATTTCCTCCGCGCTTTTGAATCTCCTACCCGCCAGTGGGTCCATGGCGCGATTAATGAAGGTCCGTAGTGGTCTGGGGACGAATTCTCGATAACGCGATCGGTTGGGGTACTCCCCGTCGAGAATCGCCTGCCGCCGTGTCAAGGGGTCGATAGTGGGTAGATAGCCGTCGCCATTCACTAGTCGATACATCGTTACTCCTGTCGCGTATATATCACTTTGAACTGAGTAATTACGATGACGTATGACCTCTGGTGCAAGGTGAATAACGTAAGCGTAGTCTTTCACGCCAAGCGAGTGGAAATCCACCCCCGAAGGAATTGCTAGTCCGAAATCAGACAACTTCCCTTCATTGCTGTTTCCGACCATAATATTGGCTGGCTTTATATCGCAGTGAAGGATTTTTCTTTCGTGTGCATGTTGAAGGCCACGAAGAACATCAATCATGATGCGATGAGCCCTGGTTAATGCGACGTAGGCACCTTTTGCTTCATCCTCTAAGCTGCCTTTCGGCAGATATTCCATGGCAATATAGATACGGCCATCAGCCATTGTCCCGGTTTCCTCAACTCGGACCACATTGGGGTGTTCTGCCGATTTGAGTACTTGTGCTTCGTGAAAAATGTTGTCCGGCTTAAAAACTCTTATCGGCGAAATAAGCTTCAGTGCGCGAATCGTGCTAAGGGCGACATCCATAACCCGCCACACTTCCCCGAAGTGTCCAGAACCAAGCCTTTCTTTCATGTCGAAACTGGTTGCCATTATTTTAGTTCGCTCCACGCGCAAAGGACAGCCTCTTGTTCTTTATCGGCGTAACTTGAAAAAGCCGGGATAACAGAAACGTCTAGTCCTGTCTCCAAATAGTGCGCTCTACCCTTCAGCCCAAAATCTTTGGCTATAGTGCTTTTTACCTTCTTGCGTACGGCCGTTATCCCGCATTTTGCACAGACAAGATAGCCCATCGCCTCACACTCAACTCTCTCTTCGAACGATCCGCCTCTGCTGCGACCTTCAAATCTCTTCATCACGACGGATCCGATGTCGTGCTTCTTGATCAGCTGTTCGACTTCCTGGGTGAACCACAGCAAAGAACGGGGTCGCGCGAAGTTCTTCGGATAAGCCAAGGAATCGGATGCAACAATTACGGGGTTTTTTTTGGATCCGTTCATCACCACGTAGCTGAAATTCTTGTTACTGCAACGAATGCCAAGAATATTCATGTCCGTCCTCCATTTCAACCAATAATTAATAGATGAAGGTGCCGTTTCACTCCGAAAGAAACGGTTTTACCTTCTCACGCGCCCTTTTCGCTGTCTTCATCTTTTATCGTATTAGATGTTTTATCGAACGTAAGCTGGTATCTCTCTGTCTCAGCCGCTCTTGAAATATCTATTTCGATGATGTTTTCAAGAACTTCTTTATGCTCAAGTGGATTGTTTAATATGAAAAGAGTATTTTCAATATTATTCTTTTCATAAAGCCGATAAAGATAATATTGTTCTGCATAAATTCTTGCAGCATCTAATTCGTTGCCCTTCATAATTATGGCCCCTTTTTCGTTGGACCTTCCTTTCACCTCTATAAATCTTTTTATCAACAGACTTTTTGAAATTGGATCTGCCGCATATTCTCGCCGATCATCTTCCGTTTGGAAGCTGATAATATCGCAACGAGGTCCCTCATATCCTTGAATGTGAGATACCTTAATTGGATATCTGCCTTCCGATGCTTCAAATATTAAAACCTTTTCTTCGCAAATATCGCCGTCCGTAATACGCCGTAATGTCGTAATCGGAGAAGTTTCCGCTTTTGATTTATTGCGAAGTGCAATCTGTCTGCGTTCAGTTACTGCTGGATGGTGATCTTCTTTATTAACCTTCATCTCTTTCAGGTTGATTGTTGGTGCGGCGGTTTGTTCCTGAGTACCCGCTGTTTCTTGGTCCTCTTTCTTGGTTTCTTGCGTGGAAGGTTGTGATTTTTCATCGTCTTTTTTTTCCGGGGTATAGGTAATTATTGGCTGACGCCCAGCCTGTTCAAATTCCTTTTTTAATTCTTCAATATCGGGGAAGTCGGTTTCGCCCACAATCCTTTTCAATAATTTTATACGATCACCATTGCTTTCACATCTTAATATCCTGGCAAAATCCCCACCATTTTCAAGACGGAATATTGAAGCAAGTATCGCCCCAATACTATCGACAAAAATATCTGATCTAAATGACGCGTCTTCTTGAGGAGCCTCAAAAATATATGCTTGGTTCTCCTTGAGAATCCATTTATAGGGTTCTGTCAGCGAGAACTCAAGGTTCAGGTTCCCATAGGCAAGGGAAACTTGTATTGCACGACATAAAACAATATCCAATTTCTTAAAAGCGCTGATTTCCTGGTACTGTTTTGTCTTTACCTGGCGTAGCGCATATAAATATGGCTTACATGCTTGAAACTCGTATTGAATGGTGCCATGACGTGGACTCTTATCGGAATTTCTGATTTCGATTTTTATTCTTCGGTGGTCTATAGGTTCCACACCAAAAGTATTCTGAACTTTTTGTGGGCCCACTCTTTTGGGAAGATCGACAACATTGATTTTATTGATGAGCTGTTCCGGTATGTCGTCTGTATCCGCATGTCTTAGATCATTTACGGGGTAATATTTATAGCCATCTGGACCTCTGCCCCACATCTGCCCTTTCTTTTTAAAAATTTCAACAGTTTCTTTCCAATCATGCCGATATACCTCGATGTTTTCCAGTATATTGCGATAAAGCGCTTTTGCTGACTTACCCTCAGGATCGGCGGTCGGTAATTCGAGAAGAATTCTTATGATTTGTTTCGGAGTTAGAGAAGAAATATTCGGTAAAACACCGGCATTGTCCCAGGCGTCTCGTAATTTTAGGTGGTCGATCTGATACTTTTCAAAAAGTGGATGTTTGAAATTGGCTGGCATTGGAAGTATCTTTTCCAATGCTCTTTCACCATACATACATAATCCTGGTTTTGCCTTTCTAGTCTCACTGACTGGTAACCATTCGGCGTTTTTTATTTTCCAATGTATATATGATGGCAAAACTCCTGTATAGTGCCTATAGTTTATATCATTCCCGCGTCGATCGGTCAACATTGCATTTTCTGCATCTTGATATCGCCATGTAACGGCGCGATTATCGACAGCCAACCAGGTTAAAATAGCAGCCGGATCGGATTCTAAGATACCCTCGATATGATCTATAGATTTGATTTTATTCAACTGTGGCCTTTCGACATCTTCTTGTGATTTGGTAAAATATTCTTCAAAATTACAAGGACACTTTAAAGAATCAAGCACGTATCCTAAATAGAGTTCTTCTACCTTTTCAACGACGGTATCGCGTGGTAAATCTGCCACGCCAAGCCACTTTAAGAAACGATTATAGATAGGGTCAGCGCCGCTGAATCCCAAATTAAATTCTTCCGGTGCCGCGATGAGGTTCTCTGGACAACAATGCCCATACAGAGTTTCTAATAGGTTTCCATTTGATAAGTATTTTGCGCTGAAATAGAGAGATCGTGCATCTGTTAAGGAACCTTTCTTATTGAAAAGCGGCATTCCGACAGTTTCAACTAACTTTGGTGGCTCATCGTTTTCCGGGAACATAAGGAACAACGCTATCAGGGTATCTTGAATATCTTGTTTTGTGCGTTCAGGGTTAGCCTCAATGCGGCGTCTGGCCTCCGCGATGATAGCGCCTGCGATATTCGCTAGCGCATACTCGTTTACTCTGAATGGGGATAATTTTTGCCTTAGTTCTCTTTGATCTGTAACGTGGAGTTGCAATGAAAGCCGTGTTCTTAAATCCTTATTTATGAAACTCAGGTTTAACCAATCGGGAATATCAAATTTTTTCGGCGATTCAACAGGCGGTAAATAAATTCTCGCACTATGGCTAATGATCTTATTATTTTCAGCTAATAGAAGTTCAGGTGGCGGGTCTGAAGGCACAAGATCATTTTCAATCAAACCTGCGATGACCTGAGTGCGACTCTCAAGACCAACGAATGCAATTGAATTTAAACGATTCCTAAATTCACCTTCCGATAATTTATCTATTGAGAGTTCATTTATCAGGGTTTTGATATGCTGGTTATGTGTAGGTAAAACAATATTATCAAAGGACTTGATCGGTAACCAACTTAGATCTTTTGCTTCGATCAATTTAATATATCTTGGCTTCATGTAGCACTGAGCCAGCGTCGGCAAAATATTATGATCCTTTGCCTCTAACAGAAGGCGCTCTCTGAAACCAAAACGAACCATGAGAGGGTCAATATCTTTTGTCCTGGCAATGATTCGGGCTTTACACCAAGGGTCTATAACATTGCTTTGACATTCTGCAACGTTTACAAGAAGGGCCGCGATTTCTTCAATGATGAATTTATTTACACGGTTGTCTTCAGGGTGTTTTCTGTTTGTTTCCAGTTCAAGTGTAGCATGACAGACAACCGGATAAGGAAAAGAAACCTCCGTGGGAAAGAATGAGAAAAGAGACATTGGTTCTGGAAGATCCTCTTTTCTATCAGGAACCGCAATGATGATTTCATATTCTTGAAGTGTGTCATTGTGCTCATCGAGGCAATCAGATGGTACTTTGTCCAACTTCCTGAAAATGTGCCATTTACGAACTGCGGATGGATTTCCTACTCCGTCTGAAGAAACCTCGACGCTCTTCGTGTATTCTTTTTGTTCAATAATTTTCCAAACTGTTTCGTTTTGCTCGGGAAGTATTAAGGAGAGTTCTTCGATGTTATCCGTAAAAAGAAGTATCTCCGGTTTTAAAAGGCTGATTTCATTTTTCGCGGCTATAAAAGAAGCAGGATTGTCAAATGGCATGCCGATAACCGTATCATAATCCTGACAACGAAGTTCTTCACAAAGATCATATATTTGAGATGCACGACCATCGTTGATGAAAGATGGGAAAGCTAATGCGGGAAGAATGATTTCATCCTCACGGCTTTGTTCTTCTTCGATAAGGCGTTTTAAAAATGGATCTCTTGATTTGAGCGCTTTAAAAATGTCTGCATTTTTTTGAGCGCTATATGTGAGAAAAAGGGCACCACTCAAAATCAGGGGTTTGCGAGACCAATTTAAAACAGCCCTGAACCCTAAACCCTTATTGCCAATAAGATTTTTCTTATTTTGTTTTGGGCTTAGATCGCGAATTCTCAGGGACTGCACACCACCTATCGTAAAAGGTTTCCCTGTGTTTGCTATTATCATTCCATCTTGAGAAAGAATCAGTTTAACTTTGCCTTTGGCATTTTTCTCTGCTGCTGCATCGTTCGCATTTTGAAGAAGTTCAAGAATTTCCCGTCCTTGATAGTCTCTGGCTATCCGTCTTTCCCCTCGATAGTCTGCGATTAATTGGTCTGGCACCAATAAATAACTATGGATTCGTTGCTCTTCCTGTAATGAAAGCCAGGCAATCCACTCATCAGATGACTTCAACACATAATCTTTTTCGTACATAGTTATCATTGGCTCAGAAACATTTATTCAATACTTATTTCCAGGTTAACAATATTTCTAGATTTTTCGTATTTTTAATTCTCCATCTGATGCCACCCGGAATTTTTTGAAGGCTATTCGAAAATATCTTTTTTACGTTAACCTTTTAAATGCTTCCGTCCGTATTATGAAATAATAATTTTTGATACACTTTTTCTGGAGTGATATCTTCAACATGAAGGTAATCTTCATTGTTTGTAGCGCCAAATTTTTCAAAATAGCGGATGCCTTCTTTATTTGATAACTTTTCCTTATGTAAAATTCTGGAAATTTTATCGCTCGAATAAAATTCCTTATGAACATTGCTTTGCTTGTCTTTGTAGGAGATGCATATAATTTTTTGCACAGATATCGAACTAAATTTTTCGCCGTGTTTCTTCATCAAAAAATCATCAAAAGCTTTTTCGAATTCAAACATTTTGGATTCCTTCCTATCGGCACTAACTATTCTAGCAATTTCGCCTTCTTGTTTATGAGTATATAAAGGCGTAAGAACTAATCCGTGCAATGGTTCTGAAAGGTAAGCATCATGACCATTACCAAAAACAAAAATTCGCAAAAATGGAAAAGCCACAATATCTATGTCATACAAAGGAGCTCCTTGATTTATAATTCTTAAATCTTCAGCTACAAGTTTTCCTGTTTTTTTGTCACAAATATCTTCTGCTTCTATCGTAATGTACGGCAGATGCTCCTGTTGCAATAGTTGTAACTGTTGTTTGGAAATTTTATTTGCCTGACAGGAAACGAAAATCCCCATAAAACTTAACGATATTACGAGGATTGTATCAAAAAATATCTTATTATTTTTTAAAAACTTTCGAATTTTATTCATACATACATTGAGAAATTATTTTTCATTTGCTCGGAAGAAACACAACAAATCCTTGCGTGTATTCAAAATTTGGTGGAAATAATCACCCGATTCCAAGTTTACGGTTGGCTACATTTTTACTAACCAAATCTTATCACCCCGACAGAATACGGTCAAGAGACATGGCCGGAAAATAATTGCACCTGGATGGTGAGGTATATCCTGGACAAGATTAATAATTGGTGTCCAAATAGTGTCCAGTCAGGGTCAAAAATGGGTAAAATATGGTATAATCAGGTGAAGATGGAATGGAGGCGCAAATCGTTGAAGGACTTCACTTTCCGGCGGTTTTGTTGGGTTTGCGCTTACCCCTTAAATGGCATTTGTAATGCTCAGGTCGGGGGTTCAAATCCCTCAGGCGGCTCGTAAAACACCTAGGGATTTAAACCTTACAACTTCAAGGTGTGGGTTGCTCACCCGCTCGCAACCCGACGCAAGCAATGCTCCTGACTTGTCGCATCGCGTCTCTCAGGCGGCTCTGACATTACCACCTTGGGGATTTGAACTCGAGACTTCAAGGTAAGGGTGGCTCACCTTCTCGCCACCCGACGCAAACTGAGCTCCTTATTCGTCGATCATCGTCTCTCAGGCGGCGAGAAATTACCATCTTTGGGAGTGATTAATAGGCGCTTTCTCGGGTATCCGCGGTTATCATGAAAAGGATTTTTTTCTGATTGTTAATGGTGTAAAAGAACCGGTACCCGCCTATTCTATACCGCCAGGTTTCCGGTTGGTAGTTAATTAGTTTTTTTATGTTCTTGCCAAAATAAGGGTTCCCCCGTAGTTGAGGGTAGACGTACTCAAGAAGCTTCCTTTTTATTCGTACCTGCTGACCGCCGAAATCTTGTCTGAGGGCTTCCTGGAATTGTTTTGTTTCAAATATCTTGAAGTTACCCAACAAATTTTCCCCTCATTTTTTCAGCGTCGCGGTGGCCGGCTTTTAGTTTTCCCAACAATCCTTTGTCTGATTTAATCTGCGCCATCTCAACCGGGTCCACAAAGTAGGATTCCTCTATGTTTTCCACGACCTTGGTTGTAATGAAGTTGGAAATAGGGCGATTCTCTACCCCGGCCGCAGCCCTTATCATTTTGTATTCTTCTTCTGTCAATCGCAGTGTTATTGTTTTTGCCATGTTATCCTCCCGGTAGATTGTGTTCTATTGTATTCTAACATGTTCTAAACGGTTCCGTCAAACAGCTGTTCACTCTGGGTGCGGGATAGACAAAATATGGTATAATTCGGGGAACGAAGGTAGCGGAAAATTACGAGGAGGCATGTGGGCGGAGAACAAGTTCTGCAAAATAATTTAGTAAACCTGATTCGGCATTTCGGGGACCTGGGTGTTTTTCTGGCGATGTTCCTGGAATCAAGCATCGTGCCGATTCCTTCGGAGGTGATTGTGGCCGGTGCCGCCGCGATCGGTATTCCGATAATGTCCATTCTGATATTCGGCTCTCTGGGGTCTACGCTGGGCGCGATGGTGGGATACGCGATTGGCCGGTACGCCGCGCTGCCGGTGATAGTGAAGTTCGGGAAGTATGTTTGTATTAAGCCGCATCATATCCAGAAAGCAGAGGCGTTCGCGCGGAAATACGGCGTTTGGGGCGTGCTCGTCGGCCGGGTGGTGCCGGTAGTGCCGTTCAAGGTTTTTTCCATCGCTTCCGGCCTTACCAACATACCATTTTTTCCTTTTGTCGCCTGCACCTTGATTGGCGTAATACCGCGGATGTATATTCTGGCTGTTCTGGGTTTCGCCATCCGAAAATATCAGGGCCCGATTCTGCTGGTTATAATCGGGGTCTGCCTGATTGCCTACCTGGTTTATAGGTTGGTCAAGAATGCGGCGCAAACGAAATAGGGAGGGGACATAGCCCCTCCCCTACAATTACCTAAATTTAATATGGTTCAGCGGGGAATTGCCACTTTCGGCCTGGACAGCGGGAAATGTCCGCGGTGGCTCTATGAACGGATGGTCAAGCTGGGCCGGGAGATAACCAGGATAATTGTTGAGGAATACGGCCCGGGTGATTTTGTGCGGCGGATGGGCGACCCGGTCTGGTTCCAGTCTTTGGGCACGGTCCTGGCGTTTGACTGGAACGCTTCCGGTTTGACCACCATCCTGACCGCGGCCCTGAAGGAGGCGATACGGGGTCAGGAAAACCGCTGGGGCATTTTTATCTGCGGCGGCAAGGGAAAGACTTCAATGAAAACCCCCTATGAGATTTCAAGTTGGGGTGAGTTTTTGAGTCTGTCAGAAGACGGGGTGAAGAACCTGGCCTATAATTCCCGGATGGCAGCTAAGGTTGACAGCAGTTTAGTGCAGGACGGGTTTCAAATTTACCACCACGCTTTCCTCTTCTCCCGAAACGGCGCCTGGACCGTGGTCCAGCAAGGCATGAACTCGGAAAACCAGACCGCCCGCCGTTACCACTGGCATTCTCAACAGGTAGCGGATTTGGTTTGCGAACCCCATTCCGGAATTGCCAGCCAGAAGCGGGTTGTTACCTTGGACCTGACTGCCCGGGTAAGCGAAAAGACCAGGGATATGAGCACGCAGTTGGTCCAGAATAATTACCCGGGTTTGATGAGGGATGTCAAGATACTCCGCCGGTATTCTTCCCCGCTTTCCCAGATGGTGAAGGTGGATACCGGCCAGCGCGAACTTACCTTTCTCAATCTGGAAAAACGGGAGTTTACCCGGCACCCGGTTATCCGGGAGGATTTTTCCAAGAGCAAATACCTGGAGCGGATTTTTGCCAAGGTTTGCGAATTCAAGCCGGAGAGTTACGAGCGGCTCCTTTCCTTGGAAGGGGTCGGGCCGAAGACGATGCGGGCCTTGAGCCTGGTCTCCGAGGTGATTTATGGCGCGAAGCCGTCTTACGAAGACCCGGCCCGGTACTCTTTTGCCCACGGCGGAAAGGACGCCACGCCATACCCGGTGGACACCCGGACTTATGACGCGACGATTGATTTTTTCCGCAAGGTGATTAGCCGCGCCCGGATTCCGCTTACGGAAAAAGGGAAGATGCTGAAACGGCTGGGACCGCTTTCACGGTGATAACCTGTTCCCATCAATAAACCAACCCGTATAATTCCCACATTCAAATCTGTTTTCCGCCGGAATTAATTATTTTGCCGCTGGCGGCGTTGGTGCCGGAGGTTCTGGTGGCGCCGGAGGCGCTGCGGGCGGAGGTGTTTTCGGTATAGATTCTTTTATTATTGCCTGAACCTTCGGCATAAGTTCCATCATTCGTTTCTGCTGCATTTCCATCGTCTTTTTCATGAATTCCGATTGTTTGCCGATTACCGCTTGGCCAATCGGGGATTTGTAGAAATCAATCTGTCCCTGAATTTCTTCTTCCGTATAAGTGTCCGCGTACATAGAAATATAATCGTCTTTTATTTTATCCCAGCCCATATCTTTGGTTACCAGGTCCATTATCGCGTTTGTTACTTTCTCTTGCGCCGCGGCGGCCGATGCGGAGACGTTTATGCCGGCGTTTTTCATAGTTTGCGATGTCATTTGTTTCATCATCTGTTTTGTTGCTGCCACCGCCTCTTCCATCGTTTTCTGAACATGCGTGACATTCATCAACTCTTCCGCCAGCGCCCGGCGATTATCCCCTTTAGCGTTTTGGGGTAAACTTACCAATAAAGCAGCCGCAACACCCGCCAACACCCACATTCTCTTTTTCATAATTTCTCCTTTTGGGACGCAGATAAACGTAGAAATAACAGGATAATGCTAAACGATGATTCTTTTGTAGTCGCCAACCTTGGTTGACTTTTTTAAAACGCCGAGCAAGCTCGGCAACTACAGTTAAATTATTTTTTGCGGTAATCGGCTCGCCAGAGTTCGGCGAAGTCTGACGATGTCCAATTAATTTATCAGGAATACTCTTTATTGATTTTGACGTAATTCTCGGTCAGGTCGCAACCGTAGGCGGTCGCAGAGAAGTTGCCTATGCCCAGGTCAAGTTCGATTTCTATCTCCGGCGCGGTAAGCGCTTTGTGAATGGTTTTTTCCGAGTACGCCACAATTTCTCCGGCGTCAAAGACTTGGGTTCCGGCCAGGGAAAGGGATGTTTTTTGCGGGTTCATCCGCGCCGCGCAGCTGCCGGCCGAAGAAAGAATCCGGCCCCAGTTTGGGTTCTCTCCGGCGATGGCTGTTTTCACCAGGTTGCTTCCGGCTATCCTGCGGCTGACCCGCCGGGCATCTTTTAAAGACCAGGCGCCGGTCACTTTTACCGTAATCAGTTTATGGGCACCCTCGCCGTCGGCCGCCAGTTTCCGGGCCAGTTCCAGGCAGCATTCGGTCAGTTCTTCCCGGAAAAGGTAGAATTCTTTTGTCTCTTTTTTTATCCTGGGGTTGCCGGCTTCTCCATTTGCCAGGAGCACCACAAAGTCGTTTGTGGACTGGTCGTCGTCCACGGTGATGAGGTTGAAGGACTGGTTGACCGCTTCGCGCAGGGCCATTTGCAGCGCCTCTTTTTCTATTACCGCGTCCGTAGTCATGACTGCCAGCATCGTGGCCATTTCCGGTTTAATCATGCCTGCGCCTTTGGCCATGCCGCCGATGCGCACCATTCCTTTCCGGCCGCTGATTCCGGTTTCCCGGGCTGTTTCTTTGGGTACGCGGTCGGTAGTCAGAATTGCCTGGGCCGCCGCAGCGCTGTCCGGGCCGAGATTCTTGACCAATTTGGGGAGCGCTTCGGTTATTTTTTTCTCGGGCAGAATCAGTCCGATTTTACCGGTTGAGGCAAAAAGGACGCTCGGCAATTCTATTTTAAGTGCCTGGGCCAGAGCCGAGACGATGCGTTCGGTAATGGCCATGCCTTCTTTGCCGTTGATAGCGTTGGCATTACCGCTGTTGAGCATGACCGCCTGTTTCTCTCCTGCCCGGCGCAAATGATTAAGACTTAAAATGAGGGAGGCGGCCTTGAACTTATTGGTAGTGGAAACGGCCGCGGTGATTGCCGGTTCTTTTGAAAAAACCAGCGCCAGGTCCTTTTTATGGCCGGGTTTAATGCCGGAGCTGATTCCGGCAGCCAGGAAGCCGATTGGATAAGTTACGCTCATTGCAGAGAGTATAACGCGAAAGGAGGGTTTTTGGCAAAAAACGTTTGGTTAGGAGGCGGAATGCTCCCCGTTTTGATACTTTATGGTATTATATTAAGTTTTAAACGTTAGTACCTAAAATTATGAAAATTGGACTTATTGGTTATTCCGGCAGCGGCAAAACCGCCCTTTCCACCCTCCTTTCCGGGAAAAAGGTGGAGTTGTTCGACCCGTTCAAGCCGGCGGTCGTTACGGTAAAATTGAAGGATTCCCGATTGGACCGGCTGGTAGAAATCGTTAAACCGAAGAAAATTACACCTCCGGAAGTTTTGCTTCTTGATTTTAAGGGTGTT
Organism: Candidatus Ratteibacteria bacterium; assembly: GCA_041653615.1. Classification (GTDB taxonomy): domain Bacteria; phylum Ratteibacteria; class UBA8468; order MWAK01; family MWAK01; genus JAHJUB01. The sequence goes on from JBAZEZ010000010.1 coordinate 22,451, forward strand.
CCGAAAGGCGCGGGTTTTGACGAAAAGGAACTGGTCTGGCTGCTGGAAGTGGATGTAATCCTTCTGGTAGTGGACGGTTTTTCGGAATCGAGCGCGCCGGCTGATGATTTGAGTTCCCTGCAGTTAGAGCTTATCTTTCGGGACATAGAACGGTTGGCCGGCGTGGAAGAAAAGCGCCAGGCGGAAATAACCCAGCACCGGCGCAAAGCCAATCCCCAGGAAGATGCCGCGCTGGCAAAAGGCCGGGCCTGGCTGGAAAGCGAAAAACCGCTGCGGTCTTTGGATGTCAGCCAGGAAGATAAGCGGTTTCTGGTATCGCTTGGGTTGGTTACCGCCAAAAAAATGCTGGTTTTAGTGAACGGAAAAACCGAGCCTGCCGGCCTAAGTGATTTTGGTTTACCGGGTTGGCGGTTGGACGCGGGCGCGGAAACCGGTTCCGGTGAAATTGCTGATTTCTGGCGGTTTATTCTTGAGGCAACCGGCCTGAATACCTTCTATACGGCCGGAGAGAAGGATACCCGGGCCTGGCTTTTGCCGGTCGGTGCGACGGCCCTGGAAGCAGCCGGCCAGATTCATTCCGATATCGCGCGGGGTTTTATCCGGGCCGAGGTGATGAATTTTAAAGATTACGACCGGCTGGGTTCTGACGCGGCTTGCCGGAAAGAAGGAGTTCTGCGGCTGGAAGGGAAAGAGTATCCGGTTGCGGACGGGGATATTATTAACATCCGGTTTTCACCGTAGAAATGTCATTGCGAGCGTGTTTTGCGAAGCAATCCCGTTCCTAAGATGAGATTGCCACGGCCTTCGGCCTCGCAATGACCATTAATTATTTCAACAGCGGCAGAATCTGGATAGCTGCTTCCGAGGCGGCCGTTTTTAATGCTTTAGCTTCCGCGGCTTCAAGACTTAATGCCAAGGCCTCCACTTTTATTTTTTTGCCGTAGAACATCTTTCCTTCCCGGTCCAAAACCCTGATTTCCAATTCTGATTTAGCGCCGGTTAGACCCGATTGGTCTGTGCCCGGTTCCGCCGAGGCGATGCCGATAATGTAATATTTTGAGGTAAGCGTAATCGGTAAATAGCGGGGTTTATCGGAAAAGTAAAACCCGGTGAATTCCCGTAAAAGGGCGTTCTCGCCGTCTTTTACCGGGAAACCGCAGAAATCAAGGTAGTAGTGTAAAGCGGTTTCGGCGAAGAGTCGTTGGGATGGAGCGCCGGCTATCTTTTCGATAATGGCTATGGCCACCGGCGGCCTCTGTCCTCTGGATAATTTTTTTACGATTGTCCGCGCGATATCGCTGTCGCGTTCAAAAGCGGCTTCCGCGTTAGAGGGTCCGATTGGGTAAAGAACCGTTTTTTTCTGGCTAAAAATACTCCCTGCGGAGAGAAGATAACCGAAGAGAAGGAAACCCGCCAGCCACAGCAGTTTGGTTTTCATAATTTGGGTGTCATCCTGAACTGAAGTTGCGAAGGATCTAATCTTTTAACAACGAGATTCTTCGCTTGTGCTCAGAATGACATCGTTTGGGTTACCACCCTACAGCATTTTTTTAACGGCCGCCATAATACCTTCCTGGTCAAGGCCTTCTTTTTTATAGAGGGCTTCCGGCGTTCCGCTTTGTCCGTATGATTTGACTCCCAACTTACGGAATTTTACCGTCAAGCCGTTTTCGGCTAAAAAGTTGGCGCAAACCGAACCCAGTCCGGTCTTGATGTGGTGGTCTTCGACGGTGATTATCCGGCCGGTTGCCGCCGCTTCCCGGAGCGCTTCAACATCCGGCTCAATCGGAGCCGAAAGAGCCAGAACTCCGATTGCCGCGCCTTCCTTGCGCAGGGCATCGCTGACGGAAAGCGCGTCCTGGGTCATAGGCGCCCCCATCGTGATAACGGTAAGGTCTTTGCCGCGGCGCAGCCAATCGCCTTTTCCGTATCGGTATTGATATTTTTCGTCAAAATAAGGGGTCCCGTCTTCCCGGGTAATGGTGGCAATCTTGGAGCGGCCCATCGTAACCAGAAAATTACCGAATTCTTTGGTGATAAACCGGATGACCCGGTCGGTTTGGTTGGGGTCGGCCGGTACGATTACCTTAAAATGGTAGAGGTTGGCAAAAAGCCCGAGGTAGTCTATGCACTGGTGGGTTTTGCCGTCTTCGCCTACATCCAGGCCGCAGTGTGTGCAGACAACCTTCAGGTTGGTGTGGTTAAGGTCGTTGAGCCGTTCCTGGTTATACGTTTCGTCCACTCCGAAGGCGCCAAAATCGGCGAAAAAAGTGACCACGCCGGCTGAAGACAGCGCTCCGGCCATCGTGGCCGCCGTATGTTCCTGGACGCCGACTTCAAAAAAGGAACAGGGCGAAAGGTGGGCGAAGTCCTCGGTGCGCACTGAACTGGCCAGGTCGCAGTCGATTACGGCCAGCGGTGTTTTACCGTTGGAACCGCAGGTTTGCTGGGCGATGGATTTCAGGGCTTTTCCGAAGGCGCCCCGGTTGTCGGATTTTTCCGCGGCCGGATAAAGAATCGGCGTTCCGGTATCAACCGTTACCGAATAAGAAAGGTTGCGCCCCGGCACGGAGAAAGACCATTTTTTACGCAAATCAGCCAGCCGGTCCAGGTCGTCGGGAAGATGCAGTTCCGCGAGGGCCTTGCGGCATTCGTCCGGTTTCAGGACGACGCCGTGGTATTTGGCTTTGCCCTCCATAAAAGAGATACCCCTGCCGATTACCGTCTCCGCCAGGATGACGGTCGGGCCGCCTTCGCCGGCAGCTTGTCTTAAAGCGGAATAGATTGACTGGTGGTCGTGGCCGTCTGCCTGGAGCACCTTCCAGCCGTCCGCTTCGTAGTTGCCCCTGATGTTTTGGGGCATTACGTCTTCCAGTTTTCCGCTGATTTGGATGTGATTATAGTCAACGATGACTGTGATGTTTTTCAGGTCGTATTTTTTGGCAAAACGCCGTGCTTCCGCAATCTGGCCCTTGGCGTGTTCGCCGTCGCTCATGGCCACAAAGATGTGGTAATTTTTTCCCAGCATCCGGCCGGCGACAGCAAAACCGCAGGCGGCCGAAAGTCCCTGGCCCAGATTTCCGGAAGACCATTCCAGCCCCGGCAGTTCCCGCACTACGTGGCCTTCAAACGGCGTATCAATCATGCGGAAACCGCTGACCGCCGCGTCGGTTGAAAAGAAACCAAGCCGGCCCAGAACCGAATAGGCGCCCGGAGAAGTGTGTCCGTGGCTGATGATGATGCGGTCCCGGTCCGGGTTGTCCGGTTCCGCCGGATTAATCGCGGCGCATTTGTAAAGGACAAGGTAGATATCCAGGGACGACATGGAACCGCCGGGATGTCCGCAACCGGCCAGGGTGGTCATCTTCAGGATGTCACCCTTGCAGAGGCCGGACAGCCGGCCGAGCTCTTTCAGTTCTTCCGGGGAGAGTTTTTCTTGGGCGAATCTTTCCGGCAGCATATGAACCTCATATCTGATTGAAGGAGAATTGGTATTGTAAATTTATTATTTTACCCTCAAGCCTCTCCACCCGTCAAATTTTGGTAACAGGCTAAATATTGTGCTAACATATTTATTCAGACGTTTTGAAACAGGCAATTTTTTTTGGGGGGGGACGTGGAAAAAGAGAAGAAAGTGGTGGTTCCGAAAAAAGAGATATACGCGTGCGCTTTTACTTCCGAACCCATCAAGGTGGATGGGTTTCTGAACGAACCGGCCTGGGAGAAGGCAAAGGTGCTTAATTTTACCCTGCCGGTTACCTTTAAGGAACCGATTTCCAAGACAGAAGGCCGGCTTCTTTACGACGACAAATATCTTTACGTCGGCATCAAGGCCTATGACCAGGATATCTGGTCGTACTGCAAAGAGAGGGATGGCAAGACCTGCCTGGAAGATGTTCTGGAGGTTTTCATCAAGCCGGACCCGGCCGCGCACCCGGACGGGCCGGACCCTTATTATAATTTCGAAATCAATGCCCTGGGCACGGTTCTGGACGCTTTTAACGTAAAACGCGGCGCTGCCGGGAATTATGCCCGTTGGTCAAATTGGAACTGCGAGGGTTTAAAGATAGCGGTTCAGATTAAGGGGACGCTTAACGATTGGCGGGACAAAGATGAGTATTGGACTCTGGAAGTGGCCATACCTTTTGCCGAGTTGCCCTCGCTCGCGGGGAAAAGTCCTCAAAAAGGAGATCTCTGGCTTTTTCACCTTGCCCGTTATGATTATTCGGTTTATCTGCCGAAAGGCGTAGAATTGACTTCCTGCGCGCCGCTTTCCAGGGCGGATTTCCACTTTTACGAAGATTGGATGAGGCTGAAATTTGAGTGAGATAAAAAAAAGACAAAAAAGCAAAGTTCCGGAAACGCTGATGCGGCCGGCCCCGTTCTGGAGCTGGAACGACAAACTTAACGAAAAGGAACTAAGGCGCCAGATTCAGGAGATGGCCCGGAAGGGCTGGGGTTCTTTTTTTATGCACTCCCGGGTGGGGTTGGTTACCGGTTATCTTTCCGATGAGTGGATGTCCCTGGTCAACGCCTGTGCCGTCCAGGCGGAAAAGGCCGGTGTCTTTGCCTGGATTTACGATGAGGATAAGTGGCCTTCCGGTTTTGCCGGAGGACTGGTCCCGGAAAAAGACCCGGCTTTCCGGGCGAGGACGGTGGTTCTGCTCAAGAAAGGTTTTGCCGCGGAGAATGACACGGTTTTGGCCGAGACAACCTGGGCCGGAGAGGAATACGAAATATGCAGAAGGGTGTCCCCGCTCGGGGATGCCTGGTTCAACGGTGCCTGCTACGTTGACCTGATGAACCAGGACGCGGTGCGGGAGTTTTTGAAATCTACCCACGAAAAATATAAAAAGTTCTGCGGTAAACACTTTGGGAAGTCCATTATCGGCATTTTTACCGACGAACCAACTTATATGTTGTGGAATTGGGGCGATTACGAAGTGCCGGCGGTGCCCTGGTCGGAACACCTGCCCGGGTTTTTCCGGAAACTGAAGGGATATGACATCCGGGAAAAACTGCCGCTGCTCTTTTTTGATATGGACGGATACCGGAAAGCGCGGTTTGATTTTTATGATGCGGTCTCCGGACTCTTTAAGAAGAGTTTTACCGAACAGTACCACAATTGGTGCCGCCGCAACAAATTGATTATGACCGGGCACTTTTTATACGAAGACAGCCTCCGGCTTCAGACCCGGCATTGCGGGGACGTGATGTCCCATTACGAGCTTATGGATTGGCCCGGAGCGGATAAATTGGGCCGGACGGTCAGCCAGCTGGTTACAATCAAACAAGTTTCCTCCGCCGCGGACCAATTGGCTAAGGAGCGGGTATTATGTGAAACTTTCGGGGCCGCCGGGCAGCAGGTTAGTTTTTTCCACCGTAAATGGATAGGTGATTGGCAGGCGGCCCTGGGTGTAAATTTTATCAATCACCACCTCTCGCTTTATTCCATGCGCGGGGAACGGAAGCGCGATTATCCCCCCAACTTCTTTTATCAGCAGCCCTGGTGGGAGGAAGAGAAGGGTTTTGCCGATTATCAGGCGCGGCTCTGCGCCGCGGTTACCGGGGGCGAGCGGATAGTGGACATTCTTCTGTTTCAGCCGCTCTCCAGCATCTGGTGCGAGTATTCACCGCTGCACCGGCAAGACGGCTATTCCGCCGAAGAGGCCGTTGACGTTCCCTTCGAAGAGATATCCCGGCGGCTGATGGAAGAGAAACTCGATTTCCACTACGGTAACGAGAATCTGATGGTGAGGTACGGCTCGGTGAAAGGCGCCAGGATTAAAGTCGGCCGGCATTTTTATAGTTGCGTGATAATCCCGCCGGGTTCAAACCTCAAGTCGTCAACCCTGCGGTTGTTTCAAGAATACCTGAAAGCGGCCGGTCGGCTGATATGCGTCGGCGCAAAACCGTTTTTGGTGGATGGCGTGGAGACGGGTGTCCGCCTGGACGGTTCCGTGACCGCGGAATCGATAGCGGAGGCGGTGGCTATGGTCGCCGGGTTCTTTCCGGACCGGATAACGGTAACGGACAGGCGCACCGGTAAAAACGCCGTCCCGGTTTACCTCCACAGCCGTAAAGTTAACCGCAGCTGCCGCCATCTGTTTGTTAACACCGACGAAAAACAGGGAGTCGACGCGAGCGTAAAGCTGCCGGCCGGTCGGAACACGGATACGGCGGTTTTTGATTTTTGCGACGGACGGTTTTACCGGTTGGATACCAAAGCTGGTTTTTTTTCGGTTACCTTGGCGCCGGCCGGCAGCATTCTGATTGTTTGCGGAGAAGAGGCGGCTCGGGCCAAAAGCAAACCGCCGTTGTTTTTGGGAAGCGGCGCCGCGTTTTCCGAATTGCCGCCTGACCCGCCGGACATCATGCTGGAGAAGTTTGCTTGTGAAGTGATGGAAGACAATGTTCTGCTCCTTGACGATTTTACCCTGGAGATGGACGGGAAGCCTGTTTACCGGGGACCGGTCTGCGGCGCCCGGCACACTCATTTTTATCCGGCCGCGGACGGAACGCCTTTTTCGGCGACTTATGTTTTTCGTTCCGAGGCTGTTGTGCGGAAATGTTTTGCCGCGGTAGAGGTTGCCGAAAACCTTGATTCCGTCATATTTAACGGCGCGGAGGTCAAACCGTTGAAAAAGACCGGTGAGGAAGGGTTGTTCCGGGGGAAAAAGAGCTGGAAGGATGTGAGTTTTACCAAAGTCCCGCTTCCGAAAATAAAAAAGGGTGAAAACACTCTGGTTATTAGCGGCCGCAAGTCAAACAACATTACCGGGCCCGGTCGGCACGACCGAGTCAACCGGTGGCAGGAACACCGGCCTACCGAAGCGGAAGAGGTATATATTTGCGGACGGTTTTCGTTAAAACGCCGCTCGGCAGGACAATACGCCGTTGCTCCGTTCGCGGTGCCTTCCGGACGGAACCTTACCGGCGAGGGCTTTCCTTTTTACTGCGGAAGGGTAAAGTTGACGGCGGGTTTTAATATTAAATTACCCGGCCGGGTCTTTTCCCGTCGGGGAAAGGGGAAAGGGAAAGTTTTCCTGCGGTTGAACGGTGTTGAAGCTGCCTGCGCGTTAGTCAGGATAAACGGAAAAGACTGCGGGGTATTGCGGTGGGAACCTTTTCTGGTTGATATTTCCGGAGCGGTGAAATCCGGCCGGAACGTGATTGAGATAGAAATCGCAACTACCCTGGTTAACGCGTTCGGCCCGAATCGGAGAGCGGGAATTAAAGAAGAAACCAGGATTGGGCCGGAATCGTTTGTCCGGATGGAAGAGTTTACGGAAGATTACCAACTTTTCGGTTTCGGTCTGGAGAGCGCCGGTGTTTACGTGATTAAACCTGGCGGGCCGTAATTTGTTTGTGGCCGGGTATCCTGATGTGTTCCCGAAACGGGGTTATAACAATTCTTGACTTCCCGTATCTACAACGCGGATTTGTAGCAGTCTTTTCGTTTCAGGAAGGTACTGGCTGTTTCGTCCAGGATAACCGTGCACTTGGGATGACGCTGGAAGATAGAGGCGGTGACAGAACTGGTGATCGGTCCTTCAAGCGCTTTGGACAGGACCATGGCCCGACCGCTGCCGATTGCTATCAGAAGAACGTTTTTCGCGGCCATCATCGTTGTAATGCCGATGGTCATGCTGAATTTCGGATGAGAACCGTGACGCGGGAACCGAATGTCGTGCGTTGTTTCATCCGGGACCAGTATTTTCACCCGGCAGCGGCTGCCTAGCGAAGAGGATGGTTCGTTGCGGCCGACTTCGCCCCGTATTCCTAAAGAAACCACCTGAAGGTCAATTCCTCCCGACTGTTCGATTTTACGCTCATATTCCGCGCATTCGATAGTCGGATCTGAAGCCGAGCCGTTTAAAAGGTAGACGTTTTCCGGTTGCGCGTCCAGTTGGGAAAAAAGACAATTCCAGAGGCGGTAGGCGTTACTGAGGGGATTATTCGAACCCAGCCCTACAAATTCATCGGTGGCAAAGAAACGCACCCGGTTGAAACTTGCTTCTTTTTTACGACAACTTTCAATCAGGCCCGGGAAACACGGTAAAATCTGGGTAGAGGGTGATAGCCCAAGAACCAAATCCGGTTTTTCCCTAACGGCGGTGATTATAATTTCCGTTAATTTAGCGCAAACCGTTTTTTCGTCGGGCAGAATGACTACTTTCATTTAAACGGCCCTTCTTCGGGACATTAACCCGGCATACCCTTTTCGAATTGCCGAGTCTGTTCCTCGGCGTACTTGTAATAATCTTTTCGCTGGAGGTCGGCCGCGGCCGTTTCGTCCAAGATTGCGATGGTTTTAGGGTGGATTTGCAGGATGGAAGCGGTGACCTGACTGGTGACCGGGCCTTCAATCGCCCGCGCCACAATTTCGCTTTTGCCGGCACCGTTGGCTAAAAAGAGAATCTCTTTGGATTCCAGGATGGTGCCTACGCCCATCGTGATGGCGAAGCGCGGCATATCCTCGGGTTTCGCGAAGAAACGACTGTTATCTTTGATTGTTTTTTCGTCGAGGGTCTTTACCCGGGTGCGGGAGGCAAGCGAGGAACCGGGTTCGTTAAATCCGATATGGCCGTCACGTCCGATACCGACAATTTGAATATCCAGTCCCCCGGTTTTTTCAATTTCGTCCTCGTACCACTGACAGAATTTTTCCGGGTCTTTGGTCTGGCCGTCCGGAATGTAGATATTTTCCCGGGGAACGTCGATATGATTGAACAGATTTTCAAACATGAAATAATGATAACTTTGATTGTTGTCCGGTTTCAGCCCCAGGTATTCATCCAGGCTGAAGGCGCGCACCTTGGCAAAAGAGATGTTATTTTCCCGGTGCATCCGTATTAATTCCCGGTACAGGCCCAACGGCGTACTCCCGGCGCTTAGTCCCAGGACCAAATCCGGTTTTTGTTCCAGACGGTTTCTTATTACTTTACCCGCTTCCTTGCTCAGTTCGTCGTAGTTTTTAACAATCAATACGCGCATTGCGCCCCCTTCAAGACAGTGAGCCGTAAACGGAACAGGGAAAGATTTATTTTATTTCTCCTTCTCTTCCTCTTCTTTTTCGGTTTCCGATTCCGGAGGCTGCGGCAGAAGTTGTTTGCGGCCCAGCGCTATCCGCTTTTTTTCCGGGTCTACTTCCAGCACAACCACCTCAATTTTGTCGCCCTTTTTAATAACTTCGGAAGGGTGTTTCACTTTTACCCAGTCAAGGTCTTTGACGTGTAAGAGGCCTTCAATGCCTTTTTCCAGTTCTACGAAAGCACCGTAATGGGTCAGGTTATAAACTTTACCCTTGACCACGGTACCCACCGGATATTTTTCGGCGATTGTTTCCCACGGGTTGGGTTCCAGCGCCTTCATGCTGAAAGATATTTTCTGTTTATCCGGTTCCAGGGCAATTACCTGGATTTCTACCGTATCGCCCATCGCCAGAATTTCCGAAGGAGTTTTTACCTTTATCGTCCAGGAGAGTTCCGAGATATGGAGCAGTCCTTCCACCCCGTCCTCCAGTTTAATGAAGGCACCGTAATCGGTGAGGTTAACCACTTTACCCTGAATTCTGCTGCCCACCGGGTACTTTCCTTCAATGCTTTCCCACGGGTTGGCTCCGGTCTGTTTGATGCCTAATGCCACCTCTACCTTTTCCGCGTTTACTTTCAGGATTTTAACCTCGATTTGGTCACCGACCGCGACTACCTGTGAAGGATGGGTGATGCGGCTCCAGGAAAGGTCGTTGATATGCACCAGTCCGGTCAGGTCGCCGATATCAACGAAAATTCCGTAGTCAACTATGTTACGAACGGTTCCTTTTACAATTTGGCCGATTTCAATCTTTTCCAGAGCGGTTCGCTTGTTCTTGCGTTCCTCTTCTTCCAGTATTTCCCGCCGGGAGACAACGATGTTGTTTCTCATCCGGTCCAGTTTTATTACCTTGAATTCAAAAACCTGGTTGACGAAAGTTTTAGGGTCGGCGATTGGTTTCAGGTCCGCCTGACTAGCCGGCAAAAAGGCCATGATTCCGATGTCTACCCGGAACCCGCCCTTTACGGGAGTGAGGATTTTTCCTCTAATTTTCAGCCCGTCTTTGTAGGCGTTTTCAACCCGGTCCCAATTGAGAACCAAGTCGGCTTTTTCCTTGGATAAAACAATCAAACCGGATTCGGCCGGTTCCAGGCTTTCCAGCATTACCCTTATTTCCTGTCCCGGTTCCAGGTTTTCAAAATCCTTGAATTCATTGCGGGGGATAAACCCCTCGGTCTTGTATCCAATGTCAATGAGCACGTAATCAGAAGCAAGGTTGACAATCTTTCCCGAGATGATGTTACCGGGCTTGAAGGTATTTACCTGACGCATCAGTAATTCTGTTAGGTTTTCTGGCATTCTGTTTACCGTCCTTTCAGTTTAATGGTGTTGGAATTTCATTTTGGGACTCAAATCTGCGAAAATTTGTGTCCGGTTAACTTACTTTTGACTTCTTCGATAGTTTCTTTCGGTGTTGAGGTGCCTGAAACCAAACCAATTTTCAGGTTCTTTTGGCGCCACTTGTTTTTGACTTCTTCCGCTCCGGCAATCAGATATGTCTCCGGTTTCATGCGGCGCAAAAAATGATATAAATTGGTAGTATTGGCGCTCTTGCCGGAACCGACCACCAAAAGTACGTCAACCTTTTCAGCCAGTTGGCTGGCTTCGGTTTGCCGTCTCTCGGTTACCCGGCAGACCGTATCAAAAAAAGAAGTTTCAGCCGGAAGCCCCTGGCGTTGAAGCGCGCCGAAAGCGCGGCGATAACTTCTTTCGGTGTTAGTGGTCTGGCTGATAACTGCAACGCGCTTCGCATTTCCGAGTTTTAACCCGGAACCGGTAATCGTGTTACGAACAGCCGGGTAGATAATTACTTTTTTTCCGGCAAACCCGGCCAGCGCTTTTACTTCCGGGTGGTCTGGTTTGCCTACGATAATGATGGTATAGCCCCTTTTTTTTAATCCGGCGACCAACTGCTGGACCTGACGCACAAAGGGACAGGTCGCGTCTATTATCTTCTTTTTTTTCCGAACCAGTTCTTTTCGGATGTCCGGGTGCAGTCCGTGGCTGCGGATGAGAATCGGTTCCGAACCGGCTTCAATTGACGCGGCAATCTTCAGACCGGACTGTTCCAGTTTTTCAATTACCTGCTCATTGTGAATGATCGGGCCCAGCGAAACGCAGGTTCCGCAACTCTTCAGGGTTTTTTCGCACAGAGAAACCGCCCGCTTGACGCCAAAACAGAAACCGATTTCTCTGGCGGTGATTACCATAAATACAATAGAATTACCGAACTTTTTTGGGACGCGGATGTACGCAGAAATTACCGGATAATGCTCAATGATAATTTTTTAGAGTATTTCTTGGTAATTCTCTAAAGTAATCTTTAAAATCTTTATCTGCGATTATCAGCGGTAATCTGCGTCCGATTAATTTGTTTTATCCTTAGCTGTCTGTCGTAGTTTTCAATTCCGCGATCGCGGCCATTACTTTGTCGGCAAATTCCTGGCGGTTACCGCCGGTAAAAATCAGCGGTTTCCCGTAAAATATCCTGATTTTTCGCGGCCGGAATATCCGGGCGTGGTTCGGCAGCGCTTTGTCCGTGCCTTCCAGATATACCGGAACAACCGGTGCGCGGGCTCCTTCCGCCAGAAGAGCCACACCCGGGCTTGCCGGGAGAAACGATTTTCCGGAATAATTTCTGGTTCCTTCCGGAAAGATGACCAGCGGGATGCCTTTTTTCAAGGATTTCATCGTGCTGACCATCCCGACCGTACCGTTATGCTGACGCAACGGAATAATGCCGATACTCTTGATAATCGGACGGGTAAAGAAATTCTTATGAAAGGTGGTTTTTGAAACAAAAGTAACTTTGCGTGGTACTTTAAGGGCAACCAATGGTGGGTCAAGCCAGCTGATATGATTGGCTGCCAGGATTACTGCGCCTTGCCGGGGTATGTTTTTAATGCCAACCACCTTAAGGCGAAAAAAAACCCAACAGAAGATATTTAAAAATATCTTCCCAAACCAATAGAGCATTCGGCTCTTATTTTATTCTTTTCTGTTCTTTTTTGTCAATTTCGGATGTGCTGCGTTTGGAAGGAAGATGGTGCCAAGGTCCTCTCCGTTCAAGAGCCGGTTTAGTATCATTTTTTGGCGTCCGTTGGCGATGATGACCGGTTTGCCTTCCCGTGTGACCATCCGGGCCGCTTCCAGTTTGGTGGTCATTCCACCCTTAGTCTTTTCCGATTTACTGCCTTTTGCCGCGTGCATCAAGTAACGAGTTATGGCGGGAACATCCGAAATAACCTTACCCCTGTAAAGAAAACCGTCCACGTCCGATAGGATAATCAGCAGGTCGGCGTCGACCAATCTTGCTACCAGCGCTGAAAGTGTGTCGTTGTCCCCGAACCGTATTTCTTCTACGGCGACTGCGTCATTTTCGTTAATAATCGGGATTACGCCGAAAGAAAAAAGGGAATGAAGAGTATTCCGGGCATTCTTAAACCGTTCCGGTTTTAGGACTATGTCCGCTGTCAGCAGGATTTGGCCTACGGCAAAACCCTGTTCCCGGAACAGGCGTTCGTAGGTGCGCATCAGATTGCTCTGGCCTACCGCGGCTGCCGCCTGGAGCGTGGGCAGGTCTTTGGGCCGGCGGTTGAGTTCCAAGATTTTCATCCCGGCCGCAATCGCGCCGGACGTGACCAGAGTAATCTCCAGATTAGCTCGGCGCAATCCGGCGATTTCTTCTACCAGCTCTTCAACATACGAAGTGTCCAGCCGGTTGGTGTTGGTGGTCAGGATGCTGGTGCCGACTTTTACCACCACCCGCCGCACATTCCGGAGCAACTCTTTTCGCGTCTTCTGTTTCATGTTCTTGATTTTCAAAATTATTTGGACGCAGATTACCGCCGATAATCGCAGGTACAGATTAAAAATTTCCCCTAAAGAAGTACCTTAAAATTATCTTTAAATCTTTATCCCCTAGTTTCTGCGTACATCTGCGTCCAACAGCACTGCGTTTTTAAATATTTGTTACTTTGCCGGTGTCCAGGCTTTCGTGAACCGCGGCGGCCATCTTTGTGGCCGCCAGGCCGTCCGCGCCCAGCGCGGTAACGGTACCGGACAATTTCTTAACGTCGCCGCCCTTACTCAGGAATTCAAGGTTATCCACAAAATCGGCGATTGATTCTATGCCGTAACCGGCAAAAGTGGCGTTGCCCCACTTGTCCTTTCTTTCCTGGAGGAAGCCCAGGTTTTGAGTTTGCATTCCGGTTTGGTTCAGGCAGGTCCGCATGCCCCGGTCCTGGCTGTCCACTTCGGTTATGCCCTTGTCGCCGACCAGGCGGAATCCCTGGTTGACAACTGCTTCAAAACCATCCGGCAGAATCCAGGATGTGTCAAAGGTAATTGTTGTGCCGCCCTCGAACACTATCTTTGCCTGAATGGAGTCGTAAGTATCCACGCCGAGTCCGGCCAACACCCGTTTTGTTCCGGTAGCAAAGATTGTTTTCGGTTCTTTTTTAAGAATCCAACGCATGAGGTCATAAAAATGAACGCCCAAAAACCAGGCGGGCGAGGAGCGGGGCGCCCAACCGGGGAACCAGTCTCTGGGTACGATAATCTTATCCTCCATGTGAACATACCCGTATTGGATTTCACCCAGAGTACCTTCTTGAACCAGGCGTTCGGTTTCCTGGTGGTATGGGTCGTAACGCTTGTGGAAATCGACTTCCAGAAAAACCTTATTCTCCCCGGCCGCCTTAATTATTTCCTGGCATCCTTCCGTGGTAATGTCCAGCGGTTTTTCAATCAGGACGTTCTTCCCGGCCCGGATACTGTCTAAAGCGACCTGACGGTGGGCAAAGTCAGGGGTGGCGATGGTGACCGCGTCCAGTTTTTCCTGTTGGAGCATCTCCCGGTGGTCCCGGTACCCTTTGATGTTGAATTTTTTAGTTTGTGCCTCAAGGATTGCGGGGCTTAAATCAGCCAACGCCGCGAGTTTCACCCGGCCCTGCCGTTCTAATTGGCTGAGGGTAATCAGGTGGTTGGTGCCAAATTTACCGCCGCCGATAACACCGATTTTTATCATAGGATTTTTAGGTGCTGTGTGCGACCCTTTTCGGGCCGCCGGTTTTTACAAAATTAAATAATTGGTTAAAACTTCCGCTGCTTTTAAAACTTCGGAAATGGATATGTTTTCGTTCCGGCTGTGCGCGTCCCGGATTGAGCCGGCGCCGAAGACCACGGTGGGCATCTTGCCCACCCGACTGTAAAGCCGGGCGTCGCAACTGACGATAAAACCGGTTACTTTTGGTGTCAGGGCGCTGAGACCGGTTGCTTCAACCATCCCGGTAACCAACGGGTCGTCAACCGGTGTTTCGTAGGCGTCATTATGCAGTTTTGGAAAAGAGACCCGGCTGTGCTCTCTTGTCCAGGGGTCGGGGAAATTAGTTAGGAGGGCACGTAATTCATCCTGGACCTGTTTCAATTCTTTGTTAGGCAGAAAACCTATTCCGCCTTCTATCTCCGCCCAGCCGGCCACGGTAGCCGGCCAGTCTCCGCCCTTGATGGTGCCGATATTAACCTGTACCGGCTGCTGGTATTCCCGAAATAGCGGATGGTCGCTTTCCGCAATCAGTTTTTTTTCGTACTGCCGCAGTCCTTTCAAGACTTCGGACATTTTCTCGATCGCATTGACGCCTTCCCGGATGCGGCCCATGTGGACCGGTTTGCCGGTTACTTCAATCCGATACCAGACCGCGCCCCGGTTGGCCGGGCAAATTGCCAGGTCGGTTGATTCCAAAACGATAACGCCGTCGGCTTTGTGTCCGGAAAGAATGGCGGCCAAAGCGCCGTTGCCGCCGACCTCTTCTTCAATCACTACCTGAACCTCAACGTTTTTTTTCGATTTCAGCCGTAGTTCTTTTAAAGCCATCAGGGCAAAATAGATGCTGGCAATTTGGCCTTTGTCGTCAGCCGCGCCCCGGCCGACGACCCGGTCACCCTCCACTTTTGGGTGAAAGGCATCCGGCCAGTCAACCGCCGGCACTACATCGCTATGGGCGCATAAGATAACCGATTTTTTGCTTTCCGAAGGCAGAAAGGCGTATAGATTGGGCCGGCTGCCGTAATCCAATTCCCGGTCGGACCGGGTGTAAGCCGGATGTTCCTTGATTTTTTCCGGCAGCAGCTCCGATTTTACCGAGAGGCCGATGGTTTTAAACTTGTCGGCCAGAAAATCCTGGATTTCCGCTTCTCCGGTACCGGAAAGGCTTGGGAAACGAATTAAATCGGACAGGAATTCCGCCGCCTCCGATTTTTTACCCGCGAAAAATTCCCTGATATTTTTGTTCTGCATAAGTTATTTTTTCATTACCTCTTTTAAAACTTCGGCGATGCCGCGCGGACCGTAAAGACCGTCGTTAATTGCTTCCGGCGTGATGGAAAGAGGCGGAGCGAATTTAATCGCCCCCCTTCCTTTACCGACCGGCGCGAAAAACAGGTTTCCCCCGGAAACCGCTTTTTCGCAGAAACTAAAGGCCGCGTCCGGGTCAGGGGTAAGCGTCTGCCGGTCCTTGAAAAAGAGCATGCCGTATACCAGGCCGCATCCGCCGACGTCAATTCGTTCCCGGTAGGGAGTTGTAATTTTGTCCAGCTCCGTTTTAAGGTAGGCGCCGGTCTTGGCCGCGTTTTCAACCATCTTTTCGGATATAATGGTTTCAATGCTGGCCAGGGCTGCTATTGACGGCAACGGGCTTCCGGTGTGGGTGCTGGTCATCTCGCCGGGGCCGTAAAGGTCCAGGTAAGCGCTCTTTCCGATAACCGCGGAAAGGGGCAGAGAACTGGAGATGCCCTTGCCGCAGACAAAGAGGTCCGGCGTGACGCCGTAATGCTGGAAACCGAACAACTTCCCGGTGCGGCCGAAACCGGCCTGTACTTCGTCAAAAATCAAGGCGGCTTGATACCGATTGCACCATTCCCGTAAAGAAACCGCGTAATCCGTGGGCATTAACCGGGCTTCCCGGCCCTGGAAGGTTTCCGCGATTACGCCGGCCACTTCTTCCGGATTAACCCCGGCATTTTTCAGGCTCTTTTCAAAGAGGGAAAAAGATTTGTCTTTAGTATCAATACTGCCCGGGAAGGGCGCCTGGATAAAATAGGGGTTTGGGTCCACCCATTCTCCGCCGCCCAGGCCGCCGCCGGCCAACTGGGACGCGTAAGTCCGGCCGTGAAAGGCGCCTTCAAAACTGACGACATAGCGTTTTTTCGGATTTTGCCTGATGCCGGCGGTCCGGGCTAATTTAAGGGCTACCTCCACCGCTTCCGAGCCGGTGGTCAATAGAAAGACCCGGTCCAGTTCTTTGGGAACCAAGGTGAGTAGTTTTTCCACCAGCGCGGCACGCGGTTCATTGGTGAAAATATAGGTAGCAAGCGGGCCGCCGCTGTTCAGGTAATCTTTTAACGCTTTTACAATTTTAGGGTGGCAGTGTCCGGCTCCGGTAACCAGTACCCCGCAACTCCAGTCGAGCCATTTGTTTCCGTAGGGGTCAAAAACGTGCAGACCCTCGGCTTTCTTCCAGATTATCGGCGGTTCGCAGTGCATGGAACGCGGTTCCGATGACCAGAGTTTTTTCAGAAAATCAATTGATTCCGGTACCGGAATTTTAGTTTTAATCCTCCGGTAAGGGGTTTCTACTGCCGGTACGATTTTAGGTTCCAGCGAAAATTCTTGCAACGCCATATTGTCTCCTTTCTGTTATTCCCGCGTGTTTTAGGTGATAATCCAATCTTGTTTTTACGCAATTTCCGCTATTACTTTTTCCACCTCCACCATCCGGCCTTCGCCTTCTTCCCCGCAGGCAAGGCGGCCTTTCGCCGGTCCGATAAACCGGTAGCCGGCCGTTTTTAACTCTGTCACTTTTTTTTGCAGGATTTTATTTTGCCACATCCCGGAGTTCATCGCCGGCACAAAGACGACCGATTTCCGGGTGGTCAGGATGATGGCCGACAAAAGGTCGTCGGCCAATCCGGCGGCAACCTTAGAAATGATGTTGGCGGTCGCCGGGCAAATCAGGATGATATCCGGCCATTCCGCCAGCGAAACGTGTTCAATGTCCGGTTTTTCCGGAGAATCAAACATCTCCTGATAGACCGGATTACCGGAGAGCGTCCGGAAGGTAAGCGGGGTGACGAAACAAGCCGCTTCTTTGGTCATGACCACTTTTACCCGGCCGCCTTTTTTAACCAGCGCCGAGGTTAAGGTTGCCGCCTTAAAAGCCGCGATGCTTCCGGTTACGCCCAGCAGAATTTTTTTTCCTTTAAACATACCTAGTAATTTTACCACAAAATTATCCGATATTAAAGGTAAGGGAGTCTCGAGAATACCGGAAAGAGATTTTGCGGGACGCCGTATTTCAGGCCGCGGTCAATAGTATTTAACGAGGCGGGATACCGGTACCAGCGTAACGCCGGCTTTCTCGAACTCAGGCAGCATTTCTTTGAGGACGGCAAGGGTTTCCGGGCGGTCGTGCCCGATTCCGATTGCCCGGCCGTTTTTCAAGGCTTTTTTAATCAGCTCCCGGATTTGACCTTTGATATATTCCGGGTTGCTTTCGTTGTCCAGAAAGACGTCCCGACGGGCCGCGTCGATTCCCAATTCCCGCGCTGTTTTGAAGGCCACCGAATTCGGGTCGGTCATGCTATCCACAAAAAAGACATTTTTTTCTTTTAAGCCGGAAAGAACCTCTGCCATTAATTTCGGGTCTGAGGTGGCCAGTGAACCCATATGATTGTTTACGCCGGACACCGGGCCGAGCGAAGCGAGGTCTTTTTCTACCTGCTGCCGGACCTCTGCCGCGGTCATTTGCGGCGATACGGTTTTCTTTTCCAGCCGGACGCTCTTCCGGGGCGACAGGGGAAGGTGAAGCATTACTTCATAACCGGCGGCCCGGGCCAGGTCCGCGGTCTTTTTGGAGGCTTCAAGGTTGGGTAAGATGGAGATGGTTACCGGGAGGTACATCTCCCGCAGTCGTTCCATGTCATTGAGGTCGTAACCGAAATCGTCAAGGATGATGGCGGCCTGGGGTTTGTCCGGCCGGGAAACCGGCGGGAACGATATTTTACCCAGTTTCGCCAGGCTTTTACCCAAGCGGTTTTCCGGGGGCACCGGCGGGGGGATGGTTTGCGCGGTTCTGTGTTTTTGGGATTTTGACGGATAGAAAGAATTAATGAGCTCCGGGTTTTTCAGGACATAAAGACCGAACCAGAGGATGAGCGCGACGACTATCAGGATTGGGAAAGGATTACGCTCCTTTGCCATTGTCGGTATTTTGCTTAAGTCCGGAAAGTTCTTTCTTCAGAAAATCGAAGCCGGTTTGCAATTGGTTGTCCTTGGCGATATCCAGCGTTCCTTCCAGGGAAATGTTTTTGTCTTTCGGTTCCACCACGATGTTAGGTGTCAGGCCTTTGCCTTCGACGACATGGCCTTGGGGGGTGTAATAGTGGGCGATAGTAATTTTGACGGCGGTATTTTCCGGCAGCGGAATTACCGTTTGCACCGAACCCTTGCCGAAACTTTTTTCACCCACCAGAGTTGCCCGCTTCCAGTCGGAGAGGGCCCCGGACAATATTTCGGAGGCGCTGGCGCTGCCGCCGTTAATCAGGATTACGATCGGAATCGAGGCAGGCACGATTTCTTTTTGCGTGGTCTTAAATTCTACCCGGTCTTCCGTTTTGCGCCCTTGGGTGTAGGTAACCAGTTTTCCGGGTTCCAGAAAAAGGTTACTTACGTCAATGGCGGTGTCCAGTAGTCCGCCGGGGTTGTTGCGCAGGTCGATAATCAGACCTTCCATTCCCTGTTGTTTGAGTGTTTCCAAGGCGTTTTTCAAGTCCGGGTAGGTATCTTTCTGAAATTCAACCAGCCGGATGTAAGCGATTTTAGAATCCGGCAGAATCTGCGCCCGTTTTACGGAATTCAACTTAATTACCTCCCGGGTGAGGGTAATTTTGATGATTTCCGGAGCGCCTTCCCGCAGGATTTCAATGGCTACCTTTGTGCCCGGTTCGCCCCGCAGCAGTTTGGCCGCGGCGTTGGTGTCCATGCCCCGGGTTGTTGTATTGTCTATCCGGATAATTTTATCGTTGGGTTTTAGTCCGGCCCGGGAAGACGGCGTGTCTTCAATCGGTGAGACCACGGTAACCAGGCCGTCTTTCATGGTGATGGTCATGCCCACGCCGCCGAACTTGCCGTCGGTCTCAATCGACAGTTCTTTATAAACATCCGCTTCCATGAATACGCTGTACGGGTCCAGGGAGGAGAGCATCCCTTTGAGCGCGCCGTAAATCAATTTCTGGGATTCCACCGGTTCCACGTAGTTCTTCTTGACGATGGAGAGCACGTCGCTGAAGAGCTGTAACTGCTTATAGAGCGCTTCTTCCGACTTGCGCGCCTGGCTCGCGGCGATGTTTTCGTTTAAAAAGAAAGCGATTCCGACCAGCAGGATGACTACCGCCCAAAAATTACGCGCCCTTTTCATTTTTTAATCTCCGTAATCATTCTAATAGTTTTAGTAAAATATTCTGAACCATCTTCGGGTTGGCTTTACCTTTAGATTGTTTCATCACCGCGCCGACCAGAAAACCAAGCGCGTTTTTTTTGCCCGATTGGTAATCCTCGACCGACTTGGAGTTTTGAGTCAGAGCTTCCCGGGCCATTTTTTCCAGCGATCCGGTGTCTGATATCTGCGTCAGACCTCTTTCCGCCACCAGGTCCTTGGGGCCGCGGCCGGTTTGAATCGCTAAACGTAAAATTTCTTTGCCGGATGTGGCGGTGATGGTGTTTTTCCAAACCAGCACAAGTATTTCGCCCAGGGTTGCCGGAACAAGATTCAATTCGCCTATCGTTTTTTTCTCTTCCTTCAGGATGGAAAGTATTTCAGTCATTATCCAGTTTGAAAGCAATTTTGGGTCAGGACTATGCGGTAATGCCGATTCAAAGAAATCCGCCAGGTTCTTGTCTGACGCCAGCACGCCGGCGTCATAGGCCGGAATCTGGTAAGTACGAACAAGCCGCTCAACTTTTTCAATCGGGAGTTCAATTATATCACTTTTTACCTTCTGGATAAACTGGTCGGAAATTTTTAAAGGCAATAGGTCGGGTTCCGGAAGGTACCGATAATCCTGTGCTTCTTCCTTGGAACGCATCGGGAAGGTCTTGCCGGAGGTCTCATCCCAGAGCCGGGTTTCCTGGACAAGGTTATTTTTGTCCGGTCCGTCAAGCAGAAAGGCTTGTCTTTCCACTTCATACTCCAGCGCCCGTTGGACCGACCGGAAGGAGTTCATATTTTTAACTTCCACTTTGGTACCCAATTCTTTTTGGCCGTAAGGTTTCAAGGAGATGTTGGCGTCGCACCTTAAAGAGCCCTCCTCCATGTTGCAGTCGCTTATCTCTAAATATTGGAGAATAGCTTTCAGGTTGGTCAGGAAGACGTAAGCGGCGGCCGGAGAATAAATATCAGGCTGGGTGACGATTTCCAGCAGGGGAACGCCGGCCCGGTTAAAGTCAACCAGACTGTAATCTTTACCGTCCGCGTGGATGAGTTTACCTACGTCTTCTTCCATGTGGACGCGGAGGATACGGATTTTTTTATTGCTGCCGGGGATGGTGTCTGTTAACCAACCGTTTACTGCTAACGGTTCTTCGAATTGGGAGATTTGATAGTTTTTAGGCATGTCCGGGTAGAAGTAATTTTTCCGGGCGAATATGTTGTCTGTATTGACGCTGCATTTCAGGGCAAGAGCGGTTTTTAAAGCCAGCTCCACCGCTTTTTCGTTGATTACCGGCAGGGTTCCCGGGAAGCCCAGGCAGACCGGGCAGGTCTGGCTGTTGGGGTTCTCTCCGAAGCGGTTGGCGCAGCCGCAGAACATTTTGGAGGCGGTCAGCATTTCGGTGTGTACCTCCAGCCCGATTACTACCTCATAATCCATAATCTTTTATTATATTACATTACCGGCGGTATGGTAAAATTGAAAAGAGACAAAATTACAATGACAAAAACAAATATAAATTTTGCCGAAGAGTTAAACGCGGAGCAGTATAAGGTTGTGACCGAAGGTGACGGCCCCTGCCTGGTGCTGGCCGGGCCCGGTTCCGGCAAGACCAGAACCCTGGTTTATCGTGTGGCCTATCTTTTAAGCCAGGGAGTTAACCCGGCCGAAATCCTTCTTTTAACTTTTACCAACAAAGCGGCCAAAGAAATGTTGAGCCGCGTGGAACTGCTCTGGGGCCGGTTTCCGACCGGCCTTAATTCGGCCAGGCCTTTGGCCGGACTGGTCGGCGGCACCTATCACCACTGCGGTAATTTAGCTTTGCGGCGCTACGCCGAAGTGGTTGGGTACACCAAGTCCTTTGGAATTCTGGACCGCTCCGACAGCAAGGCTTTTATTTCCGAAGCGCTGGCCGAATTGAAGATAACCAGGGACAAGCGTTTTCCGAAAGCCGAGGTAATTTTGGGAATCATCAGTTTCGCGACCAATTCCTGCCGGGACATCACGCCGGTAATCTTGAGCCAGTATCCATACCTGGAACAATTTATCTCCGAGATTGAACGGACGGCAATCGTTTACCGGCGCAGGAAAAAAGAAGCGAATGTCATGGACTATGATGACCTTTTAAGCAACTGGCTTTATCTTTTTTCGGCCAGTCCTTCCGCCCGTGAATTCTATCAGGAGAAGTTCCGCTATATTCTGGTTGATGAGTACCAGGATACCAACCGTCTTCAGTTTGAAATTATTAAAGTGCTGTCCGCGAAGCACCAGAATGTCATGGTGGTGGGCGATGACGGCCAGTCCATCTATTCTTTCCGGGCCGCGGAAATAAAGAACGTGCTGGATTTTTCCAAGATTTTTCCGAAGGCCAATATTTTTCGCCTGGAGACCAACTACCGCAGCGCGCCGGAAATTTTGAAATTGGCAAACGAGTCAATTAAGAATAACCGGAACCAGTTTCCCAAAACCCTGAAGAGCAGCCGGAAAAGCGGGCCGAAACCGGTGCTGGTCGCGGTAGAAAACGGTTTTGACGAAGCCCGGTTTGTAACTCAGCGCGTTCTGGAGTTAATCTCCGAAAAAACACCACTTTCCGAAATAGCGGTTCTCTTCCGGGCCCGGTATCAGGCGACAGAATTGGAAATGGCGCTGACCGGACGAGGCATTCTTTACCTGGTGAGGGGCGGCCTGCGTTTTTACGAGCAAGCGCACGTTAAGGATGTTCTGTCTTATCTTAGCCTTGTGGTTAACGGTCGGGACGAAATTGCCTGGCGCCGCATCCTTCTGCATGTGGAGGGTATCGGACCCGGCTATTTCAAGCGTATCTATGAACAAATCAGGCAGGCGGAGCAGCCGCTGACTGCTTTTTGTGATTCCGAGTCACTGAAAGGAGTTCCTTCCCGGAGTCAATCGGGAGTAGCTAATTTAAAGAAGTTGTTCCGAGAGCTGGCGGCTCCGAAAATCATAAATCAGCCCGATAAAGCCATTAAAACAATTCTGGACAGCGACTACCGCGCGTATTGTTTGGCCACTTATCCGGACGGGGCGGAAAGGATTCTGGAAATTGAGGAATTGACAAAGATAGCCGCGCTTTTTGATTCCACGGAGCGGTTTCTCTCCGAAACTATTATGGGTGAGAACTATCAGGACGAGATGTTTAAGGACGGACAGGAAACCGGGAAGAAGTTTCTTACTCTTTCCACCATTCATCAAGCCAAAGGCCTGGAGTGGAAAGCGGTCTTCATACTCAGTCTGGCCGACGGCCGTTTCCCGCACGTCAAAGCCACCCAGAACCATGAAGGGTTGGAAGAGGAACGTCGGCTTTTTTACGTAGCGGTAACCCGCGCCAAGAGCATTCTTTATCTGCTTCAGCCCCTTATTAGTTCCGGCTGGGACGGCAAAAGCGTTATTCAGCAACTCTCGCCTTTTGTCCGGGAACTCCCGGAGAATTGCTACCAGAAGCAGACACCTTGACGCTACAACGTTATGATGTTATAATGTTGGAATAGGGGGAAAACATGGCTACTCTAACAAAGCGGACAACAATCTATCTTGATTCGGCTATACACAGAGTTCTTAAGGTGAGGGCGGTTGAAACAGAACGGTCTGTCTCCGGTATCGTAAACGAAGCCGTCCGGCGCGAATTGGCTGAAGACCAGGAAGACCTTGCGGTATTCGCGCAGAGGGTGAAAGAACCCACGGTGTCTTATGAGGTACTATTGGAGAAGTTAAAGGCCGATGGGAAATTATAGGATTGAAATCAAAATATCGGCCGTTAAAGAAATCGAGAATTTGCCCGATAGGGACATCAAGGCCGTTTTCGATAAAATCGCATCGCTTGCCGAAAACCCCCGGCCGCACGACTGCCAGAAATTATCCGGTCGGGAACAATATCGGATTCGCCGTGGGGACTACCGAATCCTTTACTACATCGAAGATGATGTTTTAATCGTGTATATTGTCAAGGTGGGGCATCGGAAAGATGTTTATCGGGGAGGCGGACGGTAAGCAACACAAAGGTAAAAACACAGGGATTGTCCCTAATTTCTTTTGTTAGTCTGATGTTTTTGCGTCACAAACTCGACTCCACCATCCAGACCCTTCATATTTAAAAAGAACAATCTTCTCGCCGAAATTCGTCTGGACAAGCGCTGCAGTGTATAAATCGGGCAAACTGCCTTGAATATGAACCTGCCGAATCTTCAAAATCCTGTAATTCGTCACATATCCCTTATCAAAACCTGTCATCTCAAAAATTCGCTTAATTACCTGCTCTGGTAAAGTTGTTTCCGGTAGATCAAGAATCGGAAATGCTCCATTTTCCCAAAGTCCATGAGAAGCCGAGTAATTAGCAGTAAGGCGGTCAATTGGGTCAGGTATCGTGGCGCATCCAACTAAAAATACTGCAAAGATAAAGAGGTGGATGCACCAAGAAAGCAACAGTTTATTCTTCATAGTGGAAACATTTTAGTTGAGATTATCCAAAAGACTGCTAATTTCTTAACACCTATTTCTCAATAAACAGAGAATCGGTAAATCTGATTTTCTTCTGCAAGTCCTCCAATTTAATTTTACCGGATTGAAACGCGATAAGGTCTTTGGTTTCTACTTGAGCCGTATAGGTTGCGTAAGGATTATTGTTGGTGTCAGAAACGGAAACTACGACCTTTTCGTTTTCTTTTAATCCCGGCAACGTGGACAAAAAGAGTGCCAAGCCTTTAACCAGCCGCTCATTATTTTTATTAAATTCAATTTTGGGTTGTCCATTATCCCGATTAAAATAGGTGGTGTAACTCATTATTGTTCCGAAACCCTCCAAATATAAGATATTTGCCTGAGGGATATTTCCCCGGTTCTGTTGATTTACCACGCTTTGCAAAAAACTACCAATCATAAAGCCGTTCCCTCTGAGCTGTTCGGCGTCAAAACCGAAAGACGGAACAGCAAAAAGCAACCCTACCATTACTAATACCAGTATTCGTTTCATGCATCCTCCTATTGTTTTTGGAGCGTTTTTCCCTTTATGGGTTTTATCACCCTGTTACTTGGACACCAAAATTGACGAAAAGTTCCATTGTTCACCATGTTTACCCTTACCGGAAGCGCCGGGTGAACCACCCGAACCACTCCGCCGGGTCTTCCCTTACCCACTTTTCAATTACCTGATTACAGAGGGCGGTATTATCCCGGATATCTTTTTCCTGGTCTTCACTGCGGTTCATGGCCAGGGCCGGTTCCACCCGGATTAAGTGCTTTTTGCCGCGGCTGACGATGGAAACCGGCACAACCGCGCAGCCCAGGCGCCGGGCGAAGACCGCGGTGCCGGTAGGCGTGCGTACTGTCTGACTGAAGAATAAGACCGGCATCCCCTGGCCGGTATATTGGTCTGAAGGCAGGGATAGGATTTTACCGGAAACGAGCCAGCGCAACGATTCCCGGACCGAAAGGCTGATTGGATTTTTAGGTATGTGGGCAATGCCGGTTTTTTTTCTGACCTTTTCAAAATAACGGGCAAGATACGGGTTTTCCGGGTCGCGTCCGATATTTCTGATCGGGTAACCGCGCAGTTTAAGATAAGAGAGAATTAAAGGAAAACTTCCCAGGTGTGCCGAAAGAACGATGACGCCTTTTCCTTTTGCCAGCGCCTCATCCAGATAATCCAGGCCCGTTGCTCTTACGGATTTGTTTATCCAGGCAAAACGGTAGATGCGGCCGCTCTCGTAGGAGCCGATTACGGTTTTGCGGATTGCCTGCCTGAGTAACTCCCGCTCTTTGGTGTTGTCTATTTCCGGAAAAACGACAGAAATATTACTAAGGACGAGCCGGAGAATCGGTATTCTTTCTGAAATCCATCCGGCAGAGCCCAGTTGAATTATCGGCCACGTTAATATTTGATATATCCAGCGGGGCGGAAGCGTGGCCAGCCGGATAAAAAGATAGGCGAGGAAATCAGCCTCTTTTTGCCATCGTTTCATAATAATGTCATTCCCGAATGTTTTAATCGGGAATCCATTCATTTTCGGTGTAGATTCCCGCTTACTATCCGCGGGAATGACGTTACTTCGCCGGTACAAACCTTTTGCCGAACCACCCGAACCACTCCGCCGGGTCTTCCCTTACCCACTTTTCAATTACCTGATTACAGAGGGCGGTATTATCCCGGATATCTTTTTCCTGGTCTTCACTGCGGTTCATGGCCAGGGCCGGTTCCACCCGGATTAAGTGCTTTTTGCCGCGGCTGACGATGGAAACCGGCACAACCGCGCAGCCCAGGCGCCGGGCGAAGACCGCGGGCGCAGTCTGGGTGCCGGAGGGGAGATTAAAAAAGGGAACCGTAACTCCCGTTTTCCGGTATTCGTCGGCCAAAATCAACAGTATTTTACCGGATTTCAGCCAATCCAGAGATTCACGGACTGAAGCGGCAGCCGGCCTTTTTGGTATTTCGATGATGCCTGATTTCTTCCGGATGTCCCGGATGTCCCTTGCCATGTAATGGTTTTTAGGGTCGTTAACCACCGCTTTAACCGGATAACGACGGCTCAGACAGGAGATGAGCAGGGCAAAGTTACCCAGGTGGGCCGAGAGAGCGACGACGCCTTTCCCTTTCGCCAGCGCTTCTTCCAAATTGACAAGTCCTTTTGATTCGGCGCTTTCTTGAACCCAGCAACGGTTCAGGTTTCCGCTCTGATAGACGAGAGAGCCGCCTTGATAGACTATTTTTTGCGTCAGATTTTTCTTTTCCCGGGCCGGCATCTCCGGAAAGGCAAGCCCTAGGTTGCGCCGGACGCATTTTTTTACAAAGGTGTCGTTGGCGACCAGTAAATAGACCGAAACGGACAGAATTACCCGGAATAACCGGCGAGGAAGCCAGATTAGAATACGGAGCAGCAGGTAAGCAAAAAAGTCGGCTTGTTTTTCCCCTCTTCTCATAGGAATTTATATAATACCATAATTCCGTGGGTGGTTATTGGACGGATGGAGAGATTTTAAAGACTTGACAAGGAGAAAGGGTGGTGCTGTTGTACAAAATCCGAGATTTCTTTCAGGGTGGGGATGCCGGTGCGGCCGCCGACTTTTGTACACTGAAGGCCGGCTGCAATACTGGCGATTCGGGCGGTCTTTTTCAAGGGCCATTTTCTGAATACTCCGTAAGCAAAGGCGCCCCGGAAAACATCGCCGGCTCCGGTAGTGTCCACCGATTTTACTTGTAGGGCCGGCTGGAAGAATTCCTCTTCGCGGGTTTTGACCAGGCAGCCTCGTTCGCCAAAGGTCAACACCGCCGTTTCCGGGCCGAGTTTCAGTATTTCGGCCGCCGCTTTCGCGGGTGTACTTGAAAGGTGGGCGCTCAGCGTTTCCGAGCCGAGCACAACACTGGTTTTTTTAACAAGCGTTTCCAGTTCCGGGTTGAGGAGGTCAAGATCGAGGGTAACCGGGATGCCGGCCTTTTTTGCCCATCCGGCCGCCGCGGCCGCCGCTTTCACGTTACGGTGGTCAAGATGAAGCAGGGAACAGGAGGTGATGAAAGACTTATCCATCTCTTTCGCTTCAATTAAAGCGGTGCCCCGGTGCCAGAAGATGGTTCTCTTGCCGCTCTTTTCGTCTATGGCGATGAAAGAGAAAAGAGAGGATTTACCTTTTTCAACAATGAGGCGGCTGAGGTCAACGCCTTCTTTCTTTAAACCGTCTCGGATAAAAAGACCTATCTGGTCGTCGCCGACTTTGCCGACAAAAGAGACTTTGGCACCCAGCCGGCTGATGGTGACTGCCGCGGTAGCCGCTTCGCCGCCGCCCTGCTGGGTAAGTGATTTTGCCATTATCCGTTCGTCCAGTTTCGGGTAATGGGAAAAGACAGCCAGGAAGTCCGCGGCCGCATTACCCAGACAGATAATGTCAAAACGACAGGCCATATAATTCCCTCGGGTTTTCGTAAAACATCTTTTTGATGATGTCTTGAGCAAGCTCTTCGGTGTAGTAACCGCGTAGAACTTTGTCTGCCAGGATGCGGGCGGTCTCCTTCCTTACCAAAGATAATTTTCCGTAGACCCATTCGGCCATGTAGGCGTCAGAGAAGAACCCGAGAATTTTGTTGTAGGAGATGACGTCAAGTTTTTCCGCAAGCGCCTGACCGACGTATTCCGGATACATTCCGTGCCACCAGTAACCGGCCAGGCAGAGGTTGGGCAGCACTTTGGAGAGGATGGTCAGTTCCTGCGCCAAGGCGCGGGAACAATTCGCGACGAAGAACTGGACCCTTTTGTACCGGAAGGCAATTTCAGCCAGCCGCTGGGCGTCGTCGGTCGTATGACAGGTGAAAGACTTGTTGTTGAAATGCATCGCCCGGGCGCCTACGGATAAAACTACCTTAATGTTTCGTTCCTGGTATATCTTCATCGCTTCGTGGAAGATGAAGGATTGTAATTTGAACCGGTTCTGAAGGTTGGCGCTGCGGTTGTTTCCCCACCAGACCTCCATTGAAATCTCGTTGGAGCGGGTTTTCATCAAGAACGAGTCTATTTCACTTTCGTGGATTTCCGGAAAAGAGAAACCGGCTTCCAGACCGGTAGTCACTGACTTGACGCAGACCGGCACTTTTTTATTGATGTACTTCCTGACGATTTCCCGCAACTCCGCGGCCGAGCCGATGTACTTTTCTCCGGCAAATTCCGTTATCTGGTCAAAGGTGTCGGCGCGGAAGGAAAGGGCCCCGCGTTCCAGGGTAAAAGAGGAGAAAGCTGGGTCCAAAACCGGGTTTTTCACCGTTTCCGCGTAATCAACCACGATGTGCTTTATGTTGCAGTTCTCCTTCAGAATTTTGTTCGCCCAGTCCTTATCCCGGCTGGAATTTTCAACGGCTTCAAACGATTTTTCCCAGTTTTTCCCCAAGGGGTCCTCAATCCCGTAAAGGTCTTCCAGAATTGCTTTCAGGCATTGAAAGGTACCGGTATTCCGGCAGTATTTAAAATACGGAACCATCTTTTCCAAGCGCCGGTAGTCGGTCAGGGAATTCTTGGTGACCGGCTCTTCCGGCATGCCGGCGCAGTCCAGGTCCGCGGTGACAAAATGGTAGGCGGCCATTTCGTAAAGACTCCCGGCCTGGGGTGAACCGGGCTTTACGTGGGTGTGGATGTCAATGACCGGCGTGTTTTCAATTTCAGTCAATA
This sequence comes from Candidatus Ratteibacteria bacterium, assembly GCA_041653615.1. Classification (GTDB taxonomy): domain Bacteria; phylum Ratteibacteria; class UBA8468; order MWAK01; family MWAK01; genus JAHJUB01. The sequence goes on from JBAZEZ010000010.1 coordinate 51,190, forward strand.
AACGGCTGTAGAGTTTTTGGGAATTTTTCATCTCGTTTCTCCATGTTTTTACGACAACAATTTCCTGACCCCCTCGACGATTTTCTTCGTATCCGGCAGGATGGAATTTTCCAGGATTTTACTGAACGGCACCGGACAGTTGGAAAAAGCCAGCCGCGCCGGCGGCGCGTCAAAATAGTCAAAAATTTTGGTGGTTGCGCGGGCGATAACCTCAGCGCCGATTCCGTTGTTTTCGTAACCCTCTTCCACGGTGAAGAGACGCTTGGTTTTTTTGATAGAATTGAATATGGTTTCTTCGTCTAAAGGCGAAACGGTCATCAGGTCTACGACCTCGCATTCAACGCCGTCTTCTTTAGACAAGATCTCGGCGGCAGAGAGGGTGTTGAGGACCTGCCGGGAGTGGCAGGTAATGGTAACGTCCTTGCCGGTCCTTTTTATGTCCGCTTTGCCGATGGGAATCAGTTCCTCTTTTTCCGGGACCTCGCCCTTTTCGTTGTAGAGAACCTTGTGTTCAATGAAAACAACCGGATTGGGCTCTCGGATGGCGCTCTTCAGTAGACCTCGGGCATCCCTTGGGGTCGCCGGCATAACCACTTTCAAGCCCGGGATGTGGCAGAACCAGGCCTCCAGACTCTGGGAATGCTGGGCGGCATATCCTTTTCCGGCGCCGCCCTGAGTCCGGATGACTAAAGGCACTTCCACCTGGCCGGCAAGCATATAACGCACCTTGGCTATCTGGTTGACAATCTGGTCCATGCAGACGCCGGTAAAGTCAATAAACATTATTTCGGCCACCGGTCGTAAACCCGTCAGGGCTGCGCCCAGGGCTGCGCCGATAATTGCGGATTCGGAGATGGGCGTGTCAATCAGTCGGCCCGGACCAAACTTTTCATAGAGGCCTTTGGTGACTGCCATAGCACCGCCGAAGGCGCCGACGTCTTCGCCGATAATGAATACTTTTTCATCCTGTGCCATCTCTTCCCGGAGCGCCAGCCGAATTGCGTCCCGGTAGGTCATGATGCTCATTGTCCGCCTCCGGGGGCTGCAGGCGCGAAGATATTCTCCATCACTTCTTCCGGTTTCGGGTAGGGACTGTCTTCCGCAAATTTGAGACCGGCGGAAACTTCTTCCTCCACTTCTTTCTCCAGCGATTCAATCTTTGCAGAATCTATTTTATAATCCGAGAGTATTTTCTTTCGGAAGTTTTTAACCGGGCATTTTTTGAGCCACTGTGCTTCTTCCTCCCTGGTCCGGTAACTGCGGTTGTCGCTGGCGCCGTGGCCCAGGAACCGGTAGGTTATAAATTCAATTAGGTAGGGTTTCTTTTTGTCTCTAACGTAATCCACTGCCTCCCCGGCTGCGGCAAAGGAGACCTCGGTATCCATGCCGTCGCAGGTGGTGTGTTCTATGCCGTAACCGTGTGCCTTATCGCTGATGTTGCAGGTCGGGCAGGTTTTTTTAATCGGCGTAGAGAGGCCATAATGGTTGTTTTCGCAGACCAAAAGGACCGGCAGGTTCATGACCGCGGCCATATTGACCGCTTCGTGGAAAGTACCCTGGTTGGAGGCGGCGTCTCCGAAGAAACAGACGGCAATCTGGTTCGTCTTCCGGTAAATTGCGGAGAGGGCCGCGCCGACCGCAATCGGCAGACCCGCCGCCACGATGCCGTTGGCGCCGAGGTTACCGGTGGTGACGTCTGCGATATGCATGGAACCGCCCCGGCCCTTGCAGTAGCCGGTTTCCTTTCCCATAATTTCCGCCAGCATCCGGTCCATCCGGGCGCCCTTGGCCAGGCAGTGGCCGTGGCCCCGGTGCGTGCTGATGATGTAGTCGTCTTTGTTCAGAAAGAAACAGATTGAAGCGGCGACCGCTTCCTCGCCGATATAAAGGTGCGGGGACATGCCGGGTATTTTGCCGGAAAGATAAAGTTCGTGGCAGGTCTCCTCAAACCGCCGGATTCGGAGCATGGAACGGTATAGTTCCGCCGCTTCCTGATGAGACATTTTTTTCATCCGGTCAACTCCTTTCGTTTTTGGACCAATTTTTTCAGTTCATCGGCGACCATGTGGGCAATCATCATGTGAAAATCTTCGACCATGACCATTTTGTCGCAGGGAACGACGACGCACAGAGTCGCTGCGGTTCGTGCTTTTCCTCCGGCAAATCCGGCCAGGCAGATTGTCGTTGCCCCCTTCTGTTTTGCAACGGCGAATGCCCGAATAACGTTCTCCGAGTTTCCGCTGCCGCTGATTCCGATGACGACGTCCCCCCGTTGCACCATGTTTTCAAGCTGTTCCGCAAAAATGTTGTCGAAACCCATGTCGTTGGCGATGCCGGTCACGAAAGACATTGAGTCATTCAGGCACAACGTTTTAAACCGTGTTCCCGCCACGACCTTTTTCTTGTCGTCGGAAGAAACGGTATGTTTTGCGAGGTCGTTGACCATGTGGCTGGCGGTATTGCAGTGTCCGCCGTTTCCCATGGTGAATATGGTTTTTCCGTTTTTTGCGGCGTCCCAGAGAATTTTTACCATGCAGGTGATGTCGTCATATGGGAGTTCTTGACATAATTCCGTGTACCGACACGCATATTCGCGGAGATTGTTTTTCATCGTTTGTTGTTCTGGCATCATTTTCTCCTTTAATTTTTTATCCCTTTAAAGCATTTACCAGGGGTTCGCCTTCTTTATCCAAAGATTTCCCGAACTTAATCAGGCTTTTTGCGTCGGTCAGACCTTTTTCGCGGTAGGCGCGGTGTGCCAGAATGATGGCTTTCACGCCTGCGGTTACCCCGTCCGGATGGCTGTAAACCGAAGTTCCGGCCAAAAACATCCGGCCTTCGGTCCCCAGCTCTTTCATATTGAAACCGATATTCCCGGCGCCTATTCCTCCGGCGATGACCAGAGTCATTCCGTCGTTGCCCTGCAGGTTTTCCGCGGCCAGTCTTTTCAGAATGACCGTTTTTTCCGTATCGTCGGGTTTAAGATATCCCCTTATCGCCGTCAGTTGCATGAACGCGGCGCCGGAATAAGCGGAGAAAAGGTACATTACCGAAGAATCGATGCCCCAGGTTGGGCAGCCGGTCAGGAAGTTCATTCCGGCCGTATGGGCGTATACCGGGACGTCGAAAGTTTGCGCAATTTCAGCCATTTTCAAAAAACCGCCGCTATAATAAGGCGAAAACATTAGTGCGTTTGCTCCGGAATCTATGGCGGATTTAGCGTAGTCGGTCATATTATTCGCGTCCGCGGTAATGTGCGGGGCAAAGAGGAAACGCCTGCCTTTAGGTTTGTCGTCTATTTTGCCCAAATAAAAACCGGCTTTTTCCAGGTCCCGGACCGTTTGACCGACAAACCTTGGTATCTCTTTAAGGGTCAGGTGCATATTTTCGTCTGCCTTGGTAAATCGGGCGCCGGCCAGTGCCGCTTCCACCACGGCGCGGGAGAAGAGTTCTGGTGTAAGGCCGGTTTTGGGCTTGACAATGGTCCCGATGATGGGGTCGGCCGGACCAATCTTCAGGTATTCCCGGATTCTTTTGTGCGGCCACAAAACGCCCGGCAGGCGTTTTTTCAGTTCCTCCGGCAGCCGGATGTCAATAATTTTGGCGCCCAGGTAGAAGGAAAAGGCGGTGGCCGGCTCGCTGGCGATGGTCGTCATCAGTTGCGCCATAGGGAACGTATCGTCTCCGGTTTTGTCAAAAAAAGCCATTGGGTAGGCGATGGTTACGGCGCCGGATTCCACGCCTTCTTTCCGGCTGTATTCAAAAAGTTTCAAGCTGGTTGCCCAACTCATATTATCGTCATAGCCGGTTGGTTTGGAGACTCTGACGTCTCCTTCATTATGCCATGATTTCAGCGTTCCGTGTTCTAGCACCATCTTGGCCGCGTTCTTAAGGCCGCTCATCGGCTTGCCGGCGTTCAGGGTTTGGAAGTAATAGTTCACCTCAACATTGGGTCCGCGGCTGTTGGCACGGTCTGAGTTCAACTCTTGGACAATCCGGCGCGCTTCCATCGGAGTGTTTATGGCTTTTCGTCCGATATAAGGGTGTCCTTTTGAGACAGTCATTCGACCTCTTCTTTATTCTTTTTGAGCTTAACGCCGCAGGATTCCCTGACGACCAGTTTCGTTGGGAAGATCTTCCTGACCGGTCTTCGGATGTTTTTATGTTCCAGGATGTCAATCAATTCTCGGGCGGCAAAAGCCCCGATTTCATACATCGGCTGCCGGACCGTTGTAAGGGGCGGGTCAAGCCGGGAAGATATTTCTATGTCATCAAAGCCGATTATGGCCACGTCTTTGGGAATCGATAAACCACGCTTTTTCAGGACTTGAATTATCTCGATGGCGATTGCATCGCTGCCGGCGAATATGGCTTGAGGACATTTTCGCCTTACGAGCCACTTATCTATTATTCGACCGTAATCTTCCGGCCGTTTCTTGATGACAATTTCCGGGTCGTAATTCAGCCCGTATTTTTTCAGGGATGTTTTGTAAGCGTCAAGCCGCTCCACAAAGTTGCTCTGGTTTTGGGGACCGCTGACAAACCCGATCTTTTTATACCCCAGACGCACCAGGTGCGCCATCGCCTGAAAGACTCCGCCTTCATTGTCAATGTCTACATAATTCAGCCTGGTGGCCGGCAGGCGGTCGTTAAGGACGATGATAGGCCGTCGTTCTCTTTTTGCGTCCGACTCCAATATTTCAAGGTCCGAAAAAACCATTTCAAGCATGATTAATCCGTCCACCCATTTTTTACTAAATAGGGTTTTGTAATCAAATTCCCGCAAATTATTAGCCGAAAAAAACGATACGCGGTAGTTGGAATCCTTCAGGACCGCCTGGACGCCCCGCAGGACTTCAAATGTGAACAGGGACTTTAACAGCGGGAAGCCCTCCTTGCTTTGACAGATTAATATCCCAATGTTAAAACTCTTTTGAAGTACCAACCCCCTGGCTAAAGAATCCGGCTGGTAATCCAATTTCTTGACGGCCCACAGCACTTTTTTGCGGGTTTCTTCACTTATCCTGGCATCGGGCGTCCGATTTAAAACGTCGGATACGGTGGTAAGCGAAACGCCGGCTAAACCGGCTACAGCTTTTCTGGTAATCTTCATAATAATTTTGCTTATAACCCGGATTTCTTCCCCACAATGCTCGGTTTATTTGAAAACAACCGCGGGTAGCGGTCGTTTTCATTGACGTAAGCGATTAAGGCGGAATTCCAATTAATTCCATTCGCCCCTGCCGCGGTACAGAGTTTCCGCCAAACTTCATACAGTTCTTCCACACTCTCCGCCGACGGTGAGGCATTGCCCCAACTCCCCGGAATCGTCTCCTCCCGCGTTCCATAGTCCTTCCAGTAGGACTTGATGTTTTCAACGGATTCCGCCATATAAACCAGTGCCTCTTGTATTGCAAGCAGCGTTTTTTTCTTGTCGTATTTCCGGGCATATTTTTCGGCTTTAACCAGAAGACAGTAAGCGATAACCGCTTTAAGCCTCCAGGCCAGGAAATTTATTGCGCCCTCTATGTTGTGCGAAAACTCCGTTTGAAACAAGTCTTTGTTTCTTTCCACCCGGTCGTTTCCAGCCCGGAGCGATTCCTCCGCTCCGGTCAGAAGTTTCAGATAGTGCAGCATCTCTTTCTTGACTGTTTTATAGTCCCGGTCAACGAAATCCCGATAGGCTCTTCTTTTAAGCCTGATTTCTTCCGGACCCGCCGCCGCCATATTCCACACCCCGCCGTTTTTCCGCCTTATTTCCATCAGGTCCAACGGATGCTGGGCACAGTTGGTAAAAATGTGGGTGAGATACGGGAAGAAGGTCTGGATACCCCGGTAACTATCCACGTCGTGGTTCCACGGCGTTTTTCGCCAGACCAGTTCCTGTTCCAACACCCGGGAGATGGATTGAAACACGGCCACGATATTTCGTCCGACGCCTTCGCCAAAAAGGTGGTCCGTTTCATTCCCGACAAATTCTTCCCACTTGCCTTCATGTTTCCACTGGCCGCGAAAACTATAGAGCGTTTTCAGCCATTCCAGCTTTCGCGTCGTGTAGAGGTTGATGTCGTGACAAAACGTGACGGAATCGCCGGATAATTTATCGAAATCATGCTGCCGGGATTTGAAATAATAGGGACTGATAAGCGGCAAATCCGACGACATCATGAGGATGTTTTCGCCTTCCTTCAGGATTGAAAGCCGGAGATTTTCTTTTCGGTTTCTTTTCTTGACGAAATCCCAATAGTGCTCCATCTCTTCGCAGGTATGGTCTCCGGGTGGCCGCAACTCAAAGAAATTATTCTTTGACGGCGCGTTATCCACCAGTTTTTTGTCCCACTCCGGCTGGACTCCGAAGCGATGGTCGTCATCCCACGGAACGCCGCTTGACCCGCTTCCAAAATCAACTTTGCCGACCGGGATATTCCAACCCTTGGCCTGAAGTATTTTCTCGGTATTCCGCATGGCCGCGACCCACTTCTTCCAGTTCGGGATGGTCCCGCAATACTTGCAGCGGACCGCAGGCCGGTCTTTCAGGCAATACGCCGGATAAGCGCATTGTGTCTCTTCGTAGCACAAAACAAAAGCCACCATTTGCCGTACCTTATTTTCCGGTCTTTCATACCAGGCTATTTCTTGCTGCAAGACGTCCCAAAAGAGTTTTTGCGTGAAGCACAGATGGTCGAAACTCTCCCCGCGTTTGCTCTGACACATGCTCTGACTGATGTCGCCATACAAGGAAGCATAATGATGCACGGCCCACTGGGAACCGGCGCTGTTATAACCGATAATCTTGAGGCCGCGCATGGCTTCATATCTGGTATATTCCGGAGAGATGTTTGACGGCCAGTGTCCAAACATCTCCGGTAGCCAGGTTATAACGTTCTGCTTGTTTTTGACCAACCAGTCCACACAGCGGGTCATCATGGTGATATCGCCGTTGAGACCGTTCTTATACCAGAGCCAGGGGTCGTTGCCGTGATTGTCAAAAGTTGTATGCACTTTTGAGTCCGGCGAAGCATCAGGATAGCCCCACACCTCCAGGCGCCGGAGCGGGAAATTACAGGTCTCTTCAAAATTGAGCAGAGGCACCCTGACTTCTTTCTGTTTTGGGCAATACTCAAAATACGGGCTTAAGAACCGCACCCCCAGCGCCTTTTCCAGCCAGTCGTATGCCGCATACTGTATCCCCAACTTATCTTCCCCTTCCAGCATAACTACTATCCCGTCTTTGGAATAGGGAGACAGGATGGTCTTTACGGAAAAACCCGCGCCCGGGTCTTTCAGCGGGACGCCGGTTATTTCCTGATACCGTTCCCGGTAGGATATCTGGTAATTCAGTTTGGCCGATCGCTTGGTTTTTCGGATGAGTCCGTTGATATCTCCGTTTCCAAGCAGAATAAGGCTGTTCCCGCGGAATTCTTCTTCGGAAATGTTTTTGCCCTGCTTAACCGCGACCTTTATATTTCGGCAGGCGAGTTGAAGATACTTGCCTAAATCGTTGGCGGCTACGGCTACGGCTTCTTCACCGGTATCGTCGGGTACGATGATAAGGTTTTGAAGCAAATGCCGGTTTTCGTTCGAATCGGGAAATAACTTGTCCTTTTCCGTGCCATCGTTATAGACATGCAATTTTCTGGTCCGCATAAACGGTCTCCCTCAACCTTGGTAGAAACACCATTTTTCCATGGCGTTCGTCAGAGCTTCGATATTCTCCCATGGCATATCCGGCATGATGCTGGCAGCCAGAGACAATCCGCCTTCGGCGAGCCAGATTTTTTTTACGATATTTCCGATGTAGTCGTCCATCTGCGAAGGCGGCGCGTGGGGCAGCTTATACTGCATGTCCAAATTCCACGAAAGATGAATCTTGCCCTTCCATTCCGCCGCCAGATAATCGATGCCGATAATGTCACCCTGCAGGTTGACGCTGTTCAAGCCGCACTCCTTCAAGTCTCCCAGGATTTGGTTGATGATGCCGTCGCTGTGCATCCAGTTGATGATGTTGTGCTTAACGCCAACGCTAAAGATTTGGGTATACGCCGGTTTCAGGTACTTCCGGAATGAAGCCGGGCTCATCATCAAGCGGTCCTGGATGCCCAGGTCGTCATAAAAAAACATCGCATCTGGGCTGAATTCCAGATATGCCTCCAGGGTTTCGATTTTTTGTTTCACGAGTTTGTCTATCAGGACTACCAATTCTGGCGTATCCCCTGCCATGTCCATAAGCAGGTTCTCGAAGCCGCGCAGATAACGCAGGCGTTCGAAGAAGTTATTGCCGCCGCCTTTCGTCCACGTCCATCCCTTGCGGCGAATTTCTGCGTATTGAGCGGCTATTTTAACCTTGTCGATAGAGACCTTGGGAGGTGTGAAAGTATCCAGCGCCGACCAGTCTGCCAACGGATGTTCAATCACCTGGCCGTCGAGGCCGTCTTCCAGCGTACGCCAGCGGCACCCCCATTCGTCCACGTATTCGGTGCCGGCACGCAAATTGGCCGGTATTTCCATATCTCCCGGGTCATAGATCCACGGGTGGCGACGGTAGAAATCGGGAATCCGGTCGCGGTACTTAAAGGCGGTCGCCGGGTAAAACCCAAAGTCACACGAGATGAACTTGGGGCCTTCAAAACGCATGGATGCGATGTGCGCCTGCCTGTTGCCGCGGGTAATTATTTCTGCCCGTTCTTTCATTTTCATTTCCCCTTTTGATTTTTTGCCTGTATTGTTAAAAATTCCTGCTATACCATATGGTATCCACCGTATTCTTTTGCCGCATCAACCAGCGCTTTAACATTTTCCAGTGGAGTATCTATCGGAAGGGCGCACCCGGGAGAAAGGATGAAACCTCCGTCCGGTCCCAGAGCCGCAATCATCTCCCGGCTCTTTTCCTTAACCGATTCAGGCGTACCGTTCGCGACCTCAACCGGGTCTATAAAACCCAATAATGTGGTTTTCCCTCGCGCGGCCCTTTTTGCCGGCAAGGGGTGGGTTAGGGGGTCGAGTTCCAGGGAGTCAGCGCCCGTGTTTACCATATCATTTAAAATGGCGTCTTCTTTACCGCAGATATGGATAAACGCTTTCATTCTTTGCTTTTTTATCTCGGAGACATATTTTGTTTGGAACGGAAATTCGTACTTTTGATACATTGCCGGCGATATGAGACTCAACCCGACGCCGCCGATACAAGTAGCATGCGCACCGGCTTTTCCGTGAGCGAGTCCGTAAATAACATTGCACCGGCCGCAAAAATCAAGCAGATATTTTATCCGTTCTTCCTTGTCAGGGTCTGTTATATCCAGCAAAAACTTTTCCACTCCGTAAATGGTTAAAGCAAGGGCCATTGGTCCCTGGTCGGCCCGGCCAACCAGAAACACCTTTTTGCCCAACTCCCGGGAAATAATCCGGGTGGCTTTAACAACCTGGTTCAAGGGAAATGTTTTTTCCGGATCGGGGAGTTTAAGTTTTTCTACCGCGTTTAAATCGTCCAGGACCGTTTTTACTACATGCGGCGGCTGGTTTTTCGGGTAGATTACTTCGCACCCAAGCGCTTGCGCCAGAGCGCAAACGCCGTTTTCAATTTGGATGACGTCGTGTTGAAAGTATTCCCACGCTTTTATCTGGGATTCAGCCATCAAATCGCCGTCTTGGAGCATGACCGAAAGGTCCGAACAACCGATAAATCTTCCGGTCATCAGAAAATTGTGGAGGGCTACCGGCACGCGGTCGGGAATCTTGTGTTCCAGAACGCAGGATACCCGCTCAAGCGAATTCATGGCACTCTTTCTTCTTCATGGTTGCCGGAAAAGCAAAACATAAGATAGGGAGGGTAGAATTCTATCGTTTTGAATTTTACTGCCGACTCGTGTCGTCAATATGGTATCACACATAATAACAATGTGTCAATGACCCCACTTGACAAACTATTTATGATGTGTGAATAGTATATGTGCAAGTTCAAAAAATACAGATACGTGAATCACAAAAAGGAGGGTAAGATGGAAAGAAGAATAAGGACTAAAGCCTGCCAAGGGAATGGCCGGCCGCATGGGTTGTTTATTGCTGTTATCGCTGTTGTGTTTGCAGCCTGGCTGCTGCATCTGCCTGCGGCTCTGGCCACTCCAACCATGCCCGCAAACACGTCCGCCGGTATTCACGCAGCTCTGACATTCAATTATTACGTGACCAACCCCAATACCGAGGCAGGCCTTGTGGACTATGTTTGGGGATCGATTTATTCCACCCAACCGACCGGGGTCTATAACACCCAATACGTTCCGTACGATCGTGCACAAGTCGATTCTGATCTGACATGGTTCCAAAATAACCACCCGGATTGGATTGTTTATCAAAACGACCGTACGACAATCGCCTATGAGTGTGGTGATTCCATTGTTCCTCTCGATATTAGCAACCCCGATGTTTTGGATTTCATTTTCGATACTAATTGCGCTCCGGCAGTTGCGCAAGGGTTTCAGGGAATCGCCTTCGATAATGTAACTCTTTGCAATGTATGGCACCGCGCCGGTATTTGGCGCAACGGCGTATGGATTCAGAAATATATCGGGAGTTGGGGATATGATCCCGCTTTCTGCAGTGACGTTATCAATTGGGCGAACTACATGAGCACCAATCTCCACGCTATTGACGCGACGGTTACCGTAAATTATACCTACGATCCGCGGGTTGCGTTCCAATTAGATGAACAACAAACTTTTTTGAGCTATGTGGATATTTGCCTGGACGAGGGAGGATTCACCATCACCCAAGACGGTTGGAGCATGACGGACACCCTGTGGGCCGGGAAGGTACATGAAGTGAACCCTTATCCTTGGACAGACAGGTTAAAATAACCTGGCCGCGCCGACAGTTCTTTTTGTTCTTTGAAAAGTAACCGGTTTTCAAATTCCTCCGGGGGCAGATACCCCAGGGAAGAATGC
>JBAZEZ010000011.1:0-49670 GCA_041653615.1 Candidatus Ratteibacteria bacterium
ATAGATGACTGGATACATAAATCCAACGATACAATCCGGTTTAACCGGTTTAAGAATAATTTATGTAAACTACGTTTTTGAAAGGGACGAGTTACGCGATTTGACACAGTCCTTTCATAGATGACAGCATAATGATGCCCAGGCAATATTGCGTTTATATCTTAACCAACAAACACCATAATATTTTATACACCGGCATAACCGGCGATATCCAAAAACGAATTTACGAACACAAAACAAAAGCGGTAGTTGGATTTACTAAAAAATATAACGTTGCTAAACTCGTTTATTACGAAATTTTTGAAGACCCGAAAAACGCCATCCTGAGAGAAAAACAGATTAAAGCGGGTTCGAGACAAAAGAAGATTGATTTGATAAATAATTTCAATAAAGAGTGGCGGGATTTATACGAGGGAATACTGTAAGGTTGGGATTGCCGCGGGACTTCGTCCCTCGCAATGACAACGTTTTGAAAGGGAAAACATGAAAATCAATGACGGGAATTTGGGGAAACTGGAAAAGGAATATGCCGGATACCTGGAAGGCGAAAAGGTCAGCCGGTTTTTTCATGATTTTGGAATCAAGTTCGCGGCCGGCCACTGGTGCGCCGGAGATTTTCTGGACCGGTTTGCCGGAAACGGGTACAACCCGGACTTAAAATCGGACATCATCAGCCAACTGAAAAGAGTTAAAGCGGCCGGGATTGACGGCGTGGAATTCCACGAAAATATCTTTATCGATGAAAAAAGAAAAAAGGTCAACAGCCGGATAGCCGAAGTTAAAAAAACATTAAAAGAATTAAAGATGACGCCGACCAACATGAATACCAACCTCTGGACCGATCCACACTGGAAGTTCGGCGGCCTGACCAACCCGGATAAGGCAATCCGCAAAGAAGCCCTGGCTATTACTTTTCAGGGCGCGGAAATTGCCGCGGAACTCGGCTGCGAATCCATCGCGCTTTGGCCCGGCTCCGACGGATGGGACTATAATTTTGAAGCAAACTACGGTACCCTGCTCTCCCGGTTCATCGAAGGATGCGCGGCGGTTAACCGCAAGGCAAAATCGCTGGGCCTGCGGTTCGGAGTTGAATCCAAACCGAAAGAACCGCGGGAAGGCCATATGATTATCCCGAACACCCATTGCGCCATCCTGATGGCCAAAAAAGTAAATGAAGCCTGCCAAGGCTGCAATATGGGCGTGGCGGTTGATTACGGTCACGAGATGATGGCCGGCATCGAGCCCGCGTTCAGCCTCTACCTCGCCCGGGAATTCCAGGTACCGGTGGTCAACTTCCACGTCAACGCCGCCAAATGGCGTTCCAACGATGAAGACCGGGTTGCCGGCACATCAAACCTGTGGGAACTGGTTGACTTTTGTTACGCGGCCCTGGATACCGGATACCAGGGTTGGTTCGGCGAAGACCAGTTCACCTACCGGATGGACCCGGTGCAGGCCATGTCCTTATCCCGGGAATTCTTCGCCAACACGATGAAAAAAGCGCTTCTAATCTGGAAGAACCGGAAAAGATTGCTTGCGGCCCAGGAAACCGGAAACGCCGGCGCTACCCTGGAAGTGGTTAAAAAAGTAATGTTTTAAGAAACGGTGTTCACCCCCACCTCGCCTCCCCCTCAAGGGGGAGGAAATAGCATATGGAAAAGATGAAAAAAGTCAGGGTCGGAATTATCGGCGGAGCCGGTTATGCCGGCGGGGAACTTTTACGCTTGCTGGCAAATCACGCCGGCGCTGAAATCACCTGCGTTACTTCCGAAACGTTCCCGGGCAAAAAAGTGACCGAAAAATATCCCGAGTTGAAAAAACTGAGCAAACTCACTTTCCAATCCTACCGAAAACAGCAGGTGGTCGAAAATTGCGATTTCGTTTTTCTGGCCAAGCCGCAGCCAAACTCATTCTCGATGGTGCGGGAACTTTTCGGAAAGGTGCGGATTATCGACCTTTCCGCGGACTTCCGTTTTCCAAAGGCCGAAGACTTTGAACGCACCTACCGAATCAAACATCTGGCCCCGGAATTTTTGAAAGAAAGCGTTTACGGCCTGCCGGAAATTTTCCCGAAACAGCTGATAAAAAAAGCAAAAATAATAGCCAATCCGGGTTGCTACCCTACCGGCATTATTCTCGGACTATTCCCGCTGATTAAAATAAACGCTGTGGAACCAAAAATCAACGTCAGCGCGGTCTCCGGTTTTTCCGGGGCCGGCCGCTCATTGAACCCAGCCCGTTCATTTTTGGATAACATCCGTCCCTACAAAGTCGGAGTCCACCCCCACGGCGCCGAGATGGAAGAAAAGATAAAAGCAGCCACCGGCAAAAAAATAAGCGTTAACTTTATACCGCAGGTAGCCGGATTCGAAAGAGGTATTTTAAGCGTTGTTTTCACCCGCCTGAAGAAAAAAACTTCCCCGGAAACGCTTATCTCGCTTTACCGGAAAACCTACCGGAAATGTCCGTTCGTCCGGATTTGCCCCCAGGGTCAATATCCGGAAATAAAAAACGTGGTGCTGACCAATTTCTGCGACCTCGGCATTCAGGTACTCAAAGACAACAGTCTGGTTATAATTACGGCGATTGACAACCTGGTTAAGGGCGCGGCCGGACAAGCCATCCAAAACCTCAACATCATGGCCGGATTTCCGGAAAAAGAGGCGCTCGAATGAGTAAAGGGCTGCTAAACAATAAGGTCGTCGGGATTTTAGGTTACCCGATCGGACACACCCTCTCGCCTCTTTTCCAGAATGCCGCTTTTAAGGCTTCGGGGATAAAGGCTGACTACGTCGTTTTTGAAGTTGAGCCGAAAGACCTTAAGGACGCGCTAACGGTAATCCGCTCCCCGGAATTTTTAGGCGTCAACCTGACCATTCCGCATAAAGAAAAAGCGATTTTGTTTCTGGATAAAATCTCGACGATGGCAAAAAAATGCGGTTCGGTAAATACCGTCGTCAACCAGAACGGAAAATTGAGAGGTGAAACAACCGACGGTCTTGGTTTTATCCTTTCCCTAAAAGAAGCGGGGGTGGCGCCGGAGAAAAAAAGGATTCTTCTGGCCGGCGCCGGCGGCGCGGCGCGGTCGGTGGCGTTTGCGCTCGCTGAAACGGGGGCTGATATTTATTTGACCAACCGAACCGTTGAAAAAGGGGAAAAACTGGTCTCCGATTTAAAAGATTGCTATCCTCGGAATACGGTTGTCTATATCCCGTTTTCGGAAAAATCAGACGCGTTGCGCCGAAAAAAGATTGATATCCTCATCAACGCCACTTCGGTGGGGCTGACAACAGAAGAAGAATTGTTCCGGCCTAAGGACCTGACCGAAAAATTAATCGTCTGCGATTTAATATATAACCGCCAAACACTGCTCTTGCGGTCAGCGCAAAAACTGGGTTTAAAAACAGTTGACGGACTGGGAATGCTCATCCACCAGGGCGCGCTTTCCTTCCGGCTCTGGACCGGAAAGACCGCGCCGATAAAAAAGATGTTCGCTGCCGTAAAATAAATCGCAATACCTGCTAAACCCACGTTTTCCATATGAAAACAGACTCCGGCGCGGGCAAACGGAAAACGACAAAATGACGAATAAACACTTATGAGTGAACGTATCGAGAATCACGCGCGGAAGATGAAAGCACTGTTTCGCAATCAGCTCCGGGACGGCATCGTGGTTCATTTTGTGTACCCAAGCGGAGTTCTAGGTACAGCTTTTTCGAATTTCAGTCGCGGTGAGACGGAGTGTCTGAAGATTCCCGACTACCGGGATTACCTTAAAGAAGTTCCGGGTCTTATTGAAGAATCCAATAGATATGCCGATGATTTTTGTCCGCTTCTGGGCGTGCGGCGGGATTCCATCTACAGCGGTTATTTCGGCGGCGAGGTTTTAAGAAATGGTTCAAACATCTGGAGCACCCCGATTCCGGACCTGTACGAAAACCTGGTCCGCTTGCCCGGCGGACCGGACAACCCCTGGCGGAAATGGGAAACAGACGCCATGGACTGGCTCCGGGGACGCCTGACAAACGACATTGCGCTCAAAAATTCCTGTTCGTACGGACCGACGGATGTCGCCGAAGCCTTACGAGGAACCGGTATCTACATGGATTTCTACGAACGGCCGGATGCGCTACGGAAACTACTCGGAATCTGTGCCGATTTCCTGGTTGACCATTACAGCCGGTGCCGGGAACTTGCTACCCACGTAAACGATGGGTTCTTTTCCTGGCAAGGATTCTGGGTTCCCCTGGACTGCTGTTCCATCACCGACGACGCGGCGACAAATTATTCTCCGGATTTTTTCGAAGAATTTTCTCTGCCGGCCATTAAATCGGTGGTTGACCGGCTGGGCGGGAGGTTCGAGATGCATCTCGAAGGGTCGGCGGTGCATATCCTGGATATGCTTATCAAAACGAAAAAATTGCTCATTCTCCAGTACACCAATAATCCCAAACAGCCGCGCGGCGTTACAATGATAGACACATTGCGCTCTAAGTTAGACCGCATTCCGGCCAAAATACTGCTTTCGAACACGGAGTTTCGCGATGCCATGAAACAACGTTTATTACCCGGCAACTGGGTCTACGACGTGGGTTTCGATGTCGAATCCAACGATTACGTCAAATCCAACGAGGAGGCGCGGGAAATCATGCGCAAAGCAGCGGAGTACCGTCCGCGTTTTTGAGTATGTTCCCCGACGCACCCTTCAATCTGAATTGCGTCTACCGTGAAATTTAACCCTAAAGCATTTTCCGCCCTGCGCCACCGGAATTTCCGCATCTTCTGGTTCGGCCAATTTCTCTCCCTCTGCGGTTCCTGGATACAAAACGTTGCCCAGGGCTGGCTGGTTCTCAGCGTCACCAATTCCGTATTTCTGATGGGATTAACCGGCGCCATCGCCGGCCTGCCCATCCTCATCTTCTCGCTGGTCGGCGGAGTGGTGGCCGACCACGTCAACAAACGCTCTTTTTTAATTCTTACCCAGGCGCTGGCCGCGCTCCTAGCCCTTATCCTGGCCATACTCATTTCCCTGAAGATAATCACCTTCTGGCACATTGCGCTGATTGCCGGGTTTTCCGGACTGGTAATGGCGTTTGACAGTCCGGCCCGTCAAGCTTTTTTTGCCGAAATTGTACCCAGGGAAGACCTCGCCAACGCAATTGCCATAAATTCCGCGGTCTTTAACACTACCCGAATCCTCGGCCCGGTCCTGGCCGCCTTCGCTATCGCCGGCTTGGGCATGGCCAGCGCCTTTTATCTTAACAGCCTAAGTTTTCTGCCGGCAATCGTCGCCCTCTATTTTATCCGGGGCAATTTTCGGCCGCAGCATAAATCCGAACAGACAATCACGTCCTCTCTTTTTCAAGGCGCGAACTACGTTTGGAAAAATAAACGCATCCGCGTCCTGATTATACAGATATCGCTCGTCAGTATCTTTGGAATGTCCAGCCAGATATTAATGCCGGTCTTCGCCCGCGACATCCTGCATTTAGGGGTCCGCGGACTGGGATACCTGATGGCCTTTTTCGGATTCGGTTCCCTGCTCGGCGCGGTCTTTGTGGTCCTCTCAAGCCATTTGCCGCGGCGAGAAAGGTTTGTTTATATAGGCGGGCTGGTAATGTCCGTATCTCTAATTTTATTCGCCTTGTCCCAAAACGCAATCCTTTCGTATCTGCTCCTGATTCCAACCGGTTGGGGCCTTATCACACAGTCGGTAACCATCAATTCTCTGCTTCAAAATTACGCGCCGGACGCCTTACGCGGAAGAGTAATGGGCTTTTTCGTTTTTACTTTTATGGGAATGATGCCCATCGGCAGTTTTCAGGCCGGGCTGTTTGCCCACCTGTGGGGAACTCCGGCGGCGGTGATAATCGGCGGGATAATCTGTTTCGGCGCCAGCTTCTATCTCTTACTCAACCACCGTCGTTTATTCTTTGACACCCCATCCTAAGGATTATCAAAGAGAGACCGGCATAAAAAAAGGAGGGCACCCGCCAGAATAACAATTTGGGGCAAAAAGGCGGCCAGGGCCGGCGGAAGATAACCCTGGTTTCCAAGAGCCAGCCCAAACGAAAAAAGCCAGTAGGTAAGCATCGCCAGCAGGAATCCCAGCGTAATCAAGGCCGGACGGGAAAAACGCCGGCTGAACGCCAGAGGCAAAGTCAGAAATACCACAAATATGTTGAGCAGCGGATAACTGAAATGACCCAGGACCGCGGTCCGAATAGCAACCGGGTCCATACCGGCCCGATGTAATCTCTCCAGGTAACCAAGCAACTGGCGCAAAGAAAGCGTCTGGACCGGTTTCAATAAAGGTTCCAGGTCTTCCCGGCCCATCTGAAAATCAAACGAACGTCGGACAAAAGAGACCTCTTCCAAAACCTCGCCCTCGGTTGAAAACTTGACCCGCAGACCGGTTCCTATCAACCATAGTCCGTTTTTTTCAATCCGGCACCAATTCCCCCGGTAAATCTCTTTCAAGTTTCCATCCCGGTAAAAGATAAGAACGTTGGGTTTTTCAAAAAGATTCTCGGCGGTCCGGAATTTTTCCGCGTAAAAGAAAAATTGCGGCAAGGCAAGCGTCGGATTGGATATCTCCGCCTGGGGTTTAATCCGGCTGAAAGAAACCGGAACTATTGTCTCGTTAACCAGAAAAACAAATGGAATCAATAACCCGCCCAAGATGAAAAACGGCAACAGAAAGCGGAGCGGGAAAAGACCGGAGCCTTCCAGGATTAACATTTCCCGATGTTTGCCCATCAGCCCCAAAGTAACCAGAACCGAAATCAACACCGCTAACGGTGAAAACTGGACAAAAACACCCGGAACCATCCAGAGAAAAACACGCGCCACCGCGACCGGAGAATATCCGTTATGCAGATAATCGGCCAAATTATCCATCACGGCGCCAACCAGGCCGATAACAATCAGGGCAATTATTGCCAGCAGATAAATCTTGACAAATTCCCCGGCGAGATATTTATCCAGTCGCTTCATAATTACATCTTTTTTGGACGCAGATTACCGCAGATAATCGCAGATACAGATTAAAGATTACCTTAGAGCAACACTTTAAATTATTTTTTAAGTATTATCCGATTTTTCTGCGTATATCTGCGTCCAGATTACTTCAGAGAATTACTAAACGCTTTCCTTCTTATCTCAGGCTTTGAACCAAAATTCAACAAAAGACCCACCTCTGTTTTTGTTGCTTTAAGATAATTAAGTAATTGCGCTTCATTTTCCTTCGCTAAATATTTCGCCGCTTTTATCTCTATAATTACCTTATTATCAATAAACATATCCGCAAGATATTCTCCGATTACTTGATTATCGTAAAATACTTTTATCGGAAACTGAACAATAACAGGAATATTTACTTTTTTAAATTCTATTTCAAGAGCCTTCTCGTAAACTTTTTCTAAAAATCCGTATCCGAGTTTATTATAAACCTTATAAAAAATTCTGATTATTTTGTCGGTAAGTTCTTTGTGTTTAAAATCCTGTAAATCTGCGGTAATCTGCGTCCTATTCATCGTTTCATTATGTCCTTTTAAAAAAATAAATCCCCACCAATAAAATAACCGCGTCCGGCAAAAAATAAAGTCCGGCTAACTGCGGTTTAACCCGCGTCAGCGCTTCAACCCCGGTCAGAGCAAAATAATAACTCAAGACCAAACCGCAGGAAACCGTAATCCCCCAGAGACTGCGGGGCAAAGCGATACCTAATGGTATGCCAATCAGCAGGAAAAGAAGCGGCGCGAAAGCAAAAGAAATCCGCCGCAGCTGCTCTGCCTTAGCCTCTGCCGTACCGGAACGAAATAACTGAAGACTGCTTTTTTCGTATATCTTCGGCTCCGGCTGTTCTCCGCTCCCGGCAGTTTCGGGCAAGGGGAAAAAATAAGTTTTAAAAGAAAGCTGCTGATATGTTTTTGCCTTTTGGGACTGATAGGTTTGCATGATACCGTCCTGGAGATAAAGACCCGGTTTTCCGGAACGAAAGACCAGTTTAACCTTACGGGCCGATATGGTGCGTATAGTCTGCTCGTCCTTCTGATACAGGGTAACCATTCCCTTTTTTCCTTTGCTGGGAATGAAAAGCACGAGATTGGGAAATTCGGTAAT
Organism: Candidatus Ratteibacteria bacterium; assembly: GCA_041653615.1. Taxonomy (GTDB): domain Bacteria; phylum Ratteibacteria; class UBA8468; order MWAK01; family MWAK01; genus JAHJUB01. Next base: position 8,125 of record JBAZEZ010000011.1, read on the forward strand.
AATCGAACCGGGCCGAATCAGGTTGGCGGTCGGGTTCACCTGGGCGCCTAAAAAGACGATGCGGTTCTGGTAAAGTCCGTACGGCTGGGCGAAACAAAGCAGCCAAAGATTGGCCAGAGACAGCAGCAACCCCAGGAACAGGAATGGCCAGACCGCGTTTTTCAGGGAAATTCCCAGGCTCTTGATGGCCAGAAATTCCCGGTCCTGGCTGAAACGGCTGAAGGTAAGCGTGGAACCGATAAGAACAGCCAGAGCCAGACCGTAAGGCAAAAGGGAAAAAAGCAGCAGGAAAAAGTAACGAAACAGCGTGACACCGGAAACCAGGTTCTTCACCAAAAGGTCAACCACCTGGAACAGGGCGCTTAAGGAGAGCAGAAAAAGGATAAAAGCGAAAGAAATGAAAAACGGCGGGCCGAATTCCGTAATCAGGTAACGGCTGATGCGCTTCATACCTGATTATTTTAGCATAACCCCACATAACGTGCTATTTTGGTTAAGAATTGAAAAGTCGGAAACACGCTTGTCAGCAGAGGCGTGTGAATGTTATAATGGTTAATCTAAATCAGCAGGGAAATATTTCAAAGAAGTATCGGGAACAACGGGAATAATTTTAAGGGGACATAAAAATGCAACTGGATAAAGAATTAACCGCCATCCTGGAATACCTGGAACGCGAACGCGGCTTGGACCGGCAAACGGTTCTAGCGGCGATTGAGGGTGGTCTTCTGTCCGTTTACCGGAAAAAGATGAAGATGGAAACGGGGACTGAACTTCACATCGACCCCCAGACCACCGAGGTGTACATCGTAGACGCGGCCGGCAACCGGATTCCGGCACCGGCGCTTCCGTCAGGCAGGATTGCCGCCGCCAGCGCCCGGCAGATGATTATGCAAAAAATCCGCGAGGCGGAAAAATCCCAGTTGTTTGAAGAGTATAAAAGCAAAGAAGGCACAATTGTTTCCGGCCTGGTCGACCATTACGAAAAAGGTGGTTTAATTGTCAACCTGGGCCGGATTGAGGGCTTGTTTCCCGCTTCGGAATTAACCCGGGCCGAACGACACCGCCGGCAGGGAGGCGCCATCAAGGGCGTAATTATCGAAGTTACCCGGGAACCCCAGGGTTTAAAAATCATTCTTTCCTCTTTACACCCGTCCCTAATCGCGGAATTATTCACCCAGGAAATCCCGGAAATCAGAGACGGGCTGGTAGAAATCAAAAAGATTGCCCGGGTGGCCGGCGAAGCTACTAAAGTAGCGGTCAGTTCCAATGACAGCCGGATCGACCCGGTGGGAACCTGCATCGGTATCCGCGGCACCAGAATCCGGGCCATCATGAAAGAAGTGGACGGGGAACGGGTCGACGTTATCCGCTGGCGGGAAGACCCGGCGGAAATGATTGCGGCCACCCTTTCTCCGGCAAAGGTTTTAAAAGTTGAAGTCTTCCCGGAACGAAGAGCCTGCCGGGTAATTGTGGCCGACGACCAACTGGCTATCGCCATCGGCAAAAAGGGCATTAACGTCAAACTCGCTTCCCGGATGTCCGGGATTACGGTTGACATCAAGAGCGAAGGTGAATTAAAATCTGAAGAGTTGCCGGCATCCGCCATGCTGCCGGGCGTAGACGAAATCCTGGCCAAAAAGTTAAAAGAAGCCGGATTTGTTTCGTTAAACGACATTGCTTCCGCCAAGCCGGAAAACCTGGCCCAGGTTGAAGGCATTGACCCCGATAAAGCCAAAGAGTTGATTGAAAGCGCGTGCCTTGCCATTGTTCCATAATACCCAATATCCGATGAAAAAAAACGTCCGGCCCCGACCCCCTATTGTCACGTTGATGGGTCACGTCGACCACGGCAAAACCTCGCTCCTTGACGCCATCCGAAAAAGCAACGTCGTTGCCGGAGAACACGGTCAGATTACCCAGCACATCGGCGCCTATACCGTTGAAATCAAGGGTAAAAAAATTACTTTTCTGGATACACCCGGTCACGAGGCGTTTACGGCGATGCGGGCGCGGGGCGCCCAGGTTACCGATATTGTCATTCTGGTAGTCGCCGTTACTGAAGGCGCGATGCCGCAGACAATCGAAGCGATTGACCACTGCCGGGCCGCCAAAGTACCAATCATCGTGGCTCTAAGCAAAGTTGACAAAGGCAGCGAAAACGCCCACCGCGTAAAAGCCCAACTCGCCCAACACGACCTCCTGGCTGAAGACCTGGGCGGTCAAACTCTTTTTGTGGAAACAGCCGCGCCCAAAGGAATCGGCGTAGACAAACTGCTGGAAGCGATTATTTTACAGGCGGAGATGCTTGAACTAAAAGCCGATTACAGCGTGCCGGCAGAAGGAATTGTAATCGAAACAAAAATGGAACGGGGTACCGGCCCCAATACCACGCTCATTATTTTAAACGGCGTCCTGAAAATCCGTCAGGCATTCTGGACGGGCAATACGGACGGAAAAGTACGGGCCATCTTTAACGACCAGGGAAAAGCCGTTTCGGAAGTTACGCCGGGACTGGCGGCCCGGGTAGTCGGAGCCGTGGGACTGCCTTCGGTCGGCGCCAAATTCCAGGTCGTTTCTTCCGAAAAAGAAGCGCGGGAACTATCAAAAAATAGTGAAATCCAGGCTTTAACAGCCCCGGCTTCCCAGATTACGCTGGAGGAATTCTACCAGCGCCTGCAGGAATCAACCATCAGGGAGCTGAACGTTATTTTGAAAGCGGACGTATCCGGTTCCGTTGAAGCCATAATCGAAAGCCTCGGGAAAATGGCCGGCACGGAAGTAAAGATAAAAATGATTCATTCCGGAGTAGGCCCGGTCTTGGAATCAGACATTCTCCTGGCCAAGGCCTCCGCCGGTATCGTCCTGGGTTTCAACGTCGGAATTGAACCGGCCGCGAAAGTGGCGTCCCAGCACGAAAAAGTTCAGGTTAAATCTTACAAAGTCATTTATGACCTTCTGGATGACATGCGTAAAGCGCTGTCCGGACTGCTCACTCCGGAAATCAAAGAAACGATTTTAGGAAAAGCGCTGGTAAAAGAAGTTTTTAATCTTTCCAACGGACAGATTGTCGCGGGCTGCAGCGTTGCCGAAGGAAAAATTACCAGAGGAAATAAATCCCGAATATACCGGGGTGAAAATTTACTCCTGGAAAGCAATATTACTTCATTGCGGCGCTTCAAGGAAAATGTGCGCGAGGTCCTGGCCGGTTATGAATGCGGCATCTCTCTGGGAGGAGCAAAAGAGATTCTACCCGGAGATACTATTGTCGCTTTTCAGTTGGAAGAAGTAAATCGTTCGATATGAACACGAGGTTGCCGAAGAATAAAACTGCCTACCAGGGCTGTCTTTTCTGCCGCATCGTCAAGGGGGAAATTCCCGCTCAAAAGATTTTTGAAAACAAAGAACTACTCGCATTCAGGGACATCAACCCCCAGGCACCAATCCACATTATCATTATACCCAAAAAACATATTGCTTCTTTATCCGGCGCCGAAGAAAAAGACAACGCTCTTTTGGGACGGCTCCAACTGGCAATATCCGAAATCGCGGAAAAACTGGTGGGGAAAAACGGCGGTTACCGAATCGTAACCAACCGCGGGGAAGACGCCGGTCAATCAGTCTTTCACTTACATTACCATCTTTTAGCCGGACGAATATTTACTTGGCCGCCCGGATAACTGCGGTTAATCGTGAATGGTGAATAGTGAACGGTAAAAAATATCAATTAAATATTCGTAGTTACCGTTTACCATTCACCGTTAACCATTCACTGTCTTCCTATGATTGTAGAAATAGATAAAATACGGATTGGCGAAAAAAATCCTTTCTGCCTCATCGCCGGTCCCTGCGTGGTTGAAAACGAAAAGATAACCCTGGCTATCGCGGAAAAATTAAAAAAAATCTGTGAACGCCTGTCTATTCCTTTGATCTTCAAGGCCTCTTACGATAAGGCCAACCGAACTTCCGTATGTTCTTTCCGGGGTCCCGGCCTGAAAAAAGGCCTTCAGGTACTGGCTCGGGTAAAAGCGGAAACAGGCCTTCCGGTTCTTTCGGATATTCACCAACCATCGGAAGCGAAACCTGCGTCCGAGGTGCTGGACGTAATTCAGGTTCCGGCCTTCCTTTGCCGACAAACCGACCTGCTGCTTGCCGCCGGACGCACCAACCGGGTGGTGAACGTCAAGAAAGGACAATTTGTGGCTCCGGAAGACACCGCCCGTTTTGTTGACAAGATAAAAAGCACCGGTAATTCCCGCGTGTTATTGACCGAACGAGGCACTTTTTTCGGTTACCACAACCTGGTGGTTGATTTCTGCGGTTTTCAGGTCATGTCCGCTTTCGCACCGATAATTTTTGATGCGACGCATTCCGTGCAACAACCGGCCTTGGGCGAAGTAAGCGGCGGACGCCGGGAATTCGTACCGCTGCTGATACGCGGCGCCCTGGCCGCCGGGTGCGCCGGGCTCTTCCTGGAAGTACACCCGAAACCGGAAGAAGCGCTTTCCGACGGGCCGAACATGATCAGACTGGACAACCTGACTCCTTTGCTGGAACAAGCGAAAGAAATAGATACAATCATAAAAAAATAAAAGATGCACCGCAGAGATCGCAGAGACCACGGAGAAGTATGAAGCAAAAAGACAACTTTAAAAATAATCTTAAAAGTAGTACTCCGCGCACTCTGCGTACTCTACGGTAAAATCGTGTAAAAATTATGGATATTCTGAAACGCGCCCGGGAAATATTTAAGGTGGAAATTTCCGCCATTGAAGCCACCGGCCTGGCCCTGGATGAAAAATTTAAAGAGGCGGTTGAAAAAATAGCCGCTTGCACCGGACGGGTGGTAATCACCGGAATGGGCAAGAGCGGGATTATCGGCCGCAAAATCGCAGCCACCTTGAGCAGCACCGGAACCCCTTCCCTCTTCCTCCATCCGGCGGAAGCGGTTCACGGAGACCTGGGAATGATTAACCGGGAAGATATTGTCCTGGCGATTTCCAACAGCGGCAAAACGGAAGAAGTGTTACGGATACTGTCCGCCATTAAACAGATCGGCGCCAAACTAATCGTTATCACCGGAAATCAACAATCACCGATGGCCGCGGCGGCGGAAACAGTCCTGCGGCTGAAGATAGAAAATGAGGCCGATTCTTTCGGTCTGGTCCCTACATCCAGCACCGCGGCGCTCCTGGTGTTAGGTGACGCCCTGGCCCTTTCCGTCCTGGAACGAAAGGGGTTTCGAAAAAAGGATTACGCTTTCTTTCACCCGGGCGGAGAATTAGGCCGGAGATTACAACTGAAAGTTGACGAAGTAATGCGTTCCGGAAAAGAGATGCCGACGGTAAAAAGAGGCACCTCCTTGAGGCAGGCACTTGAAGTAATCAGCGCCGGTGACCTGGGGATGGTTGTAGTAGTTGACCAGTCCGGCTCGTTGGACGGCGTGTTGACCGACGGTGATTTGCGACGGTTTCTACTCAAAAATCCCTCAATTGAAAATGTCCGGGTTGACGACCTGACAACTAAAAATCCAAAAACCATGCCGGCCGGAAGTCTGACTGCCACCGCTGTCAGCGAAATGGAGAAACACGAAATTATGTTCCTGGTTGTGATTGATGAAAATAGAAAACCGTTGGGCGTAATCCATCTCCACGGCGTCCTAGGCGGAAAGAACTTATACGGAAAGGAATAATACGGTATCATCCTGAGCCGATATTGTCATCCCGAGCGAAACGAAGGGTCTCGCATCTAAAAGGATGCGGTCCTTCACTGGCGTTCAGGATGACAAATTGAAGATTATGAATAAAAAAGTTTTGGTTGTTCTCGCATCTTTGGCAATCGCGACCCTGACCGCCGGACTGATTTTCCATCCCTTACGGCGGCCAATGGTTCCACGACCGCCCGGTTTAGGCAGTGAGGAAATAACCGGTTTCAATTACGAAAAAATTGAATCCGGTTTAAAACTGGTCATAACCGGAGAAGCGGCAACCATCTCTCCGGACAAAAACGCAACCGTAAAAGCGCCGGCGGCTCGAGTGGAAACGGCTGAAGGAAAAATCATTCTGGTAAATACCGGTTCCGCCGGAACCGCGGAGATAGTCCTCGACCCCAAAAGCGGTCAATTACAAACAATGGTCCTTAAGGGCGGGGTGATTATCACCCGAAAAGACAAAAAAAGCGGCCAAATTGAATTTACGGCTGAAAGTGAACAGGCGGTTTACCGATACGCAGTCCAGGAAATAACCCTTATCGGAAATCCAGTAGTACATCAGGGAGAGAACGAATTCCGCGGCGAAACTATACGTTACCTGCTTAAAGATGGTAAAATATTAGTGGAAAGAAGCGCCTCCGGCAAAATCTACTATGGGGCTGCAAAAGAATAAAATTGACTATTTGCCAAAGGCGGTTTTATTTTTTAACACCCCCATGAGAAAAAGTTTAAAAATCCTTTTCGTCTTAGTTTTTGCTTTACTGCCTATTTTCACTCTTACCAACCGCCTGTCGGCTCAGGGTATCTGGGTAAAACTCCTGAGCCACGGCGTAGTAAATCAGGTCGAACTGGAAGAATACGTCTGCGGTGTCCTGGCCGGAGAAATCTCCCCTTCCTGGCCCCTGGAAGCACTCAAGGCGATGGCGGTCTGCGCCCGAACTTTTGCCGCCAACAAAGTAATGACTAACTTCAACAATTACTACCATCTTACCAGCGAAGTCTCCGACCAGGTTTACCGTGCCGGGTTCTTGCGAAACGAATCTTTCACCAGGGCAGTCACCGAAACCCAAGGTGAAGTTTTAACCTACGACGAAAACCTGGCCCAGGTCAATTACTGCGCCAGTTCCGGAGGCTATACCGCAAGCAGCGCTTCCGTCTGGGGCAGGGATTTTCCTTACCTGAAGGCTTTGGCCGACCCTTACAGCACGGAAGACCCTTATAATTCCTGGACACTGAACTTGAGTTTCGCTGACTTCCTACGGGCGCTGAACCTTTACGGAACCTTAAAGAACGTGGAGATATCAAAACGCGACGAAAGCAACCGGGCGCAGGAAGTGACAATTTCGCTACCGGATAAAGATTATAAAAAATCCGGAAAAACACTGCGCGACTCGCTCGGCAACAACCGCCTCTGCAGCACCCTTTTCGAAGTGCGAATGGAAGACGGAAGGGTTGTCTTTACCGGACACGGCTGGGGCCACGGCGTAGGGCTTTCCCAATGGGGCGCCAAAAAAATGGCGGAACAAGGTTACACCTACGACCAGATTTTAAAATTCTACTTCCCCGGCACAATTATGGGTGACATCGTTTCAGCACAATAGGACAGACAGGCCATTATCTGTAGTTGCCAAGCTTGCTTGGCGTTGTTAACAGAGCCCGGCAAGCCGGGCGACTACAAATAACATTATTAAACGTTTTCGGCGAAGACCAAGGGAGGAAAACAGTGAATCTGAAAATTGTCGTACGCAACCACGCGGACTTTTCTCCGATACTCGAAGATTACCTGCGTACAAGAGTGGAACGATTGGAACATTTCAGCAATCAGGAAGCGTTTGGCGTAGAAGCTATTCTCTCGGAAGAGGGACACCAGAAGGTTTGCGAGCTGATTACCCGGCTGAAAGGCAAAGAAATATTCGCGCGGGCAGACGCAATTGAATTTCAAGCGGCGATTGACGAAGCCCAGCAGCGGTTAAAAGTGCAGCTGGAAAAATATTTCAAAAAAAAGATTGATTTAAAAAGGAGGGGGTTATGAAAATTACAGAATTTCTGGTGCCGGAAGCAATTATTCCGTCACTGCGAAGCGCCGACAAGGAAAGCGTGGTCAAAGAAATGGTTGAAACGCTGGCAAAAGCCGGCCTGGTAAAAAATACGGAACACGCGGTGGAAGTACTTTTGGAACGGGAAAAATTAGGCAGCACCGGTATCGGACAGAATATCGCGGTGCCCCACGCCAAAAGCGAGGAGGCTAAAAATTTGGTGCTTGGCGTCGGTATCTCCGAAAAAGGCGTTGACTTTGAAGCCTTGGACGGGGACCCGGTCAACATTATTTTCATGGTCATCGCGCCGATTGACGCCACCGGCCTGCACCTTAAAGTCCTGGCCCGGATCGCCCGCCTCCTGAAAGACAAGGTATTCCGAAATTCCCTGCGCGGTTGTAAAACCGCGGAAAAGATTTACGAAACAATCAAAGAAGAGGACGAACGAGCGGCCTAAATATGAAGAAGTTAAAAGGGATCGGCGTCTCCCCCGGAATTACCATCGGACCGGCTTACCTGGTACCGAAACTTCATCAGTACGTTTCCGACCACCGAATTCCACCGGAAGAAACCGCTTCCGAAATACAACGGTTGGAAAAAGCCCTGGCCGAAACCGAGGACGACCTTAAAAAAATCCGGGCGCAAACCGCCCGGAATTCAGGAACGATTGAAGCCGAGATATTCAACGTTCACCTGCTATTACTGCACGACCGGGAACTGAAAAAAGAAATTGTCCGTCAGATTAAAGAAGGGGCCAACGCGGTCTGGTCCGTGCAAACGGTCATCTATCAGCACCTGGAACAGTTGGGCAAGGTAAACGACGCCTACTTGAACGAAAGACGCTACGACCTGGAAGACGTCGGAAAACGACTGTTGCGTAGTCTGCTGGGTATTAAGGGATACCTCTCCGACCTCAAGGAAAAGGTAGTTCTGATAGCGCACAACCTCACTCCCTCAGAAACCGCTTCGCTCAACCGAAAACTGGTGTCTGCTTTCGCCACCGATGTCGGCGGACCCACTTCTCATACCGCTATTATGGCCCGGGCTTTGGAAATTCCGGCGGTCGTCGGCTTGAAAGAAATAACCGGGGTTGCCCGGCCCGGAGAAATAATCATTGTGGACGGCCAGGAAGGCGTGGTAATCGTAAACCCGGACGAATCTGTCCTTAAAGAATACACGCATCGACGGACAGACCTGCGTAAGAGCCACCGCGCCCTTTCGCCGCTGAAAGACGTAATCGCCTGTACCCGGGATAAGCACCGGATCATCATCGGCGCCAACATAGAACTGCCGGTAGAAGTCTCTTCCGTTCTGGCATACGGCGCGGATGAAATCGGTCTCTTCCGCACCGAATTCCTTTACCTCAACCGGGAAGACCTGCCCTCGGAGGAAGAACAATTTCGGGTATATCGCCACGTAGTTGAAAAAGTAAAACCGTGCCCCGTTACCATCCGGACACTTGACTTGGGCGGAGACAAGTTTGCTTCCGCGCTGAACATGCCGGAGGAACTGAACCCATTCTTGGGTTGGCGGGCAATCCGTTTCTGCCTGTCTCAACCCGATATTTTCAAAGCGCAACTCCGCGCCATTCTGCGTGCCAGCGCTTTCGGCCCGGTGCGGATTATGTACCCTTTGATTTCCGACGTCGAAGAAATAAAGGCCGCCCGCGCTATCACGGAAGAAGCGATGGCTGAATTGAAGCAGGAAAACAAGAAGTTTACCCCTTCCACCCCGGTTGGCGCGATGATTGAAGTGCCTTCAGCAGCCCTTACCTCCGGTACGATCTCCCGGTACGTTGATTTCTTCAGCATCGGCACAAACGACTTGATTCAATATTCTATGGCGGTTGACCGGACCAACGTCCGAACCGCCCACCTCTACAACCCCGCGCACCCGGCAATCCTAAAACTTATTTCAGAGGTTATCGCGGCCGGCCGCAAGGCAGGTATTCCGGTAGGTTTATGCGGAGAAATGGCGGCCAACCCGGCGTTGGCCTTTTTACTTATCGGCATGGGAATCAGTGAACTTTCCATGGCTCCCCTGGCAATTCCGGAAGTAAAACAGATGACGCTGCTCATCACCCTGGCGGAAGCCATGGAATGTGCCCAAAAAACAGCCGGCATGGACTCCGCTTCTGAAATCAGCGCAATGTTAAAAAATAAATACGCGGAAATAATCAAAAGGAAGAGGAAAAAATGATTACCTTAACAACTGGTTTCATCCCGAAAAGTAATTTACGTGACAACCGGATGCTGGAAAAAGCAATCAAACAATTTGACGCTTCCGGCATGCTTAAATTCCTGCGCGAATTTCCGGAACAGGTTGCCGCCGCCGGGAAGTTAAGAGAAAAACCAATTTTGAAAAGCAAGAAGGATGCCGTCGGAATTCTTTTTTCCGGGCTGGGCGGTTCCGCGATCTGCGGGGACTTGGTCCGGGATGCGTTTTTAAACAATTTGCAAGCACCGGTCTTCACCAACCGGGACTACCATCTACCGGCCTGGGTCAACCGGAAAACGCTGGCAATCCTAATCAGTTATTCCGGAAACACGGAAGAAACCCTGGAGGCGTACCGGGAAGCCCGCCGACGAAAAACAGCTCTCGGCATTGTCTCCAGCGGAGGTAAACTTTCCGAAATGGCTAAAAAAGACCGAGTTCCGCTGATTACGGTTCCGGCCGGTCATCCGCCCCGAACCGCTCTCGGATATCTCTTCTTCGGCGCCCTGGCTCTTTTAAGCAGCGCCGATATTCTGAATATTCCGGAAAAATGTTTTTCGGAACTGATCCAGACCATTCGTAAAACCGCGGCAGACAACGACCCGCAAAATAGTTTCGACAAAAACCCTGCCCGCCGGTTGGCCGCCGCCCTTAAAAACACGATACCGGTAATTTACAGCGCGGGGTTTCTCTCCGGAACAGCCACCCGCTGGAAAACCCAACTGGAGGAAAATAGTAAAAACCTCGCGTTTACCGGGAACCTGCCGGAGATGAACCACAACGAGGTGGTCGGCTGGAACAACCCGGTTGAAACCCTGAAACGTTTGAGCGTTATATTCCTGCGCGACCGGGAAGACGAGCCGCAAGTTAAAAAACGTTTCGCAATTACCGCCGGGCTGCTTCAACCGCGGCGCTTCTTCGGCGAGGTAGAGAGCAAAAGCAACAACCGGCTTGCCCGTCTTTTTTCCCTGATTGTCTTCGGAGACTGGGTCAGTTATTACCTGGCCCTGGAAAACAAAGCCGACCCCACGCCGGTAGAACGCATAACCCAACTTAAAAAACAATTAGCGTAAATACCTGAATGGGACGCAGATAAACGCAGAAACTACGGGATAAAGATTAAAGATAATTTTTTAAAGTATTTCTTAAGGCAATTCTCTACAACAATCTTTAATCTGTATCTGCGGTAATCTGCGTCCAACAAAAACCAAGGGAGATAACAAAATGAAAAAAGGCGATTCTCTTTTCACTTCCGAGTCGGTCACCGAGGGTCATCCGGATAAGCTCTGCGATCAGATTTCCGACAGTATTCTGGACGAAGTCTTGAGACAAGACCCGCACGGCCGGGTTGCCTGTGAAACGCTGGTAACGCGCGGGCTGGTAGTTGTCGCCGGTGAAATAACAACCAAGGGGTATGTTGACATACCCAATATCGCGCGCGGGCTGATTCGGAACGTCGGCTACACCGACCCTCATTACGGATTCCACTGGGAAGCAAGTTCCGTCATCACCGCGGTACAGGAACAATCTCCGGACATAGCCATGGGGGTTGACGTCGGCGGAGCCGGTGACCAGGGACTGATGTTCGGATACGCCTGCGATGAAACGCCAAACCTGATGCCCCTGCCGATTACCCTGGCTCACCTTTTGGCCCAAAAAATGGCGGAAGTGAGAAGAAAAGGGCACCTTACCTATTTAAGACCGGACGGAAAAAGCCAGGTAACGGTACGCTACGAAAACGGAATACCCAAAGAAGTTACTTGCGTTGTTCTGTCGTCACAACATAATCCGGATGTTAAGCAAAAAAAAATTTGCGGGGACCTGACCAAGCTGGTGGTGGACAAAATCATCCCCAAAGAACAGCGTTCGCGCCAGATGAAGATATTCGTCAACCCTACCGGAAATTTCGTGGTCGGCGGACCCCAGGGCGACACCGGCGTCACCGGACGAAAAATCATCGTTGACACATACGGTGGTTTCGGCCGACACGGCGGCGGAGCCTTTTCCGGCAAGGACCCATCCAAGGTTGACCGCTCGGCCACCTACATGGCCCGCTACCTCGCCAAAAACATCGTGGCAGCCGGTCTCTGCCGGAAGTGTGAAATCCAGGTTGCTTACGCCATCGGTGAAAAACAGCCGGTGTCCCTAAGTCTTGAAACATACGAATGCGGGCTGGTACCGGCGGAAAAAATTCTGCGCGCCATCCGGAAAAATTTTGACCTTTCTCCAGGCGGTATCATCAAGAAACTGGATCTTCTGAAACCGCGATATCTGAAAACAGCGTGCTACGGACATTTTGGCCGGACCGAACCGGAATTCACCTGGGAAAAAATCGATTCGGCAAAAATTTTCCGCGCTCTCCTTTAAAGCGAATGGGACGCAGATAAGCGCAGAAACAACCGGATAAGGATTTAAAGATAATTTTTAAAAGTATTTCTTAAACAATTCTCTAAAACAATCTTTATCTGCGATTATCGGCGGTAATCTGCGTCCAAATAATTACCGGCGTTTAAATCCATGCTTATCGGCCTAACTGGTACTTTCGGTTCCGGAAAAAGCAGCGTGCTCAGGCTTTTCCGAAAAAAAGGCGCGGTCACTATCTCCGCCGACCAAATAGTCCATTCCCTTCTGCGCCGAAAAACCGTGAAAGATTCGGTGCGGAATATTTTTGGACCGGCAGTTTTCAGAAAGACCCAAATCAACCGTCCGGCCCTGGCAAAATTCGTCTTTACCGATATAAAAAAACGCCGGAAACTGGAAAAACTGCTGCACCCGATAGTAAAGGAACAAATATTAAAAAATGCTAAAAAAAAATCACGGCCGGAAAAACCGGTCGTGGTGGAAGTGCCGCTCCTTTTTGAAAGCGGTTTTCTGGAACCATTTGATTACATCGTCTGTGTATCCGCCAAACCGGAGGTAATCCAAACCCGGATGCGGAAAAAGGGAATTACCGCGGCGGAAGTTGAAAACCGTTTCCGCAGCCAATGGCCGATTTCGAAAAAGGAAAAACGTAGCGACGCAATCATCGAAAATAACGAGTCCCGGGCGCAGACCGAAAAACAAGTCAACGCCCTGCTGCATAAATTAACCGGACGCAGATTACCGCCGATAAATGCGGATACAGATTAAAGATTGTTTTAGAGAATTGCTTAAGAAATACCTTAAAAAATTATCTTTAATCTTTATCCGGTAGTTTTTGCGCCTATCTGCGTCCAAAAAAATTTTTGGGTAATTAAATAAAAACGAGGTGACTAAAATGGAAGAGACAAAAGAAACGAAAGAAGTTAAAGAAACTAAGGAAACAACTCGTCAGTTAAACATATCGGAGTTAAAAATAATGCCGGTTTCCGGGTTGCAAAAAATGGCCCGGTCAATGGGCGTCAATAACATCTCGGGCGTAAAAAAACAAGACCTTATCTTTAAAATTCTGCAGGTGCAGACGGAAAAGAGCGGTCTCCTCTTTGGTGAGGGAGTGTTGGAAGTACTGATGCCGGAGGGCTTCGGATTCCTGCGCAGTCCGAATTACAATTATTTTTCAAGTCCGGACGATATTTACGTTTCCCCCTCCCAGATTAAGCGCTTCAACCTAATTACCGGCGACACAGTCAGCGGTCAAATCAGACCGCCCAAGGAGGGCGAAAGATATTTCGCCCTGCTGCGCGTGGAAGCGGTCAACGGTGAAAATCCGGAAGACATCCGGGACCGGATTCCCTTCGAGAACTTAAAAGCGCTCTACCCTGACAAGCGTTTTATCATGGAAACCAAACCGGAAGAATTATCCGCGCGGGTAATGGACTTAATTACGCCAATCGGCAAAGGACAACGCGCCTTAATCGTTTCACCGCCCCGGGCCGGAAAAACAGTGCTTCTGCAGAAAATAGCCAACGGCATTACCACCAACAATCCGGAATCGCACCTGATTGTGCTCCTGGTAGGCGAAAGGCCGGAGGAAGTTACCGAAATGGAACGCACGGTCAAGGGAGAAGTAATCAGCGCCACCTTTGACGAACCGCCGGAGAGACACGTACAAGTTGCGGAAATGGTTCTGGAAAAAGCCAAACGAATGGTGGAACACCGCCAGGACGTGGTGATTCTTCTGGACAGCATCACCCGGCTTGCCCGAGCTTACAACGCAATCGTCCCGCACACCGGTAAAGTGATGTCCGGCGGCCTGGAATCAAACGCCCTGGAAAAACCGAAACGGTTCTTCGGCGCGGCCCGAAACGTGGAAGACGGCGGAAGTCTGACTATAATCGGCACCGCGCTGGTGGATACCGGAAGCCGGATGGACGACGTCATCTTCGAAGAATTTAAAGGTACCGGCAATTGCGAGGTCAACCTTGACCGGCATCTGGCCGAACGAAGAATCTGGCCCGCCATTGACATCAACAAAAGCGGAACCAGGCGCGAGGAACTTCTGCTTGACCCGGAGGAACTGAAACGTGTCTGGGTCTTCCACAAAATACTGGCGCCATACCCGCCGGAAGAAGCGATGTCGATGCTGCTGGAAAAATTACGCAAAACCGGTTCCAACGCTGAGTTTTTACTTTCCATCCCTTCCAGCGCCGCCGGCTCTTTGGTTTAAATTAATTGGACGCAGATTACCGCCGATAACCGCAGATAAAGATTAAATATTAATGTAGGGAATTACGTAAGAAACACTTTAAAAAATTATCATTTAGTATTATCCGGTAGTTTCTGCGTATATCTGCGTCCCAAAAATTAAATGCAAAAAGTTTTAAACATCAAAAACCTGCGCCTTTCCTTTATCAATAAAGGAACGGAAAAGAAGGTGCTTCGGGGCATTGACCTGGATATTACCGAGGGTGAAACACTCGGCCTGGCAGGCGAGTCCGGAGCCGGCAAGTCACTGCTTACTCTAAGTATTATGGGATTGCTGCCGGCAAGCGCGAAAATAAAAACGGGGGGAATTCAATTTTTGGGCACGGATATTTTGGATAACCCCGGAAAACAGGCTTCCCTGCGCGGCCGGAAAATCGGAATTATCTTTCAGGACCCGTCCGCTTCGCTGGACCCCCTCTACCGGGTTGATTCCCAACTAGCCGAAACGTTTTCCGATGACACCGGGGCAAAACCGACAAGACCTGAAATCCTGGACCTCTTTTCCCGGGTTGAATTCAAAGACCCGGAAAAAATAGCTTTCCGCTACCCGCATCAGCTCTCCGGCGGCGAGAAACAGAGAGTGATGGTTGCCATTGCGCTGGCCAACAAACCCAAACTGCTGCTGGCCGACGAACCAACCGCTTCGCTGGATGCCAGTACCGGAGGGCAAATCATTTCGCTTCTTTCCAAAATTCAAAAAGAAATGGGTTTATCTGTTCTGTTTATCAGCCATAACCTTCCGCTAGTGGAACAGATTGCCGATAAGTTAGCCATCATTTACGCCGGCCGAATCCTGGAAACCGGCCCCACCGCGGAACTTGCGAATCACTCGCTTCATCCTTATACCCGTCTGCTCTTCTCCGCTTTACCGGACCCGGGGCGAAAAGGCAGGCCGCTGGCAACCATACCCGGTTCTCCCGGTTCCGAACTGGATTCGCGAATTTCAAACCTCGCGTCAGTCGAAAAATCCGGATGCGCCTTCTACCAACGCTGCCCGGAAAAAGGTTCAACCTGTCGCCGCCCGGAACCGCCGCTGATTGAAGTCAGCCCGGGCCACCGGGTTGCCTGCTGGAAAACCGGTACTGCCAAAAATTAAATAATTAAACCGAAGAGGATAAAACATGAGAATTAAACCAACGGACGTCTTTCCGGCTATTTTCATCCTGCTGATAAGTATCTTCACCTTCAAGCCTGCCTATGATTATACCGTTGTCCGAATGCTGATTGCGGATATTTTTGTTTTTCTCTGCGCTCTTTACTTTTTCGGACGGCGGCGGCCTTTTTCCGCCCCCCTGCCTATTCTTGTTTCGCTGACCGGATTTGTTCTCTTTGTAACCGTCTCTATCGCCTGTTCCGTTTTCCCTTCGGCAACACTACGGGAACTCCCACATTTTCTCGCCTACGTTCTCATCTTTCTGGTGGCCAGCCAAATTTATCCCACCCCTTTTATCGTCGGTTCCTGGATCGCGGCCATGGTAATTCTCTCCTTCACGGGTTTATACGATTACAGCCGGATACACGCAGTCGTTACACCCCTGGGCAATAAAAATTTCTTTGCCGGCTATCTAATCATGGCCATTCCCATAACTATCACCGTTCTATGGCAAAAAATTCTGGCACTGCGCAACAATTTGGCAAAACAGACGTCCGCTTTTGCTAAAACCGCAACAGGCAAATCCGGCCTGTCTCTTAAAACCGGACGTAACGGCAGACCGACAGTTTCCGCCGTTGCGAAACGCCGCACGTCATGGCAACCCGACAACTACTCATCTTTGGCTTTAATTATCACCCTTACCCTTATCGTCATTCTCTTATTCGTTCTTTTAATTCTGGCCGATTCCCAAGCTTCTCAAGCGGGCCTGACCGTTGGTTTGCTTTTCCTGGCTTTTATTTCTTTCGGTAAATTCGTGATGCCCCGGCTTAAATCCGGTTTTCGCCTCATCACCCTTTCGGCGCTAATAATCGCTTTGGCACTGACTGCTTTTGTCGGTGTCAAAAAAGGCACACCCTATATTCTTAAAAACGTACGCTACCCGCTCTGGAAAGGAAGCGCAGATATGGTCGTCCAGAAACCGATAACCGGTTTCGGACCCGGCACCTTCCTGGCTGTCTTCCAACGTTTCCGTCCCGCCAATTATTACAACCGCGAGGAAGTGGCTCCGTTATCCGACCACAGTCATAACGAATACCTGGAACTGGCATCTGAATCCGGCTTACCGGCCCTCCTTTTTTTCCTGATTTTTTTGTTCTCTACCCTGGCTCTTTCCATCCGTAAAATGAAAAACAGCGGTATAGTTACGAATCCACCTACCCTAGGGGCGCACTCACCTCAGGCAAGGGAGTCGAGCGCGACAACCCTGTCCGAATGGTTCCTTTTAGCCGGTATCTCCTCCGGCTTGATTGCCATTCTAGTTGACGGACTATTTTCCACAAACCTGCGTACCTTCTCGGTTGTATCGCTCTTCTGGCTCCTGTTAGGATTCTGCAGCGCAATAATTACCACCGAAAAAACAGCGAACCAGAAACTTGAAACGCGAAACGCGAAACTAAACAAAGGTTTAAAAACTATTCCTATTTCAGGCCTCGGGTCTCTACGTCAGCCCTCCATCATCTGGATAGTAATTGTGGTTTTCAGCGTTTTTTCCGCGGGGTTCATTATCCGGGAAATTAAAGGGCAGGTTTACTATAAAGAAGGCATCGCGGCACGCACCGCGCAAAACTGGTCCGGCGCTATTTCCAAATACCGAAAAGCGATAGAGATTGACCCGGCCAACCTCCAGGCGGTCTACAAACTCGGCTTCGTATACGCCAATGCCGACCGGACCGAAGATGCAATCAAACTCTATCAGGAAATACTGCGCATCAGCCCTAATTTTGCCGACACCTACTATAACCTCGGCCTGCTTTCGCTCAAATTAAATGATAAAAAATCGGCCCTTACTTACCTGAACCTTAGCTTGCGCTACGACCCATACAGCTCTAAAACACAAAAAGTTCTAACCGCGCTGACAAATCCGGCAGCCGAAATTTCGGTCGGGCCTCGGTCAAACGGGCAGGTCCCACAACATTGACTTTTCCTGCCGCAGAATGTTATTATAAATATACTATGGGGAAAAAATGCGCTGTTTGCGGAAAATGCCGGAAACCCGGAATGTTGTTAAGCCACTCCCACCATCGGACTAAAAGGTTTTTTGGGGCTAACCTTCAGAAAGTTCGGACCACGATTGGCCGGATACTGGTCTGTACCGGCTGTCTGAAAAGCGGCAAGGTAATCAAACCCATCGCACCTCTGGAAAAATCCGCCTGAAAAAAATTAGCGACAAACTCGTCTGGATTACGGTTGGCCAATGCTTTTCCGTAAACTCTTAATCTCCAGTTCCACGCAATTGATTCCATCCTCTCCGGATAATTTGGGAGTATACGCAACATCCACCAGAAGACCGGCCGGTAAAGACGGCTGTAGTTTTGCCAGACCGAAACCAATCGCCTGCCGGAACGTCCGGCCGTGCTTCAACCATAATTTTAAGTGATTTCTGCCCACCACCCGGCTGTACTTCTGTACCTCCAAACCAAGACTGGCCAGAACCGGAGCCGGATTCTCCTGACCATGGGGAGCAAGCGATTCAACATCCCGGACAACGTCCGGCGTCAACTCCTCAAGTTCAAGCCGCGCTTCAATCCTGATGCGTTCCTCTAATTCCTCAACCTTTAACCGTTTTTCCGCCAATACCTCCATCTTCCGCCGGAATTCATCCAACCGGTCCGGTATAATCCCGACGCCCACCGCTTTCTGGTGCCCGCCGAAAGAAGTCAGGAGAGAACGACAGGATTCAACCGCCTCAAAAAGATGGAAACCCGGAATGGAACGGCCGCTTCCTTTAGCCAGATGCGGCGTGATTCCAAAAATAATAGCCGGCCGGTGGTAACGGTCGGCAATCTTTCCGGCAACGATACCAACCACGCCCGGATGCCAATCCTCGTTTCCCAAAATAATTATGGAACGCTCGCTCAAATTTTGCTCTTCAATTTCGCGGCAAACCGCTTCCAACACTTTTTGTTCCAATTTTTGCCGTTTCCGATTGCCCTGCTCCAGCATTTCCGCGCTGGCCGCTCGCTCCGAATCGCTCTCGGTCAAAAATAATTGAAGAGCCAAATCAGCGCTGGAAAGACGGCCGGCCGCGTTAATTCTCGGACCGATAATCCAACCTACTGTTTGTGTGTCGACGCGGCCCGGCTTGACTCCGGCCTGGCGGAAAAGTTCGCGGAAAGCGGGACGGGGCGAATGACGAAGTATTTCTAAACCCAGCCGGGTGAGGATACGGCTTTCTCCCCGAAGCGGCGACAGGTCCGCGATGGTACCGGTGGCAACCAGGTCAAGGTAGTTTCTCCCCACCTGGTCCTCGGAAAAATGAAGCCGGTTCCCTTTCTGCGACAAGGCAACCGCCCGGGCCAGTTCAAAAGCCACCCCTACGCCGGAAAGACTTTTGAATTCCTCTTTTCGACCCAGGTGAGGATTTACCAACGGCACGCCCTTTGGAACCTGGCCGGCCGGCAGATGGTGGTCGGTAATAATAATGTCAAGATTGATTTCTTTTGCCTTTTTAACTACGGCCGCCGCGCCGATTCCGCAGTCAACCGAAATTACCAAACCCACTCCGCTATTCTTTTTGGCTTCCCGCAGAGGATTAAAGTGCAGACCGTAACCTTCTTCAACCCGGTGGGGAATAAAAGTAACAACCGGCAGGCCCGCTTCGCGTAAAAAGAGAGTCAACAGCGCGGTGGCCGTTACGCCGTCCGCGTCGTAATCGCCGTAAACCAGAATCGGTTCCTTATTTTTTAGAGCCTTTCCGACCCGCGCCGCGGCCGCTTCCATTCCGGGCAAATCAAATGGGTCGGAAAGATTATCGAAATCCGGATTGAGGAATGTTTCTCCTTCCCGTTCATTGCTGATACCGCGGTTTACTAGCAGCGAGGCTAAAAGAGGCGAGATGGCCAGTTTTTCGGCCAGATTTGATTTAAGGTCCGCGGACGGCGCAACAAATTCCCAGACCTTATTGTCCATCAAACATCTTTTGTAAATCTTCCGAAGTTATATCCGAAGGGTTAATCTCCTCGAAACGTTTTTCACCGATAAGGAGCGCGGGGATACGGCCGATATTATGGTAAGCCATTTCGACCATACCGTCGGTGGTTCCGATGTCATAATAAGTAAAAGGAGCGGCAAGATGGGTGAGTTTCCGCTTCCATCCTTCACAGAGCGCGCAGCCTTCTTTTCCGAATAAAAGAACCTTTTTCATCTTTTTTCTTCCGTTCAACGGTTATCCCGGCTTCGGCTAATATGCTCCGGGCGAATTCGTCCGGGTAATCGCCGGCAATCACAATCCGGTCGACCTTGCAGTTAATAAGCATCTTGGCGCAGGTGATACAGGGCTGACAGGTAACATAAAGAACCGCTCCGGTAATCGGTATACCGTAAAGAGCCGCCTGGATTATAGCATTCTGCTCCGCGTGCAATCCCCGGCATAATTCCTGCCGTTCCCCGGAAGGAATCCCGCGGTCCTCACGCAAACACCCGATATCCAGGCAATGCTTAAGATTGGCCGGAGCGCCGTTGTAGCCGGTCGTCAAAATGCGCTTGTCACGCACCAGGACCGCGCCTACCTGACGCCGACGACAGGTGGAACGAGTGGCAACCAAATCGGCAATCTTCAAAAAATAACTGTCCCAGTCCGGTCGTTTTTCCTGCATTTAATCTAACTCATTTCAATAGGACGCAGATTACCGCAGATACAGATTTAAAGATTACTTTAAAGAAGTATTCTGAAAATTATCTTTAATCTTTATCCCGTAGTTTCTGCGTATATCTGCGTCCTATTCAGCCGTTTGTCATTTTTCCTGCATTTATTCTTTATTTTTTCAGATTCTGGAAATACCCCTCCAGCCATCCCTTAATTAAATCCTTGGAACCCAGCGCGAACGCCAAAGCCGCGCCGAAACAGAAAGCGGCCAGTATGATATTGAAAGCGCTGGCAATAAAAGGAGCGGCGATCCCGACTATCTGCAGAGCCAGAACCGTACCGAAGATGATAATTCCCACTTCGGTCAGTTTGGCTAGAAAACCGGTGCTTCCGATGCCGGCATTGGCCACGGAAGTTTGAACCACTCCCTTAAAAAACCTGCCCAGGAACATGGACAGGATGAAAATAATTATACCCAGCACAAATTTGGGAATAAATTCCAGAAGCTGGCCGATAACGCTGGGGGGAATATCGATGTGGCCCGCAATCAGCGCGACAAAAATTACCACTAAAAGCATTATCCAGTAAACAGCGGTACCGAGCAATTCCGACACCGGTTTGGTAATGTTACCTTTTCCCAAAACACTCTTAAATCCGGAATCCTCCACTAATTTATCAATCTTTATTCCCTTTAATATCTTGGTAATTAAAAAACATAGAAGTTTGGCTATCAACCAACCGACAAGAAAAACCAACAGCGCCGTAATCACCGTGGACAAACCGGACCAAAATCTTTGCAGCATTTCCGTCGCCGGCATAAAAAGATTCCCTGTTCCCATACTTCCTCCTTTGGTCACCGAAACACGGACACATGGAGCGGCAAAGCCGCTGAAACCAAGGTGTCCAGAATGTAAAGGTGACCTTTGGTCGCCCCCGTCGCCCATAGAGGCAACTCCTTCTTCATGTTCTATTTTAGCAGGATAAAAACCGATAGTCAAATGACAACCATTCCTTTTTTGACTCAACACATAATATCATGATAAAATAAAAGGGTTTTTACTTTAATCTTTCGATAGAAATAACAACATATTTTTATTACTAAAAAGGAGCGGAAACTATGTTCATTTTAATTATCGCTGCCAGCCTGTTCGGTCTGTTAGTAGCTTACCTTCTCGCACGGCACGTTCTCAGTCAGGAAATGGGCAACCCCCAGATGCAGGCAATCTCCGAACACATCCGGGAAGGCGCGATGGCATTCTTAAAACGCCAATACGGCACGATTGCCGCGTTAACCGCGGTACTTGCCGTTATCATCTTTCTCATCTACGCGTTAAGCGGAAAGGTCTCCTACGGCTGGCACACCGCTTTCGCTTTTATCCTGGGAGCGCTCTGTTCCTCCGTCGCGGGTTTTGTCGGAATGTATATTTCGGTCCGGGCGAATATCCGGACCGCCGCGGCCGTGGGTAAAAGCATCAACAAAGCCCTCCAGATCGCCCTGAGAGGCGGCGCGGTTTCCGGAATCCTGGTCGTCGCCCTTTCCCTGTTGGGCGTATCCGGAATCTTTGCTCTCTTCGGCGGCCTCGGCAATCCCCAGGAAGTTCCGCTCCTGATAGTCGGTTTCGCTTTCGGCGCTTCGTTCGTGGCGCTCTTTGCCCAATTGGGCGGCGGAATCTTTACCAAAGCCGCGGACGTCGGCGCCGACTTGGTCGGCAAGGTTGAAGCCGGCATCCCGGAAGACGACCCGAGAAACCCGGCGGTCATCGCCGACCTGGTCGGAGACAACGTCGGAGACTGCGCCGGACGCGGCGCCGACCTCTTTGAATCAACCGTCGCGGAAAATATCGGCGCGATGATTCTGGGCATCCCGCTCTACCCTGTCTTCGGAATCAAGGGCATCCTTTTTCCCCTGGCGGCACGCGCGTTGGGCCTAATCGCTTCCATCGTCGGCATCATATCGGTTAAAATCAGCGAGGATGAAGACCCGATGAAAGGCCTGAACCGCGGCTACTTCCTGACAACTATCCTGGCCGGCATCGGTCTCTGGATAGCCACCTACGCGCTTCTGCACGATTACTGGACCTGGTTTTTCCTGTGCGGCGTCATCGGAATCCTGGCCAGCCTTGCCTTTGTTTACATTACCCAGTACTATACCGAATATAAATACCGTCCGGTCAAAGAGATTGCCCAAGCTTCCGAAACCGGAGCCGCCACAAACATCATCGCCGGTTTTTCGGTCGGCCTGGAAAGCGCCGGCATGCCGGCAATTGTAATCTCCGTCGCCCTGTTAAGTTCATACTATTTCGGCAAGATTACCGGCCTACCCAACGGCGGTCTTTACGGAACCGCAGTTGCCACCATGGGAATGCTGGCGCCCTGCGCCTTCATCCTGGCCATGGATACTTTTGGTCCCATCGCCGATAATGCCGGCGGCATCGTGGAGATGTCGCACGGCGCGGAAGAGACCAGAGGCAGAGCGGACCGGCTTGACGCGGTCGGCAACACCACCAAAGCGCTCACCAAGGGCTACGCGGTCGGTTCGGCTGCCCTGGCGGCTTTTCTGCTCTTCTCCGCTTATATGGCAGAAGTTAAAATATCGATCATTGACCTGGCGAAACCGGTCGTCTTTATCGGCGGTTTCCTGGGCGCGGTCCTGGTCTTCATCTTCTCGTCTTTTGCCATCCGCGCGGTCGGGCGCGCCGCTTTCTACATCATCAACGACGTGCGGCGTCAGTTTAAGGAAAAACCGGGTATTATGGCCGGAACGGAAAATCCGGACTACGCCCAGTCGGTTGACATTTGCACCCGGGGCGCCCTAAAGGAAATGGTGCTGCCCGGTGTTACCGCGGTCGTCGTACCGATTGCCATCGGCTTTTTCCTGGGCGCGGAAGCGGTCGGCGCCACCCTGATGGTGGGCACGATTACCGGCGTCGTCATGGCACTCTTATTTAACAACGGCGGCGGCGCCTGGGACAACGCCAAAAAATTCATCGAATCCGGGGCGCACGGCGGTAAAGGTTCCTTCGCCCATAAAGCGGCTGTTTCCGGCGATACGGTCGGCGACCCCTTCAAAGACACCGCCGGACCGTCCCTGCACGTCCTGATAAAACTTCTCTCCACTTTGACCCTGGTTTTCGCCAAGTTATTTCGCGTCGTGTAATCACCTTCGCTTCCCGGGTTCTGTAACAGCAGTTACGCGAGGTCGGACGTAGTAAATCCGGACCGAGTCAACACAACCACGCGGTTTAGTCTTTCTTCAAGCGAGGATTGTCTCTTTTGCAACACTTCGCGGAGCGACAGTGCAAAACAAGCAAAACGGCGGCATGAGTAGCCGGGGCTCACCCGAATCGTGGGTGAGAACACGGCGAGTCTTGTGCCGGAGTTGCGTAGATTTTACCTGGCGCGCAGTGTGTGCAGCAAAAGAGACAACCAAGCGCTACCTTATGGGTTTCCGCTATCCGAAATTTCCGGTTCTTGCGCTTTTCACCGCCCTTATCTGCCTTTCTTTAAGTTCCTGCGGCCGAAATCATGCCGGGAAAATTATCCTGGCCGGTTCAACTTCGGTCCAACCCTTCGCGGAATTGTGGGCCGATGCCTACACCGCCAAACATCCGGGAGTCAAAATAACCGTCCAGGGCGGCGGTTCCAGCTCCGGAATTGAGTCGGCCCTAACCGGCACTTCGGATATCGGGACATCTTCGCGCGAACTTAAACCGGAAGAAGAATTTGGCGCCGGAGAAAAGGTAAAACTGCAAAAAGTACCGGTTGCTTTTGACGGTATCGCCGTAATCGTCAACGTCAAGTCCCCTTTAACCAACATATCAAAAGAACAATTACGGGAACTATTTTCCGGGCATACCAACCGGATTGACAACCGGCCGCTTACCGTCGTTACCCGCGAAGAAGGTTCCGGCACCAGGACCAGTTTTCAGGAGTCGGTAATGCGCTTACCGGACTCCAAAACAACCGAACGAATCTCCAATTCGGCGCTGGTTCAGGATTCCAACGGAGCCATCCGGGAAATAGTGGCCGAAGACCCGAACGCCATCGGCTATATCTCGCTGGGTTTGGTGGACAAAAGGGTCAAGACACTTTCCATCGACAACATCCCGCCGACCGTCGCGACGGTCAAAAACGAAAAATACAAAATTGTCCGGCGGTTCCTCTTCGTCCTGAAGAACCGAAACAATCCCTTGTCCGAGGATTTCATTAAATTCTGTCTTTCGCCGGAAGGACAAAACCTGATAGCCAAAAAAGGGTTAATTAAAATAAACGATACCCAATGAAATGAAACGAAACGTCGCCGGAAAAGTACTGCTGCTGATCGCTCTCTCTTCAATCGCCTCTCTGGCCGCCATAACCTTTTTCATATTCAAGGAAGGCCTGCCTCTTATCTTTAAGGTCGGATTGGTTAAGTTCCTGACCGGCCGGGAATGGTCTCCTTCCAGCGGAGAGTTCGGAATACTGCCGATGATTTTCTCTTCGGTCTGGATAACGCTGGGCGCTCTGGTCATCGGCGTTCCGACCGGAATCTCATGCGCCGTATTTTTAGCGGAAATTATCGGAGACAAAACCAGGAAAATCCTGAAACCGGCCATTGAGCTTCTGGCCGGAATACCATCGGTAGTTTACGGATTTATCGGCGTGGTAATCCTGGTCCCGTTTATCCGTGAGACCTTCGGCGGCCCGGGCTTTTCCCTGCTGGCCGGAAGCATCATCCTGGGCATCATGATTCTGCCCACCATCATCAGCATCTCCACCGATTCGCTGAAAGCCGTCCCCAACTCTTTCCGCGAAGCTGCCATCTCCATGGGCGCGACCCGGTGGCAAACAACTATCTTCGTAACCTTGCGGGCGGCACGTACCGGCATCCTGGCATCGGTAATCCTGGGAATGGGCCGCGCCATAGGCGAAACAATGGCCGTAATTATGGTGGCCGGAAACGCGCTTAACATTCCCCACTCTCCCCTGGACCCGATCCGACCGCTCACCAGCAATATCGCCCTGGAGATGGGTTACGCCACCGGCGACCACCAGAAAGCACTCTTCGCCACCGGAATCGTACTCTTTGTTTTCATTATGATTCTAAACGTAACAGCCACCGGCGTTTCGCGGCTGGGGCTTAAAACAGAATCTCTTTCCGGAGGACGGGTTAAATGAAATTTCCCAGGCGTAACCCGGTTACGACCCAGCGGCTGGCTGATACTTATTTCAGCATCATGGCTGTTCTGGTCCTTTTTATTCTCCTCTTTATTTTAGGTTTTATCCTGGTTAAGGGATTGCCGGTACTGAATTCCAAATTTATCTTCGGCCTGCCCCGGGAAATGGGAGAGGCCGGGGGAATCTTTCCAACCATCGTAGGAACGTTTCTGTTACCCCTGGTGGCCCTTGTCTTCGCCGTTCCGCTGGGCGTGGGAACCGCCATCTACCTGACCGAATACACCCGGGAGAACCGGTTGACCGCGATAATCAGGTTCGGCGCCGAATGCCTGGCCGGAATTCCGTCCATTATCTTCGGTCTCTTCGGTTTTGTCCTCTTCGTGGTTGTGCTTAAAATGGGCTGGTCGCTCCTTTCCGGAGGGCTGACGCTGGCGGTGATGATACTGCCCACCATCATCCGAACCAGCGAGGAATCGATCAAAGCGGTCCCCCGGCATTACCGGGAAGTGGCTTTCTCGCTGGGCGCGAATAAATGGCAGGGGATAACCAGGGTTGTGCTGCCCTCCGCTCTTCCCGGCATCTTCACCGGCGTTATGCTCGCGCTCGGCCGCTCCATCGGCGAAACTGCCGCGGTAATCTTCACGGCCGGCTCTTCCCTGAAAATGCCTGCTTCGGTCCTGGATTCGGTGCGTACAATGTCGGTCCATTTTTACATTCTGGCCCGGGAAGGCATCAGCCTGAAAAACGCATACGGCACCGCGGCGCTCTTAGTCATCATAATTCTGGTCATCAACACCATCGCCTACTACACGATGCATAAATTCCTGGAAAAAACCCATGGATAAGTGTTATTCTTCCGTAGCCACTGGGAATAAAATCATAGAAACGATTAACCTCTCCCTCCAGGGCAAAGACGGAATGATTCTTAACTCCGTAAACCTTACCCTGGTCCGTAACAGCATCCTGGGCATTATCGGCCCGACCGGCAGCGGAAAAACTTCGTTTTTGCGCATCCTGAACCGCCTGATTGAATTTGACGAAGGATACCGGGTGTCCGGTTCGGTTCTCTTTAAAAACAGAAGCGTCTTTGACCCTTCCGTGGACCTGGGGGAATTACGCCGGAAAATAGGCATGGTCTTCGCGCTGCCTATTCCGCTGCCGATGTCCATTCGCCATAACCTGACTTTCGGTCCAAAATTGGCGGGCGTTAAAAACCACGCCGAACTTAACGACCTGATGGAATGCGGACTCAAAGCCGCCCACCTCTGGGATGAGGTGAAAAACCGCTTAAATCTTTCGGCCCTGAAACTTTCCGGGGGGCAGCAACAGCGACTCTGCCTAGCCCGAATTATCGCCCTGAAACCTGAGGTCATCCTTCTGGATGACCCATCCAGCGGTCTGGACCCGATTTCAACCGCGAAAATAGAAGAAGCCATCGTCAACCTTAAAAAAGATATTTCCTTCATCCTGGTAACCAACAACACGAAACAAGTCGCGCGCGTTGCCGACCGCACCGCTTTTTTTCTGAGCGGTGAAATGGTGGAATACAATGAAACAAAAAATCTATTCACGGCGCCGAAAGACAAACGAACCGAAGACTACATAGCCGGAAGATTCGGATGATATTGATGCATCTTCATTCATATAGCTGCGTTAGTTTCGGCAGCAGCTTGCTCTATTTTTGAAGACAAATCGATAATATAGAATGCAAATTGGTATAAAAATATGGTTTATAAGATAGAAACGGAAAGCCTCAATCTTTACTACGGGAAATTCCAGGCGCTCCGAAACGTAGACTGTCGTTTTGAAGCAAACCGGATTACCGCCCTCATCGGACCGTCCGGCTGCGGCAAATCAACTTTTCTGCGCTGCCTCAACCGCATGAACGACCTCATTCCCGGAGTTAGAACTGAAGGCCGGGTTATCATTAACGGGCAGAATATTTACGCAAACGGCACCGACCTGATTTCGCTCCGTAAAAAAATAGGGATGGTTTTTCAGCGGCCTAACCCTTTCCCGCTTTCTGTCAGAGATAATGTTACTTTCGGCCTTAAAATACACAACCTCGCGGCCCGGGGAGACTGGGATCGGATTGTGGAAGAAAGCCTGCGCGACACCTGGTTGTGGCGCGAATTAAAAGACGGCCTCCAAAAAGACGCCCGGCTCCTGCCGCTGGACCAGCAGCAGCGGCTCTGCCTGGCCAGAATAGTCGCCACTAAACCGGAAATCATTCTGTTGGACGAACCGTGCAGCACCCTTGACCCGATTGCCACCGAGAAACTGGAAGAATTGATGCGCACGCTGAAATTGACTTATACCATCGTCATCGTAACCCACAATATGGACCAGGCGGTCAGAATTTCCGATTCCTGCGGTTTCTTTCTCCTGGGCGACCTGGTTGAATTTGGAACGACCGAACAGGTGTTTGAAAAACCGGCGGATATCCGCACCGAAAAATATATTACCGGACACTTCGGCTGATGGGATATTCGTATCTTTTTTGGACGCAGATGTACGCCGAAACAACAGGATAAAGATTAAAAACAGTTCTTAAGCAAAATCTTTATCTGCGTGAATCTTGCGAAAATCAGCGTCCGATTAATTAATTTGGAGGAAAAACATGGAACGGCATTTTGACCTGGAATTAGAAGAACTGAAACGCACCATTCTGACAATGAGCGGAATGGTTGAAGAAGCAATCAACAAAGCGGTAACTTCCCTGGAAAAACTGTCTCCGGAAATAGCCAACGAGGTGATTCAAGCAGACAACCGGATTGACCGGCTGGAAAACGAAATCGACGAAAAGACAATTGCTTTCATTGTCCGCAACCAGCCGGTTGCCGGAGATTTACGGCTGATTGTCATGGCGACCAAAATCGGCACGGACCTGGAACGGATGGCGGACCTGGCGGTCGATATCGCCGAACGCACCCTGGAACTGGTGGGCCAACCTTTAATCAAACCTCTGATTGATATCCCGAAATTGGCGCGCCTGGCCCAGAAAATGACCCATGAAAGCATCGAATCATTTATAACCCTGGACGGAGAACTGGCGCGCGACGTTCGGACACAGGACGATGAAGCCGATTACTTGAGGAATCTGGTCACCCGGGAGCTGACCGAGATTATCAGCCGCGATTGCAGCGTCGCGGCCCGGACTGTTCCGCTCATTCTGGTCGCCCGCCATCTGGAACGTATCTGCGACCACGCCACCAACATCGCCGAATCCGTGGTTTACGTGGCTGAAGCAAAATTAATCAAACACGGGGAAGAAGAATAAAATCATGACGCCTTATATCGGGATTATCCCCCCGGCCTGGTCAACAATCTTCTTCATTCTGCAGCTTCTGGCCATCGCGGTTTTACCTCTTACGCACAGCCGGTTCTGGGAAAATAATAAAAATAAGGCGCTTGTTTCACTTTTCCTCGCCCTGCCGGTTATCTGTCTCTTTGCCGCATACGGTAATTTGCAGCCGGTCATCCGGGAAATCAAAGAATACCTGTCGTTCATTATACTGCTGTCGTCTCTTTTCATAATTTCCGGGGGAATTTACCTGGGCGGGGACGTAGCGGCGACACCCAAAAACAACACCATCTTTCTTTTGCTGGGAGGCATCGCGGCAAACCTCTTCGGAACCACCGGAGCCGCCATGCTTTTAATCCGACCTTTCTTACGCACCAACCGGGAAAGAAAGTTAATCAACCACCTGCCGGTCTTCTTTATTTTTATCGTCGCCAACATCGGCGGCTGTCTGCTCCCGATCGGCGACCCGCCCCTATTTATGGGATATTTGCGGGGCGTCCCCTTCTTCTGGACCTTAAAACTTTTTCCGGAATGGTTGTTTATGATGTTTACGGTCCTCGCTGCCTTTTATTTCATAGACCGGCATTACTGGAACCGGGAAGATCCCAAAAACAGGTATCTGGAAAAAACAGAAGTCGAACCTATCAAAATAGAGGGTAAAATCAACCTGCTCTTTATCCTGGGGATAATTTTAAGCATCATCCTGATTCCCCGGGCTTTGTTTAGGGAAACGGTGATGGTTTTGCTGGCCGTGCTGTCAATCCTCTTAACCAAAAAAGGCGTGCGCTATAAGAACAGGTTCCATTACGCGCCCATCATCGAAGTCGCCGTTATCTTTGCCGGTATATTTATCACAATGGTTCCGGCGCTTCTGCTTCTTGAAACGCACGGAGCGCAGGTGGGCGTCCGCCTGCCCTGGCACTTCTTCTGGGTTACCGGAGGACTTTCGTCCTTCCTGGACAACACGCCGACCTACCTGATTACCCTCTCCCTGGCCCAAGGGCTTTATTCTTCCGCCGGCCTGACCGGCAGCATCGCCGGTATTCCAATCGTCATCCTGAAAGCGATCTCCTGCGGCGCAGTCTTCATGGGCGCCAGCACCTACATCGGAAACGGGCCCAATTTCATGGTCAAGGCCATCTGTGACCACCACCGCGTCAAAACACCGTCTTTTTTCGGATATATGCTTTGGTCCGGCTTAATTCTTATTCCTCTTTTCATCCTCACCACACTCATCTTTTTCCGTTGATTGACGGCCTGCTCATAACAATTAGCCCCATTGCGTTGAGTAAAAAAAGGGGGAATGGTATACTCTATGATAATGAGAGGTGTTAGAAAACAATGATAGGCAAAAAAGGTTTTACGCTAATTGAAATCATGATCGTGGTGATGATTATTGCGCTTTTAGCGGCCATCGCCATCCCAAACCTGCTTCGTACAAGGTTGAACGCCAATGAAGGCGCGGCTATCGGCAATATGCACACGCTGGTTGTCTCGCTGGGAAGTTTCCAGGCTGCCCAAACACCTTCCAGTTATCCGGCAACTCTTGGAACTCTGTCAACCGCGAATCCTCCGTATATTGATGTGGTTTTAGCGGATGGCACCAAACAGGGGTATACCTTTACCTACACACCCGGACCGATCGGTTCCCAGGGAATAATCGACACGTATACGCTTACTGCGTCTCCGGTGGCGACCGGCGTTACGGGGAATCGCGTCTTCTTCGCGGATCAAAGCGGTGTAATCCGGTTGAACGACGCGGCCGGCGCGCCAATCGGATAAGGGGATAGTCAGGAAAATGATTAAATTTGATAACAAAACTTTTCCCTTCGCCTAAACTTTTGCGGAAATGTTCCTCATGAAAACAAACTGGCTTCAGATCAAACCTCAAAAAAACCACCCTGCTTCAATCCGATACGCTATCGCCGCCTTCGAACAGGATGTAAGAAAAACTTTTCTAACCATGACGCCGGCTCCGGCGTCCGCCTCCATAATCTAAATTGCGTAAACCATAAGATGAAAAGGGAGAAACATTTAATCGAAATTGACAAAAAAACATCCGAAGGATTATTTAATCTTTTTACGGTCAAGGGAGAGCTTAAGTGAAAGCGATATCTTTTGGAGCTATTCTCTGGGATGTTATTGAGGGTAAGAAATATCTGGGCGGAGCCCCTTTTAATTTTGCCGCCCACCTGTCCAAACTCGGCGCGGAATCATACATGATATCACGAATAGGACGGGATAAATTAGGTGAAGAGGCCGTTAAGATTGCGCAGAAATTAAGGGTTAATATTTCATTGGTGCAGGTAGACCCTGTTCACCCAACCGGCACAGTAAAGGTCGCGGTGGAATCAAATGGTCTGCCGTCCTACCATATAAATGAAGACGCGGCCTACGATTATATCGAAATTAATGACGGCATGCTAACCGAACTAAAAAAGACAGACGCGGAAGTTTTTTATTTTGGTACGTTGGAACAGCGGTCGGAAGTTACCCGAAACACTCTTTATCGCCTTTTAGAATCACTGAAGTTTAAATATATCTTTTACGATGTTAACCTGAGGCAGAATTATTATTCCCGGGAAATATTAAAAAAATCCCTTTCCCATACTAATATCCTTAAACTTAACTCCGAGGAAATGGAACAATTATCCAACTTGATTTACGGTCAGGAATTGTCGGAAAAAGATTTTTTTCACCGGATAACTAATAATTATCCTCTTAAAACTATCTGTCTTACCAAAGGGGGGAAGGGGTGTCTTGTTTACAGCGAAGGAAGGATGAAAGAAATTACGGGAAAACATGTAAAAGTTATCGATACGGTTGGCGCCGGCGATGCTTTTAGCGCCGCTTTTATTCATAAATATCTTCAAAACAACGACCCTTTCGAAGCGGCGGAATTCGCCAATCAGGTTGGCGGATACGTAGCTTCTCGCCGGGGAGCAATACCCGAATACAATAACGAGATAAAGTCTTTGTTTAGCGGATAGATAAATAAACGGCAGGTGTTGCAGTCAAACCCGCAAAATGACCTCTGTTCCTTTTCCGTCCCCGCTCCTTTCCTGGGGTAACTTACAAAAAGACATTTAAACCTGTTTGATAAATAATTATACCCGAACATTGTCTGCTTTTTCGACATCAACCTGTTCTTCCAACACATTCCCTCTTATACCCTGCTTCCCCACAACTAACTCCAAAAAAATTTGTGTTGCGATTGACCTAAAAATAAAGAAAAAGTACAATTTATACTTTTAAACCACATTATTGCTATGAACAATATGAAAATATTTTCTTTACCGCAGCCATTCAAAGAAACGGTTTTTAATTTACGGGAAAAATTAACCGGATACCGCCGGGAAAAAATAATTTTTAAAAAAATAAGGGGGTTTGAATTAAACCTGCGAAATCCCCAAAGCTGGAGCGAAAAGATAGTCTGGAAAAAAATACATGACCGGAATCCCCTCCTGCCGATTGTGTCCGATAAATACCGGGTCCGGCAGTATCTGAAAGATATCCTGGGGGAAAAAGAAGCGGAAAAGATTCTAATACCCCTGCTCTATGTAACTGACAGACCGGAAAGCATTCCTTTCGACAACTTTACGGAAGATTATATCATTAAGGCAAATCACGGTTCGGGAATGAATATAATCGTGGAAAAGAACAAACCCGCCGACCGTAAACAAATTATTGCGCAATGCAAAAAATGGCTAAGCGAACCGTTCGGTCTTAAAAAGCACGAATGGGCGTATCAGAAAATAAAAAGAAGGATAGTGATTGAAAAACTGCTGCGTGACGAAAACGGGAAAATACCCGTCGACTATAAGTTCAAGATATTCCACGGAAAATGTCACCTGATCCAAGTCGTCTCCGAAAGATTCGCGAATATAAGCGTCGGCTGGTATTCTCCGAAATGGGACTATTTGAACATTGATTCGGAATGGAAATTAGCCGATTATATGGAAAAACCGGCGCAGCTTGATTCCATGGTGACCCTGGCAGAGTTCCTGGGAACGCCTTTTGACTTCATTCGTGTCGATATATACCTGGTAAACAACCGGATATATTTCGGCGAACTGACCAATTATCCTGAAAGCGGAAGATCTTCATTTACTCCGGTATCATACGATTTCGAATTGGGCTCAAAATGGAGAATAATTCCAGAATACTGGAAGCAGGAAAATTACAGAGGCAAAGATTACCTGAGACGCGTCGGAAGAGATGTTTCTGCTTCTCAGGTTAGCATCAAAAAAGATTTTGCTCTTGAAGGTGCGGGGGTCTTTGCAAAGCGAGATTTTTCAGTAAGTGATTGTATCGGTTTTCTCGAAGGCAAAATACGTAATAATCCTCTCCGGGAAAGCGTGCAATTCAATGCCCGCCTCCACATTGAACCGGACTTAAACAATCTTATCAGATATTTAAATCATTCCTGCGATGCAAACGCATATTTTCACGGCCAAAATCTCTGCGCCTGGCGCCAAATTACTAAGGGCGAAGAAATAACCATAGATTACAACTGTACCGAATACACGGTGTTTTCTCCTTTTAAATGCAACTGCGGCGATCCCGACTGTGTGGGAGAAATAAAAGGATTTCGTTTTCTTACGGACAAACAAAAGAAAAAACGGAAAGGGAAACTCGCGGAATGGTACGCATAAATGACAGATTACGGGGTGGCCAACCGGTGGAGCACCTTGCACATTTCCCCGCCGAACTCACGCTTCTGCCACTTTCGAAGTCTTTCAACCCGGTCCAGGGCCTCCGGCGTAACCGGGCATTTCACGGCCAGTTCTTCAATCAAACTGTTGGCACAAACCAAACTACCGTCCAACTCTAGGGCCGCGGACCGACTATCGCGCCATTCCTTCAAACCCTGCACTCTCTCCTGAAACCGATGAATGCGGCTTGGTCTCCGTCCGACACCCCTCGGATACTCCGGCAACCGCCCGTCGGGAAGATCTAATGCGTTTCTCACCGCTGCCAGCACAACGGCGCGGAACGTCCCGCTCCTACGGCCAAGACTGCTAATCCGCAGCAGCTCCCGGTCCGTTTCCGGCCGCTCCCGAATAATCTGCCTGATCGCATCGGGAGACAACACTTTGAACGGCGGGCGATCACGCTGTTCTGCCAATGACTCCCGTACCTGCAGAAGAGACTCCAGTATCGCCAGGCTTCTTCGGTCCAGGAGAGCGGCGCCTTTGAAACTGAGAAAGAGCGGGCCGGGTTCCCTGATGCGGTCCGAAGAACGCGCCAGAATATCACACTCCTCTTCGACCCAGGTCAGACGCCCGAGCCGGACCAAATCCTCTTTCATCAAACCCGCCAGCCGGACCAACCAATGGACGTCGGCGGCGGCGTAGGAACACATTTCAGCGGTCAATGGCCGTTGCGTCCAATCAGCTTTCTGAAACTTCTTATCAAGAGCAACCCCGAAACGCTTCGCCATCACCTCACCCAAACCGGACCGGCGCATCCCGAGAAAACGAGCCGCTATTTCCGTGTCAAATATCGGCCGGCAATTAATGCCAAAGTGGCGCCGCAGGAGCCGGATATCATAATCGGCTCCGTGCAGGACCTTCTCGACGGCGGTGTTCTCGAGTATCGGTTTCAAGAGAGAGATGTCCGTCATCCGGCGAAGGTCCACCAGCCATATTTGCGCGCCATCCGACAATTGTGCCAGACACGCCGTTTCTCCATAATGAAACAGGGTGTCGGCTTCCATGTCGAGAGCAACAGTTGCCGTTCCCGAAATAATAGCGCACGCTTCACGCAGACCCTGCGGTGTTTCCACCATCAAATATTCCGGTTGTCGCGTTATTGCCATATACGTAGGCTGACAAGTATTACATTAAATGATTTGCTTGTTTAGGCC
The DNA here is from genome assembly GCA_041653615.1 of Candidatus Ratteibacteria bacterium. Lineage (GTDB taxonomy): Bacteria > Ratteibacteria > UBA8468 > MWAK01 > MWAK01 > JAHJUB01. The sequence goes on from JBAZEZ010000011.1 coordinate 42,773, forward strand.
TTTAGGATAATTTAGAAAATAGCGTTATTTATTAGAAAAATAACTACTCTGTATATTTTATAAAGAATCGGCCGTCTCAAGCATCGTAAGGAAATTTTTCGTCTTCACTCCGGCGTATATCGTATTCGAAGACGCCAGTATGTGCCCCGGCATGGGCCCACCGTCCAACAACCGTCTCACGAATGATTTCACCTCGCCAGCATCTCCGGACACCAGTAAATCCACCGGCACGTTGCCGATAAGAACCAGCGAGGGAAAGTGCCGCCTTATTTCCCGCAATTCCATTCCGGCCGAGTAGTCAATCTCCATATACCCGTCCATTCCCGTTTCCAGAAACAGCGCGGCGGCGATCGGCCAGGTATTGCCGTCGGTGTTATAGACCGTCCGCAGTCCCAAAGATTTAGCATGCCGGACCGCCTTCCCCAGACGCGGAACCACGACGTTGCGAAAAAACCCCGGCGAATACATCGGCCCGTTTTTTCCGCACAGGTCTCCGCAAAAATGCAAGACATCGACTTCAAGTTCGGCTAAAACTTCAATTTCCGCCAGTACATGCCTCAGACGCGCGTCAAGATACGCTCCCACTATTTCCGGAGCATCAACGGTCGCCGTCAGCCAGGTGATTGAGTCGACGGGAACATTAATATTCGTAAACGCGGCGACGGCCATGCCGTCCGGGAGATACTTCTTGAACACTTTAAACGAATTCCGGATCGTTCCGGCATCCGGCTCCGTTTGCGTTAACTCGTCCGTCAAATCCCCGATACCTTTAAGACCGTTCCGCTCCAGGTAAGAATCGCTCACCGCGCAGGTATTGGTTTCACGGTTATATTGCATCACCCTCCAAAACCGGCCGCCGAACGTGAACACATCCCCTTCGCGACTGACCGGCATTTCGGAAAACAGGGAATACGGCAAAAACGGAACCATGTCCAGTTTCAAGCAAGCGTATAATTCGGCATTGTCCCGGCACACGCGCTCGTACATGGCCCGGCATTCTTTTACATCTCCGAGCGACCAGAGTTTGTAATACATCTCGGAACCGCCGGTTATTGCTTCCCGACCGAGAATATCCGAAGCCACCGCGTCGGATATCTGTTGCTCATAAATGGGAACACGGTCATCAGCAAGCAGTGAAAACGCATCCACTATCCGATTACGCCTTGTTTTCATCACTGTAAGTCCTTTTCCTTTAGTTTAGACATATTTTAAACTGAACATGCACTCTGTCTCTGGTTCGGGGTAACCTACACCGACAACGTTCGAACCCGTCTAATAAATAATTTTACCCTAATATTACCTGTTTTTTCAATACCGGCATAACTATACACCATTTTTTCGCTACCCCTGGCCTACCATCCAATCACAGTTATTGATTTCTTGAAACAAAATGCACACGCAATACTTAAACTCGCACTTGAAGCGATTAGACAGATTATTCGCTTCGGGAAATTCGTAAAATGAAATACATTTGGGAACAAAAAAACTGGTTTGATTTTAAATACGATAATGCGGTTTTGCTGAAAACGCTAAGTCAACTGCGGGCCTTGCGGGGGGAAATTATTGGGCCGCGCCCATAAACCAACCCGGCGTTTGATACCAATGCCGTTGACATTTTAGACGAGGGAATTATACAATTAGTTACACGAAAGGAGTTTATGGTAAAAAGAAAACCCATCTTAATAGCAACCCTCACCTTGATTGTCTGCCTGCCTTTTTTACTCTTTAAAATAAACAGCAAATTTTCCACTGACAATAAAGCGCGGTATCAGGTGGTGGAAGGTTATATTTCCGAGGGAGATGTGCTTGGCAAGGTTCTGCTTGCCCAGAACATATCTCCGGCTGAGGTTTTTTCCATAATAAGGGAGTTGAAGAAGGTTTTGGACGTGCGGAGATGTAACGTCGGTGACAGGTGGGAAATTTTTCTTGACAATGAAGAAAGGTTTGTAAAATTTATATATTACAACGGCCCTATTAATTTTTATATTGTAAAGTTTGACAGGGACAAAAACACTTATCCGGCTTCTGCCCAAAAGATAGAAACCGAGAGGAAGCTAAAAGGAGTGCGGGGGAAAATAAAAAGCTCCTTATACGAGAGCATGTCTGACGTTGATGTAAATCCTGAAATAATCATCCAGTTTGCCGAAATTTTCGCCTCCAAAATAGATTTTTTCAATGACTGCGGCACCGGAGACGATTTTACTATTTTGTGGGAGTCATATTTTGACAGCCGGGGTAATGTCCTTAAAGATGGAAGGATATCCGCGGCATCTTACGGCGCCGGAGACAGCACGCACTATGCTTTTTATTTCGAACCTTCCGAAGGGAAAGGTGGTTATTATGACGCTTATGGCAAGAACGTGGAATCATCTTTTCTCAGGGTGCCGTTGAACTACAGAAGAATATCATCCTATTTCACCAACCGGAGGTTCCATCCTATACACAGGGTTTACCGGCCTCATCTCGGCATTGATTATGCCGCTCCGGCCGGCACCCCTGTTTCGGCCATCGCAGAGGGAACTGTTAAATTTGCGGGCTGGAGAAGGGACGGATTCGGCAAAACCGTTATTCTGCGCCATCCCAACGGATATGTTTCCTGGTACGGCCATCTTTCCAAAACAGCCAAAGGCATAAAAAGGGGGGCGAGAGCAAAAAAGGGGCAGGTTATCGGTTATGTCGGGACAACAGGCACTTCAACCGGGCCACACCTGGATTTCCGCATACAAAAAAACGGCAAGTTTGTTAATTTCCGCACTCTGAAATTACCACCTTCCAATCCGCTGGCGGATAAATATCTGCCGGCGTTCAGGGAAACAAAAGATACGTTTATCAGCAAGATGGAATCCCTGAAGGGTGCAAAACCCGCGATTTTCCCCAATTAATAACGGATTGAGCGGTGAGAATGGCTCTGTTTGACCGAGATTTTATAGGGTGGATTTGGGTAAATCGGAAAAAATCTCTCGTGAGCTTATACCAAAAAAATGAAACTTGAAGATTTGGGATATGGCGCATTTTTTGAATCCAATCTGGAAAAATTGGATTTGAATAACTGTTCGGTTGCACGAGTTATTGCCGAACATAAAGAGGCTTACAGAGTAAGAAGCGTAACCGGGGAATATCTGGCAAAAATAACCGGAAAACAAATGTTTAATGCCCTGTCGAGAACAGACTATCCCGCCGTGGGTGATTGGGTGGCCATAACCGAATTAAATAAAGAACAGGCGGTAATCCATAGAACACTGCCGAGGAAAACTATATTAAGAAAAAAGTACAGCAATAAACAAGAAAGCCAGATTATCGCGACAAATATTGACGTTGCATTCGTTATTGAATCCGTTAACAGGGATTATAATCTCAATCGTTTTGAAAGGTATTTTGTTTTAGCAAAAGACGGGAATATTAAACCGGCTATTATATTGAATAAAATTGATTTAATTTCCGACGTAGAATTAAACTTGAAAATAGACCAAATAAAAGACAGATTTAATGATGTCGATATTATTCCAACCAGCACTATCGCTAAACGGGGATTGGCTGAATTGACGAGTTACATAATAAAGGGGAAAACATATTGTTTTCTTGGTTCGTCCGGGGTAGGAAAATCATCTTTGATAAACAAATTACTCGGGAAAGACGCCATAAAAATTAGCGAGATAAGCCATCGCACCGGAAGAGGTAAACATACTACCACAAGCAGAGAAATGTATTTTTTGGAAAACGGAGGAATCGTAATTGACAACCCGGGGATGAGAGAGGTTGGTATAACAGACTCGAACACTGGAATAGGTGATGTATTTTGTGAGATAACCGTTTTAGCAAAAAATTGTAAATATGCTGACTGTACGCATACACACGAGCCGGGTTGTGCCGTTTTGGACGCCGTTAAATATCAAGAATTGGATGAGAATAAATATTCGAATTACATTAAATTGAAAAAAGAAACCGGATATTACAGTATGACAGAACTTGAAAAAAGAAGAAAGGACCGCCAGTTTGGAAAATTCGTGAAAAAGGCTTTGGAACAATTAAAGAAATACGAAACTTGATTATTGGGTGCAAAAAGGCAGAGGGGTTCGAACATCCCGTTAGGTTATCCTGAAGAACGTTGCAGGACAATGACCTTCAAAATGGAGTGGCTGGGGGGACAGATTCAAACCGCCCTGATGATAAAACTGTTGTTCTTTGTCAGGCTGCAAACAGTGACAGCTCTTTAAGAAGCTCTTAAGTCGGAAATATGGAACGGCAGACGCAGCGGACTCAAAATACTTCATGCTGCAGCAGAGTTTTTAGTTCGGGAATATCAAAAATCTGCTGACTATCGTCACTATATTGCTTTTTGATGGTGCGTATTTCGTCCTGGATGGCAAAAAAAGCATCCACCACATCCGGGTCAAAGTGGCTTCCTCTTCCTTCCCTGATAATAGCCAGCGACTTCTTCACAGAAAACGGCTCCTTATAGACTCGTTTAGACGTCTGGGCGTCAAATACATCTGCGACTGCTGCAATGCGGGCAGCAATTGGTATTTCTATACCCTTTAGACGGTTTAAATAACCGCTTCCATCCCACTTCTCGTGATGATGCCGGGCTATATCTTCTCCCAACCTGATGAATTCGGCGTCTGAGCCCTTGAGGATTTTAGCGCCGATAACCGTATGCTGCTTCATAATTTTCCACTCCGCCGGGTCAAGACTGGATGGTTTCATCAGTATCCGATCAGGTATGCCTATCTTACCCAAATCATGCATGGGCGCTGCATAAAGAATGTTTTCAATAGTACTTTCGCCCAATCCCATACGGCGGGCAATGGCAGCGGAATAACGGCTCATCCGCCTAATATGCGCGCCGGTGTCTGCGTCCTTGTACTCGGCGGCCATGGACAGCCGGTAAATCGTCTCCAGCGAAGCCGCTTTTATCCTCTCAAAAGCACGCTTTAATTCCTCAGTCCTCCTGGTTACCTCGGACTCCAGTTCTTTCCGGTAATTACCCATCAAATCATTATAGTCTTTAACCTTCAGCAGGGACCGGACCCGGGCTAAAAGCTCCGTCTTATCAACCGGTTTTGAAATAAAATCATCACAACCGGCTTCAATTCCCTTTACCCGGTCTTCCGTTTCCCGCAACGCGGTAACCAGGATTATCGGAAGCAGCCGATTTATATTATCCCGCCTGACCCTGCGGGTAACTTCAAAACCATCCATCCCGGGCATCATTACGTCCAGCAGAATCAGGTCAACTTGATTGCCGGAAAGTTTCCCCAGCGCTTCTTCACCATTTGCCGCCGTAACAATTTCATAACCCTGCGGGACAAGGTGCGCTTCGAGAAGGTCGATGTTTTGGGGCTGGTCATCAACAACCAATATTACCGGTTTGTTTTTCATCCGCCATCTCTTTTAACTTTGATTTTGCAACATCAGAAAACTCACTTAATAAATTTAATGATTTCTTGCACAAAGGTACGCGTATTTATCGGCTTGCCTATAAATCCGGTGTTGGCTATGGTTTTTGTCTCTTCTATACCCTCTGCCATGACCGAAGAAGTTACAAAAACAATGGGAATATCGCGTGTCTCTTTGTCTCGACGTAATATCCTGGCGGCTTCGGTTCCGCGCATATCCGGAAGCCGCACATCCATAAGTATAATATCCGGTTTTTCTTTCCGGGCAATGTCAATTCCATCGGTAGCGTTTTCGGCTTCAAGTACTTCAAAATCGGCAACTTCCAGAAGGTCTTTTGCCAGCAGCAGATTATTCCTGTTATCGTCTATAACCAAGGCTTTTTTCTTCATCTCACACCACCTTTTTTGGATACAATAGGCAAAGTAAACCGAACCAAGGTGCCTTTATTCAGACCCGCTGATTCTACGGAAAGCTCACCGCCGTGCAGCTCAACCAATTTTCTGGAGAGCGGCAAACCGAGCCCGGTTCCTTCAGTTACCCGGGAATACGGGGTGTCGACCCGGAAAAACCCTTCAAATATTTTACCCATGTTTTCCGGTGCGATACCGACCCCTGTATCCCAGACCACGACCTCTATCTCGGAATCAACTTTCTTTGCCTGCAAACTAATTTTACCGCCCTCCGGGGTAAATTTAACCGCGTTTGAAAGCAAGTTGTAAATTATCTCTTTCACCTTGAGTTCATCCGCCTCAATGTCCGGCAGGTCTTCGGCTATTTTCAGCAGCATTTCAATCTTTTTTTTATTAGCCATGTCCGCTATCAGCAGCGAAATTTCATTTAACAGGCTTTTCATGGGTAAGCTGGATAATACCAGATTCATTTTTCCGGATTCAACTTTTGCCATATCAAGTATCTGGTTTATCAATAAGAGAAGGTGCTTTCCGCTGGTTAAAACATTATTAACGTATTTTTTCTGCTTCTCATTAAGCGGTCCGAAAGTTTCGTCGTATAATACTTCCGAAAAACCGTTAATGGAGTTAAGCGGGGTCCTGAGTTCGTGGGACATGTTGGCCAGGAATTCAGATTTGGCCCGAGCGGTACGTTTTAACTCGGTGGTCAACTCCGTTAACTCTTCGTGGGCTTTTTCCAGACCATTTTCTATCTCCCGGCGCTCGGTAATGTCTTCGATAGCCAGGAGGATAATTCGCTCTTTGCCCGATGCTCTCTGAATCTGACGGGCATTCAGAAGCATGATGCGCCGGCCGATGGTCTTAAAATCGTGTTCCACCTCATAGTTATCAAAAGTTGTCTTCTGAGGAAGGATGGTTTCCAGCAATTCCCGCAGTTTGGGGATGTTCCACTGTTTATTACCCAAATCATAGATGAGTTGTCCCACGGTCTCTTTGGGGTTTACCTTAAAGAATTCATAGAAGGAACGGCTGACCGAGATTACCCTGAGGTCTTGGTCCAGGACAATTAAGGGTTCACGCACGGTGTTGAT
>JBAZEZ010000011.1:49680-52405 GCA_041653615.1 Candidatus Ratteibacteria bacterium
AATCATAGATGAGTTGTCCCACGGTCTCTTTGGGGTTTACCTTAAAGAATTCATAGAAGGAACGGCTGACCGAGATTACCCTGAGGTCTTGGTCCAGGACAATTAAGGGTTCACGCACGGTGTTGATGATGCTTTCGGAGTATTCACTGACAACCAACACCTGCCTTGCCTTTTTTTGTTCGGTTATGTCGTGCATAATAGCCGACACGCCATAAATATTTCCTGATTTGTCGTTGATTGACGAAAGGGTTAAAGAGATATCGATTACTACCCCATCTTTTCGGACACGTTTTGTTTCATGATTTTCAATCAATTCTCCGGTTTGCAGCTTTTTGATTTGGTTAAGTAATTCTTCTTTGTAACCGGACGGAGCTAAAATAGAAATATTTTTACCCTGCACCTCTTTTTTGGTATATCCGTATATTTTTTCTGCCCCTTTATTCCAACTGACAATATCTCCCTGCAAAGTTTCTCCAATAATGCCGTCAACAGATGTATTAACAATTGCCGCTAAATTAAGATAGGACTGTTCCTTACTCTTGCGCTCGGTAATGTCTTCGATAGCCAGGAGGATAATTCGCTCTTTGCCCGATGCTCTCTGAATCTGACGGGCATTCAGAAGCATGATGCGCCGGCCGATGGTCTTAAAATCGTGTTCCACCTCATAGTTATCAAAAGTTGTCTTCTGAGGAAGGATGGTTTCCAGCAATTCCCGCAGTTTGGGGATGTTCCACTGTTTATTACCCAAATCATAGATGAGTTGTCCCACGGTCTCTTTGGGGTTTACCTTAAAGAATTCATAGAAGGAACGGCTGACCGAGATTACCCTGAGGTCTTGGTCCAGGACAATTAAGGGTTCACGCACGGTGTTGATGATGCTTTCGGAGTATTCACTAGATTTCTTTACGGTTTTCTTTGCGATTCTTTTCCGAACCATTTTCTGTCTCCTTGCCCTCTTCAAAAGTATTTCTCATAATATGTTTAGTGTATAATTTATTATGTAACACATATTATACATTTAAGATAGCATGTGTTGTCAACCTCCATCACTGTAAAAACAGCAGGTTTGGCAAATGCGGACTACCTACCATGCGCCGAAAGATAAAAGAGGGTTAACGGCTGGCCGGGTTGAAAAATTGTTGACGTTTGGGAATCGAATGGGTATAATATCGACAAGGAGGATAAGATGTCTGGATACTGCACAATCGATATCTTCAGCCGAGTCTGTCTGGGGTTGATTACCCTGGTGATTGTAGTAAGCGGCATATTCCTAATTACAATCCTGGTAAAAATCAACCGTCTCGTTAATGAAACAACCAAAACCATCCGGCAGGCCAAGGAATTTTTCAAACCGTTTCAGGTCATGACGGGAATTATCCTGGGACTAACTAAATTCAACCAGTTTTTTAAAGGTAAAAATAAAAAGGGGAGGGATAAAAATGTCTGAAGAAAGAGGCGAAATGAAAGGAATGTTAATCGGCCTGCTGCTCGGAGCCGCGGTCGGTACGGTGCTGGGCATACTGATTGCGCCGGCAACCGGCAGCGAGACGCGGCACAAATTAAAAAACGCCCTGGAGGAACTCCCGGAGAAGGCTAAGCGGACCACCGCCCGGGTGAAAGATTTCATCCGGCACAAGAAGGAAGAGATTGGAGAAAAGCTCGAGACCGAAGCGTAAAAAAACACCTGAATTTCACCAAAAAGGAGAAAAATGGCAGGATTTCTTATCCATAAAAACCAAAAAAATAAATTGCCGTCATTGGTTTTAATTATGGCGGTAATCCTGCTTCTGCCTGTTTCCGCAATCATTTCAGCAGACAGCCAAAAAGAAATAGCCGGCAAAGACGGCGCCCTTATGGTCCTGGTTCCGGCCGGGGAATTTTTGATGGGTTCCACGGCCGGGGATGTGAACCTTCGCTGGGAACACCCCAAACACAAGGTTTTCCTTGACGCCTACTACATAGACAAGTACGAGGTAACCGTGGCCCGGTACCAAAAGTTCTGTCAGGAAACCGGAAGAAGTATGCCTTCCGCCCCATCTTGGAGCTGGCAGGATAATCATCCCATCGTCAATGTTTCCTGGAACGATGCAGTTGCCTACGCCAAACACTACGGCAAGCGTCTGCCCACCGAGGCAGAGTGGGAAAAAGCGTGCCGTGCCGACTCAACCACCAAATACTGCTTCGGTAATAGCGAAAAAAATCTTGGTGATTACGCCTGGTATTCTACCAACTCCAACAAACAAACCCATCCGGTCGGCACCAAAAAACCGAACTCTTTTGGTATCTACGACATGCACGGAACTGTCTGGGAATGGTGTAATGACTGGTATAACGACAACTACTACAAAAACAGCCCTGCAAATAATCCGAAAGGACCATCCAGCGGCCCGGGCCGCGTGCTGCGCGGCGGCGGCTGGTTCAGCTCCTCCGGTTACTGCCGTTCTGCGTTTCGTAACTGGGACCCATCTTCGTTCAAATACGTCAACTACGGTTTCCGCTGCGCTTGGTCGCCGTCCGAAGCAACCGAACAATAAATAAGGCCCTGTTCAAAATGATGAACAGGGCCTTATTTAGTTTAATTATCCTTCAGTTACCGGCTACTCCGAAATCACCTCAAAATGAACCTTCCGGGCAAAAGGCCAGGAGGATTTAACCGCTTCCAGTTCGCCCATCGGTTTCACGGTAAGGATATCTTCCGATATGCCCGCTTTAACCAGGTAATCCT
>JBAZEZ010000012.1:0-50199 GCA_041653615.1 Candidatus Ratteibacteria bacterium
CAGAAACATCTTTTTCCGTTTCCGCCGCTTCTTCTTTCGATTCACCCGCCAATCTTTTCCAAAAGTTCATATGTAATTACCCTGCCCATTCTCCAGCGTCGTTATAATTTAACGATTTTGGAAATCCAGACGCATTCCAAATAGAATCAAAACAAGGTCTCAAAATATTTGATGAGGTCATATCATAGCTTTCAATTACTTCTTCAGGAACACAAAGAATATCCCTATCAATTAGGTCAACTCTTATTTTATTAGTTTTGCGAGGATTGACAGCCAATGAGTATTCTTTGACTTGCAAGAGCGACAAAAAAAGAAAAATTGGTAGGGAAACACTTAAACCCTTAAATACAGCGAGGTAATTAGAAAGTGAATCTATCAGTTCTTTTTCAAAAAGAACCGAAGGAATATAATGACGTCCATCCGGGTATTTGCTATCTAACAAAGATTCCTCAACTGCTTCAATTATTCCATTCTTAAAAAACTGCGTATAGGCAGACGTTTTTCCGTCTTGCATGGAAGAATGAGCCAACAAACCATCAAAGTTATATCTGCGACTCCCACCGGAATCGCCAATAGGGTGTAATTTATCTGATTCTGTTCTGTGTATTTCGTAGGTTTGTGCGGGGTTAAATGAAACCACCGGAATCAAATGTAAAACTATTTTTGCTTTTGCGCTGAGAGGCGCCGGGGTTTCATTGGCCAATATTTTTGATATTCTATCTTCCCTGAATTTTCTAATCTTTTCCGTAAGACTAGTCGATAAATTGAAGGCGTTTCGTAATTCTGTAACATCCATTTGATATTTACCGTTCGTACCCCTTGAATAGAATTTGTTGTGTCCCTTAAAAACAACACGGTGAGGAGGGATCCAACTCTTAGGAATCCTGACAACTAAGACTGTTTGTCCATTTGAAAGTTCAATAGGCCGAGTTCCTATGCCTGATACTCTGGGTTCTATTCCGTCCCTTATGCTACTTTCCAGCCTGATGATTTCTTGGCCCGAGTTTTCAATGTTGATTCCTTTGAGTTCAATAGGAAAGCCAGTATTTCTGTCCTCAATGATTCCGTATATTATGTCGCCTCCACTGGCGTTTGCAAAAGATGAAACATCGGCAAGAAATTCTTTCTTTTCTGGATCAGAATTTCCCGGTAACGTCTGTTTATACTCCAGGGTTTTTCTTTCTGCCACTGAATTGGCGATCAATGTACGCAGGTCTTCTTCTGTTATTTGATCGATATCCTTAAAAATCATGGTTCACCTCTGTTTCTTTTCGAAACACCGAAAATCTTTGCCAGAACTAATTTTTCTATATGCTTGGTTCAGCAGGATCTCTTTGTCCTGAAATGATAGCAATTGTGTTTACTACGGCTCGTGTTGCTTCTGCACAAAGCGCGGCATTTCTAAAATTAGCAGTTCTCTTATGCTGAAGTTCAACGGCTAACTGAAACACTGTTTTTGAAAACTTTCGAACATTTTCATTAGAACTTCCTTGAAACTCTTCGTTAAGATACTCTTCAAGCATTCTTTTTGCATCTGTATCGCTAGGCACAGGACCAGGGACTGTGTTGCGAGTTTTTCCAGTATAGATTGCTTGAGCAAGGGAAATAATGGTTTCTCTACACAGCAAGCCAATTGTTTGAAAATCTTCTTCGTTTTCCGCTTTTTCTATGGCGGAATAAACCTTCTCTATGCATCTATCTACACGGGCCCAGCCGGTCGGTTCAGGAGGTTGAGCCGAAGATGATTTGCTTACACGTAATAAAAGGGCATCGAGAATGGGCTGGTATAGATTGGTAATGTATATTCGCCGAGATTGGTAGGTTGGAAGGCTCCCATCACTCCATTTTCCATACCATATCCAAAGATCAGAATATGGATTGGGGTCGGTTATTTTTAACTTAGATAATTTTGATTGGATTGTGTGTCTTTGCGAAGCGTATTCATTGTTTTTTTGCTGAATACGCGGACCTCCAGTTGCAACGCTGATCATAATAGCCTTTTGTTTTTCGATTAAACTGATTAATTCTTTAATTTCTGATGCAGATGTTCCTGCCAAACTTTTCTCCGAAAATAAAGGAGCAGCACTCTCAGCACGAATTTTTATTTTTTTCAAATAACACCGATGAGGCATTACGGATTCAAAGGCATTTTGAATTTCTCGGGTAAAAGGGTTTTTGGAATCGACCAGTATTTCATATGAGGTTCTGGGGCACTTCATTGTAATGACTATTCCATCAAGTTGTTCGTTGCCATCCATCCAATGATCGACAACTGCCCAATCTTCCATTGTGCAGTTTCGTAATAATTGAGCTGATTGAATCTCTCTCCCTTCTTCGAGAAATCTAATAGCTTCTTCTTGAATGTCATCCATTGAATAATTCCTTGTAGAACAAGCGCACTATTTTACTTAATGCCGTAATGTTCTTTCGTGTTTGTCTTTACCTGTTCAGCGTCATAGACAATCACGGGAATATTTTCCGGTTTTTCTTTGAAGCATTGAATTGTGGTTTGAGTTGAGGGCTTAGAAAAGAAATGGGTTTGACCGCCTGTGACGGTGGTGTTTTGATGATAACTTCCCGAATTTCCATAAACATTGACAGTGCCGTATGTATTTGCCTGAACCGGCGTAGTATAAGCACCCTTTTTCGAGCTTGATTTTTCTTCGAGAACCACAAAATATCTGTATCCGTTTTCGAGAGCCACTTCTGCACATCTCAGCAAAGCAAAATCTTCAGTTTTTTCTCTGCTCGTATAGGCATTCCCCCTGAATTGTACCTTGAAAATATTGTCTTGGATTTTCATGTTGGAGTACCCGCCAGTGAGACCGACTTTCTGATAGCCAGTTGCACAACCAGCTACACCAAGGCAAAGACCCAAAACCATGATTCCCAGTTTTCTGCTAATTCGTCGCATTATCTCTCTCCCTTTTTTTGTCCGCATTTTCTTTTTAATCCTTACGAAATTCCCAAAAATCCCCTTGACTTTCTGTCTATTTTTGACGGGTCCTGATTCAATTCCAGCATTAAATTGTCGACCGCATTCTGCACGCATTTATGAGCAACGGTGAGGTATGCCCGCAAGTCTTGTTCGTCGAAAAAGTCAAGGCCATACCCGATCTTCTTTTCTTTTACCGCACCGCCGAGCATACGCATCAATGAAAAAGGTATAAGAATGAGGTTTAAAACGGGAATTTTTGCAATGGCATCCCAGAGTCTGTCAAAAAAACGGAACCGGTAGGTTACAAACCATAACACGTCGAGATAATTGCCGTAATCTCTTGCGCCTATAAACATTTGAAAAGGTCTGAGTCTTGCATTTTTGGTGTTGGTAACAATCAAAAAATCTCTTTTGTCTCCGAAAAATCCCAGCAAACTCATGGCCATTTTCCTTTTTTCAACGTTTATATCCGGCACATTTGACTGGTCTATGGCGTTTCCCGTAGTGCCCAAAATATATCCGGCTCTTCCCTGGGCGCCTTCTATTAAAACCGACCACTCCTCTTTGATTTCGTCTCTTTTCAGTATTGGCATAGACCTCCTTCCGTCTTACAATTTCGAAGAATCTAATATTATTTGGTCTCTTCCCCTATAATTCGCCTAATTTCCGCTTCCGTAAAGTGACCAGACAGTTGTAAATGGGAACCGGGAATCTTTTCTTTGATAATCGGTGCGCTATTCAATTTGCCGTTTACGAAAATCGCCATTCGTTCGTTAATATGTTTCCCGGTCACTTCGGCCAATTTTTTTGCACCTTCGTCTGTAAACAGAATATCAATTTGGGGAAATCCTTGCATTGAGAAACTTACCTTAACGCCTTTAATGTCTGCATCTGTTATTTCTGTTTTGTTGGCAACATAATAAATATCTTGATTAGAATCGGAGGCTTTAGTTTCTGTAAAACCTGGCGCAGGGGCGTTTTTGACGAGTCGGAATTCTATGCTTACTTTCGGTTTTACATAATCTTCCGAATATTTGGACGCGTCGTAAATTGTGGCATCCGAAGGTATGGCAATCTTCAAATCATTTTCGGTCAGCCCCAGGTTATATGCGCAGGCATCGTCATAAATCTTCGTTGTCTTGTTAAGGACACAAAAAGTCTTGGTTTTTGAGTCTGGGGCATACTGAACCCATTCGTATTTTTTGGGTCCCCACAGTTTCTTTCCGTATTTCTTGAGTTCTATATTGGTGCGGCTGGATAAATATTTTCCGGCGTCCTTTGTCCATTCCTGGTCTTTTGGGATAACCTGATTTTTACCAACAGAGAACCATATCTCACTTCTGACAAGACAGTAATCGTGGTCAATGTTAAACCAGTTGCGGCGGACCGATCCGCCATTTTTCTCCAAATCCTTCTCTATGGTTGTTTCCAGCACATAGCATTCGTCACCATTAATCTTTTCTTTCCCAATAACAGCGTAATTCCCCTTCCCCTGAAAATCCCAGAAGGTAATCGGTTCCCAGTCTTTGCCCGGTCTTGTGCTTCCGGTTACCATAAGCCTTGGGTCCCACTCATTAGTCGTGCCGAAATCTGAATAATCTGGCTTGCGTAAGACGAAAGTTTTTCCTCCACCGGCAGTAATTTTTTGACCGTCAAAATAGATTTCAGTAGCAGATTCTTCACGGGCAGGCCATGCTTTTTGTCCGTTGATTGTCATGGACACATTCATTTTCTTGCATCTTATTTTTGGACCTTCAAACATCCATTCAAAACTGTCTTTTATTTCGCTCTGAGGAATCGTGGGATTATCCGGTGAGAAATTTTGTCTTGTTACCGTGCAACTTCCTTTGCCGTCCTTGATGTTTGACCAGTAGAATTTGCATCCGTCTTTAACAGCATTTAATTCGTCTGCCCTTATTTGTTTGGCCAAAAGAAAAACCGCCGCTCCTATCAATAATACTTTAATTGCCGTTTTTACCCCCATCTTTTCCATTTAAACCTCCCTGAAAATTCTTGTACAATCAACCTTAGTTATAACTTCCCGAAATTTCTACCCAAAGACACTATATTTTGTATTTTTGAAGCAGCGATAAATATCGCGAATCATCTTTGTATCGGGAAAAAGTTCTATCCAAATCTTCCTTGCTTGTCTTGAATCCGCTTTTGAGCGCACCTTCCAGCCAGGCCAGCATTCTTGTTTCGTCGTTTTTTCTGTAATAAGCCTCGGCCGCGATTTCATAAAGCAAGTTGTATCGAAAGTTCTGAAGTCCTACAGATGTTCACCCCAACGCTTTGTCCGGTTGGTTAAGTTGGTTGTAACTGTTGGCTATCCGAAAAGAAGCATCATAGTACGGATAGGTTTTTAACGCTTCCGTATAGAGGTCTATCACTTTCTGCCAATCGTGATTCTTGTTAGCGTCTTCGGCTTTCCGGCAGATTTGGTCAAATGGAATATTCAGGCCAATTTTTTGCATCATTTGCCAAGCGGCTGCTTCCTTAAATTTCTTGAATTCTGTTTCTGTCTTTGCCGGAAGATTAATGAATCTGTCCAAGTTTTGATCCATGAGGGCTGGTTTGTCAATAACCTTTTCTTTTTGCTGTTTCGGTTGCGTAACAGCAGGTTTCGTTTCTGCGGCTTTAGAAGAAGAGGGTATAGGGGGCGGAGAAGGTTTCGAAACTTTTGTCGCCGTCCAAGTATTGCCAGGACCATTTGGTATATTCCATCGACCTTCGGCTATGGTGCCGTCCATATTCACAGTACCCGCATAAGCTACAGGAGAACTTTCGAGGTTTGTATAGCGTTTTTCAAAGACGATTTGTCTTCCGGTGATAGTGCCTTTTATTATACCTTTACGCATCGATAGTTTCGAGAAATCTTTCAGCGGGTTTGGTTCGGTAAACGTTCCGGTAAACTCTGGGCCAGATTGACAAATTTTTAATTCATACTCATTTGTATGGGGAATAAGAGAGGTGTCTTGATAAGTATAGATGCCTTTCCATGTTCCGGACACATTCACAATGGGTATAGTTTTAGAACTTTCGTTTGGTGTTTGAGGCAGTTCGTTTGATGAAACAGGAGAACCGGGAAGAGATGAAGAAGGAATTACTGGAGGAACAGAACGATGCGAAGCCCGATGTATGGCTAAAGTTATTGAGATCAACACAAAAACGACAATTACGGCAAGAAATAATAAAAACCCTTTTCCGATCACAGATTGAATCCATACCGGCGTTCTTGTTGTCGATGTTCCCGCTGTCGGTTTTTCCGCCGTCCGTCCCCGTGCTCGTTTACTCAGCAGTTCTCCGCAGCCGGTACAGAACCTAATTCCCTCTTCGTTCTTGTGTCCACAGTGAGGACATATCATGGGCAACCCCCTGTCAATGAAATCTCACTTTCTGTCTTTCAACACCGAACAGTTCCTGAATGTAGTATTCTGGAATAGAGTTTTTTCGTTTTACATGAGGCGTCTCATTGGCTAAGGCCTGGATGACTTCAAGGTTGAATGATCCGTATCTTTCAAGATGTAGTGCCAAAAGGAACTTATACTGAAAGGCCATTTCGTTCATTGAACCGATGACACTCCGGTCCGTGTTTTTTTCCAGCGTAAAATTCTGGAACTTCAGGGTTTCTTCCGTTGCTTTATCAGGTGCTACGCCAAGCCGGAGAAATTCTTTGAATAAGGCCTGCCGGAATCGTTCCAGTAAAGTTTCTTTTGGTTTGAAGGGAATGAATATCGTCAGTAGCGTTTTTGCATTTATGAAGAGTACGAACCGTATCCTTGAGAATATGACAAGGTGAGCGCTCCAGCATCCCAGGATAGAGGTATCGTTATCGGGATTTGCCGAGAATAACTTATCGGCGCTTTTGCCCAATGCCCTGACAAGCTTTCGGGTGCATTTCAAGACAGGCATAGTTTCTTTCTGTTGCCGGTTTTCGAAACCAAAACTATATTTTAATCCATAACCGCAAATTTCCGAAATAGGGTTTTCTGTTCTTATTTGTTTTTTTTCAAATAACACACCAGCAAAACCTTAATTAGAACCGTTAAGAAAAAATTATTATTACCCGCGAACGCAACACGCGACCATATCAAATTCTTATGGGGTGTAGGTTACGACGGCGTACATAGCATAAATATTACCACTTCCCCATTGCGGAACGTTAAGTTTAACCTGTAAATTGTTCAAATCTGTTTGTGTCCATGTTCCGTTGAAAGACACACTCTTCCATGACGCAGAAGAGGTAAAACCAAAATCTGTTAGAGTTGTCCAAGTTCCATTCATTTTAATAGCCCCCTGAACAATAATATCCGGCCCGTTTGCGTATGCCCATACAGTTACATTAGTTACTGATGCTACGTTTGTGATTGTGGACATATCTAAAACTACATCACCATAACCACTGCTTTCAAGATAATCTGATGTATCTGGTGTATTTGGTTGTCTTATCCCATCGTCTATAAAAATATAATAAGGTATAGGTAAATAATCAGGAGGACTTGGTTCTATTACTGGGCGAGCCCACAACTCATTATGGCTAACTTCTCCATTAGGGTCAACATATCCTATTTGAGGAGCAGGCGCCCCTGTCGTCAATGTCGCATCACTTCCATAACCCCAACCTTGAGAATTTTTAGCTTCAGCTTTGAAATAGTAGAGGGTACTGGCTGTTAAACCTGTAATGGCTTTAGAAAAAGCTCCTGTCCCTCCTGTATAAGTAGAAGTGGCTTCAGAGCCATAACTGGTGGTTAGTCCGTATTGAAAACCAACGATAGTGGAAGAAGCTCCTCCTTCAGCTGTGATAGAACCATTTAAGGTAGCAGTGGTAGCAGCCAGGTCTGTGGCCGCACTAGTAGTTAAGGTTGGGACAGTAACAGTTGGGCCTCCCCCTCCGCCTCCTGTGTTCGTCCTGCTAGCAACAGCATTAGGAGTAATCTTAAGATGGTTGCCTACCTCATATAGGACAGTGGAAGTGCCGTTGTCAGCAGATGCGTATTTGGTTTGGTAACCAGTAGTTTCAAATAAGGCGGTCAGTTCCCAGGAGCCAGAAACATAGGAGTAATAAAGATTGGTAGAGGTAGAATTGGTAGGGTCAACCGGTAAAAGAGTCAGAGGACTAGAAACAGTGGTCAAGGAATTAAAATTAACCGGCACCCAGCCAGTACCGTCAGCTTTCCGGTAATTGGCGGTATTAGAGCATTGATAAGACCAACCGCCCGGCAAGGCTGGAAGACCTAAAGTCGGACAAGTTGAAGTTGCAGAGGTGTCGTCAGGAATTGAAACATAGACCACGTTAGCTGCCCCCATGGAGATATTATCAAAATCAGCCAAGCGTAAAGCTTTATCTAAGGATTGAAGGTCAACCATTCGTCTGCCGTCCCTACTCTTTTTGAGAAATTCTACTGGATTTAGAACTGTCACGACGACTACGGCCAAGACGGCAATAATCCCTATGACAATTAACATCTCCATAAGGGTGAAACCTTTGTGTGACTTAGAAAAATTCATTTAATTTAATTCTAGAATATCTGCTAGAAAAAACAAGAGGGGTATGAATAATTATTTGGTTTTCGATTGTTTTTTACAGAAACTTGAAATCAATTTTTTTAGGACTGCTCTTTCGTCTTTTTGAGATAGCACACCCCCAATCCCACCGCGTCAAACATATGTCCCCAATAGAGTTCTTTGTATCTTCTGTCCTGATTGAGCCAAATATGCAGGTCAGGGTAAACTGTTGTCAGAAACCGGGCGGTGTCCTTTTTTGAAGCGTTACCGTCGCCGCAGACAATCTTTCTGGCGGTTCTGGGACTGTACTCATAAACCTTCATTTTGTTTTTTCTGGCCAGAGATTTGACCTCTTCAACCACCACATCCAGAAACCGGGACTGCTTGCTCCAGAAGAAAAACGGCTTCTCAAGAACCAGAACATTGGGAGCGTAGTTGTTAAGTAGGGACAGAAATATCTTTTTTACCTCCTCTAATCGTTTTCTTGGCGAACCTTTGGTTTTCAATACCTTGACCATAGAATCGCAGAGATCGTTGTCCCTAAAGATGGCTATTCCCCAATAACGGGTTCCCGGGTCAATGGCTAAGATTCTTTGGTTTTTTGGCTTTTTGTGTTTTATTTTTCTCGGCATAATTTTTGAATTAAGTAAGTGAATAATGCGCCTCTTGATTTCTTAATCTTTTCAATCGGCAGTTCTTTTACCTCTTTGTAAACCTTTCTTAAAAAGGGTTCCGGATATTTCCGGCATAAGGAGAGGTAGGCCCGTAGGCTTTCTTTATCATTAAGTCCCTGACTGATTTCCATGGCCAGGAGTTCGTCTTTGGTGTAGAGCGAAACGTTTTCGTTATCCATATAAGTTGAATTACGAACGACGGCGTTATTATTTATATTATTATCTATACCGTCGTAACGACCTTTGTTTTTGATTTTTTGGCTCAGATTGTATTCTTTTCGACCTTTTAGCGATTCTTCAATGTGTCCAAATTCGGACACATTACCTGTCCTAATCGGGGCACTTTCTTTTTCAACGTTGTCCGAATCTGGATACTTGTGGATAACTTTCCACTTTTGGACGCGGATAAGGAGTTTCTTCCCTTGCCGGACTGCGGTGACATATCCGCATCTTTCCAGGGTCTTCAGCCACTTTCTGACAGTGCTTTTGCTCCTGCCCATGTTCCAGCTGATTTCGGAATAACTTCCGGAAAAAACTCCGGTGCCATAATCGGCTGAAAGAAGAAGGTATAAAAACAGCCAGACACTGACTTTTAGCTTCCTTGAATGTTTGCCTGCGGAGTCCCTAACCATGCCGGCCCATAGAGGTCTCCACCAGGTTTTATTTTTCGGGTTGTTATTATTCATTGGGCGGTAATAATTCCATCCTTCTTTGTTTTATCTCGTGACGGAATGTCCTTGAGAAATCGTCGTACAGATAATCAACCAGGCGGTTGTAGACATAAGAAAGCTTTAGGACATTCGTAAGAGTGGGATGCGTAATTTCCCTTTCCCATTTGGAAATAACTCCCGGTCCAACTTTCAGAATGTAAGCGACATCCTTTTGCGTATACCTCAAAGCCTTCCGGCATTGCCGGAGACGATTATTGATTTTGGGTTCTTTGTTTGTTGTATTCATAAAGTTTTCAATTTATTTTTGTATATAATCTAAAATTATCAGAAAGAGTCAGCCTCACAAGACAGAAAAAAATGCACAAGAGTGCAAGTTTATAATCCTTTGAAGTGGATAACCTGAGCTACTCCGGCAAATTTTTCTGTTTCTGACCCCTTTCTTTATTTTGCCTGAAAAGTTTTCCACATTGAAGACTGCTGATGTTGTATTTCAGTGCTTTTTTGTCCGTCTTTTTCGAGTTTCGATTCTCCGTTAGGTTTAAAGCATGTTGAGCATTGAGGAAACAAAGAAAATCTTAAAAGACCCGAATATGTCCGATGAAGAAGCTACAGAAATCAGAGATGGGTTTCACAGTCTTGTGGAAATAATCTTTGAACAATGGTTGTATGAAAAACAGACCAAGGAAAAAACCGATTTCAGTCCTCTTAACAAATCAAAAGATTTCCTGTACGATGAAACCGTCGATCCGCCTAAACATAATCCCATCATCAATCCATGAAAGGCATTATCTACACAAGAGTATCGAGCGATGAACAAATCAAAGGAACCTCTTTGGAATTTCAAGAGGAACTTTGTCGCAAGTACTGCGAGCAGAAAAGCATTGAAATCGTGGCAGTTTTCCGGGAAGAAGGAGAAACCGCCAAAGACCTGAGTTTGAACAACAGAAAGAAGTTTTTGGAAGCATTGGAATTCTGCCGCAAAAACAAAAGCCAGATACAGGCTTTTATCGTGCTGCGGGTCGACAGATTCGCCCGGAATACCGAAGACCATTTTTCCGTCCGGAAAATCCTTATGAATTACGGGACGATGCTTCATTCCGTTACCGAGCCTATTGGCAATAAGCCGGCCGAGAAATTCATTGAAACAGTACTGGCCGGAGCCGCGGAATATGACAACGCCCTCAGAAAACAAAGATGTACTGACGGAATGCTGGCCAGAATAAACCAGGGCATTTACCCCTGGAAGCCGCCCATGGGCTACAAATGCCTCCATTTCAAAAAGAGAGGAGAGAAGAAGACCGAACCTGACCCGCCGGATGAGCAGATCTTTCCTCTGATTCAAAGAGCCCTCAGAGAATACGCAAAAGGGTTATACGGCCAAGTGGAATTGGCCCGGCTGCTTGATGAATGGGGATTGAGTACTGTTCGGGGCAGGAAAACCACTCGCCAGACTGTTGACTTTATTCTCGGCAAATATTTGAAGTTCTATACAGGAATCATTATCAATCCTTGGACAGGCGAAGAGAAAGAAGGCTTACACAAGCCGATGATAACAAAAGAGGAAATGTACCAAATACAACTTGTCCGCTCCGGCAAAAGAAAACATTTGGTGAAGCGTCAGATATACAATCCGGATTTTCCTCTGAGAAGAACTATAATCTGCGCTTCCTGTAGCAGGCCTCTTACCGGAAGTTCGCCCAGAGGACACGGCGGAAGATATTTTTATTACCACTGTTTGAACAGAGAATGCCCGATATACGGAAAAAGCATGGCAAAAGATATCCTCGAAGCCAAATTCTCCAGCTATCTTGAGGGCATTACGCCCAAAGAAAGGTTCTTTTTTTATTTCAAAGAAGTAGTTCTGGAATTCTGGAAAAAGAAAGAAACGGCAATGAAATCTAAAGGGCTGAAATACGAAAAACGGCTTGTCGTGCTTCAGGAAAAAAGAAAACGAATCTTTGATATGAGAGAAGAAAGTTCTTATACGAAAGAGGAGTTTATAGAACGAAAACAGGAGGTAGAAAACGAAATGGCGGCAGCAAGATTTTCTTTGAGCCAATCCCGAATTGAGGGGTTTGATATTGAGGGCGTTTTGACTTACGCCATTGCTTTTATTCGCGGTTTTGGCAAAAAATGGCCTCAATTATTATGGCGACTTCAGCCGAGGTTCCATAAGCTGGTTTTTCCGGAAGGAATTCCGTACATAAAAGATTTGGGTTATGGAACCGCAAAACTGGGGTATATTTACACGCTGAATCAGCATTTTGACGGTCAAAAGTCATCGTTGGTGCACTTCTTAGGACTTAACTGGAACCGACTTATACCGGAACTGAAGGAATGGCAGAAGTTAAAAGATGCTTTATCGGATGAATCCGTGGAAGAATCGGAACCTTTTTAATTTTATGTACTTATTTTCGTTGTTTACAAAGAGGCAATCAAGATAGGAGAAATTACACAAAAAGACATATTTGTACTACTTACTGCTTTATTAACGCATCAGAGGAACGACAAATTTTGTCGTATCTGTGGTGCTAATACGCATACAGAACGTGACTTCGTCTTCAGAAGCTTTTGGATTGAATGTTCTGCTTGGGATTTTAATCAAAGCAAGTTCTTCCACAATAGAAGTTCCTTTTAAGGGTGTTTCTTTAATCTTTTTTTGAATGGCTGCAAATCTGGGACCTATCCTTAATGGAGATTGAGAGATGATTTCAACAAGATTTGGCAAGACCTCATTATCCCAAATAGCTTTAGTGAATATTTCGGCTCTACCGCCATGCCAGGAGATTAGTCGGTTCAATTCCGTTCTTGCTACATCAAAAGAAAGTGCGGCGGTTAACCCCGAGGCCAAACTCGAATTATCAGGTTTTTTCAAATGACTGAATATAATGTCGTGTATGCGTGCGAGTATTTTCGATCCTGCTTCGGACCGATCAATTTTAGAATGTAGTGACCAGTCACAATAAAAGTTAATAAGAGTATATTGCGCAAAGTCGATTCTTGGTACTCTCTCAACTAATTTTCGCGTAAGAGTAAAAAGATGTTGGACTTCAGCTTCAGTTAGGGGAGAAAGTGGAAGAGAACGTGGCTCTATGCCAATCTCTCTAATAGCTAACCGCTCTATTTTTGCAAGAATTTCACTAGTCATGGAGACAATTTCTTGGCCCTATTTTGTGGTATGGATCGGTCAATTGATTGCTACTTTCGCAACATTATCGGAAAAAATTAAAATTTCTTTTCCCTGCCTAGCCTTAAAAGCACTATGATTAATCACAAATTTACTCTTTCTGAATTTAGCGTAAAGATTTTTTATATAAGAAACATCATCGTAAGTCATTATCCACTTTAAAGATGATTTTTCAAGGAGCTTGGATAGATTTCTATGATCTTCATCAATATAGTGGTTAAGATACAAAGATTTACCTTTTTGATAATATGGCGGATCAAGAAAAATAAAATAATTATTCTTTCCTTTGTTTTTTTCCAGTCGTTTCAAAAGTGTAGTACCATCAAGATTACTAACTTTTATCTTATCTTGAAATTCACTAATTTTTTTCAATCTTTCAATAATAGTGTTTTTTATAAAGCGAGCTTTTAAATTCCAAAGCCCAGATTGATGCATCCCGCCAATTGGTCCACCTTCTATAATCCCAGAACGATTAGTTCTGTTTAAAAATAAAGTTGCGAATGCCAATTCTTTGGTTGTTGACGAAGGGTTGTTATAAATCTCTTTTTGTTTTCTCCATTCGCCAATATCAACGTTCACTTTCTTTATTTTGTTGATCAAAAAATCAGTATCAGAAACAGCTATTTCCCAAAATGAAAAGATAGCTTTATCTAAATCATTTATAACAATTCTATCGACATCGCCAGAAAATAGTAATTTTAGCGAAGCTCCCGCACCGCCAGCATACGGCTCCACGAGGATTATTTTTTCGTTTTCGGAAAAACTCTTTTTTATTGCATTAGAAAGAAAATTCGCTAAGCGGGTCTTCCCTCCAGGGTATCTTAGCGGACTACAGTGAAATTTCTGGTTTCTTTTATCCAGAGTTTTCATAACTTCATCTTTTTCGGTCTTAAGATAACTTTGAAAAGTGGTTCCATCTTAACCCAAGCATTTCGTACGTCGTCTTCTTCAGAAAACCAGTTTTCGTTATGATTAACCATGTTCATTCTTTCTACGGAATAACTTTTACGATCATCAGAAATAAGTTGTTTTGCGATTGATCTCACGCTCTTGTCTTCTATTGGAGAAACGTTTTGGTTGGATAAATAATCAAGAATATCTGTAAGGGTGAGGTTGTTTTGATTTTTCTTTTTTACCTTTAAAGCATCACTGTATTTTTTTACCTGTTTAAGATAAGCTACTAAGCTACATTCAAGAAAGCTACGCAACAAATCATGTGCCGCATTTGGAAAATTAAGAATTTCCGGATCTTTTAATTCGTCATAGAGTTTCTGTAGCTGTCGGTTTTTTAACTTGTAAGGGACATCAGAAGGACGAAATAACCCGATAGGCTTACGATCGCTTCTTTCTTTTTTATCAAAAGCACCCGTTTTGCCTTGTTTATTTCGAGAAGTGCCTATTATTTGTTCTATCCAATTTTCTCTTTGACTTGCAGTGTAAACATCACCAACTTTAAAATTTGGATCTGACATCGTGGTAAATATTTTGCGTAGATTGCCTACAACCTTAGCTCTGGACTTTATTAATTCTAAAACTCGATCAGGAAAATGAATCCCGATTTGTTTCCTTACTAATGGCGTAGAGATAAGACGATCAAGCGTAGTAGAATCAACCTTGCTCCTGTCAAGATTATTTTCATCTGCAAAATCAAATAGCTGAATCGCGTATGATCCTTTCTTGCCAGCATATAAAGCAATAAATCTCTGGCGCTGTTCACTGTTCCAACTTAAGACGCCTACACCATTATTTTTGCCAGTATGTTCGAGATTTACCCAATGAGATGCGCTTTCTTTATCCGGAAAAATAGTACATTCAACTTCGACGGGAATTTGCGAATTATATTCCCTTTTTAATTCTTTAAATGCCTCGATAAGTTTCTCACTACTTGCCAATTCTGGATTATCAAGAAGCTTTAATGCGACAACGCGTCTATTTCCTTCTAGGGGCAAAAAACTATTTTTTCTAACTTCTACAACCATGAGACTTTTTGAAGGATTAAGACCGTGCTTGGCAACGTCCGTAGCGAGATTAAATATGGTCTTTCCAGCCTTTGTCATCATTAAATTTATTGCTTCCGTTGGGTTTCTCACTGCATCAAACCTTGGATTTTCAGGATTGACTAATAGTTTTTTTATAGAAATTAGTTTTTTGTCCATAGTTATATAGTATTATAGCGAATTTTTAAAAATTCTTCGACAATAAATTATCGGCCATTTCCCGGTCCAATTTCTTTATTATATCAAAAAACCGCCTATTTGGCGATTTTCGAAGGAAGGAAAATCGTCTACGAAGCGCTTTGAGTTCCACGGGTTCCGTCCTTGGGTATTCAAGAGCGTAGCTATTTTTTGGAAAAAAACCTGAATAGCGATCGCTGCTTTTTCTTTCCGTAATAAACCTTTTTGTTCCGCTTGTCTTTCTTTCTGCCAGAGTCAATCTGTCTTTTAGTCCACCTTGGCGTCCACTTAACTTCGTTATTCGTAATCCAATAGTGCGATTGGCACGCAAAGTTCCAATTTCCTATTGATGGATATAAGGAAATTGTTTTACCATCAAATATCAATTTCCAATCGGTTGGAGAAAAAGGTGTTACAACTTCATTTCCGCACCCGCAACAACATTTATGAATAGCCGTGGAATAATCTATAGAAATGTATATTACTCCGTTCTCGATTTGGTCAGGAATATTTTCTACGAATTTATGAAACAATTTCATCGTTTATTAATTTATTAACGGCAATATCATAAACTGCATGATGCTCTTTACCTAAATCATGGTAGAAGCCAAACAATTTTTTCCACTTTATGACAGCAAGAGCGGCGTTTAACGCATTAATCTCGGCTATTTGGACGTTTCTGTCATAATCATTATCAACGTTATCGGCAAAAGAAATTCTTTTATCAATGTGGTTATTTTTCTCCATGGTGACAGTTGTTACTCTAACACTCCCGGTCAGCAGTCCATCCACTACGTTGATTCCTACCCCAACGTCCACGAATGATATCGCGCTCTCTGTTAGTTTTTGGATTATTAATTTCTTAATTTTTCCCTCATCCATGCATATAAAAACAAAATTCATCCCTGATAGTTCCTCTAAAACTGAAGGAGTTATGTGATACTCGTGCGGAACGATATATTTATGCATTTTTGAATATACGCTATGAAGATAGATGACTTTTTTCGGTTGTTCTCTTAATGCATCGATTGGAGCAGCTCCGGGACTACGAAAGGCGTTATGCGAAAAGAAGTTATCGTTGTCAAAAAGATGGATTTCTCTTACTGGAGTTTTTGCAACAAAATCCAGCACATATGAACCCGTACCACCTAAACCAATAATGGCTACTTTTAAATTTTGAAGCTTAGCAGAAATGGTTTCAATCTCCGCTTTACTTGAGTTTGCGTCTAAATAATTGAAAACGATATCCGGATCATTTGATTCAACGACCTTAAAGGTTTTGGCGGTGACAGAACGATCAATTGATTCCGCATGTGATGCGATTATCCTAACGTATGCCGTTATTTTCTCGTAATAATCCGCATAGCCGTTCGGCGGCTTGTTAGAAAACGAGTGATCAACCTCTATTCCTTCTGCTAGAGCTTTTCTTCCACTTGAATGCTTAATCCCTTTTATTACATTACCTTCCTTGTCGCAAGGGTGTTCACCCATGAAATGAATCACGTGGTCCTGCGGTTTGACGGTTCTGTCACCTGCCAAATCACCAAGCGGGGTTACGAGCACACCAAAAGCGACCTCACTTTTTGAATTTACATAGGGAATATTACGCACTAACAAATATGTGTTTTTTACCTCAATCTCGTACCCCTCGTCCCTTAGTTTTTTTAAATCGGGACTACGACTTATTAGTTTGTGTGACATTAAATATCATCCCTTTCTTGACCTTCACGCTATCTCCTTTCACTAGCGATCCCTCATGATGCGGCGATTCCCCTTTTGAAAAGGTAACCGTGTAAACTATGTTCTCGTCGTCAGAATAAGAACCGAAAGCCAACACAACAACTTCCTCATATGAGATTTCTTTCTTATCCCAAATTTTCTCTCGCGTGTTTACAATTATCGTGACTTCTTTGTGCTCCCCATGACCACCCTGGCCGCCTTCCTTTTGATTTTCCATCTTTTCCTCCTAGTGTTAAAATAATATTTTAAATACTTGACGACCTTTTATATATAGAGTATAATCGAAAATGAATAGAAAGTCAAGAACAACTAAAACTATGTTTACAAAACGTCAAAAACAAGTCCTTGATTTCATAATATCTTTTAAGGGGAAAAATGGTTTTGCTCCTTCTCTTGAGGAAATAAAAAAACATCTCAAACTTTCTTCTGTTTCCACGGCACATTTTCATATTAAAAATCTCCAAAAAAAAGGTTTCCTAGAAAAAGAAGATAATCAACCAAGAGCATTATCTGTTTTTGAAAGTGAAAAAATGATTACTATCCCTCTTTTGGGCAGAATTGCCGCAGGTGGTCCCATTGAAGCTATTAGAAACTCTGAGCCAATAGATGTTCCCCGAAGTATGCTTTCAAAAGGGGCAAACTATTATGCTTTGAAAGTGACTGGGACAAGTATGATCGAAGAAGGTATCTCAGATGGCGATGTTGTAATTGTTCGTGAACAATCTATTGTTGATGACGGAGAAAAGGCGGTTGCATATCTGCCGGACAAAGATGCGGTCACGCTTAAAAAGATTTACCGAGAGAAAGATCGCATAAAGCTTGTCCCTGCAAACAAAACAATGAAGCCATTTTACGAGAAGAATGTTAAAATACAGGGAAAAGTTGTAGGAGTATTAAGAAAAGAAACTTAAATTAGTTGTATAATTGGAGTAACTATGAATAAAATCTTTGAAATTTATGATTCTTTTTCCTCACTCTACCCCAATACGGAAGAGTTGCTTAAAACACTCTTCGGTTTTTTCAATGTTAATCATTTACCAAGTGACCAGAAAGATAAGTTGCTATATAAAAGTTTGCAAACTGAAAATAAAATTGATCCATTAAAGATTTTTCAATTAATAGGATTAATCCATCAAAAAAACAAAGAATCTGAAAAAATTGCGAATACGGATAAACGGAAACACTTTGGCATTTATTATACCGACTACTCAATAGCACGCTTGATCGCAAAAGAAAGTCTTGATGGCCTTGATAACAAAAATCTTTTTAACTTAAATTTTTATGAGCCCTGTGTTGGTACTGGTATTTTTGTGATTGCCTACATAGATGAGATTTTGCAGAAAACCAAACACTACAATCAAAAAATCATCCAGGCACTTATTGATAGAATTTATTTTTCAGATATAGATAACGAAGCGATTGATCTCTTTACTAAACTTTTGCCCCTATATGTCAAAGTAAAATATAATCTCTTTATAAAAATCAATCCAAAAAATTATTATAAAGGCGATGTATTGTTTGAAAATAAACATGGCAAAATTAGAAAAGTAGACCCAAAAAGAATTTTCGGGATCTCTGAGGGTTTCGATATTGTTTTGACAAACCCGCCCTATAAACTACTTAAAGCAAACAGCGATAAATATAAAGATGAGATTGATACGAATCAATACGCCCTTGACATTAAAAAAGTCATCCAGTTTATACGAGAAAACAATACCTACAAATTCAATCAAGGAACACTTAATTATTACAAGATATTCCTAGAAGAAATGCTTGAAAATTATACACATAACTCTAGTAGGGTTGGCGCAATTATTCCCATTACTTTGCTCAACGATAAACAAAGCGAACTTCTTAGAAAAAGGATTATAAATAAATATAAGCTATTCAAAATCTATATAATTCCGGAAAAGAACGAGTTTTTCCCAGATATATCCCAAGCTTTTTGTTTTTTTGCTTTAGATAAAAAGCAACCGGGAAATGTAATAAGAATCAATCCAAAAGTAATCGACCAAAACGACTTTGCCAATAAGGGAATCGAAGTAAGTGTTAATCATATAGAACAAATTAGTGAAGCTGCACCTATTATTATAGAGAATGAAATTGGATGGAAAATTCTACAAAGACTCAATACCTTTCCCAAGCTTCGTACATTAACTTCTATTTGTAATGCCAGAGGGGAGCTTGATTTAACTTTGGATAAAGGTTTCATCACTAAAGAAAAAACATCACTCCCGTTGTTGAGAGGAAATAATGTGAGTGAGTTTTCTTATACATTAGGTGAATTTTTTACCAATGAAAAATTTATAGAAAAAACCGGAGAAAAACAAAAATATGTTCTGAGAGAAAGACTTGTATGTCAACAAATTTCAAACATACATTTAGAAAAACGTTTGAAGTTTACGAAGATCCCCGGAAATATTGTCTTGGGCAATTCTTGTAATTTCCTTACTTTTAATGAAACACTTTTCGGAAACCAGGAAGTTAGTCTAGATTACTTACTAGGCGTACTAAATTCATTATTACTCAATTGGAGGTTTAAGGTCACCAATTCAAATAATCACATCAGTAATTACGAATTAGCTGAATTACCAATTGTTATACCAACAAAGCAGAATAAAAAAGAAATAGAAGAGTTAGTATCCTCTATAAAATCAAGTAATAATACGAACGATATATATAAACTAAACATGAAGGTATTTGAACTGTACGGTCTAGAAAAGGATGAGATAAATTATGTTTTGGGTAAACATGAAAAGCTAGTTAATTTTATCTTTAAGCCACAAAGACAAAATCTATTCTCTTATGGTATATAACCACACAACTTATTCATTAAGTGAGAACGATCTCCGTATGGTAAGGTCTGTTCCGCCTGGTGGAAACTGGAAAAATATTCCCATAAATATCCCGTCTAAAAGATTAGAGCAGATACGAAAATCCGGCGGTAGAACTACTTTGTATGGACGTTTGTTGCTTGAAAAACCAAGTTATACAATAACGACATATTTCAATCGTCCAGGAAACGGAACGTATATACACCCGGTTCACGACCGCGTTATCAGTGCCCGGGAAGCAGCAAGGTTTCAATCTTTTCCAGACAATTATATCTTTCATGGTTCAAAAGGTTCTCTCTGTAAGCAAATTGGCAACGCTGTACCACCATTACTTGCATTTTCCCTTGCCTCTCAAATTAAGAAAAAAACAGGAACAAAAACCCTTCTTGATCTTTTTTGCGGTGCAGGTGGATTGAGTCTCGGGTTTAGATGGGCTAATTATAATGTTATTGCGGCCAATGATAACTTCAAACAGGCATGCGACACATATCGCGCTAATCATAATGGAACTGTTTTAATCGAAGGAGATATTACTAATAGAAATATCCAAAGTGAACTTTTAGAGATAGCAAAAAAAGGGGAAGTTGATATTGTTGTCGGTGGACCTCCTTGTCAAGGGTTTTCACACGCAGGGAAAAGAATGATAGAGGATCCTCGTAATTCTCTATATAAAGAGTTTGTCAAAATAGTAGGGCGATTGAAACCAAAAGTTTTTGTAATGGAAAACGTTGAGGGGCTTTTAACTATTAACAGTGGAAAGACCTATGAGGAAATTAAAAATAATTTTGAAAAATTAGGTTATTCTGTGGCGGGACATAAAATACACGCGGTAAATTTTTGCATCCCACAAAAAAGGAAGAGGATTTTTATTATAGGAACGCTCCATGGAAATCCAGAATCTCTCTTTCCTGAACCTATCACAACTGATAAACGAAAATATATCACAACTAAAGATGCAATCGGCGACTTATTAAAAATTAAGGTTTGTGAAGATGGTAACCCAATTAACCTAAAGACTGAGCCTTCAAGTATTTTTCAGAAATTTGTTAGTGGACGAATCACTCCCAGAGAATATCTTAGTTATTTTATCTGAACTTTTTAGAAAGTTTTTCGGCTACTAGCCTGAAGGTAGCTAATAGTTTTGTTAACGCTTCATTCTCATTCCCAGCTTCAAGGTGTTGAACGATCTCGTTTAGTTTGTTTTTAATATCTTCTATCATCCAGTTCTTTAAATGCCTGTTTTTCTTTTGGGAATATTGTTCTAGTGAATCAAAAGAGATTCTAATGTACCGCCCGACATTGTTTTCATATTGCTTCTTTATTCCCTTAGTTTTAATCATCCTTGTATAGTTTCCAGTGTTTGGATCAAATCCCTCAAACTCAATTGAGTAGTCTGCATATTCCGGATGTAAAAAATATTTGATGAGAAAATCTTTGTAGTTTCTCTCCGCAAGAAATGAGAAGATTGATAAAACATAGTGCAAGTTTTCTCGCATTAATTTACTTAGTTGTAATGCACCTGCATCATCCACTACTCTATTTTTTAGTAAATCCCAAATATATTTTGAATGGGTGGATATCACATCTTCCTTTTTTTCCTCTTCAATTAAGAGTTGGACATCATTAAATGTCATACGGTTATTTCGTGCTGAATTGGCCGCTCTAGATAGAGGTCTAAATCTTGGTGTATGTTTAAATCCAAGTGAAATAGGTCCAAGATGATCCGGGCTAACGTCGTGTTTCTGAAAATCTCTCATTAACCAACTAGCCGCTTTCCAATCACCTTCAGCCCAATTTTCATACGCTCTTCTATCTTCGCCGTATCTTGCAAGATTGCTCTTGTGGCGTCCGGTATCTTGATTAGCCCTACAACAGAGATTGTAGCTATGAAATCCATCAAGGCGATCAGGGGCATTGCTCATAGCACCAGGACTTAAACTTCCTTTTTTATTCGGATAAACATAATCTAGATTCATTACTTTCCCACAAATCTGGCATGGTTTCTCTCCGGTTGGATGTATAGCTCTTGCTGTTTTTGAAATCCAAGCGCCATCTTTAGGAATACCTAGTGCTTGTCTTTTCTCATCCCACCATTTTAACCGCGCTAATCCTTTTTCGCTGCTTCTTGCAACTATCCATCGTATTTCGCCATCATCTTTATATAAAAATGGCATCCCTTTATAATTAGGGTGATTTACTATGAATTGCATGTATTTCTTAAATTCCGGATGCCAGTCACGTTTAACTCGCTTAGCCATATTATTTCAAAAAAAATCAACTGAAAGCTGAAGGATAATAGGTTTTGGATGATTATATTTATACATATCAAAAACCTTTAAAAAATTCAGAAATTTTTAGACCAAGAGCCTGGGTCACCTTCCCAATATTTTCTAACGTAATATTTTTTTCTGCTCTTTCAATCATCCCGATATAAGTACGGTGGACTCCAGCACGAGAAGCTAATTCCTCTTGGGATAATCCCAGCTTCATCCGTTCCTCGCGCACTCTTTTTCCAAACTTGAGCAGATTTTCTTTTTTCATAAGATCCCTTAACTTTTCTATTATAGTATATTGTTTTGCTAACTTTGATGCTACATACTATAGTTAGCATAGTATATCCGCACATCGTATAAGAAGAAAAAGAGCCAACGCAAAAATTTGCCGTTGGCTCGTAGTAATCCTTACTCTGGATTGTTCTCCTCCTTTCTTTTCTCCAGATATTCCTCAATCGCTTCCTTAACCAGAACCGTTATGGGTTTTTTGACACCTTCCTGGGCTAAAGATTCCCTTAAGAGATACAGTTTTCCCACTTGTTCCGGCTCAATCTTTGGGCTATACATTGATTTTCTCCTCCGAATAGATAATAGAACCCCTCTTGGCTTTTTTATCGCGTTAAAAGGACAAAGAAATCAGACCAAGAGGGAGTTTTCAGGATAGATTTACCTTTTCGCAGTTTAACTCTTTGTACCTGTCTTTTGCCGGCAACTGACGAAGTTCTTCCCTCGCTTTTTCCATCTGGCTCCTGCACAGAGAACAGAAATTACAGAAACCGCAGTAGAGTGAAGGCTTTTTATAAAAGAAACCTGTCTCTATGTCGGCCACTGTTTTCATTACCTTTACCTGATAGTCAAGATAGTCCTCTTGATTTCTGGCGGCAAAAAAGAAATTTACTTCCGGTTCTTTCTTCTTCAGAAGCACCCCATAAGCCACTTTGGGAATACCGGAGAGCATACTGTAAGCGGTCAACTGGTCATCCAAGTCCGGCCGGCTATCCAGAAATGAACCTCCGGCTGTCTTCCAGTCAAGAAGGACTTCTCCTTCTCCGTCGTCATAGATGACGTCGGTTTTCCCTTTGAAGATAGTTCCGTCCGGCAGTTCAGCCTGATAGGCTTTTTCTACCGCAATTACCCTGTGGTATGGTTCAGTTTTTGCCACTTTTTCGATCAGCAGAAGGCCTATTTTCTTAAGAGATTCGTGGTTATCTGATCGGGAATAGACCAATTCTCCGACTTTCTCCCACTTTTCCAGAAAAGCGTTCTTGGCTGTCCGGTCGTTAAGGAACTCTTCGGCAATACTTTCGTGAACTACGCTGCCGAAAACAAGGTTCGCAGAGGGCCGGATTGGCTTCCAGCCCTCCACGTATTCGTAGTAATACTTTCTGGGGCAATCGTAGGCCTGAATCATTGATGTCGTGACATAACCCAGGGGGTTATTCTTCATTCCGTCTCCTCGGACCCTTGGAAAGGAGATTCTTGATAACTACCTTGGCCTCTTCCTTGGTTTTGACGCCAAGAATTCTTATCCTTTCTTTTCCGAAGATTCCCTGTTCCTTAACCAGTTTCTCAATCAGTTTTTTCTGGTTCGGCGTGATGAGGTCCTTGCCTTCCGAAAACTCCTTGGAAGGAGCGGTTCCGTTGGAAACAATCTGCTCCTTGACCGAGGCTTCAAGGATTTGGTACATCTCCTTGAACTTGCCTCTGATTTCTTCGGAAGAAGCGTTATTTCCCACTTCCACCTCCATCCCGGCACCGAAAGACTGGGATGAGAAATCAGTCCCGGGAATCGGGACTTTCCGGCTTACATTTCCCATTAACTTAATCATTTTACACCTCCTCTTTTGTTGATTTTCACCACTTCGCAATACATTTTAGGAATGAGATAGTAACCGTCCGTATAAAATTCGCTCTCAAGTTCAGGCTCCCTTGCCCGGTAAACCTTTCCTTTCTTAAAAATTTTCCCCAGGTCTTCCCAATCCGTCAGCATCTTTACCTTCAACCACATAATCACCCCCCTTTTTAAAATTTTAATGTTCTGCTTTCATTAACCCAAGAAGAAGATTTGTTCACAAGACAGGAAAATATGTCCGGAAAGGCAACTTTGTCTGTCTTTTTTGTGGATAAGAAGGGAGTTAAGGTTAAAAGATGGAAAAAATAGACGGAGAAAAGATAACTATTCTGGCCGAGACCAACTTCCGGAACGATAAAAGGAAGTTCGGAATCAAAAGAAAGGACAGGCGCTACCACACGTATATCGTTGGCAAGACAGGGGTTGGGAAGTCAACCTTGATTTACAATATGGTTTTGTCTGATTTGAGAAATGGCGAAGGCCTGGCGCTTTTGGACCCGCATGGAGACCTGGTGACCCGGATTCTTGAAAACCTGCCGCCTGACAGATCTAAAGACCTCATCTACCTCAATCCCCAGAATGGCGGAGAAGCCCTTTCTTTTAATCCCCTTGAGGTAAGTAACCCTTCGGAAGGGTTCCTGGTCGTTTCTTCCCTAATCAGCGTATTTAAGAAGATTTGGCACGATTCTTGGGGACCGAGGATGGAGTATATTCTGAGAAATGCCTTGCTTACCCTGGTTGAATTTCCAAACGCCACCCTGTTCCATTTACAAAGACTTTTGGGAGAAGAAGGATTTCGGAGGGTTCTGGTGGATAAACTGAAAGACGACCAGTTGAAAAACTTTTGGCTCAATGAATTTGAAAAGTATTCCGCCTTCTTTAGACAGGAGGCGGTTGCGCCTATACAGAACAAAATAGGTCAATTCTTAAGCAGTCCGGTCTTAAGAAAGGTTATCAGCCAGCCGAAAAGCAGTTTTGATTTAAGAAAGATAATGGACGAGGGAAAGGTTTTCTTGGTGAACCTATCAAAAGGACAGATAGGAGAGGACTCTGCGTCTCTGTTGGGAGCTATGCTTATCGCCAAGATGGGCAGCACGGCTTTGAGCAGACAGGATACGAAGGAAGAAGAGAGAAGGGACTTTGGACTGCACCCTTAAAGTTGGACACTTGTGTTAGAATACCTGGTAGAGCCTAACCGCCCCAACCGGGGCAGAAAGGAACTACCATGAAAGACAGAAGAAGTTTTACCCCGGAATTCAAGCGCCGGGTCGTTGAAGAATCACTCAGCGGTCTCAGCACCCCCGCCCAGATTATCCGCAAATACAGTATTTCCTGGGGATTGCTCTACCGTTGGAAGAAACGCTACGGTCTGGGGAAACTGGGCAACCCTCCCCGCTACGAATTAGCCTACAAAGAACGCATCAAGGAACTTGAGTGCATGGTCGGAAGACTGACCATGGACAACGACTTTTTAAAAAACGCCATTTCCGCCACGATCGAACAAACCCGGAAAAGAGAGAGCTTATTGCCGACTCCTCTCCCAGAAACCACGGCGGCGTCAAAAGGCGGTGCAAAATGCTGAATATTGCCCGCAGCACCTATTACTATCGGCCGAAAAACCGGGAAAGAATAAAGACTGATGCCAATCTTCAGGACCGGATAGAAGCAATTGCCCTGGAATTCTCCAAATACGGCTACCGACGCATAACCAATCAACTCCGGCTGGAAGGAATTCGCGTAAACCACAAACGCATCTTGCGCATCATGCGGGAAAGTTCCCTCCTGGTGGCCGTCAAGAAACGCTGGGTCAATACTACTGATTCCAATCACAATTACCCAGTCTATCCGAATCTGACAAAAGAGCGACCGCCAACGGCGATAAACCAAGTTTGGGTATCCGACATTACCTATATTCGGATAGAATCCGGTTTTGTCTATCTGGCGGTTATTCTGGACGCTTTCTCCCGCCGGGTCATCGGCTATTGCGTATCCAGGGGTCTGGACACCCAGTTGGCCCTTTCTGCCCTGGATATGGCCATCTGCCAAAGAAACCCCGCCCCGGGAATAATCCATCATTCTGACCGCGGGGTGCAGTATGCCTCCGGCGATTATACCCAGCGGCTCAAGAACTGCGGTTTTCAGATCAGTATGTCCCGGAAAGGCAATCCTTACGATAACGCCAAAGCCGAGAGTTTCTTCAAGACTCTGAAAGCGGAAGAAGTTTACCTCTGGGAATATCGGACCTTTGCCGATGTCCAGGAACGAATTCCTTATTTCCTGGAGGCGGTGTATAATAAAAAGAGATTACACTCTTCCCTGGGGTATCTGCCTCCGGAGGAATTTGAGAAAAGATTACTTTTCAAAGAACAAAAAAATTCACCGGCGCGGCCAGGTTATTCTAACCTGTCTGTCCAAGGATAAGGGTTCACTTCACTTTTACCTCTATGTGGACGAGTTTCAGAGTTTTGCGACCAGCAGTTTTGTAGATATTCTTTCCGAGGCAAGAAAATACCGGCTCAATCTTATCCTGGCCAACCAGTACTTGACTCAGATAGACGAAAAGATAAGAGAAGCAATTTTGGGCAATGTCGGGACTCTTATCTCCTTTCGGGTAGGTGCGGAAGACGCCAAGTATCTGACCCAGGAGTTTTATCCGGTTTTTGACCAGGAAGATTTGGTCAATCTTCCCTGTTACAGCATTTACCTCAAATTAATGGTGGATGGAAGGACCTCAACACCGTTTAGCGCGGATACGCTGCCACCCAAGGAATTTCCCGAAGATTAATTTAAAACTCCCGTAGTTTCGTGCCGGTAGACTTCAGAATGTCCTTGAGGATAAGATTCTCGTTGAATATGAAGGTAGTATCATGTTCTTCCTTACTCTGAAAGAGCGGGGAGAATTTCTGGTACTTGTAAATCAGGATTTGGTTCCCTCTATCGAACTTATATTCCTGCGGATCTCCCAGAGCTGCGACAACCTCGTTCTTTGTCGTCTTTCCTACGGTGAAATTAGCAAGTTGCTTATCGGTTGTCTCTTTGCCTTCAGACCAGAGACTGCCCATAGATGCGCAACCGGTCATAAAAAGAAAGGAACCGGATAAAAGAATCAACATCAATCGTTTCGTAATAAACCTCGTCATTTAAAACCTCCATAGGGGTGGCCTGAAACGACCACCCCCGAGTTATTTAAAGTTTCCTGTTTTTAGAAGGTGAAGACCGCAGTTATGCTCATCGCGCTTTCGTCAACAAATCTTCCTTCCAGGTTCAGGGAGAAGTTTTTACTCAGGTTGAAGTCGGCACCAACAAAGACGCCCAGATTGTTCTTGGCTTTGAGCGTCTCCATACCTTCTGACTTGACCTGCATATCTGAATATTTTACTCCGGCGTAAGGAACGAACTTACCGAATGACTTGGCGACAAAAGGGGCAATGTGCCATTCGTAAATGGTGGCGCTGCCGATGGTGGATCCCGATTCTTCGCCGATCAGGTTTCCAAGGTCGTCATACACCCTAAGGGTTGCCTTTCCGGAAAAGTCGTTCTGGTGAATAAGATACTGGGCGTCAGTTCCGATTATCCAGTTGTTCTTTAAGGGGAAGGTTAATTTGAGACCCATCCCTCCGGCAAAAGCGCTGTTTCCTTTGTCTTCTTCTTTTCCGTCAAAGGTGCCGTTGTCCACGCCGTCTGTCCAGGTGCCGTCTACGGTAGAGACAAGTTTTCCACCTGAATTGGTTGCGCCCAGTTTCGCGTAAACGTTCAGGTTCTTGGACATTTGGTAACCAACTTTAACCATCGTTCTTCCCAGGTCTTTAACCTTGTACTTCAGGGTGCCGGACAGTTCCGCAGGACCTTCAAAATACGAAACGTCCTGGTTCTGCAGATCCCGGTCAAAGATGTAATCCTGTTCCAGCCCGATGCTGAACGTACCCTGTTCCTGCGGAGTTGCTCCGGAAATGCCGGCGCAGTAAGCGTTCTTTGAGACGCCGAACATCCCGACGAACAAAACCAAACCTACTAACACTATCTTTCTCATCTTTTTCCTCCAGTTTGTTTGAAAGAAATCATGACTTTACGAAAAAAATCGCCGCGCCAATCACCTCCCCTTTTTTGGAATAGCACCCTAAGGCCGCCGCCTTATTTTCTAAACGCTTTGTAGGTTTTCTTGTATTCGTCAGACTTCCCCGCCGTTGTAAAGATGTCTCTGGCAACATCGAGAACGCTGCCGACAGTCTGACCCAGAGCGTCTTTGGAATTCTTTTCCGCCGATTCCTTATTGGCTTCGGTCGCATCTCTGACCGCTCTTTCCGTATCGGACATCCCGAAATCGAACAAACCCATTTTTACTCACCTCCTTTCTTCTGCTCGTTATTCTTTAACGAAATTAAACGGTTCACAATATCTTGAGCCAGTTTCTTGGTAATTCTTTCCGGGGAATCTACCTGAAATATCGTTCCTCCCAAACCCCCTTTACATGAAACTTGAAATTCAGCCAAAGTTGCCCCGTTTTTATCAGTCAAAACAGCGCTGGTTTCAATGGTGGATTGCCCGGCGAAAAGACCGAGCACAAATCTTTTGCCGAATCCGACCATAGAAATCTTATTCAAAAACACTTTCAGAGTTTTCTCGGCCTCTTTCTCCGTCTGGATACCGTTGTTGTAAAGTTCAGTCTTCAAGTCTTCTTCAAGAATCTGAGCAAGTTTTTGATTCTTCTGACCCGGTGTTTTGTCTAAGACTTCAAGAACCAACGGAGAAATCTGAGAGGCCTCAATTTTTTCCGGGGCAGGAACATTAATTTTGCTTACCGTTGATGTGGCCGCACAACCTGCCAAGATACTTGCTACGCCAAGAATCAAACCCAACCATATCGCCTTTCCTATCTTTTCCATCCTCCTCCTTTTACTCTACTCTCGGTAGAGTTCTTCCAGGGATTTCTTGATCTCTTCATCCATTAAACTCGCGTAGATCTGGGTGGTTCTGATACTGCTGTGGCCCAATTGCTCCTGAACCAGCCGTAGATTATGGCCACTGGCTTTGTAGAGATGACTACCGTAAGTGTGCCTTAGGCTGTGAATGGAATAATGGCTTTCCAACCCGGCCATTTCAAGACATTTTTTGAACGATTTCTGAAGCGTCCTCTTTGTCAGTCGCTTTCCTTTTTGATTGGCAAAGAGATATGTCCCGGGAATTATTTTTTCCTTCCAACGCAAATAAAAAAGGCATTCTTTTTTGAATGCTTCCGAGAAATAGACGGTTCTCGGTTTGTCGCCTTTTCCCGCCTGAACCGTTAAGGAAGACTGCTCTTCCTGAATATGCAGGTCCGTGGATTGTAGGTTGACCATTTCACAGACCCTTAGGCCGGTAAACAGACCTAATTCCATCATAAACCAGTTTCTTACAGGGATAATTTGGTTTTTCCTGAGAGCCGAGCCCTTGGTTTTCTCGCAGAATTCTCTTAGTTTCCTTACCTTTTCGAAATTGAGATACTTAGTTTCGTCAAGAACCCAAGAAAACCGGCTTTTCTTTGGTTTGCCCGAGAAAAGTTCATCTTTCATCAGATTGATGAACTTTTTAATTCTGCGGAAAAACACGGGATTATGAGGAGTGGTGCGGAATTTGGAAGGCATAAGGGTAGGACTAATAGAGGAAAAACGACAGAAGAATGCTACGGCAGATTATTTGCTGCGGACTACAACAATTGGCAAAACTTGCAGGAAAAGCGTGGGTTAAGCAGGGATTTCGGAGGCGAAACAGACAACGAGGAATTTCACTTTACTGATGAAAGATGAACTTCTGAAGATAATATAGCACAGGGGAAAGGAGGTTGTCAAAAATGCCGTTAAATTGGTCTATGTATTGCC
The DNA here is from genome assembly GCA_041653615.1 of Candidatus Ratteibacteria bacterium. Lineage (GTDB taxonomy): Bacteria > Ratteibacteria > UBA8468 > MWAK01 > MWAK01 > JAHJUB01. Next base: position 29,704 of record JBAZEZ010000012.1, read on the forward strand.
GACAAACTGGTGTCCATATAGTGTCCATAAGATGCCTAAAATTACCTAAAACGACCTGACAGAACCTTAAACAGAAACAATGCAGAGACGAAGTTGTATCAAGGAATTTGGCTAATTTTTGAATGTTTTAGCGGGTTGGTGAAAATTGGCAAAAACGCTTTAAAAGGGCGGTGCTCTACCTGATGAGCTAGCGGCCCAAACAAAAAACTGGATTCCCGCTTACCACATGCGGGAATGACACCATATTTATTTTTCAAGGGTCTGCTCGCGGCCGGGGCCGAAAGAGACCATCGTAATCGGTGTTTTACTTAACTCTTCAATCCGGTCCAGATATTTTTTGGCTGCATCCGGGAATTCAGACCATTTCCGGACTTTGGAAATATCACTTTGCCAGCCCGGCAGTTCCTCGTAGATTGGTTGGGCTTCCGTAAGTGCCCGGTAACCGTTAGGAAAATCAACGCTGTGTTCTTGTCCGACCTGGTAGGCAACGGCTACTTTGATTACCGGCAGTGTATTAAGCACATCCAGTTTGGTAATGAAAAGAGTATCCAGGCCGTTGACCATCGCCGCGTACCGCACCAGGACTGAGTCAAACCAGCCGCAGCGTCGGGGCCGGCCGGTGGTGGCTCCATATTCGCTGCCCAAATCTCTTAAATTTTCGCCGAGGTCTCCAGCCAATTCGGTTGGAAACGGTCCTTCTCCCACTCGAGTAGTGTAGGCTTTGGCCACGCCGATTACCCGGTCCATCTTGGTCGGTCCGATACCCAAGCCGGTGCAGGCGCCGCCGGCGGTGGAATTGCTGGCGGTTACGTATGGATAAGTGCCGAAATCTATGTCCAGGAAAGTACCCTGCGCGCCTTCGCAGAGGACGTTTTTTCCTTTGGCGATAGCCTCGTTCAGGTATTTCGCGGTATCAATTACCATCGGCCGGAGCCGTTCCCGCAGGGGAGCATATTCCTCGATAATCTTCTCCGGCTGAAATATCTCTTTTCCGTAGTATTCCTTAAAGAGATAGTTCTTCATCTGAAGATTGATGGCCAGTTTTTCCCGGAATGTATCCGCATCCAGGAAGTCACCCATCCGGATGCCGATGCGTGAAGTTTTGTCGGTATAGGTGGTGCCGATTCCCCGGCCGGTGGTGCCTAATTTTCCCTTTCCCCGGTACTGGTCTTCAACCTGGTCCAGCATCTTGTGGCTGGTGAGAGTCAAGTGGCTGTTGGCGCTTATCCAGAGACGTCCGGTTACGGAAATATTTTCTTTTATCAAAAGGTCAATTTCGGAAATGAGCGAAATCGGGTCGATAACCACGCCGTTGCCCAGGATACATTCCGCTTGCGGATGCAGGATTCCGGAAGGTATCAGGTGGAAGACATAGCGTTTGCCGTTGACGACTACAGTGTGGCCGGCGTTGGCACCGCCCTGATATCGGGCGACTACCTGGTGATTTTCGGCCAGATAGTCAATGACTTTGCCCTTGCCTTCGTCGCCCCACTGAGTACCGATTACGATGGTTACCATAGGAATTTCCCAGCGACCCTGAAAGGGTCGCGCTACGTTGGGAGGGGATAGAACCCCTCCCCTACATTTTATTACAACTTGGATTTAATTGCTTCGCCCATTTCCCGGGTGCCTACCACGCCTTCGGTTTTGCCGGGCTTCAGGTCGTAGGTTACCGCTTTGCCTTCGCGGATGACTTCCGCAATCGCTTTATCCAGTTTTTCCGCGGCTGCTTTTTCGCCCAGGTAATCAAGCATCAGGCCGGCCGCCAGAAGCAGGGCGGTCGGGTTGACTTTATTTTGTCCTTTGTACTTAGGCGCGCTGCCGTGGACCGCCTCAAAGAGCGCCACGTCTTCGCCGATGTTGGCGCCGGCCGCCAAGCCCAGACCGCCGACCAGTCCGGCGCAGAGGTCGGATAAGATATCGCCGTAAAGGTTCGGCAGAACCATCACATCGTATAGTTCCGGTTTTTGGACCAGCTGCATGCACATATTATCAACGATGCGGTCTTCAAAAGCAATAGCCGGAAATTCCGGCGCCACCCTCCGGCAGCATTCCAGGAAGAGCCCGTCGGAATACTTCAAAATGTTGGCTTTGTGTACCGCGGTCACCTTTTTGCGTCCGTTCTTGACCGCGTAAGCAAAGGCAAAACGGGCAATTCGTTCGGAAGCGGTAACCGAAATGGGCTTCAGGCTTATGCCGGAATCCGGAAGGATTTTCCGGTTCTTCTTCGCTTCGACAAGTTTAATCAGTTCAAGCGTCTCTTCTTTGTCTTTCTGAAATTCTATTCCGCAGTAAAGGTCTTCGGTGTTTTCCCGCACGATGACCAGGTCAATCTTCGGATAACGGCTGGGAGCGCCCGCGTATAACTTAATCGGCCGCAGGTTTACGTATAAATTAAAATGTTGTCTTAAGGCAACGTTAATACTGCGGTATCCTCCGCCGACCGGCGTGGTGATGGGCCCTTTAAGGCAGATCTTATTCCGGCTGATGGAAGAGAGAAGTTCTTCCGGCATCGGCGAGCCGTATTTTGCCATTGCCTCTTCGCCGGCCGGCATCTCTTCCCATTCAATCGGAACGCCTAAAAGGTCGACAATTTCCCGCGTGACCCGGGTAATCTCCGGTCCGATACCGTCGCCCGGCACCAGGGTTATTTTATACATTGATTTATTTTTCCTTTGCTTTTACTTCCGCTTTCGCTTTTATTGTTTTTGTTTCCGTTGCTTTTTTTTCTGTTGACGCCGGGGCTGCTGTTGTTCCCCGGTCTTCTTTTTCCCGTTTTTTGTATGAGTCGCTCCTATACTCGGTGGTGTAAAACCCGGACCCTTTATAAATGACGCCGGAGCCGGTTCCCACCAGCCGGCGTACTTTTCCCTTGCATTTCGGGCAATGCTTCAGGTGTTCTTCGGTCATCTTCTGGAAGACCTCAAACCGGTTGGGACACTCGCAACATTCGTATTCGTAAGTTGGCATAGAAATTTCTCCTCAAACCTGGATATTTTAGCCGAAAAAGGGTAAAAACGTCAAGCAGACATGGCTGTGGAATGTTTAGATGGAGAGGTATTTAAATAAGGTTTCCAGAATCTGGTCCGGCGGGAGTAATTCGCCCTTGGGCTCGGACCGTTTTTTCAATTCCACCTTTCCTTCCTTTAAATTTTTGCCGATGGTTATCCGGAAAGGGATTCCGGTCAGGTCCGCGTCTTTGAACTTTTCGCCGGCCTGCCTGGCCCGGTCGTCCATCAAAACCGGAATTTTCTTTTCCTGCGCCGCGGCGTAGAGCCGGTCCGCGGCTTCCTTAACCGCCGGGTCGTCGTAATTGATGGGCAGGATGAGCAGGTGAAAAGGCGCGACCGAAATCGGCCAGATGATTCCGGATTGGTCGTAGTTGTTTTCAATGACGGCGGAGACCAGCCGGGAAACGCCGATGCCGTAGCAGCCCATGACGAAAGGACGCTGCTGGCCGGTTTTGTCCAGGAAGAGCCCCTTCATTTTTTCGCTGTAGGGTGTACCGAGCTTAAAAATGTGGCCGATTTCCAGTTCCGGGCACGCTCCCTCCGCTACGAACTCTTCGGAGAATTTGCCGCCCATGGCGCCGCTGTCCGCGCCGGTTACCTTATATTTAATTTCCAGCCGCTTGAAGATGCGGTGGTAGGCGGCCAGCATCTTCTGGTAGCTGAGTTCCAGACCTTCTTCGTCAACGTCGAAGCTGTAGGCGTCTTTCATCAGGAATTCCCGGGAGCGGACCAGGCCGAAGCGCGGTCTCATTTCATCCCGGAACTTGGTTTGAATCTGGTAGAGGGTCAGGGGCAGCTGTTTGTATGAGTTTACTTCCCGCCGGACCACTTCCATAATCACTTCTTCGTGGGTGGGGCCAAGCAGGAGTTCCCTGTCGTGCCGGTCTTTAAACATGAAGGAGACGATGTCTTTGCCCAGGAGTTTGTAGCGGTCAGATTCCTTCCAAAGGCTGGTCGGCTGCAGGGCCGGCATCAGGAGTTCCACGGCGCCGGTCGCGTTCATCTCCTCCCGGATAACTTGTTCAATGTTGCGCAGGGCGGCCAGGCCGAAGGGAAGGTAGGTGTAGATTCCGCTGCTTAGCTGCCGTACCATCCCGGCCTGCAGGATAAGGCGCAGGGAAGGTGTGTCGTCGTTTTCAATTGAGGCTTCTTTTAAGGTCGGTAAGAAATATTGGCTCCAACGCATAAGAAACTCCTTTGGCGACCCTGAAAGGGTCGCGCTACGAAACGCTCTATTATTTTCGGAGAGCGTATATTATATCCAGGAACGTTCGCGCATCGCCGCCACCAGTTCCGACACGGAAAGAATGTAAGCGGCATTTCGGAAATCAGCCTTCCTTTCTTTGGTCAGACGCAGTACCTTACCGAAAGCCGATTCCACCTTGGAATCGATAAACTGGTAAGTTTCTTCCGCGGACGTCTGGTTGCCGCTCTTGGCGTTGCGCCATTCTACGTAGGAAGCTACAACGCCTCCGCTGTTGGCCAGGATGTCCGATATTACCGGAATTCCTTTTTGGCCTAAGATTTTATCGGCTTCCGCGGTGGTTGGTCCGTTGGCGGCTTCCACGACCAGTTTGGCGGAAATTTTGTCAGCATTCTCTTTATTCAGGACGTTTTCCACGGCCGCCGGAATCAGAATTTCAACCGGTAGTTCCAGGAGCGCTTCGTTCTTTATTTTTTGCAGGTTGTCATCCGGGTACTCCGAAATGAGTTTGCCCTGCCGGATAAAGTCCAGAATTTGGGGGATAGGCAGACCTTTTGGCGAGTAGAGTCCGCCGGAAACGTCGCTGAGCGCCACGATTTTAGCGCCTTTTTCAAAAAGAAACGAGGCGGTGTAACTGCCCACGTTGCCGCAGCCCTGGATAGCGGTTGTGGTATTCTTGATTTCTTTTTCCAGAATCTGGCGGCAGGCAGAGGTGGCAATGGTTGAGACGCCTCTTCCGGTTGCTTCCCGGCGGCCGGGCAAGCCTCCTAACCGGGGCGGTTTTCCGGTTACCGACTCCGGATGGTGGGTCTCCCCGTAAATTATCGCCATATCCGAGGGGGTGGAGCCCAGGTCCGGCGCCGGTATGTAAGAGCCGGCTGTCAGTTCATCCCGGAGCATGTGGGCGTATTCCTTGATGAGGGTACGTCGTTCAAACTCCGAGATGCTTTTCGGGTCAAAGGCGATGGCGGATTTACCGCCTCCGAACGGCAAGCCCATCAGCGCGCACTTATGGGTCATCAATTCCGCCAGGGTTCTGGTTTCCTCCAGGGTGACGTTGGCGGCAAAGCGCACTCCGCCCTTAGCCGGTCCCAGAACGAGGTTGTGATAGACTACGTATCCGCTGTAGATAAGCATCTTGTTCGGGCCGACCTTAAGGTTGACCGAAAGGGTGCTCTCTTTTTCCGGACGCTTCAACAACATCTCGGCGGCTTCCGGTATTTCCATAAACTTCTTTAGTTTTGTGAAATCAACCATTTTTTACCTCCGTTTTTACTTCCCCAAATTAAACGCGGTCTAACGGCCAAAGAAAGATATTAAACGGGCTTTCCGAAAGGGTACCGAAGAGCGCGGGAACCTGTTCTGTTTCCGCGTGGGTTTTCAATGACGCAACGTCCGGGATTTTTTCTTTTCCCGATTGGGCCGCAAACAGGGATACGGTTTTTTGCAAGTCAACGATTTTTAACATTGCCGAGGAGGTGATGTTCCATGCCGAAGCAGCCTGTAAAATCGATCCCGGGATAATAGATTTTTCCGGAAAGAAAAAGTTCAGGGAAGAAAGGTTGAAATGCTCCATTGCGTATCCGGCGATTCCCATGACGGTCGGGATGGAGCCGCCGAATTCCAAGCAGCCGTTAAGGCCGTACTCCCCGGAAAGGGCAAGGTAGCCGAAATCATTTCCGTCGTCCGCGGAGAAGAGCAGAAGACCGCGTTTTCGGTAAAGAAGAGCGTATTCTTTTTTCGTCCTTGTTTTCCGGTAATGATTTTTTTCGTAAGCAGCGATAATTTTAACCAGGAGGTCTTTTTGTCCGGAATACCGTTGCGGGAAAACGGGTTTTACCCCGGCTTTATGAAGGCCGCGCCGGTTTACGGTAAAGTTCCATGTTTTGCCGGCGTTTTCGTAACCGAAAGTCCGGTAGCGGTGCCGGTCTCCCCAGAGGATGGAAACAGGAAAATTCTCTTCCTTCATTTTGGCGATGGCGTGTTCCATTAATTGGTTCATGTAGCCTTTGTTTCGAACCGAAGGTGAAGTGGCAATCCCGCCGATGCCGGCCACCTTAACCCTGGTTTTACCCAGGACCAAGTTAAGCGGGAAAAGGCGGACCAGGCTTACAATATCCCCCTTTTCTCTAATCGGGTAGATATGGCGGTAATCGGTTGTTTCTTTGTTCCAGACCGCGGGATAGTTTTCGGAAAAGTAGTTATAACTGTGCCCGTAGGCGTTTTCCAGAAAACGTTGAATCTCTTCGTAGTCTTTCGGTTTCGCGAAGATTATTTTTCCCATGCTAACCCCCGATTTTGATGATTTTAAGGGCGGCGTCCGGGCAGATTAGCGCGCAACGCAGGCAACCGGTACATTCGTTGCCGGAGAATTCTACAAACAAAGAACCCTTTTTATTTTTATTATCTGAAATTTTGAGTCCTTTTTTCGGGCAAAAGTGAACGCATAGGCCGCAACCCTTGCAGTAGTTGTTGTCTATGATTACTTTGAATTTTGTTTTGGCGTTAGTTTTCATATTTTGTAGGGGCGGGGTTACATCCCCGCCCCGTTGAGTTGACTCCACTCTACGGGGCCCGCCCACGGCGGGAGGGGGCGTAGCCCCTCCCCTACATTTTTACAATGTTTTTAATCTGTTTATAAATTCCTTCTTCGTCCAGGCCGATTTCCGCTAATAATTCCGGCCGGCTTCCGAAGGTAACGAAACGGTCCGGCGCTCCAATCATTTTTACGTTTTTCTTTAAGTTTTTTTCCGTGAGATGTTCCAGGACCGCGCTGCCGAATCCGCCTAAAAGACTGTTTTCTTCGACGGTCACCACCGTGTTTGCCTCCGCTGCTCTCCGGATGATTTCTTCGTCAAGGGGTTTGATGGACGAAGTTGGCCAGAAGGAGACGGAGACCCCGTCATTCTTCAGTCTTAACGCTGCCCGGCGTGCCGTCTCGGCGATATTGCCCGCCGCCAGGATTGAAACGGCTGCTTTTGGTTCCTCAATTGTTTCCAGATTTTCCGGTCCGGCATTTTTGGGGAAAAGGATGACGGTCGGAAACGACGCCTTCAGCGATTGGGCTAATAATCGCCGCAGCTCCTGATAGGAAAAAGGCGCTAGGATGGAGAGGCCGGGTAAGGAACGCAGGTAAGAAAAAGAGTAGAGGCTGTGGTGGGTGGAACCGTCCGGGCCGACCAGTCCGTTGTTGCACAAGATAAAAGTAACCGGCAGGTCCCCTTGCAGGCAGATTTCCTGAAACACCTGGTCAAAAGCTCTCTGAAAGAAGGTGGCATAGACGGCGACTACCGGACGTTTGCCGGATTTGGCGAGTCCGGCGGCAAAAGCGACCGCCGCCTGTTCCGCGATGCCAACGTCAAAAAAACGTTCCGGGTATAACTTTTGAAAATTTTGCAGCCCGACACCTTTGGTCATCGCTGCGGTAATGGCCATAATCTCCGGTTTCTTTTCCGCCTGTCTGACCAGTTCCTCCGCGAATACTTCGCGGTATTCCGTTTCCGGCGCCGCAATCGGTTCGCCGGTTGTTATCGAGAACCTGTTTGCGGAGTGAAAATGTTCCGGGTCTGCCTCGGCCGGCGGGTAACCTTTCCCTTTTTTGGTGACCACGTGGACCAGCCGCGGCGTGGAAAGTTTTAAAACCTTTTCCAGCGCTTCCCTGAGTTGCGAAAAGTTATGACCGTCAAATGGCCCGAAATAACTAAACCCGATTCCTTCGAATAGTTCCGCGGGGCCCAGGAGGTTCTTGACGCCTTCCTCCATTGTCTTGAAAAAATTAATTGTTTCCGGTCCCAGAAAAGGCATCTTCTGGACGAGTGTTCTGGTGTGTTGTCGGAAGTTTTCCAGGCGCGGATTGGTGATGACCTTGGTCAGGGACAGGGCGAGTCCGCCGGTGGTGGGTGAGATAGCCATCTCGTTGGCGTTAAGGATGACGCATAGGTTCGCTTTGGCTGCCGCTGCCTGGTTTAATCCCTCAAAGGCCACCCCGCCGCTCAAAGAGGCGTCGCCGATTACCACGACGGTTTTTCCTTCTTTTTTAGTGCAGGCGATGCCTAATCCGGTGGCGATGGAAGTGCTGGAATGGCCGGTTCGTAAAGGGTCGGTGGCGCTCTCATTGGGTTCCGGAAAACCGGAGAGGCCGTGGTAGGTTCTAAGTTTTTCAAACTCAGTCTTCCGCCCGGTCAGAATTTTGTGGGTGTAGGTTTGGTGGCCTACGTCCCAGATGAGGGTATCTTTTTCCAGGTCTAGGAGCCTGTGAAGAGCGATGGTCAGTTCCACTACGCCCAGGTTCGAGGAGAGATGTCCGCCGTTTTTGGCTACTACCTCAATGATTAGTTGCCGGATTTCTTTCGTTAAGAGCGGAAGTTCTTCCGGCCGCAGTTTTTTAACATCTCCGGTTTGATTTATCTTGTCCAGTATCATTTTTTAAGGTATGAAGATTACTTACATTTTACCTTTTTTTGGATTTTTATGTCTAATTTGAACACTATTAATATATTGACAGATTCCGGTTCGGTTTTTTTATGTTAAAATATTGAGACAGTGGAAAAGTATTTTGATGTTATCGTGGTTGGCGCCGGTCACGCCGGAGCCGAAGCCGCCTTGTCCGTGTCCAGAATGGGTTTTTCGGTCCTGCTTCTGACGATGAATCTGGATACGGTGGGCCAGATGTCCTGCAACCCGGCAATCGGCGGAGTGGCTAAAGGCCAGTTGGTTCGGGAGATAGATGCCCTGGGCGGTGAAATGGGTCTGTGGGCTGATGCCACCGGTATCCAGTTCCGGGTTCTTAACGCCGGCAAAGGTCCGGCTGCTTTCAGTCCCCGAGCTCAGAGCGACAAGAAGGCCTATCAGCAATTGGTGCGGGAAACGCTGGAGAGAATTCCGAATATAATTATTCGCCAGGGTATGGCGGAGGAAATTTTAATTAAGGGCGGTAAGGCAGCCGGAATACGCACCCGGGAGGGTTTTGAGTACCGGGCCAGGGTTGTAATCATTACGGCCGGTACTTTTCTTTCCGGGGTTTTACATTTCGGCCAGACCATTATTCCCGGCGGCCGGATGGGCGAAGAGTCCGCGGATAAGTTGAGCGGGTCGTTGGTAAAAAACGGTTTTGAAATCAGCCGTTTCAAGACGGGTACGCCGCCCAGGGTTTCTTTCCGTTCTTTGAACCTCGACAAGTTGAAAATTCAATTCGGAGACGAGTTACCCCAGCCGTTTTCTTTCCGAACGGAAAATTTTGCGCCGCGACAGATGCCGTGTTATCTTACGCACATGACCCGGGAAACGATTCGTATTGTGACTGACAATTTACATCGTGCGCCGCTTTATACCGGGCAGATTAAAGGGGTTGGTCCGCGTTACTGTCCTTCCCTGGAAGTGAAGGTAAAGATGTTTCCGGATAAGACCGGTCATCAGGTATTTCTGGAACCGGAGGGCCGGAATACCGACGAGGTCTATGTGGGCGGTTTCGCAACCAGTCTGCCGGCTGAAGTTCAACGGGATGCTCTGTCAACAGTCACCGGGTTGGAAGATGTGGATATCCTTCGTTTCGGCTACGCGGTGGAGTATGATTTTTTTCCGCCCCATCAGCTAAAGTCTACCATGGAAACCAAGCGGGTGGAAAACCTTTATTTTGCCGGGCAGGTAAATGGAACCAGCGGGTATGAAGAGGCGGCCGGCCAGGGGCTTTTAGCCGGGATTAACGCGGGGCTTAGATTTCGGGGCAAGCCGCAATTCGTTTCCCGGCGTGATGAATCCTATCTGGGAGTGATGGCGAATGACTTAACGACGACGGAACTTTTTGAACCTTACCGGCTTTTTACTTCCCGGGCTGAATACCGGCTTCTGCTGCGTAGCGACAACGCCGATTTTCGTTTGATGGATTACGGCTATCGGTTCGGATTGATTCCGAAAGATGTTTACGAGAAGATGCGTTTTCAACGGGAGGCGATTGCCGTGGAAATCAAGCGGTTGAAGACCACTTTTGTTTCTTTGCCGGAAGGTTCGCTGAACCTGGCCCGATACCTCCGCCGCCCGGAGGTTAATTACCGCGACATAGAAAAGATTGAGGCACAACGAAAAAATGTAGGGGCGGGGTTACACTGCGTCCGCCATAGCCTTTTGGCGAAGGCGGATCCCCGCCCAACAGACGTTCGGGTCAAGAAAGCGGTTGAAATTGAACTCAAGTATGAAGGGTATTTGGAACAAGACCGGGTTCTGGCCGAAAGACTGGCAAAGAACGCCGGAGCCTTGATTCCGAAAGGTTTTAATTATGACAAGATTGTCGGTCTTTCCACGGAAGGAAGGGAGAAACTTAAGAAGTTTCGGCCCGGTTCGCTTAACGAGGCGCGTCAGATAAGCGGAATCCGGGCCAGCGACCTTACCCTTTTGTTTTTAAGGCTGCACGGATAACCGATCGCGTATAGCCACTGGTTGTAGTTGCCAAGCTTGCTTGGCGCGGTTAAAAGAGCCCGGCAAGCCGGGCGACTACAAATAATACAATTTTTTTAAATGGCAAATGAAAAAGATTACCAAAAGCCCTAAGGAGACCAAGACGGTTGCAGCTCTCTTTGCTGAAAAATTAAAGGGCGGGGAGGTGATTGCGCTTATCGGGCCGCTCGGCGCCGGCAAAACGGTCTTCGTAAAAGGTCTGGCTGCGGGTTTAGGGATACCGGAAAGAGAGGTACGAAGCCCGTCGTTTGTTATCCTGATTGAACATCATAAAGGCCGGTTGCCGCTCTTCCACTTTGATTTCTACCGGTTTGAAAAAGGGGTTGAAATAGAAACTACCCCTTTTGAAGACTGCCTAAAGGCTAATGGTGTAATCGTGGTTGAATGGCCGGAGCGGATAGCCGGTTACCTACCGCCGGAAACCAGAAAGGTGTCAATAGAGGTTTTGGGGCCGAAACTGCGAAGAATCAAGATTGTGTAGCGGTCGGATTCATCCGACCCGCGGAAACCCCTACGTTTGCAGTGATTTCACTGCCTCTTTAATATCTTTTGCTTGAAACAAATAGGTTCCTACTACCAGGATATCAACCCCGGCTTTTCGGCAGAGAGCGCCGGTCTTTGGATTAACCCCGCCGTCAACCTCAATTTCAAAACGCAGGCCTTTTTTCCGTCGTTCCGCATCAAGTACGGAAATCTTATCCAGGGCGCCGGTAATGAATTCCTGCCCTCCAAATCCCGGGTTCACCGACATAACCAAAACCTGGTCAATCGCATTTAAATAAGGGAGAAGGGTTTCGACCGGGGTGGGCGGGTTAAGGACCAAACCGGCTCTTACTCCGGCGATTTTAATTTCTTTCAGTAATTTTTCCGGTCGGGAGACCGTTTCGACGTGAAAGAGGATGAGGTTGCTGCCGGCATTGATAAAAGGAGTTGAAAACTTCTCCGGGTCGGTAACCATCAGGTGCGTTTCGAAGGGGAGCCGGGTGTGGGGCCGCAGACTTTTGACCACCTGGGGCCCGAGCGTCAGGTTGGGCACAAAATGGCCGTCCATAATATCCAGGTGGAGGAGTTGGGCGCCGGCTTCTTCCGCCCGCTTAATTTCTTGGCCGAGATTGCCAAAATCGGCGTTCAGGATTGATGCGGCAATTTTAACCATATTGCGTTATAATATACCATATTATGAAGCCGAAGCAAATAAAGCCGAAGGAAGTAAAACCGGAGCAGGGGAAACGGAAGCGCGTAATCGCGCCGGTTATTCAAAATCGCCGTGCCCGCTATGATTACGAAATTTTCCAGACGGTGGATGCCGGTTTGTCCCTGGCCGGACCAGAGGTAAAATCCATCAGGGGCGGTAACGCTTCCCTGTCAGATTCGTTTGCCCGGATTGACAAAAACGAGGTTTTCCTGCATAATATGTATATCGCTCCTTACCCATGCAGCCGGGAGGAGCTGGACGTAAGGCGTCCGAGAAAACTGCTTCTTCACAAACAGGAAGTGCTGAAGTTAAGCCAGGCGGTTAGCCAGAAGGGCCTGACGCTGATACCCTTAAAAGTTCATTTCCGGCGCGGTTGGGCAAAGGTTGAGATAGCCATTGCCAAGAGCAAGAAACAGTTTGATAAAAGGGAGAAGATTCGGCGCCGGGTATCGGATTTGGAGATGGCTAACCACGGTAAACGGTGAATTGTGAACGGTAAAGGGTAGGTGCTTTAATTCTTGAATTACCATTCACTGTTTACCATTTACTATTCACTGTAGTTACAATGGGGGCGAACTGATTCGACTGGAACGTAAGTGACGGATTGGAGCATGCCGAGTTCGGGGAAGGGCTCGTTAAAATCCCCAAAAACAAACTGCCAATACGGCAAACTATCTGGCGGCATAAGCCAGACTCCCCTCTGATTGCCTGCAATTAGAGAGCGGAGCGGATAGCAGGCTGGCTCCTTTGTTCCGCCTTAAGACAAAGGAGTAAGAAACCTTGAGGCTACGGCCGGTTCATCCATTTCCCGAGAGGGCCCGGCAGGAAGACAAAACGGGGAAAAAGCATGTAGCGCCAACCGTTCTTTATTTCAGGACCGGAGCTCATTACTCCGCGCCTCCACCCAAAGGGTCGGATTTTATCCGGCCCTTTTTTATTGGGGGAGCGACGGGCCTGCAAAGGGTGCGGGAAAAGTTATTTTCCCGCGCAGTCGCGGTGGGGTTGGAATATTAGGGAAGGGAAGCCCCCTTCCCTAAAACGAGCGCAGGCAATGTTACGGGTTGTAGCGGCTGAGCTAGACTCGTGTTGCCGGAGCGAAGTAGAACCGCGAGCTCATTACTCCGCGCCTCCACCCAAAGGGTCGGATTTTATCCGGCCCTTTTTTTATAACAAAATCTTTTTGATTTCCGCCAGAACCAGGCGTTCGGATTCTTCCAGGCCGGTGTTGATAGTACAGCCGGCTGCGTTGCGGTGTCCGCCGCCGCCGAATTCGGCGGCAACCTTCTGTACGTCGTAGGCGCTTTTCGAACGCAGGTTAACCCGGGTTTTTCCGTCGGACAGTTCCTTCAGGACAAAGGTAACGCGGTTACCTTCAACCACCCTCAGATAGTCGATAAAATTTTCGCTGTCGCATTCGGAAGTTCCGGTTTCCCGGTACATCTGCCGGCTCACCTTGCAGTAAACAACGTATCCGTCCGGTGTCTGTTTGATGGTGGACAGCGTTTTACCCAGCAGGAGCAGGGTGGCGAATAAGACCTGTTCGTAAACTCCTTCCACGATTCGATTCGGTTCTGCCCCATTGTCAATGAGGTCGGCGGTAATGCGCAGAGTTTGAGCGTTGGTGTTAAAACGGAACGAGGAGGTGTCGGTGAGAATGGCCGTATAAAGCGCCGAGGCGATTTCCGGTGTTATCTTTCCGCCGGACCGGATAATAATATCGTGCACAATTTCCCCGCACGCGGAAACTCCGGGTGAAACCAGGTTTACGTTTCCGTAAAGGCCGTTATCAAAATGATGGTCAATGTTGAGGATCGGTACGTTCTCCGGCAGTCTGCCGGATTGGCCGGCGCGGTATTTAGTGCTGCATTCCAGGAATACGGCGGCTTCAAAAGAATCACGGAACCGGGGCTGACGTTTGAAATCGGCCAACGTTTTAATTGTCTCGCTGCCTTCCAGAAACCGGTAGTCAGGCGGTACCGATTCGTCGTTGACGATTATCGCTTTTTTGCCTTGGGCCTTAAGGAAGAAGTAAAGCGCTATTTCACTCCCAATCGCGTCCCCGTCCGGAGCCAGGTGGCTGGTAATGAAGAAAGAGCGGTAAGTGCTCAAAAACTTTAGTTCATCCATATTCGGGCGGCAAGGCCGTTTTTCAGGTCAGTCAGACCTTCTCCGGTGAGACTGGAAACGAAGACCGCTTCTGGGAATTTGCGTTTGAGCCGTTCTTTTTGTTCCGCAGTTAAAAGGTCCAGTTTGTTGATTACGATTAAAAGCGGCAATTTTCCCGCCGAAACCTGGTTTAAAACGTCTCTTGTTGTACGGTAATGTTCTGAAATCAGACCGGAACTTCCGTCCAGCACTATCAAAATCAGTTGCGCGGCGGATATCCCTTCCAGGGTCGCGTGGAACGCGGCGACCAGGGTGTGGGATAGGTTATGGAGAAATCCAACCGTATCGGTCGCCACCGCAATCCGTTCTTTTCCGAAGTAAATGCGCCGCGTGGTGGTATCAAGCGTGGCAAAAAGTTTGTCGGCTACCAGCGTTGCTTCTTTACGGCACAGGGTATTAAGGAGCGCGCTCTTACCGGCGTTAGTATAACCGACCAGCGCGATTTCCGGTACGCCCCTGTTTTTGCGCAGGTCCCGGAGTTTTTGCCGTTGTTTCTCCAAGGCGTAAATTTTGGTTTCCAGGCGCTGAATGTGTTCCCGGGCCCTTCGGCGTTCTTCCTCCAGTTTCATTTCGCCGGGACCGCGGGTGCCGATGCCTCCGCCCAGACGGGAGAGGAGAATGCCTCGGCCGGTCATTCGGGAGAGGCGGTAGTTCTCCCGGGCCAGTTCCACCTGGAGTTTTCCGGCGGAGCTGTGGGCGTGCTTGGAAAATATCTGCAGAATCAGGCTGGTTCGGTCTATTATTTCTACGCCCCAGCTATTTTTTAAATTTCGTTGTTGAATTCCGGAAAAGTCCAGATTTAAGACGACCTGCGCGACCCCTTTTTCTTTAATGCGCTCGGCAATTTCCGCCACCTTTCCTTTTCCGAAAAAGGTGGTGGCGTTTGGTTCCCTGACCTTCAGCGTTTCCACCCCTCCTACCGGAATTCCGGTAGTCAGGCAGAGGCTTTGCAGTTCCGCAACCGCCTCTTCGGTCGGAAAACCTTGCGGCCCTTCGTCAACCACAATCAGTAATGATTTAAGCAATGTTATTCTTTCGTAAGCGCGGCCCTACGCGACTATTTCCAGAATTTCAACCAGCGAATAAAACTGGCGGTGGCCGAACGCCTTCTTGTAGTCTTTTTTCGATTTTCGCTTAAAGACCAGAATCTTCTTATTTTTGCCTTCGGATATTATTTTTGCTTTTACTTTGATTGAGGATAGCTTGTCCGAGTCGGTCGTAACCTTTCCGTCGTCAGCGGTAAAAAGCAGGACCTGCTTAAAGACAACCGCGTCTTTTTTTTGTTCCGGTAGTTTTTCCACCTTCAGTTTCATGCCCGGGGACACGATGTATTGTTTTCCTCCGGTTTCAATTACGGCTTGCATATTACCTCCTGTGTTTGAATAGTGTTGTTGCGGGGGCGGATTCAACCGCCCCGCGGGCGCCATGAATGGCGCCCCTACGAAATACCTAGTATCTCCTTTTTCAATTTCAAATAAGTGCGATAATCTTCGAGGCTGATGTTTGCCGGCACCCGGTGGTCAACGTGGGGGATGAAACCGCCTTCTTCAACGACCGGTCGTAACCGCAAAAGTTCTTTTTCGATTGCTTTTGGTCCCTTATCCAGAACCATCTTGTCCACACCGCCCAACAGCAGGACTTCTTTCCCGAATTTTTCTCTGATTAATACCGGGTCGCCTCCACCGTTTACCTCCAGCGGGAACATGCAGTTTATGCCGCCTTTCAGGAAAGAGGGGATTAGCGGAACGATATTGCCGTCGCAATCGGTGAAGATGGTGTCGATGCCGTGGTCGCGCAGGATTTTGGTGATTCGCTGGTATCGGGGTACGACGATTTCGGCGAACATTTTCGGGCTGATGATGGGGCCGGAGTTGTAGCAGATGTCCTCCCAGCCGTTGGCGGCATCAAATTCCACCTTTTCCAGAATTATGGGCAGGCATCTTTCGGTGATGCGGCAGAAGGTTTCTACCATATCTTCAATCAGGTCGCGGTCGTCATAAACCAGATAGGCGAGGTTTTCAAAGCCGGTGATATCCCGCACACAACCGATCATTGAGCCGAACCAGATTGTCCGGGGTGCGTTTGATTTTTTCAGGGAATCATTTAATTCGGAAAGATTCTCCGGGATTCTGCCTTCCGGATTGTCGGAAAGCCGTACCTTGTATTCCGTCCAGTCATTGCGGTTCTTGATTGGAAAGTCGATGAAGTGCGGGATGGAATGGGCGGTTTTTTTGGTAGTCTGGCTGGTTACGCCGTTTCCTTCACGGTAAGTGAGGTAATTTTCATCTTCGTGTATGATTTTATATTCAAATCCGGGATTGAGAGATAGTTGAGGGACAACTCTGACGAAATCTTCGATACCAAAATACCGGTAGGCGGATGCCTCGTCGTTTATCTCTTTAGGCAGACCTTCGGAGTGCCAGCGCGGCAGTGTTTCGGCCCAGTAACCGAATTCGAAATTCGGTATTTTTTCCGGATGCTGGTAATGCATCGTCCGCAAGAAGCGTTCCCGTAGCGTCATTGATGGTTCCCCTTTGTTTTTTACGGCTAAAATATAATATAATATCATAAACTTGCGGAAAAATACACTATGAAACGGCAGGATGTTACCAAAAAGGTTGCGGAAAAGACCGGCCTGGAACAGAAAGCGATTGCCGAAGTTCTCAAGGTTTTTCTGGGTGAAATCGAAGACGGTATTTTGGAGAGAAAGTCCATCCAACTGCGTCCGCTCGGAACGTTTGTAGTAAAGAAGCGCCGGGCAAAGATGGGCCGGAATCCTTTTGCCAACGAACCGGTTCCGGTGCCCGAGCATTTGACCGTTATCTTCAGACCCAGCCGCCGTTTAAAGATAAAACTCAACCAGAAACAACCCAAGCAACCAAAGCAATCCGAACAACCCGGTCAATCTTCTCTCTTTTAACGCACGGGTATTTTCGACAACATTCCTCTCCCCGATGAGGAGAGGTTAGGCGGGGGGCGTGTTTAAGATTTTAATTCTGGCATTAGTTCAGGGTCTGACTGAATTTTTACCGGTTTCCAGTTCCGGCCACCTGGCGCTTATCAGCCATTTCTTACCAAAGACCCCGGACGAATTTTACCTGGCGGTTTTTCTACACGGCGGGACGCTGTTAGCCACGATAATTTACTTTTGGCCTGATATCGTCCGGATTTTTACCGGCCTGCGCCTCCGGTCTGAAGAAGGCGCTAAAAGCCGGGGATATCTGACGGCCATTATAGTCGGTAGTATTCCGGTTGCTGTTTTCGGTCTGTTACTGAAAAAGCAGGCGGAAAGTATTTTTACTTCCCTGCCTCTTCTGGCGGTGATGTTTTTGATTACCGGACTGGTGTTGGCGGTTGCTAGTCTAAAAAATTCCCCCCGTTCCTCCCTCCCCCTTGAGGGGGGAGGGAAGGTGGGGGTGATAAACCCTTTCCGCGCTTTTATTATCGGTTGCGCGCAACTGGTGGCGGTTTTGCCCGGTATTTCCCGGAGCGGCAGCACTATCTCCGCCGGGCTTATTTCCGGTCTTTCCCGGCAGGAGGCATTCCGCTTCTCTTTTCTTCTTTCCCTGCCGGCGGTGGCCGGTGCTTTTCTGGTGGAAATTCCGATGGGATTGCCGGGTGGTTTAAAGCCCGGAAATTCTCCGGTGTCGTTACTTCTTGGTTTCGTGGTAAGTTGCCTGGTCGGACTCCTGGCGCTCCATATTTTACGACGCCTGGTCCTGGCCGGCCGCCTGGCCTGGTTCAGCGTCTACCTTCTTGTTTTAGGTCTATTCACCGTTTTTCTTTGATGCGTTATTGATTTTTAATCGTAATACTTTAAAAATAAATTATGAAAAAATACACGGCTATTCCCCGGTTTTATGAATACCAGCCGCTCGGATATCATCTGAATGATTTTGCGCTTATCCGCAAAGGCATCGTTTGGCATCTCTTTCACATTACCGGCCGGGGATTGAAGGGAGGCCCGGGCTTGTGTAATGAATCGCTGGCTCTCGGCCATGCGACCACCACGGATTTCATCCGCTGGACGGAACAGCCGGCTATTCCCGAAGCCTCCGGCGCCTGTTATGTAGTCAGGCATAAAGGCCGTTACGGTCTCATTTTTCGCCAAGGCTCCATCTGTTGGTCGCGCGATCTTTTTCACTGGAGCAAACCTGAATCGCTGCAGTTTATCAATAATCCCGCCCGTTGGTATGACCGCTGCAATAAACCGGAGGAAGCCCGGTACATCGGTCCCCGCGACCCTTTTATTATGTTGAATCCGGAAACAAACAAGTACTTGATGGTCTTTTGTGACCGTACGGAAAAAGGCGATGTGTACAACCGGGGATGCGTTGGCGCCGCAGAGTCGGAGGACCTAGTTCACTGGACCTACCTGCCTCCGGTCTTTGGGCCCAAACATTTTTACTGTGAATCGCCGCATATCGTGCCGTGGGGCGGTAAGTATCACCTTTTCTTTTCTCTTAGTCCGGAAGCCGCCGTACGCCACGCAGTCAGTGAACAATTCCTCGGCCCTTACCGGGAATTGGGTGAGGGCAACATTCTTCCCGCGTATCACGGCGCCGGCGATGCGATTCAGTGTGACAAACGCTGGCTTTATTTCGGGCGGGTTATGGAGCGGGAAGAGCACCGGAATAAGGGCCGTTTGATTCAGGGACGCCTGTCCCTGCCGGTGGAGATGGATTTCGGTCCGGATGACCGTGTTTCATTCGCACCGTACCGCGTTTTGACCGCTTTACGCGGGAAGTTACTGGTGGATGGTTTCCGCCGCAATTGGCGGATACATCACGGTGATTGGAGATTTAACCTTGAGAATACTCCGGCCCAGAATCTTTACACCGAGGCGCCGGCCGGAGCGGTATTAGGCAGCGCGTATTTTGACGACGCCGAATTTGATTCCACGACACTGGTCGGGAACTTTGACCTTGAGTGCCGGTTTCAGCTTCCAACTTTTTCTTTTACCGCCGGCGTGCACTTCCGGGCCGGACTGCTCCTCCGGGGGTGTCTGCGCCTGGAATTTGACGCGTTGCTCCAGACGGCGCTCCTTTCGGACGCGACCGGCACGGTACTCTGTACCGCTCCTCTGCAGGATTTCCAACTAGACCGATATTATGACCTGCGGATTATCTACTTGGGGAATTTTATCCAGGTTTATCTCAATAACCGGCTGCTGATGTACCTGTGCGTCTATGGTCCGGACACCGGTCCGACCGCGCTTATTGTTTGGCAGGGTGATGCGATATTCGCTTCTCTGAAGATTTACCAGATGCCGGAGTCGCCGCCGGTTCCCGTCTTCCCGGGCGGAGAGCCGCTTTTTCCCGGATTGCCGTGAGTTTGTCAGGTATCGAACAAAGTCCAATGAGGCCGGGGTTTTCAAAAATTTGTTTGTCAAATTAAATGAGGTGTGGTATGAAAAACATTGCGGAAATGTTTAGCTTAAAAGGAAAAACTGCGGTAATCACCGGCGGAGCCGGGGTGCTTGGACTCCAGATGGCGAGGGGGTTGGGTGAGGCCGGCGCCGCCATCATAATTTGCGATATTAAAAATGCCGAAGAGAAAGCGAAAGAACTGAAAGCGGAAGGAATAGCTGCAAGAGGATATTTCATTAACGTTCTGGAAAAAGAAGAGATAAAGAAATGCGGCGATGCGGTGCGGAAAGATTTTCCGACGATAGATATCCTGGTCAATGCGGCCGGCGGAAATATGAAAGAAGCCACCACCTCAAAAGAACTGAGTTTTTTTGACCTCCCCCTGACCGCGCTGGAAAAAGTTATCTCCCTTAACCTTTTCGGCGGGGCAATCCTGCCGTCCCAGGTCTTCGGCAAATTCATGGCGGAGAATAAGGCAGGCGGTTCCATCATCAACATATCTTCCATGAATTCCTTCCGGCCTTTAACCAGGATTCCGGGTTATTCGGCCGCCAAGGCGGCGGTTAACAACTTTACCCAGTGGCTGGCGGTTCACCTGGCCCAGGAATATAACAAGA
The DNA here is from genome assembly GCA_041653615.1 of Candidatus Ratteibacteria bacterium. Lineage (GTDB taxonomy): Bacteria > Ratteibacteria > UBA8468 > MWAK01 > MWAK01 > JAHJUB01. Next base: position 49,716 of record JBAZEZ010000012.1, read on the forward strand.
ACTTGAGAGTCAATGCTATTGCCCCCGGATTTTTCCTCACGGAGCAGAACCGTTTTCTTATGCTTGACGCGAAAGGGGAATTGACCGAAAGGGGCAAGTCAATAGTTTTTCACACGCCGATGGGGAGATTGGGCGAGCCGGATGAATTGCTCGGCGCCCTCATCTGGCTGGCTTCCGACGCTTCAAAATTCGTGACCGGCACGGTGCTGCCGATAGACGGCGGGTTTAGCGCTTTTTCGGGTGTTTGATAAAGTAAAACGCCTTTAGTGTCAGACAAAACCGACGTAATTTGTCGTTGCGAGTCCGCCAGAGGCGGACGCGGCAATCTCATACCGAAAACGGGATTGCCGCGCAAATTACGCTCGCAATGATATTATGAAAGGACTACCTCCAGAGTTCTGATTAATGTTACAATCAGTCCCAAAATACAAGGAGGCAGCCCTATGGAACAAGGATACCATATCGGTATTGATTTGCACAAAAG
>JBAZEZ010000013.1:0-47072 GCA_041653615.1 Candidatus Ratteibacteria bacterium
CCGGAAGAATTTCCGTGGAAGACCAAAGCCGAATCCTGATTGCCGCGCTCCTGGCAATCGTCTGGCTGGCAGTCGGCCTGAAGGTACAGGTTATCATCGCCGCCTTTCTGGCCGGAATCGCCCTGGCCAACCTGCGGATTGACCGCCGGGTCCTCCAGAACGTTGACTTTCTCTCCTCCGGAATATTCATCCCCATTTTCTTCCTGATGGTGGGTGTGGAAACAAACCTGCGCATTTTCCAACACGGATTCAACTGGCCATACTTTACCGGCATGCTGCTGCTCCTGCTTAGCGTAAAAACAATCTCCGGCTATCTTATCGCCCGCAGGGAAAAATTCGGAATCCGGGAATCAATCGGTTTTGGTTTCGCAACCACACCCCACCTTTCCAGCACTCTGGCCACCGCAATCATCGGATATGAATCCGGTCTCCTGGCGCCAAATCTCCTGGGCTACATCATCCTTATCTCTATTTTAACCACTTTTCTGGGACCGATTGCCAGCCGACTGTTCCTGTTCCCCGGTTCCAAACGCCAGAAGAACTACCGCAACCTGGAAGACTACCTTAACCTTGACTTCCAACCGCTGAAAATTGACGAACCGTTCTTTTCCATCATGACGCACATCCGGGGCCTGGAAATTTCCATCTACCCGGTGGTGGATAAAAAAGGCATATACCAGGGGGTACTGCGGCTGTCCGAGTTACGCGACCTGCTTCTCAGCAAAGAACTGGACCACCTGGTTATCGCCGCGGACCTGCTCTCCACGGATATCCCGGTGCTCTACCGCGATGAACCGGTCGAAAAGGCAATTAAGGTTTTCCGGGGATGTAATTGTCACGCTTTCCCGGTTCTGGAAGCAACCGACGAGGGCGATTACTACGTCGGACTCATACTCCTGAAAGACATCCTGCCGGATCTACCGATGCGGTCGAACACATGACGCGCCAAAAGCGAAACAGGCGGCCCGCGCAAAACACACGATATGATACGTAAAAAGCTCACCGGATGGTTTTTAAATCTAAAATCATCGCGATGCGTCCCTGATGAAAAATACCTTGCGCGCAAGTATAAAAAAAGAATCGGGAAGCGCTTAAATTTACAAAACCCCCGGACTTTTACCGAAAAGGTTCAATGGCTTAAATTAAATTGGCGTGATGACACGCTTACCCGGTGCGCGGACAAGTACGAAGTACGGAAGTTTGTGGAAACGCGGATCGGGTCGGAATTATTAAAAAAGTTATACGGCGTTTATGACCAAGCGGAAGATATTGATATCAACCAGCTTCCGGACGCATTCGTCTTAAAAGTCAACCACGGCTGTAAACAAAATATATTCTGCCGGAAAAAATCAGAACTTGACTGGAAGCATTCCGTCGATTTACTGAAACAATATTTAAACGCCAATCATTATTATCCGTATCGGGAATGGGCCTACAAAAACATTATTCCCCGTATTGTCTGTGAAGAGCATTTAACAAAAGACGGACAAACCTTGTATGAATATGGTTTCTACTGTTACGACGGTGTCCCGCGCCTGGTAGAAATCACCGAAGATAAATCAGGCATCAGGCGGGCAAATATGTTCGACCTTGACCTGAACCTTTTAGAACGAAAATATACATTACCAACCCTATCCGAGCCGATTGTAAAACCCGCGCAGTTTGAAAAGATGCTCGAACATGCCTCCGGGCTGTCCCGGGGGTTCCCGTTTGTCCGGATAGACTTGTTTTACGTAAACAATCGGGTCTACTTCGGAGAAATGACGTTCTATCCCAATGCCGGCTTGAAGAAAATCCAACCCGAATCGTTTGATTTTTTACTTGGCTCTTATTTACGGCTTCCGGCCGAAAGATTTTAACTTCCGGACAAATAAATGGAAACAGGCATTTTAAAACTGGCCGAAGCAGAGGTTAAATACAGTTTCCTGAAAGACGGCGATAATAACTGGCTGCAGTTTTGGTATGTAATTATTCCGAAAAAACCGGAACAGATTGCGAAACAGTTAAAAACCATTGAAAAAGCCGAGTCTGAACTTTATGAAACTTTTAAAATTGAAGTTGAATCCGTTGCCGCGAAACGGTTTTTTTCCAGCGACCTTATTAACCATTCCCGGGAATTTATTAATTATAAAAAAAGACAGGCCGGTGATTTCTTTATGTCTTTAACCGGACAGCCTCCGGCTTCCGGCGTAAAAGCAACCTTGCTGGGTATGTGCCTGAGCAACATTAAAGTCAACAGCAAATTCCGGGAAGGCAAAATTTTCCGTTTTGATACGACCTCGGGAATCAGGCACATTTTTGCCGAAAGTATTATTGACGCTAACGCCGACGAACACGCAGACTCGGAAAAACAGACGAAAAGAATATTCGGCTTTCTGAAAGATAAATTTTCAGATTTTCACGCTTCCTTCGCCGAAAGCGTTTTAAGAACCTGGATTTACGTTCCTCATATTGATGCCGATTATCCCGGAATGGTAAAAGCCAGAAAAGAATTTTTTGATTCCGTGAATTTAACAAAAGATACCCGCTATATCGCGAGCACCGGCATCCAGGGAAAAAGCGGCGACCGGTTCGCGCGCGTATTTATGGATGCGTACGCGGCCACGGGCGTTAACAAGGGGAAAATCCGTTACATTCAGGCTCCGGAATATTTAAGCCCGACGCATATTTACGGGGTCACTTTTGAACGAGCAACCGCCGTAGAATTAGGAAAATCCGATTTTCTTTTTATTTCCGGCACGGCAAGCATCGATAAAGAGGGGGCGGTTGTGCACCCGGAAAACGTAAAAAAGCAGACAGAACATACTTTGCAAAATATCTCCGCCCTGATTTCTTCCGCCGGCTTCGCGAGGAAAGACCTTTCCAGTTTTATTGTTTATCTCCGAGACCCGGCGGATTATGATTTTGTAAAACCGCGAATCGACCGATACGCTGAAAACCTGCCGGCCGTATACGTCAAAGCCCCGGCGTGCAGACCGTCATGGCTTATCGAAATTGAAGCGACCGCCGCCAGATTCCTAAATAAATTACAACAAACAAAACGTCTATAAAAACTAACGGTGCTTGCGACCTTCTTTCACAATGCCAGAATATGGCCTATCATAACATTCGTATAAAAATTTTGATTGCGCTTTTACTTCTTTTCATTCCTTTAACGAGCGCCGGAATTGAAAGAAATCATGAAAGAAATCGGATTACGGTAGTATTTCGTTATGATGATTATTCCAGCCTCAGTCCGACAAACATCGAACTTAAACTAATTGAAACCTTCAAGAAATACGACATCCCCTGCACGTTTGGAGTCATTCCCTGTGTATGCGTTAGAGACTTTCAGGATGTCCGCCCGCAAAATATCGCGCCCTTGACTCCAACGAAAATTAATATCCTGAAAGACGCAATCAAAGCCGGCGTTCTGGAAGTGGCGTTACACGGTTTCTCCCACCAAACAATTCACGAAAAAAGATACGGCTACACCGAGTTTTCCGGTCTTGATTATAATAGCCAGGTGACAAAAATAACCAAAGGTAAAAACTACTTAGAGAAAATGCTTAATGTTCCAATCACCACTTTTATCCCGCCGTGGAACTCCTACGACCCAAATACAATACGCGTCCTTGAAAAGCTGGGGTTTAAAACTATTTCCGCAGATAAGAGGGGCGCGGTAAAAAAATTCTCCCCGCTGGAGTTCCGGCCGGAAAGATGCGGACCTAACAAGCTGCGTGATAAAATTAAATCAGCAAGATGTACCTGGGGGACCCATCCTGTTATTATCGTACTATTCCACGCCTTTGAATTTTTGGAAGTTGATAAAAAAAGGGGTAACATTACATATCAAGACTTTGATAAACTTCTATCCTGGATTGCGTCTCAAAAAGATATTCGCGTGCAAACTATCGGTCAACTAACAAACACGAGATAAAAACCTCCGGAAAGCGCGCGGCACCGATAGTTGACGAAAACGGACTAAAATATTTTTTCCCCGAACAAACGGAGGATTCCAAATGACAGAGCCGGCAACAATCATCGCTATAATTTTTCTGAGCTTTATCATGGAAAGTATCGACAGCGGAATCGGGATGATGTACGGCACGCTTTTAAGCCCGCTGTTAATTATTATCGGATTTAACCCCCTGGTTGTGGTTCCGTCCATATTGTTATCACAGGCCATCGGAGGATTTGCGGCGACATTCCACCATCATAAATTTAAAAACGCCTCCTTCGGACGGGGTACGGCCGATATAAAAATCACCGCCCTGGTAATAGGCGTAGGCGTTTGCGCGCTATTACTGGGAGTTTATGCCGGCGGATACATTCCCACGTTCTGGCTTAAATTCTACATCGGTTTACTCTGTATCGTCATGGGTACAATTATTATGATTAAGAGGACATTCAAATTTTCCTGGTTAAAAATAGCCGGACTCGGGATTATCAGTTCCTTTAACAAAAGCTTTACCGGCGGTGGATTTGGTCCAATTATGGCCAGCGGACAGATTGCCAGCGGGGTTGAGGAAAAAAGAGCTATCGGAATAACCGATTTTGCCGAAGCGCCCATTTGTATCATATCTTTTGCGGCCTGGATATTGATTAACGGATTTAATGATTATACGCTCATGGTCCCGATGTGCGGCGGCGCATTCCTCGGGGGGTTAACCGGTCCGTATCTATTGTCAAAAGTTAAAAATAAAAAAGTGATAAAAACCGCCGTGGGAACACTGGCAATCGTCTCAGGTATAATTGTGATGTTAAAGTTGTTCGGCTGCCTTAAGATATAAACAGTGGGGTCACCGTTCTTTTCCCCGCCGTTCCTGATCGACCGCCCGTAAAAACTTCCTAATTGTCATTGAAGCGGTGTATAATAAAAAGAAGTTGCGCTCTTCCCGTTCGTTATCTTTTCCCGGAGATTTTGAAGACCGGTAATTATCAAAAAATCACGAAATAAACCGATTGGCAACCGAAAATCACCCTGCGGCAAAGCTTAAAGAACATCATCCGATACCGGCAGGACAAAATGAGAACCCTCAAAGAATACGGCGGGCACACGAACCATACCTGATTCTTCAAAAAAGGCCGGGCAGGAGGATCCCAATTAAAAAAATTGCAATCTTAGTAATCGGAATGCACCGAAGCGGTACTTCCGCCCTGGCTGGTGTTCTGAAAATTTTAGGGTTGGAATCAGGTGGTAATTTAATGGAAGCTAAGAACGATAATCCAAAAGGATTTTTTGAGAATAAAAAAATCGTTGAAATAAACGACGCAATCCTGCATTCACTCCATTCCAGCGCGGATGACATTAACGATTTACCGGTCAATTGGCATCAAAACCCGAAATTAACAACTTATCAAAATCAAATTAAAGAAGTCATCCGGCACGAATTTGCCGCGTCATCGATTTTCTTTTTGAAAGACCCCAGAATTTCTATTCTCCTGCCCATATACATTGACATTCTGGCTCAAATGGAAATAAAACCTTATTTCATTCAAATGAAACGTTCGCCGATAGAAGTTGCCGAATCATTAAAGAAAAGGAACGGGTTTAAAATTGAGAAATCAATTAGACTTTACCAAAAATACCAACGCTCCATAAACAATAACGTTGAAAATAAGCTAACAATTGAATTTAATGAACTGATTAATGATACCGAAGGCACAATCAACAAAATTAAAAAATATATTCCCGAGATTACAAATGAGTACGCCGTAGTTAAAACGGAGGTTAAAAATTTTCTTGATTGTCCGTTAAAGCACCACAACATTTCGGATTTGGACTATATCATACAGCTCTGCGATAAAATAAGGGGGCAGAAAGAGGAAATCAACATCTTAAAAAAAGAACGCCGGCCTTGGTATAAAAAACTTATCGGCGACACCAATGGCCCGGATTTTCTGATTATCGGCGGAGCGCGTTGCGGCACAACGTCTTTATTCAATTACCTGTCTTTTCATCCCCAGGTATCAGTATCGAAAAATAAAGAACTTCACTTTTTTTATGCCGGTCCGGACAGGGCAGGGGACGTTCACGCCGACCGTAAAACACAAGCATGGTATGAAAATCAATTTAAAACCAAAACTTTTTTAGATTTTGCCTTAAAAAGAAAAAAAGTGAAGGGCGAAGCCACCCCCTACTATTTATTCCACCCGTTGGTTCCGGAAAAAGTTTATCGTTTGTATCCCGAGATAAAATTGATTATTTTATTAAGAGACCCTCTAAACCGGGCCGTGTCTCACTATTACCACTATCACCATAACATAAAAAATAATCCCGCGGAACCGAATATTTCGATTGAGGATGCTTTCAAGAGGGATTTGGCGGTTAACCCCGTCGAAGAACAAAAAATCATATCGGACCCGAATTATTACAGCTACAGCCACCAGCATCATTCTTATGTTTTGAGAGGCGACTACCGGAAACAGATTGCCCGATGGCAAAAATTTTTTCCGGAAAATCAAATGCTTGTCTTGAAAAGCGAGGAATTTTATGCCTGCCCATATCAGACGCTTATTAAAGTGTGTAAATTTTTAAAAATAAAAAAGTATCCCGACAATCTCGGAGAAAAGTTAAAAATCTTTAACAAAGGCGGCTACGAACCGCCAAGCGAAGAGCAAAGAAAAATTTTAGCTAAATATTTTCACTACACTGCCTGACCTGATATTATTTACGCAGGAAAATACATGAAAACATCATTACCGGCGCACGGCGGAGGCAGGCTGATAAACAGGATTGCCTCCGTTGCGGAAATAGACAGATTTAAACGGGACATCACGCGCTATAAATCGCATACTATACCCGACGCGGATTTATCCGTATTTTACCGCATGGCGGACGGAACCCTCTCCCCGCTTGAAGGACCGATGTGCGCAGAGGAATTTTACGGCGTGCTCGACCAGGAAATTATCAAAAGGAACAATAAAAAATACGCCTGGACCATCCCTTTTGCCCTGCCTGCGTCCAAACGGGAAAGCGCTGTTTTTTCAGCGGGAGAAATTGTCGCGTTAAAAACCGGACAGGATAAATTAATCGGTTTTTTAGAAATTTCGGACGTATATCCTTTCGACAAGGATAGATACAATAAGGCGGTATACGGCACCGACAGAAGAGATCACCCCGGGGCGCGAATCATTAATGATGACCCGCGGGATTATCTTTTGGGAGGTAAAATCTTCGCCCTGCCTTATTTACCCGATGAAAATTATGGACGCTACATCTTAAGCCCCCAAGAATGCAGAAATCTTTTCGCCCAAAAGACATGGGAACGCGTAGCCGCTTTCCAAACCCGTAATCCGTTGCACCGGGCACATGAATACGCCATGGTGCACGCGATGGAAAAACTTACCCGGGAAGGATTTTTGGCCGGCGTGGTCTTAAACCCCCTGGTTGGACCAACAAAATCCGATGACATTCCAGCTTTGGTTCGAATGCAGACTTATGAGACGCTCATCGAAAACCGGCTGATCGGTCGCGGCGATAAAGATGAAGCCTTTTGGAAAACCCAAAAATACGACCTCGCAGACAATATTATCCTCATCGCCCTTGATATGAAAATGTTTTATGCCGGCCCAAAAGAAGCGATAATGCATGCCGTTTACCGGCAAAACTGCGGATTTACCGACATTATTATCGGACGAAAACACGCCGATGCGCCTTTTGATGACGGAACTCCGGCTTGGGGTGATTTTGACGCGCAGGAAAAGTTTTGCGCCCTTCAGGGCGAACTTTTAATCCAACCCCTGAACGTAGGTTTCGCGGCTTATTTTAACGAGATAGGACGGGTAGGATTTGTAGAAGAATTCAAAAATAAAGGATTCAGCGAAACGACAATTTCCGGAAAAGTCCTGCGCCGGAAACTGGAAACCGGGGAACCGATAGACGAACGAGTTATGCGCAAGCCGGTTGCCGACATATTGCAACATTCTTACCTAAATAATGCCGGCAACTCAAAAAAAGAAATTAAGAGCAAAAATATAACCTGGAACACTTCGGGTATTACAAAAGACGCTCTGACAAAACGCAACGGGCACAAAGGTGTGGTCGTCTGGCTTACCGGTCTTTCTGGTTCCGGAAAATCAACGATTGCCGCAGGCGTACGGGATACGCTTTTCAAAAGGGAATGCACCGTATTTGTTCTGGACGGGGATAACGTTCGCCATGGACTGAATAAAGACTTAGGGTTTTCTCCTCAGGACCGGGAGGAAAATATACGCCGGACCGCGGAAGTTGCGAAATTGTTCTGCGAAGCAGGTTTTATCATCATCACCGCCTTTATTTCACCTTACCTAAAAGACCGGAACAACGCGCGTTCTTTATTTAGCCCGGGAGATTTCATAGAGATATACGTAAAAGCCGGTCTCGCCGCCTGCGAAGCCAGAGACCCCAAAGGACTGTACAGGCGGGCAAGGGCAGGCCAAATAAGCGAGTTTACCGGCATCAGCGCGCCGTATGAAGAACCTCGTGATCCGGAATTAATCATCGATACAGAATCCCACAATGTAACTGAAAGCGTAGAATTGGTAATTTCGTATTTAACCGATTCGGGATATCTATTCAATGCCAAAAATTAATGTCACGGAACAGTTTCCGGCGGTCAGCGTCATCATTCCGACCCTCAACCGGGCAAGATACCTCCGTCAATGCATTGAAAGCGCCTTATCTCAGGAATACCCGAACCTTGAAGTAATCGTGGTTGACAACGGCTCAACCGACAACACCCGGGAGATTCTCTCTTCTTTTGGAAATAAAATCAGGTGCCTGAAAGAAGGAAAAAGGGGGATAGGCACGGCACGTAACAGAGGTTTGCGGTCCGCCGGCGGTGAATTCATCGCCCTATTGGACTCCGACGATTTCTACCTTCCGGGGAAAATATCTCTTTCAGTCAAAAAGCTGATGGAAAACCACGCTGTTTCCCTGGTTTATACCGACCTTATTCTGGTTGATTCCGAGGGACGCCGGACTGAAACCATAAAAAAGAACCCCCCGCAACCGGAAAAATTCCTTCGGACTTTCCTGGGCCATTTCCCTATCCTGCCGTCAACCACGCTGCTACGGAAAAAATGCCTGGAAAATACCGGCTATTTCGATGAAACGCTGTTGAATTGCCACGAAGACACCGATATGTGGTTTCGGATGCTGAAAGCCGGTTATCGCTTCGACCATATCCCCGAACCCCTAACCGCTTACCGGCAGCACCCGGAGAACTTCTGGTGTCTTAAAGATAACGAGGAACCAATACGTCTGGGCTGGGATAAAATTCGTTCTTCCGCAATCGAATATTTTACGGTTCAAGAACTTTTTGGGGACCTGACCAAAAATAAGGGCTGGGAGAAAACGGTTAAGAGAGAATACGATAAATTAGCGGATACATACTATTTCGAGCATCTTCCGCTCTCGGCCCGCGCCGCCGCGAAAAAATCGCTGGAAATAGGCCGCCCTTCTTTCGGGCTGCTGTTCCTAAACAATACGCTGCAAATTTTCCCTCTCCTGCACAACATCTTGAAAACCGCCGTAAAATTAACCCTGGCTAACATTCACCCCAAACTCACCCGGGGCGCCGCCGGTAAGTACCGGAAGAAACTTCATGACTTATTTTTCAAATTAAGGTATCGGTCACTCAAAATATTTCTCTGCCGTTATGGACTGGATAACAACAGATAACCCTAAAAGGAACATTTGAAGCAATCACGCGGCGGGACAAGGATAATCGGGAAACCTTCAAAAATATCTTTGCCGAACAAACCCCTGGTCAGCATCGTCACCGCCTGCCTGAACAGCGAAAAATACCTGGAACAGACCATCCAAAGCGTGCTCGGGCAGACTTACGATAATATTGAATACATCATCGTTGACGGCGGCTCAACCGATAAAACGCTGGACATCATCCGGAAATACGAAGAATATATCGCGTACTGGGTCAGCGAACCGGATAAAGGACTTTACGATGCCATGAATAAAGGGGTTTCATTTACCGACGGGGAATGGATTGGCATCATAAACAGTGATGATTTTTATGCTGAAGATACGGTAAAATGGGTGGTGGAAGCAGCCCGGACAGACAAAGAGGCGCAACTGTTTTGCGGTAATATAAGCGTCCTCAACTCCCGAGAATGCGCAGACCCGCGCGCTTGCCGGGAATATCAGGGAAGGCCGGGTAATTTACTCAAAGAAATGAATTTTTTTCAGCCAACCTGGTTTGTCTCCCGGGAAATATACGCGAAATTAAAATTTAACATCAATTTTAAGTTCGCGGCCGATTGGGATTTTGCCATCAAACTTTATTTGGACAACATCAAATTGGGTTATATCAACGAATCGCTCGTTTATTTCCGACCGAACGGTATCAGCAGTTCCTTTTCAGCCAGACGCGAAATCGACCAAATAAAAACCTTTTGCGGGATGCTTTGCCTTCCGTTCATGACCCGCGCCGCCGCGAAAAAATCGCTGGAAATAGGCCGCCCTTCTTTCGGGCTGCTGTTCCTAAACAATACGCTGCAAATTTTCCCTCTCCTGCACAACATCTTGAAAACCGCCTTAAAATTAACCCTGGCTAACATTCACCCCAAACTCACCCGGGGCGCCGCCGGTAAGTACCGGAAGAAACTTCATGACTTATTAACCAAGTTAAGTAAATTATTCAAGGCATTTTTTTACCGTTATGGACAAAACCGATAAGAAAGTTGATATCAGCGTTATTGTCTGCGTCTATGCCGGCGGAGAATTTTTTAAGAAGAACATCGAGAGCGTCAGCCGGCTGAAAATCCCGGATAACACCCGGGTTGAATTCTTGTTTATTGACAACAACTCCACCGACGGAAACGGAGAGATAATTAAGGAGTATGCCCGGACATACCCGGACACATTCCGCTATCTCCTCGAACCTAAACCCGGCAAATCATATGCTCTCAACCTGGGCATCAAGGAAGCCCGGGGCGAAATCCTGGCCTTTACCGACGCGGACATCATCCTGCCGGAGGACTGGCTGCTGCTCGTCAAAGAAGGATTCGAAAAACATAACTGCGCGGCTTTAGGCGGAAGGGTTCTGCCTGTTTGGGAAAAAAAACCGTCGGCTTGGTTTACGCGAGAAACAAATAACGGAAAACGGTGCGGGATGTTCGGTCTCTTTGACGGTGAAAAAGCAGGCTATTATCCGCCGGGAAAAGGACCGGATTTTCCTTCCGGCGGTAATTCCGCGGTTAAGAGGGAAATCTTTTTAAAATACGGCGGATTTCGAACCGAACTCGGGCCCAAGCCGGGCTTGCACATCGGCGGGGAAGATGATGAATTTTTCTGCCGCGTCCACCTGGCCGGAGAAAAAATATTTTATCACCCGCCGATGACGGTCTATCATCAAATTTCACAAAACCGCCTGACGAAACGATACCTCCTCCAAAACGGTTTCTTCTGTCACCTGGATTCGCTTTATATCGCTTCGCTTTATCCGGGCACGGAAAAGAATAAAACCCGGAAAGAATTGCTGGCCCTGCCGGAAACCTTAGGCAAATTCATTCTTTCCGGTTTCAACGCGAAACTCACCACTCACAGCAACTTCCGTTACCGGGTAAAACTGCGAAACGTCTTCTGTGGATTAAGTTACCGCTTGCTGGGGTTCAACCGCACCATTAAACTGTTTAAATTTGTAAAATACATCTGATAAAAATGAAAATACTTTTCCTCGCTCATTCGTATCCGAACAAAGACAACCCGGCCGAAGCAACTTTTAACAGAAGTGTTGCCTCGGCTGTTTCTCTCTTTAACGAGGTTGCCGTTATCTGCGGCCGGAAAAATAAAGAACAGAAAGAATTGTATAAATTTTCGATATCCAGGGAAGACAAGATTTTAATACTCAGATTCACTTACCGGAAAACCTTATTCCAACAACACTATTTTTCGGCCCAGTTAAAAAGCATGCTGACCGCTTTTAAAAAGTTGGAAAATGAAGGATTTATTCCGCAGGTTATTCAGGCAATCGGATTTCAAATGACGGCGGCGGCGGCTTTACTTAAAAAGAAAAACGGAATCCCTTTCGTTGTCAGTGAGGGGCAAGAAGAATTTATCCTGCGCTCCCTGTCCAGGAAAAACCTGGAGAAAGCGTCTTTTATGCGGGCGGCCGCGGCCATCATGCCAATCAGCAAAGCTTCGCAGGAAGGAATTAAATCCTACGGTATCAAAGGACGGTTTGAAATAGTGCCGGGCACAATCAATACAAACCTGTTCTTTCCCTCTCCGAATAAAAATCCCGGCGGAAAACTAAAAAAAATTATAACCGTTGCCCGGCTGGGGTTCCATAAAGGCATAGCTGATATACTTGAAGCGCTAAGATTGCTGAGCAAAAAACGAGACGACTTTATCTGCAAAATTATCGGCGGCGGAGAAAAAGAGAAGGAAAAATATGAATCGACGGCCAAAAAGTATCAGCTGACATCCCGGGTCTTTTTCCTGGGGAGAAAGAGCGCGGAGGAAATCGCGGAAATAATGCGCGATTCTGATTTCTTCCTGCTTCCGACCCACTTTGAGGCATTCGGCAATGTTTTTATGGAAGCGGCGGCAAGCGGTTTACCGATTGTCGGCACCAATGTCGATGGTGTGGCGGAATACTTCGGAAATCCTGGTTTCGGAATCTTCATCCCCCCACAAAATATCGGCCTTCTGGCGGAAAGCGTAAATTACATGCTTGACCATTATTCCGAATATCCGACCGAACAAAACGCGCGCTGGGCAAAAGAAAAGTTCGGTTACGAAACCGTGGGAAAACAATTAACTGAAATCTACCGGAGCGTAGTTAAATGACCGCTGTCAACGTCATCGTCTGCGTTTACAACGTCGGAAAATTATTTAAAAATAACAGCGAAAACGCCGGACGTCTGAAGATTTCGACTGATTATCGGAAAGAAGAAAAAACTGTGGGAATGTTTCTATGACGAATCGTAAAATCCGCCTCTTCTGGTTAAAATGGATTAAGAGCCGATTTGACGTAAACCTGCAAAGAGTCGTTTCGAGCAACATAAAACTGGATGTGCTTATACCGGCCGTGGAAAAGGACCTGGAGGTTCTTCCGTATGCGATAGACGGCGCCAGGGAAAACATCAGGCATCCAATCGGCGAAATCATAATCGTGGCTCCGGATTCCGAAAGAATTAAAGCGTTGTGCGAAATAAAGGGATGCCGGTTTGTGAACGAAGACTCCGTCCTGCCGATAGTTAAAAAAAACGTGAAATTTACCGTAGACGGAATGAACCGATCCGGATGGCTGTTCCAACAGTTTTTGAAACTATCGGGAGACATTATCTGTTCCCAAAACTACTATCTGGTTTTAGACGTAGACACGGTATTACTAAGGCCGCAGGTATTTCTTCACAAACAAAAAACGCTCTTTAACTGTTCCAAAGAATATCACAAACCATATTTTACAATGTACGCGAGTCTGCTGGGCCGGAAACCGGCCTACCCGGTCTCTTTCGTCAGTCATTATATGTTATTTGAAAAGGACAAAATCAGAAAACTAAAAGCAGTGATTGAGGAAAGGAACGGCGCGAAATGGTACGACGCCATTATCAAGAAAGCCAACGACGGCGAGGGCAAGTTCGCCGAATATGAAACCTACGGCAATTTCGTGCTCGACCATTACCCGAACCAAGTGGTTACCAATTATTATTTTAACACCAGCCTGCCCAGGGAAGAACTGCAAAAAATAGAGAAATCGAAAAAGACTCTGTCGCGGAAATTCAAATCGGTCTCTTTCCATTCTTATAATTCTAAGGAATATTTCAAAAGCATTTCTTCGGAAGATGAAAAAACGCGGATCAGGGCCGGCCTGAAAGTAAAACGCGAAAACGGCCTGCTGCCTGAGGGCCTGCCGGACCGACCCAGAATCTTTATCGCGGTCAGGCAAACCAACTGGGAAAAAACCGGCCTGGTCGATTCCTGGCGTGAGGTTGCCGAAGTAATACACTACGACTGCGGAGAAAAGTACGACCAACGCGGCCGCGATTGGCAGCGAAAAAATAAATGCCTCTTTAATAAAAAACTCCTGGAGAGAGTGGGCGAAGAACATTCCCGACAACCAATTCAAATCTTTTTCTCCTATCTTTCCGGAAGAACGGCCTTCCCCGAAACCATCAAAAAAATCTCCGAAATGGGCATCATTACCATCAACATCGGTTTTGACGATACGCGCTCTTTCCGGGGGAAAAAAGAAAGAACCGGCTGGACCGGAAACGCACCGATTGCTTCCGCCTTTGACGCCTGCATCACCTGCCAAAACAGAAACGACATCGTGAAGTACCTTGACGTTAGAGCCCGGCCCATCTTTTTCCCGCCCGGAGGCAATCATCGTTTTTGGGCGTCAAATTCACCTGCCCCGAAGAAAACAATACCCGTGAGTTTTATCGGACAAAACTATGGCCGGAGACAAAGGGTCATCGATTTACTCGGAAAGGAAAAAATACCGGTGGCGACTTACGGAACAGGATGGCCGGAAGGTGAAATCCCGCAGGAAAAGATGCTGGAAATTTACAGCAATTCCCTGCTTACCATTGGTTTTGGTTATATAAGCAGTACAAACCTTCTTGGCCTTAAAGGCCGCGACTTTGAAGTCCCCCTGACCGGTGCCGCTTATCTGACTACCTATCACGAGGAACTGGCGCGCTGTTTTCGACCGGACCAGGAGATGATTTTTTATACTGACGAGGAAGACCTGGTAAAAAAGTTAAAGTATTACCTGAAGCATCCTGAAAAAGCAATGGAAATTGGGCTGGCCGGCCGCAAAAAAGCTTTGGACGAACATACCTGGAAGAAGCGCTGGCAGAAAATTCTGGAGGTGTGCCGGTGAAAATATTCTATGCCAGCGTAATTGAAAAGAACGCCGGCTGGGGTTCGGAATATTTCCTTGACAAAGCCCTGCGCGGCCTCGGTCACGAAACTTACTGCGTGGACTACCGGAAAAATCGCTACCGGCTGTACAAGCGCTTCATCAACGCGCCGGATTGCGACGCCTTCCTGCTGCAGAGGGGCGACTACTTCCCTACCCCTCTGATAAAATCTCTCCGGGTACCGCGGTTATTCTTGGCCAGCGAACTGGTGAGCCGGAACCGGGACCAGGACCGGCTCCTGAAATCCAGACTCTTTGACCACACATTCCTGCATTCCAAAGACTGCATACACGCGGTAACCTCCCGTAACTGGGTGAAACCCGACAAATGCTCCCTTTTACTAAGCGCTTTTGACGATAACTTCCACCGGAAGAACCCCGAAATAGTTAGAGACATCGACCTTCTCTTTGTAGGCCGGATGAGTAACCGGCGCCGGATTATCCTGCAAAAAATCGCTCCCCGCTTTAACTGCCTGGTTACTAAGGCATTCGGAAAAGAAATGGTCCGGCTTTTCAACCGGGCCAAAATTGTTCTCAACATCCATAACGAGGATTTCCTGGATACGGAAACAAGGGTCTTTGAAACCCTGGGGTGCGGCTCTTTCCTGCTTACCGAACAACTTTCTTCGGAAAACCCGTTTTCAGAACACGAACTGGTCCAGTTTAAAAATACCGAAGATTTAATGAGAAAAATCAGGTATTTTCTTGACCATCAAGAAGAAAGGGAGGCGATCGCGGAACGCGGGCATTCCGCCGCTTTGAAAAACCACACTTACACGCATCGTGCCCGACAGATTGCGGAAGTAATGTCCTCTTTTTTGAAACCCGTCCCGGAAAATAGCCGCGGGACTATCAGGCGCGGCCTGGACCTCCGGATGTACGCCCTGGCCGAACCGTTTATGCCGATAAAGTATTATGTCTTGAAAAAAATTATTCCCCGGTGTCGAAAAGCGTACTGTCTTTTAGGGAGTAAGAAAAAAAATGAGAATCGCGTTCCTGGCTTCAGAGTTCGTAACCGAACGGGAAATTGACGGCGGGCTGGCGCACAGCCTGCATAAAACCTGCCTTTCCCTGATAAAACTCGGCCACCAGCCATTCGTTATTGTTTCCTCAAAAACGGACGGGGTTATCTTTCACAACGGCATCGAGGTACACCGGGTCAAAATTAACGGTCGGCCGGCCGGATTCCTGGATTTTATCACCCTGCGCCAGTTTACCCGGTCGCTTGCCTGGCTCCACCAAAGCCGAAAACTCAACCGGGAAGCGGAAAAACTGCACCGGCAAAAACCCCTGGATATCATTGTATACGCCAGCCACCAGGCTGTCGGTTTTTTTCGTTTTAAAAAAGTGCCGTCGGTGCTTAGGGTAAACAGCCACCCGAGGCTATGGCGAACGCAGGATGGAAAACCGCATTTCTCCCGGGACCGGAAAATCAACGTTTGGCTGGAAATAACCGCCGCCGCGAAAACCGACGGCCTGTTCGCGCCCAGCCGGGTACTCGCGGAAATATTCCGGAAGGAAACCGAAAAACCGGTAGCGGTAATTGAAACGCCGGTTACCGCTGACGTTCCGCGAATGGACGACCGGCTCTACCGGAATTCGCTTGCCGGCCAAGATTACCTGTTATTTTTCGGCACCATGAAACGGCTGAAAGGCGTGGACGTTATCGCGGACATATTGTTTGAACTGCTGGAAAAATACCCGCGTTTAATTTTTGTCTTTATCGGCGGGAATACCCGATATCAGCCCGGGATGATGATGAGCGATTACCTGCGCCAAAAAGCCGGGCCGCACCACAAAAGAATCATTTACTTCGGTCAGATGCCCCACGAACAACTTTATCCGGTGCTGGATAATGCCCTGGCAATTATACTCCCATCCCGCATTGATAACCTCCCCAATACCTGCCTGGAATCGATGGCGCGTAAAAAAGTGGTCGTAGGCACCAGGGGAGCCAGTTTTGAACAATTGATTGACGATGGCATAAACGGTTTTTTGTGCGAACCGGGAAACCCGGCCGACCTTCTGGAAACCATCAAAAAGGTTCTCGCCCTGACCCCGGAACAAAAAGAAATAATCGGTGAAAAAGCGGCGCAACGGGTAAACGCGGCGGAACCGGAAAAAACAGTCGCTCAATTGGTAAATTTTTTCCAAAAAATTATTGAAAAAATGAACTATAATGTTAAAATGTTAAAAGATGAAATTCCGTGACCTTATCAACAAAACCGCGATAAAAATCCTGACGCCGTTCTGCCGACCCGGCTCTTCTCCGGACAAAACCCTCATTATGTTCGCCGGACACTCTTACGGCGGAAACCTCAAATCGCTTTACGAAGAGTTGCGGACACGCGCTACCTTCAACGACATACCTTTCCGGGTCTATTGGGTGGTTAAGAAAAGGAAAAATCTGAAGCGGTTCCGCACCGAAAAAATAGATGTATTGTGGTATTACGGAATAAAAAATATTCCAAATTTTTTGAAAGCCCGTGTTTGGTTGAACGACCGGGGCACGGCAAGCATCCCGGTGGCAAAACAACCCGGCTCCTTCTGGGTTCAGGCAGGCCACGCAATTCCGTTCAAGAGTTCCGCCGGAGATGAAGAAGTCCGGCAAGAACTTGAAAAATTTGACTTTAACCCGGTATCCTCGGAATGGTTCCGGAATTACTACGTCAAAGGCATCGGCATCAGCCCGGAAAAAGTCGCGGTTACCGGCTATCCCAGGATAGACCGGCTCCTAAAACCCGGATATTACAGCCGGGAACAGATTCTCGGACAATTATTTTTCCGGCCGGACCAGCCGGTAATAATGTACGCCCCGACTTGGGAACAGGAAAATAAAGAGGGCGAACCGCTCTTTCCGTTCGGAGACGACCGGAAATTCATAAAAGAACTGGAGGCGTTTTTAGAAAAAAACCGGATGCAGCTGATAATCCGGCTTCATCCGAAGTGGAAAGGATGGGTACCTCGCTCTGCCCGATTTGGGCAAGAAAACGGGTTGACCAATCTGAAGTTTTGCTCTGCCAGAACAGACTGGGACACGGAAAAGTACCTTTACGTTACCGATGTTCTGGTTACCGACTGGTCAAGCATCGCCAACGATTTTCTCGTACTGGACCGACCCATCGTTTTTATCGATAAACCCCCTAAATTTTTTTATTACGGTTATGTTATCCAACCGGAAGAAAGGCCCGGCGCCATAGTTAAGACCGAAAAAGAGCTGTTCGCCGCCCTGATTAAATCCGTAGCCGAACCGAACGAACACGCGGAAAAGAGGCGGATTCTCAAGGAGAAAGTCCATTTCGGTCTGGACGGACAGGCATCAAGCCGGACCATCACCGCGATGGAAAATAGGCTGGAAAGATGAATATCGGAATCGTAACCACCTGGTTTCCCAGGGGCGCCGCCCATGTTTCCAGGTCATACCTTAAGACCCTGGCGGTTAAACACGCCGTCTTCATCTACGCCCGCGGCGGAGAACGTTTCAGCCGGGGAGACCCGGAATGGGACCAGAATTACGTAACCTGGGGAAAACGTACCGCCGGCAAAGACGGAACTTACATAGACCCGGAAGAATTCCGGGGATGGATTTTGAAAAACCAGATTGACCTGATTCTCTTCAACGAACAGAATAACTGGGAGATAATTCTCAAAATCAGGGAACTCCCGGTGTTAATTGGTTCCTATATTGATTACTATACGGCAAAAACTATACCTTTCTTCCGTTTGTACGATTTTCTCTTTTGCAACACCCGCCGTCATTATCAGGCTTTTCAAGACCATCCCCAGGCATTTTACATCCCCTGGGGCACCGACATTGATTTTTTTAAACCTTCAGAAAAAAGAGGGGACGGAAGTCCCGTCGTCTTCCTGCACGGCGCCGGCCTGAACCCAATGCGCAAAGGTACGGACCTGGCGGTGCGGGCATTTCAAAAAGTCAAAGGAAACACGCGATTGATTATCCGAATCCAAACTCCGGATGCCTTTAAAAAATGTCCGGTCATTCCTTCCCTTATTGCGCAGGACTCCAGAATCGAATTGGTCACGGAAGAAGTGGCTGACCCGCGGCTCCTGCGGTCCCTTTATCTTCCCGGAGACGTCTATGTCTACCCGTCCCGCCTGGACGGCCTGGGTCTCCAGGTCGCCGAGGCCCTGGCCTGCGGTCTTCCGGTAATAACTACGAACGCGGAACCGATGACCGATTTTGTAACCAATGACCTGAACGGGAAACTGGTGGCGGTGGAAGCGACGGAGGAGAAGCCGGACGACTACTACTGGCCCCGAAGTATCTGCGGTGTTGATTCCTTGAGGGAAGCGATGCAGTTTTTTGTGGATAATCCGCACCGGATACCGGAATTTCAGGCGGCCGCCCGACTG
Source organism: Candidatus Ratteibacteria bacterium (assembly GCA_041653615.1). Lineage (GTDB taxonomy): Bacteria > Ratteibacteria > UBA8468 > MWAK01 > MWAK01 > JAHJUB01. Next base: position 19,230 of record JBAZEZ010000013.1, read on the forward strand.
TCCGCGGAACAAAAATTTAATTGGGGGAGAAACTCCCGAAACCTGCCGGAACTGGTCACTAAACTGGCGAGGGCCGGCGCCAAAACAGATACCGACCTGGTCAACGCGGTCGCTGAATATGAAAATGCCCGACACCAAAACCCGGGCTTCCTGAAACGGACCGAGACGGCTTTACGCCGGTTCCGCAAAAAAATAATCCGCCGGAAATAATCAAAACATGAAAAAGGTTCTCATCATAACTTATCATTTTCCGCCCAAACCCGGCATAGCGCCCATTCGGCCGGCGGGTCTGGCAAAGTACCTGCCGGAAAACGGCTGGGAACCGATTATCCTGACCAGCCTGCTTCCATTCCGGCCGGAAACCCCTTTCAAAGTGATAGAAACCTTACCTTTTTTTCCGGAACGCTTCCCGGACCGGCCGGAATTTAAAATCAGACAAAAAGAACTCTATTCCCCTTCTCTGGCAAACCAGATTATATTATCCCTGCCAGAACTCTTCCCGTTCCCAACCAATAAAATCGGCTGGAAGGTCTGCGGCCTTTACGCGGCGCGCGATGCCGTCAAAAAAGAAAAGATAAGCGCGGTCATCAGCATCTTCAAACCGGCCACCAGCCATTTCATCGCGGCCGCTTTGAAAAAAGAGTTTCCCAACTTAACCTGGATTGCCGATTTCCGCGACCTCTGGACTCAAAACCACACCTATAAACGCCGTGGCTTAAGACGCTTCCTGGAGACCAGGCAGGAAATAAAGACCCTCCAAAACGCCGACGCGCTGACCACAGTCTCCGAACCCTGGGCGCAAAAATTAAAGAACCGGCACCAAAAACCGTCATTCGCCATACCCAACGGATTCGACCCTGCGGAATGGCCCGCGGAACCTTCCCGGCCGGCCGGACGCTTTGTCATCAGTTATACCGGCGGCATCTATTTCGGAAAAAAGGCGCAGGATGTCATCCCTTTCTTGAATGCCCTGAATTCTCTGGTCAACGAAGGCCTGATGAAAAGCGATGAAATATCCGTCAATTTTTACGGTGACCGTAAGACCCGGTTGGATACAGCCATAAAAGAACGAGGCTTGGAAGAAGTAGTCGTTCAGCACGGGGTCGTTCCGAGAAAAGAAACCCTGGAAAAACAGCGCCAATCCCAGTTATTGCTCCTGCTGGATTGGAACGACCCGGAAGAATCAGGCGTTTGCCCCGGCAAATTGTACGAATATCTCGCGGCGCAACGGCCCATAATTTCGGTGGGCGGCCACCGCGGCGCGGTAACAGACATCCTGAAGGAAACTAACGCCGGATTCTACTGCCGAACCGAAGCGGAGATAAAAACCGTTCTGCTCCAATCTTACCGGGAATTCAAAGAAACGGGCAGCGTAAGTTACCGGGGGGAAGAAGAGGCGATAATGCGGTACAGCCACCGGGTTATGGCCAGGAAATTTGCGGAAATATTGAATAGAAGCAGGGAATTACGGTAAATTTAATCTGACCAAAACACCTTTGCCACCCCGTTGTCCGGTGTGCTATCATTTATCCGAAGATGAAAAATGGCATTGATTTCACAAAAATTACAACGTTTCCGGCCGCGGGCCGGAAGAACCTGGTAACGATAAAAGATATCCTGGACCCGACGCATTTAAAAAACCGGGAAATACAGCCGCCGGAATCCTGGAAACAGACCGAAGAATTCGCGGAACTGGTAAACCGGATTCGGGAAGCAAAAAAACAGGGAAAACCGGTTGTCTGGTCTCTGGGCGGTCACGTAATTAAACGCGGGCTGTCCCGCTATCTGATAGCGCTGATGAAAAACGGCTTCGTTAATCACGTTACCGGAAACGGTTCCGTAAGCATCCACGATTTTGAAATGGCCTTTCTGGGAGGAACTTCCGAAGACGTTGCCACCGCGATCGAAGACGGTTCCTTCGGGATGTGGGAGGAAACCGGCCGCTGGATGAACCGGGCTGTTCAGTCCGGTTACCGGAATGGGCTTGGCTACGGAGAATCGCTGGCAGCGTATGTCGCTAAACACCGCAAGCATTTCCCGTATAAAGATTTTTGCGTCTTTTACCAGGCGTATCTCCAGAAAATACCGGCCACCTATCACGTTGCCATCGGAACCGATTTTATCCATCAGCACCCGATAGTTGATTTTGCCGCCATCGGCGGCACCAGCGGCGTTGACTTTAAGAAATACTGCCAAACGATAAGCCGGTTGGAAGGCGGGGTATTCCTGAATTTCGGCAGCGCCGTAATCGGGCCGGAGGTTTTCTTGAAGGCGCTTTCCATCGTCCGGAACCTGGGATTTAAGGTTAAAAATTTCACGACGGCAAACTTTGACCTCTTTGATTTGTACCGCCCGCGGATGAACGTTGTCAGACGTCCGGTCAGCCTGGGCGGCAAAGGTTTCAATTTCTTCCTTGACCATCGTATTTCAATTCCGTTTCTTTACAATCGCCTCACACAAAAATGAAACATGCAAACGATAACAGGGTACCGGAAATATTGGCAGATATTAAAAAAAGGAAAATTCTGGTAATCGGAGACGTAATGCTGGATCGGTACCTCTTCGGAAGGGTGGAACGCATTTCGCCGGAAGCGCCGGTTCCGGTTTTTGTTCCGGAAAGAGAAGAAACTCGTCCCGGCGGCGCGGGGAATGTCGCCCAAAATATCAAAAGTCTGGGGGCCAAAAGCATCCTGATCGGAGAACGTAAATCAAAAGTAATCAGGAAAACCCGTTTTATCGCAAGCCCGTATAACCAGCAGTTACTGCGGGTTGACGAAGAAGACATCCAGGACCAACCGCCTGCCCTGATAATGTCCCGCGTCAAGGTTTCAATTGCCGAAGCGGACGCGGTAATTATTTCCGATTACGGAAAAGGAGTAATAACCCGGGAATTACTTGACGAATTATTACCGTTCCTGAACAGCAAAAACAAGATAATCATGGTTGACCCGGCCGTAAAGCATTTTTCCGGCTATCAGCGCGTAACTTCGCTCACGCCAAACCTGGACGAAGCATCCGCCGGGATAGGCTTAAGCTCCAAACCAACCGGCCGGAAAGAAGTGGAACTTTTAGGTTTTGAGATTTTAAAAAAACTCCGCAGCCGAAGCCTCCTGATTACACAGGGAGCGGACGGAATGACTTTATTTACGCCTGGTTCCGCGATTCAAATTCCGGCGGCGAGCCGGGGGGTATTTGACGTTACCGGCGCCGGGGACACGGTTATATCCGCTTTTACGCTGGCATACTGCGGCGGTTTCTCTTTAGCGGAATCGGCTTATTTCGCCTCGTTGGCGGCGGGTATCGTGGTGGGAAAAACAGGCGCGGCCACGGCCAGCCCGGCTGAAATCCTGAGCGCTTTGCCGAAGGACAAACAATGCTGACACCGAATAATAAAGTAAAAAAATTGAAAGAACTGCTCCGGGAAGTAAAAAAGTTGAAAGAATCCGGCGCTAAAATTGTTTTCACTAACGGCTGTTTTGACCTTTTACACGCCGGACACCTTCGGATTTTCCGGGAAGCGAAGAAGCGGGGCGATATTTTGATTGTCGGATTAAACAACGACGCTTCGGTTAAAAAACTGAAAGGGCCGGACAGGCCTTTGGTACCGGCAAAAGAACGCGCCGAACTTTTGGCAAACCTGGAACTGATAGATTACGTTATTATCTTTGCGGAAGAAACTCCCGAAAATCTCATCCGGGCAATCCGCCCCGATGTGTTGGTAAAAGGAGCTGATTATAAACTGCGGCAAATTGTAGGGCTGAAAGATGTTTACAATAACGGCGGAAAAGTTGTCCGAATTCCGATACTGGCAGGCCATTCTACCAGTCAGATGATAAAAGGTAAACGAGCTTCACGGCCACGGAAAAGATGAAAATCCTGGTCATAAAACTCGGCGCCCTGGGAGATATGGTTCTGGCCAGCGCCGCTTTCACGGCAATCAAACGACAATTCCCGAAAAGCGACTTCTCTCTTTTAACCACGCCCGCTTATTTTCCCATAATAAAAGATTGCCCTTACTTCCGGCAATACTTTTTATTTGACCGGGAAAAACCTTTCCGGCCGCAGGCGCAAAAAATTACGGCCGAATTACGCCGGGAAAAATTTCAACTGGTCATCAACCTCCAAAATAATTTCAAAAGCAACCTCCTAGCCCGGCTGAGCGGGGCGCCAGAAAGAATAGGCTTCCGCAAGGGTCTCCGGTTGGGCTTATTGACTAAAAACGTGGTGTACGACCAGCAAGAAACCGCCCTCTGGAATTTGAATCGGGTCTTGGCGCTGGCCGATATACCAGCGGCAAAACAACCGGAACTCTACCTTACCTCAAAAACCGAAACGGAAGCGGAAAATTTGCTAAAAAGTTTAGGCTGGAAGAACGAACCGCTGTTCGGCCTGCACCCGGGTTCCAGCGCCGGCTGGCAGAGCAAAAGATGGCCTGTCCAACACTGGGTAATCCTGGCACGGGCGATTTCGAAAAACGGAGCGATACCGGTATTTTTCGGTGATTCAAGTGAATTCACAGAGCTGGAAGAAATAGCCGGCAACATCCAGGGGAAATCTTTCAACCTGGCCGGAAAAACATCCCTGACTATCCTCCCGGCTGTAATCAAAAGATGCCGGACCTTCATCTCCACGGACAGCGGACCGCTCTTCATTGCCGCGGCGGCCGGCATCAAAACCGTCGGCCTCTACGGACCGACTGAGAGCAAACGCCACGCGCCGCCCGGCGTGATTATCATGGAAAAGAAAAATCTTCCCTGCCGCCCCTGTTACCGCAAATCCTGCGGCCAACCTCTTTGCCTGAGCAACATTACACCGGAAGATATCCTGTCCGTTTTACGATGACACATATGACCCGGGAAGATAAGGTAAAAACCCTGAAATTGCATCTGGCCGGTCTCTACCCAAAAGAGGCCGAGGTTGAGGATTTTCAAATCGCCCGGTCCGGCTTAAATTTTGACTGCCTCAGTCTATACTGGCTGAAAAATTTTTATTACCAGCAGGGAAAGCATAAAAACAAACAGGCCGGTTTGGTTTTAAAGAAGATGCGGGAAATTCAGGCGGATTTCCTGAAATGGAAAGGTCCCGGAGAAACCAGGCCGGAGGTAAAATACCTCTTGCGCATTGACGATTTTCCGCACTGGAACGTCGGCCCGGATACCTTCCGGAAATTCCTGGAAATCCTCCAAAAAGACGCGATACCCTGCCTCCTGGGCGTAACCCCCTGTTTGAGTTCGGCCCGTCACAACCCGGAAAATCGGGACTACCGCGACTTAACCGCCGCGGAAATCTCAATCCTCGTCGACCCCTTAATTGAAATTGCCCTGCACGGTTTTACCCACCAGACCCGGCAACGGAAATTCCACAGCGAATTCGTCGGACTTTCGGCGAATGAAACCGAAGATTATCTTGGGAAAGCGCTGGAGAAATTTGCGGCTTACAACCTTAAAACAGAGGCGTTTATCCCGCCGTTCAATACCATCGACCTTAAAAATTACGAAGCGTTGAAAAAACGCTTTCGGATAATCTGCGGCGGCCCGGAAACAATCAGATATTTCGGCTTTAAGATTACGCCCCTTTACCTTTCCGACGCCCTTTACGTCCCTTCCTACCGTCCCCTATGCGGCCGCGCCGAAATGGCGGCGGATTTTCTGGAGACCTTTCAACCAACCGGCATTCTGCCGATTACCCTCCATTGGGCGGGTGAGGCGAACGACGGCTTTGCGGGGGTGAAACGGCTGGTGAATTTAATTAAAGGAAAGGCGCTTCGCTGGAAATCCCTCATTTAAACCAAAAAACGCTTTCAATTGATTAATTTATTTATGCGTTGACATACATAAACCAGGTTAATGTATAATTAAAAGATGAATAATGATAATAACTGATTCCGGGAGGAAACTATATGAAGCAAGTGACTATCGGTAATCTGACGTTCAGCAAAGTCCTCTGTGGAACCAATGCATTCTGGGGTCATTCGCACTTCAGCGAGGCCCGAAACGCGGAGTACCTGCATCGCTTCGATGACAAAACGATAGAACGGACGATACAACACTGCATTGACTTGGGCGTCAACACAATTGAGTCATGTGCGAACGAACGGATTTTTTCAATCGTCTCAAGACTTCGGGAGAACAATCCTGCCCCTATTCGCTTTGTGGGCAGTACCCGGATTGACGAAACCTCGGAGATGAAAAGCCACCAGCAAAAACTGTCATTTCTGATTAAGAACCGAGCCGACATCTGTGTTATCCACGCCCAATACGCTGATATTCACAGGAAGGACGATTCCATCGGAGGTCTAAAGGAACTCATCGACAAAATTCATGAGGCCGGACTGCTTGCGGGCATTTCCACACACGGGGTAAGAACCATAGAGTTGTGCGAAAAGCAGAATTATGGAATTGACACATATTTGTTTCCCTTGAACCTATCCGGGTTTGTCTATCCCGGATTCGAAGGGAAAGATACGGTGCAAAACAGGGTTAATATTGTTTGTGGTGTGAAGAAGCCATTCATTTTAATCAAAACGCTAGCCGCCGGTCGAATCCCTCCCGAAGAAGGGTTGCACTTCGTCGCGGAAAACTCAAAACCAAACGACTTGATTTCCCTTGGGTTTGGCGGAACGGGAGAAATTGCCGAATCGATTCAATTTATTGAGAAGTATTTTTGATTTACCTTGCCGAACACTACGCAGTGGAAATAATTTCCTGGAATATCGCTTCTATTTTACCCGCCTGAATCTGATAGGAAGATTCCCGCGCCTTTTGGTAACCGGTCAAAGAAATATCTCTTAACAACTGCGGATTTTCAATCAGCGAAATAATGTTGGCGGCGAGAGACTCCGGATTTGCCACCGGCGAGGCCAGACCGGTCTCCCCCGGAATCAGATAATCATTAAGGCCGCCGACCTCGGTCATCACCAGGGCCGCCTGGCAGGCCATCGCTTCCAGCGGAGGATTAGGCGAAGCATCGGCCCGGCTGGGAAAAAGAAAGACGTCCAAAGAAGAATAGAACCGGGCCAGGTTCCTCTGGTCCCGGCCGTCCCAGAATTCAATCCAGGGGGGCAGCCACCTTTCCCTTTTAAATCCGGCGGTCCGGAACTTCATCAAGGGGTATTTGCGCCGCACAATTTCAAACGCGGCAATCGCGTCATCCAAACCTTTGTGCTCCGGCCTCTTCTGGTAAAAAAGCATACCGATGGTCTCCGCCTTACGGAAAACTTTTGCCGGATTGGAAAAAAGTTCCAAATTAACCCCGTTATTCAACAGGCGGGTTTTTCTTTCCGGAAACCTTTTTTCCAGGAGATTTTTTACCAGCGTGGATGTGGCCAGCAGGATTATATTTTCCGAAACTTCAGGCGGATTCAGGGCAAACCAGATACTCGCCACCCTCAAAACTTTCCGGCCGGTTCGCGGGGAAAAAAGAGCCAAGCTATCCCTGAGACGGGGAGAACTGAACAGGGTAATGTCGGCGTCCGGCAAACAGGATTCGCGGTAGGAAGAGACCGCGATAATCCGCGCTGAAGACTGAAGCCAGCCCACCCGGTAAGGCCGGCACCGGGGTCCGGAAAGAAGGAAGAGAAACTCCCGCAGCCTGCCCTTGATATTATTCCGGCCCTTGAATCCTCCCCGATTGACCGCCTTAATGATCGTAACCTGGTGTCCCCGCTTAACCAGTTGGTCCGCAAATTCCAGAAAATTCCGGTTCGCTCCGCCCGGCAATTTACCAAGCGAGGCCAGAATATTTATTCTCATAATTAAGGTTGACCTTTCATTATCCTTAATTGTATCATATTGGGATTGATGAACCCAATATGAGATGAAAAATATTCTTTTTATCTTTGGCACGCGGCCGGAAGCAATCAAACTGGCGCCGCTGATTAAGGAATTTACAAAACCGGGGTCTCGCTTCAAGGTTAAGGTTTGTGTTACCTCGCAGCACCGGGAGATGCTGCGCCAGACTCTGGATTTCTTTAAAATCAAACCCGACTACGACCTGGACCTGATGAAGCCGAACCAGAGTCTTTCTGAAATTACGGCGGATTCGTTAACGGGGCTTGGGAGCGTCATTGATAAATCCAGGCCGGACCTCATTTTTGTCCAGGGAGATACTTCCACGGCTTTTACGGGCGCCCTGGTCGGGTTTTATAAAAAAGTAAAGGTGGCTCACGTGGAAGCCGGGCTAAGGAGCAACTGTAAATACTCTCCGTTTCCGGAAGAAGTCAACCGCGTCTTGGTCAGCCATTTGGCGGATTACCATTTCACCCCCACCGAAACAGCCCGGGAAAATTTGGCGCGCGAGGGAATCAAGAAAAATGTATACGTGGTGGGAAACACCGTAATTGATGCCTTGTTCTTCGGGCTCAAAGTGATTAAGGCGGAGGGAGAAAAAAATTATCACCGGTTCTTCCGCGGAGTTGATTTTTCCAAAAAAATTATTCTGGTCACGGGCCACCGTCGGGAAAATTTCGGCCGGCCGTTTGAAAATATCTGCGCCTCCCTGAAAGACCTCGCGGTAACCCGCGCCGATATCGAAATAGTCTATCCGGTGCATTTAAATCCAAACGTCAGGAAAACCGTCCAAAAGTTATTAAGCGGCATCAGCCGGATTCACCTGCTTGACCCGGTGGACTATCCGCGCCTTATCTGGCTGATGAATAAATCTTATTTCGTATTGACCGATTCCGGCGGAATACAGGAAGAAGCGCCGTCCCTCGGCAAACCGGTTTTGATTATGCGGGAAGTCACCGAAAGAACCGAAGGAATTCGCGCCGGCACGGCAATCCTGGTCGGTACAAACCGGCGCAAAATCACGGCGGAATCCCTGCATCTGCTGAAAGAAAAAAAAGCTTATCAGAAAATGTCCCGCGCGGTCAACCCGTACGGCGACGGAAAAACCAGCCGAAAAATAGCCGACATAACCAGAAAACTCCTGGCGGAATAAAACGGGTTACGACAAAATAATCCGAAAGAGAACGCAATGAAAATTCTTGTCTTTGAAGATAAAAAAGCAAAAAATCTGTATCCGTTGACTTACCTGAGGCCGGTCTGGGAACTCCTCTGCGGAACCGGCACCCTGCTGGATAAGGTCAAACGTCATTTCCCCGACAACGAAATCCATTTCTGGTGCCGACCCGAAATAGCGCCGCTCCTGAACCGCGAGTACGGTAAACCGGTAAATGACATTAAAAACATCCTCGGCCCGGAAAGCGTGATGTTGATTAACGGCCGCTGGCTGATGGACCCGAAAAAATTCCCGCCCATCAAGACGGAAGAACAGGGAATCTGCCGGGACACCCTTATTTACGCATACCTTGCGCCGGAAAAAATCCAGCCCCGGGATAACCTGACATCACTCCTGGAGAAAGCGTCCTTTTTACCCAAAAAAGAGATAAAGGCGCGGCTGATAAATAATCTCTGGGAACCGGTAAAATATAACGCGGAAACAATTAAGGAAGATTTTGGATTGATGGGCAAAAAAGGGATAATGGGCGCGCTGGCGCCGGAAAGCACTATTTACGGACCCAAGGATAATATTTACGTGGCGGCCGGCGCGGAAATCCACCCGATGGTCGTGCTGGATACCAAGGCCGGACCGGTCATTATCGCGGAAGGCGTCAAAATATTCCCTTTTTCCCGGATTGAGGGACCGGCTTACATCGGGCCAAACTGCCAAATTGTCGGCGGCAAAATCCGAGAGGGCTGCAGTTTCGGTCCGGAATGCCGGATAGGCGGAGAAGTGGAAGAAAGTATTATTCAGGGATATTCTAATAAATACCACGACGGGTTCCTGGGCCACGCCTACGTAGGCGAATGGGTGAATCTGGGCGCGCTCACCACCAACAGCGACCTGAAAAATGACTATTCCTCCGTTTCGGTCAAGGTCAACGGAATCCCGCAAGATACCGGCGAAATAAAGGTTGGCTCGTTCATCGGCGACCACACCAAAACCAGCATCGGAACCATGCTGAACACCGGCACGGTCGTCGGCATGATGTGCAACGTCCTGGGCGTCGGGGCGCTTCCACCCAAAGAACTGCCGTCCTTCACCTGGTTCCTCAAGGGAAAGTTTAAGGAAGCCGGCCTGGAAAGCCAACTACAGGTGGCACGGACGGCGATGGCGCGGCGGAAAAAAGAACTGGCGGCGGAAGAAGAAACGCTTATCGGCAAGGTATACGAAATGACCCGCGAACAGCGTCAAGAAACCGTTCTAAAATACTTATGATAAAAGGCATTTCCGGAGCCCGGGGCAAGGTCGGTATTGATTTTACCGCGGAAGCCTGCCTGCAGCTGGCAAGGTCTTTTGGAACCGTCATCGGAAAAGGAAAGGTTCTGGTCGGCCGGGACACCAGGCCATCCGGTTTGATGGCCTTTAACGCCGTAAAAGAAGGCCTGCTGGCTACCGGCCACCCGGTGATAGATTTAGGAATAATCCCGACTCCGGCGATTGAATTCGCGGTAACGCATCTGGCGGCCTCCGGCGCGATTATCATTACCGCCAGCCATAATCCCGGAGAATGGAACGGCCTGAAGTTTCTGGATAATGCCGGGCTTTTTCTCTCCCCGGAAAAAATCGCCAGGGTTTACCAACCTTCCCTTTCCAAACAAATCTGTCCGGAAATTATTATGCCCCCTCCTGAAAAAGTTGAAATACTGCCCCAATACCTGGAACATATCTTAAAATTAGTTGACGTCCGGCTCATCCGGCAGAGCAAAATGAAGGTTGCGGTTGATTGCGTCAACGGCGCGGCCTTTCAGGCGGCGCCAAAACTACTTTCCGAACTTGGCTGCGAGGTAATCCTTTTAAACTGCGAACCAACCGGGATTTTTCCCCACCTGCCGGAACCCAAACCGGAAAATTTAACCTCCCTCTGCCAAAAAGTAAAAGAATCCGGAGCCGACCTCGGTCTGGCCTTTGACCCGGACGGAGACCGGTTAGCGCTGGTATCCGAAGACGGGAAACCGCTTTCCGAGGAATTGACCCTGACCTTCTGCACGGATTTCATGCTTTCCCGAAGACCGGGACCGGTGGTCATCAATCTCTCCACCAGCCTGGCCGTGGAAACACTGGCGAAAAAATACGGCGTCCCGATATATCGCACGCCGGTCGGTGAATATCACGTCGCCAAAAAGATGCTGGAAATCTCGGCCGTTATCGGCGGTGAGGGAAACGGCGGGGTCATCTATCCGGACGGACACCCGGGCCGGGACGGCCTGATCGGAACCGCGCTCATACTGGAATATATCTGCCGAACCGGCAAAAAGGTTTCACGGCTGGCAAAAGAACTCCCTTCTTATTTTCTGGTCAAAGACAAAGCCGCCCTGCCGGACTATCCGAAACCGGAAATGGAAAAAAGAATCAAAACAGCGTTCCCGGAAGCGGCCCTCGACTGCCAAGACGGTTTCCGCATCGCCGGCGAAGACTGGTGGTGCCAGGTAAGGTTCTCCAATACCGAACCGATTATCCGAATCTTCAGCGAAGCCGCCTCAGAGAAAGAAGCGGGAAACCGGATTGCCCTTCTGCGAAAGGTTCTTTCCATTTGACAGGTATGCGGAAGGTGTGGTAAAGTTGTAATAAATTAATGGTAGAGTTCCAAAGTGCGTTTGGAGGCATTAATGACAAAAAGAATAATTACCGTAGTAATGTTGTTGTTGTGCCTGGCGGTATTCAGCGGCGGCTGCACTTTCACGTCTTCAATAGAGCCGCGGCCGACTACAACCGGTAAATAGTTAAATGCGGGCACAAAGGATTGGACGGGTACTCTGCCCGGCCAATCCGGAGAAAACGCCCGCATAATAGAAAGGAGGGGAAAAAGAATGGCAAGAGTAAAAGGGAAGGTGAAGTGGTTTAATGCAGCCAAGGGTTACGGCTTCATTGAACGTGAAGGAGACTCAGATGTCTTCGTACACTACTCTGCAATCACGGCCGATGGTTATCGCACATTGGAAGAAGGTTGCGAAGTAGAGTTTGACGTAACGGAAGGCAAAAAAGGCCCCCAAGCGGAAAACGTCACGAAAATATAAAGATAGTAATATCTTTCGTATTGGAATGTGACAAGAAGCCCCGGAGAAATTCCGGGGCTTCTTTTTTGGCTACCCTTACGCCAACACGCTAACAGAGCCGAGCAAGCTCGGCAACTACAAAAGACACCATTTGTCATTCTGAGCATCGCGAAGAATCTCGTTGTTAAAGAATGAGATCCTTTCGCAACCACGGCCCAGGATGACAACATAAAGACAGGCGGGACGCCTGTCCTACTACAATACGTGCGATAAATCGCGTACGATATGTTGAAAAAAATAATCGTATTACTGCTGTTTTGTGTTTTTATCCTCCGGGCAGAATGTGCTTTTGCCTATACGGAAAAGGAGTATCTGCAATTAGCGAAGATTGCTTATGAAAATGAGTTTTACGATGTTTCCCTCAAATACCTGACGCAGTTTGACGGTCTCTACCCTCAGAGCGAATTAAAACCATACGGCCTCATCATTAAAGGCCTCGACCTCAGGAAACTGAATAAACTTCCGGAAGCAAAAAAAGCGTTTAGCGAATCCCTGGCCGATTATCCGAAAAGCCCTTATGTCAGCCAAGCCTATTACCTGCGTGGAGAAACAAATCTCTCCCTGAATATGTTTGCGGAAGCGGAGGATGATTTCCGGAACGCCGTAAACGCAGGCCTGGCCGAAGAAACAATGCCGGCTGCCTACCAGGGGCTTCTGACCAGCCAGGCAAATCAGGGCAAATTTTTTGAAGCCCTGACCGTTCTGGCGGAATGGGAGGGGAAACATCCGGAGTTAAAAGATTCCGCGGAAAACAGAAAGACGTTAATCGGCGCCGCGGAACGGAGCATCGCCGCCGCCTTGAACGCAAAGGACTTTGCCAAGGTCCACGCCATCTCCAAAATCATGCTTGACCAATTTCCTTCAGACCCCTCCCTTAACCGGATCTCTTATTATCAGGCAAACGCCCTCCTGCAAGAAGGAAATATTGAGGTTGCCCGGAGTGATTTTCTAAAATTGCGCTCCAGTCCGGACCCGGAGATACCACCCCTGGCAAACTTCCGCCTGGCCGATATCTCCCTTTCCCTGAAGGATTACGCCGGCGCTATCCGTTACTACCGTGAAGCGGAAGAGAAGAGTACCGACGCAGAAATCAAAGCCGCGGCAAGATTCCAGCTGGGAACGCTTGCCCGAAAGAACCAGGATTACGCCGGCGCGTCGGAATATTTCCAGAAAGCGCTGGGCGACTCAGCGCAGCCATCCCTACAGGAAAAAGCGCTCTTTGAGCTGGCCGGAACATCTTTTTTGGCCGGTGATTACCAGAAGGCCGCCACCCTTTACCGGGAGTTCCGGAGCCGTTTTCCGCAGAGCGAGTCCACTGCGGTTGCGCTGCTGCAGGAAGCGTTCGCGTTTTATAACCTGAAACGATATGCTGAAGCGAAGGCCGCATTCCAAAACCTCATCAGCGCCTATCCGGAAAACAATCTGACCGGGCAAGCCCAGTATGGCCTGGGGCTCGTCTTCATCGCCTTGGGTAAAGAATCACAGGCCGTTGCCTTGTGGGAACATTATTTATCCGAAAAACCGTTCGTATCCGAACAGGCGGCCATGGTTTTACTCCTGACCCGTTTCTTTATCAAAGAAGACCGTCCGGATGAGGCGGTTCCGTATTTGAAACGGGTTACCTCTGCCGTTAGCCCGGACAATGAAACCCGGGCGGAAGCATTTCTCCTGTTGGGTCTGGCTTACCTGAAGGGGAACAAACCCAACGAAAGCCTGGCGGCGCTTGACTCCGGGCTCGCCCTCAACCCCAGACCGGAATTAAGAGACGGCCTTATGAAAAATAAGGCCGACCTGCTCCTGGCAAAAGGTGATTACCAGAACGCGATTCCTCTTTACCAGCAGTTACGCCAAACCCTGCCGGAAAAAAGGGGAGAGATTCTTTACGGAACAGCGGTCTGTCTCCAAAACCTGGGCCGGGCACCGGAGGCGATTCCGGTTTACATGGAAGCGCTGATGAACCTGCCGGCCGATTCACCCCTGGCTAAAGAAATTAAAGCGGCGCTGGCCCAGATAAAGAAAAAAATGTAGCTTGTTGTCTGGATTCCCGTGAATAGTAAAATGTCATTCCCGCGGATAGTAAGCGGGAATCTACACCTTAAAAGATTGGATTCCCGATTTAAGCATTCGGGAATGACAGCATTTAAAATTATGCCTTCCATTGAAAAGATAACCTGTGTCGGCCTGTTACTGCTTTTTCTCCACCCGCTGACTCTTTCCGCCCAAAACAACGACGAACCACTCCAACTGCCGGAAAGGGTTATTCTGGGTGAAGACAAAAACTTAACAACGGTCTTTTCTTTCCGGGAAGAGACCAGACCTGATACCGTGCTCTCCTTAAAAGCGATTTCGGCCAAACTCCCTTCCCTGTCGTTTTCCAGCCTTACCGTAAGCGCCGGAAACCAGGAAAACTTTGCCGTGGCATTTTTCCGGCAGAGCGGCAACTGGTCGCTCGGCGCAACCGCAAGCCAGGCCGGAATGGAACCGTTTCCGAAACCGGTTCAAGAACTGTCTCTTTCCATCAGCCGCAAAAAAATGGTAAGGACCGGTATTTTAGATTTCTCGTTTTCGGTTGCCCGCCTCTGGAACCTGCCGGCCAGTAAAAAATCGGGCGGCGGTTTCGTTCCCTCGACACTATCAGAAGGCAGAGAAGCGGTGGTTAACCTCGGGGCCGACTTCTTTCCGGAAAGACCTTTAAGCGCACGGGTTTCCCTCGCCGGCCATATCCTGGACGCGAAAGAAAATGCGGACCGGAAAGTCATTTGGCCCGCGTGGTCGGTTGAGGCCGGCGTGACCGCGAAATTAAACCGGAAGACCGAATTTACCTTCTTCCTGGACTGCCCGTTCAGTTACGAGAATCCGGCGGTTGAAATCCAGGGAATGTGCCTGCCGGGCGCAGCCTTAAGTTACCAACTACGTCCTAACAGCGTTATCACCCTGACAATCAGAAATATGACCGACCAGCGCCTTGAAATTCTGTCCGGCTATTTCGGTCCGGGTGTAACCGCGAATCTAAGCTACTCCCGCTCTTTTTAAGGAACTACAACAGCTCCTGACCCTCGTTTTTGTGATATAATAAGCAGTTACAGTAAACAATCCTAAAATGACACCCCAAAACAAGATTCGTAATTTTGCCATCGTGGCTCACGTGGACCACGGAAAAAGCACCCTGGCCGACCGGTTCCTGCTAAAGTGCGGCGCCGTGGAAAAAAGGGTTTTCCGCGACCAGATGCTGGACAGCATGGACCTGGAACGGGAACACGGAATCACCATTCGTTCCCACCCGGTAAGCGTCCAATATAAAGACTACAATTTAAATCTGATTGACACACCCGGGCACAGCGACTTTTCGTACGAAGTGGAAAAGAGCCTGGCGGCTGCCGAAGGAGTCATCCTGCTGGTTGACGCAACCCAGGGCATCCAGGCGCAGACGATAACCAACTTCCACCTGGCACAGCACCTGAACCTTACCATTATCCCGGCTATAAACAAGATTGACCTGCCCAACAGCCAGGTTGACCTGACCCGCAAGGAATTGATGGAAATCATGCCGGTTTTTGAAAATGAAATTTACCTAGTCAGCGCTAAAACCGGCGTTGGTGTGGACGAATTGTTAGACGCGGTCGTAAAAGACGTGCCTCCGCCGGAAGGCAACCAGGAAGAACCGCTTTCCGCGCTGGTCTTTGACGCCCGTTACAACCCTTACCTGGGCCTGGACCTGCACATCGTGGTTCGCCAGGGAGTTATTAAAAAGGGGGACAGAGTCCTTTTGATGGGGCAGGATTTCGTGGGCGAAGCGCTGGAAATCGGCATCTTCAAACCTCAGCCGGAATTCGTCCCGGAACTCAGACCGGGCATGGTCGGATTTGTCACCCTCGGCATCAAAGATTTCAGCCGCACGTTTACCGGAGATACCTTAACCCTTAAAATCAGACCGACGGCGGCGCCCCTGACCGGATATCGAAAACTGAAACAATTTGTTTTCTGCGGCCTCTACCCGGCCGACGGAGAAAGTTTTCCGGCGTTGAAGAACAGCTTGTCCCGGCTCAACCTCACCGACCCTTCTTTTACCTACGCCGAAGAACGTTCCGCAGCCCTGGGCATCGGTTTCCGCGCCGGGTTTCTGGGAATGCTCCACATGCAAATTACCCAGGAACGGCTGGAACGGGAGTACGGGATGAACGTGGTCCGCACCACGCCGAATACCACCTACCGGTTTCTGATGAACGACGGCCGGGAGTTGGAAATAAAGAGCGCGGCCGAACTGCCGGACTGGGGTCAAATAAAAGAAATACGGGAGCCATATCTTAGGGTGTTGATTATTGCTCCGGCCAATTACTACGGCGATGTCACCGGCCTCTGTCAAAATTATCGCGCCGAGCAGGAAAAGATTGAGTTTTTGGGTACGGATTTAATCCTCCTTACATACCAGATGCCGCTTTCGGAAATGATGGTTGATTTTTACGACCGGCTGAAATCACTGACCCGCGGTTACGGCTCCCTGGACTATGAATTTATTGACTACCGGCCTTCGGATTTGGTAAAATTAGATATTTTAGTCAACGGGAAAAAGATTGATGTTCTCTCCTCGGTGATTCACCGGGAAAAAGCGCGTTTTACAACCGGCCACCTCCTGACTAAACTACGGAAAAATATCCCCAGACATCTTTTTACCGTGGTTATCCAGGCATCGGTTGACAACAAGATTATCGGCCGCGAGGAAGTTGCGCCCTACCGGAAACTGGTCACCGGCAAATGTTACGGCGGGGATATTACCCGCAAGCGCAAACTCTGGGAAAAACAGAAAGAAGGAAAGAAACGCCTGAAGATGGTCGGCCAGGTGGAAATACCGGAGAGCGCGTTCTTAGCGTTGTATAAATGAAAATGTTCGTCATTGCGAGGAGCGAAGCGACGCGGCAATCCCATAACCAAAACGAGATTGCTTCGCTATGAAACGCTCGCAATGACTTTACAAACGACACTATGGAAACCAAAAAGCATAAAAGCTTGAAAGAAGAAGCCTGGGAATGGGTAAAGTCGCTGGTCGTTGCCTTCGTCCTGGCAATGTTTATCCGCACCTTCTTTTTTCAGGCATTTAAAATTCCCAGCAGTTCCATGCACCCGACGCTTCAGGTCGGAGACCATCTCATCGCCAATAAGCTAGTTTACCGCTTCCGGAATCCCGAGCGCGGAGAGATTGTCATATTCAAATTTCCGGACAACACCCGGCGGGATTTCGTAAAACGGCTGGTTGGCCGGCCCGGCGAAAAGGTAAATATTGCCGACGGTAAAATCTACATTGACGGAAAGGAAGTAACCGACAACCGCATCACCAACCGTTACTACTTCAACGATGAAGGCATACCGGAAATAACGGTGCCGCAGAATTCCTATTTTGTGCTGGGCGACAACAGCTCCAACAGCTACGACAGCCGTTACTGGGGTTTTGTACCGCGCAAGGATTTTCTGGGTGAAGCGCTCTTCATCTACTGGCCGCCCAAACGCTGGGGCGTCGTAAAATAGCTAATGGAAAAACAGAAAATAAAAAAGAAAGAGGAACCAGAGGAACCGCAAAAAGAGATACCCGATGTCCCCGAAGAAACGATAACTCTGGCAAAAGAAGATTGGCAGAAACTCTCCGAACAAGCGGCCAAAACCGAAGAATCCCGCGACCACCTGCTGCGGCTGGCGGCCGAGTTTGAAAATTTCCGCAAGAGAACCGACAACGAGAAACAAAAACTGGCCGGTTTCGCGGAATCAATCCTCCTGTCAAAATTCCTGCCCATCCTGGACAGCATTGAACAGGTCCTGAAGTTCAGCGCCGACGAAGAAGACAAGGAAAACCTGAGCGCCGGTCTGAAGCTGGTTACCAAAGAGCTCCACCGCACTTTTCATGATTTGGGACTTAAACCCCTGGAATTACTCGGAAAACCATTTGACCCGCACGCGGCTGAAGCCGTAGAAGTCTCAGAGGACCCGGACTGCGCCGAAGGAACCGTCCTTTCCATCCTGCGCACCGGATACCAGTACAAAGACCGGATTCTAAGACCGGCGTTGGTGCGGATAAGCAAAGGGGTTGCAAAAGAATAAAATTGCCTATTTGCCAGAGATGATTTTGGAGCGAGACAAGGAACGAAGAAGATTGCATAGTTGTACTATACAATCGATGAGGGACGCAGTCGCAGCCCAAAAGCATCTGGCCCTGTTGGGGAGTCCCGTCTTTGGGTTATTGCGGCGTTGTTCCTCCTCTCCATACCACAGAGGGTATGGTCTCGTCGTCGCGCCTTGCACTAACCTCAAATCCTGGACTCCAAATAGGCAATTTTATTTTTTTGCAACCCCATAGGAATTGCGGCCCCCAAACAACACCCAGACAGCGATGCGCAAGACGGAAATTCTGGCACCGGCGAAGATTAATCTTTTTCTGGAAGTTTTCCCTAAGGGTCCCACACCTTCCAGGACAGCCCTTCATCCGGTGGAAACAGTTATCGAAAAAGTAACCATTTTTGACCGGCTCTCCCTTCAGACAACCCTTTCCGAAATAAAAATCCATTCTAATATTGCGAAACTAAACACTCCGGCAAACCTCGCCTTTAAGGCCGCCGCGCTCTTAAAAAACACTTACCGCGTCAAAGAAGGGGTACGCATCCGGTTGGATAAAAAAATACCGGTTGCCTCCGGTCTGGGCGGCGGAAGCAGCGATGCGGCCGCGGTCCTGCTGGCGCTCAACCGTCTCTGGAAGATTGAGGAACCGGTTTCACGCCTGTTCCCCTTGGCCCTGAAACTGGGCTCGGACGTGCCGGCTTTCCTGGTGCCGGGACGGTGCCGGGTCGGCGGTTTCGGGGAAAAAGTAAAAATACTGCCGGTCGAAAAAAAACTGGACTACCTCCTGATCCTGACCGGAATTAAAAGCCCCACCGGCCTTGCTTACCGTCAGCTTGATGATTTGACATATAGACCGCGTTCCAGTAAAATGATGATTGCCGCCTTAAAAAAAGGCGGGGCAGCCGAAATCGCGGCGGCGCTTTTCAACCGGTTCCAGGAGGTGCTCGGCGAAAAAAATAAGGAAATAAAAAAATGGCAGGCATTGCTCCGGGATAATTTTGGGTCCAGTCTTCTATCCGGAAGCGGCGGTTCTTTCTTTGTTCTGCTTACGAAAAAATCCGCCGCGGTTAATTTACAAAAAAACGGCAAGAAAAAGTTTTTGGCGGTAACAACGTTTGTTCTTTAACGGAGTTAACCCTCTCGGGAGGCAACATGGAAATTACGGAAACCAGAGTATCGCCGGTGGAAAAAGCAACCGGACGGTTAAAGGGCTTTGCGTCCATAACCTTTGACAATGTTTTTGTGGTTAGAGGCATCCGAATTATTGAAGGCGACGAAGGACTTTTTATCGCAATGCCCAACCGAAAGACCGAACACCGCTGTCCGGCCTGCAGCGCCTGGAATGTCTTCCACGCGCGCTTCTGCAGCCGCTGCGGCAAAGAGGTTGCCGGTGTCCCGGAGGAAGGCAAAAAAGAAGACAACGCCAAAAACTATCACGACATCGCCCACCCGGTCAGCAACGAATTCCGCGAATATATTCAAACCCAGGTTTTGGCGGCGTACAATACACAGTTAACAAACCCGACGGCGCACGCGCCCAGCAGCGATTCAATAGCATCGTAATTTACTTCCTGGGACGCAGATATACGCAGAAAAACGGGATAATACGTTAGAAAAATAATCTCTTGTAGTCGCCAACCTTGGTTGGCTCTTTTAAAACGCCGAGCAAGCTCGGCAACTACAGTTACAATTATTCTTAGCAATTCTATAAATTAATCTTCAATCTGTATCTGCGGTAATCTGCGTCCAAAGAATTATAATGGATTTTCAAACCCTACAAACCACACTGCTTGGTTTCTGGCGTGACCAAGGTTGCCTGCTTTACCACCCGACCGGGTTGGAAGTGGGCGCCGGCACAATGAACCCGGCCACTTTTTTCCGCATCCTGGGACCGGAACACTGGCGGGTCGCCTACCTGGAACCTTCACGGAGGCCGGCAGACGGCCGCTACGGTGAAAACCCCACCCGCGCCTACCAGCATTACCAACTGCAGGTTATTTTGAAACCATCCCCGGAACAAACGCAAAAACTATACCTGGATAGTTTAAGGAGCATCGGCATTGACTGGCGCAAACACGATATCCGATTCATCGACGATAACTGGGAAGCGCCTACGCTGGGCGCCTGGGGCGTAGGCTGGGAGGTCTGGCTGGACGGCCTGGAAATTACCCAGTTCACCTACCTCCAGCAGGCCGGCGGGCTGGACTTGAAACCGGTTTCCTGCGAACTTACCTACGGCCTGGAGAGAATCGCCTGCTTTCTGCAAAAAAAACGGGTCATCTACGAACTGGACTGGTCGCCGGACTTTACTTACGGTAATTTAAGAAAACGGCCGGAGACGGAATTCTCAACGTACAGTTTTCAAGCGGCAAACATTGACCGGCATCTTACTCTCTTCGCGGAATACGAAAAAGAGGCGGAGAACCTTATCCGGTTGAACCTGGTCTGGCCGGCCTATGATTACGTCCTGAAATGTTCCCACACCTTCAACGTTCTGGACAGCCGGGGAGCGGTCAGTTTGAGCGAGAGACAGCGCTTCATCGGCCGGGTCAGAAAACTGGCTTCCGCTTGCGCCCGGCTCTATTTGGGAATATAATAATACGGTGAATCGTGAATGGTGAATAGTAAATTGTAAAGACTTTTACTTGTATTTTTGATTATAGTTTTTAACCATTAACCATTCACTGTTCACCATTTACCGCAGTTAACGCCGGGATGGCGGAACGGCAGACGCGTACGTTTGAGGGGCGTATGGGGTAACCTGTGGGGGTTCGAGTCCCCCTCCCGGCACTACTACTCGACAAAGGGGCTCGATGGGATGCACTGCCAATGCGACGAATAAGGAGCATTCGCTTGGCAGGGGCGGCGAGAAGGTGAGCCGCCCGAGACCTATTAAATCAGTAATCGGGAGCTGCGACGAAAAGGAGCAGCGACAGCGGGTGGCCGAGTCGAACGTATTGAAGTGAGACCGCCGAGTTTTAAGTAACGAAGCTTTAGCGCAGTCACTCCCCCTCCCGGCACTTAAAAGCATAGAGGAGACATTCCGCATGAAAAAGATTCTACCGCTCTTCTGTACCGCAATAATATTTTTGTTTCTACTCTGTCTTCTATCCCTCGGTCATACTTCGGAACTACCTGTAACCTTCCCTGCAGAACTAACCGGTGATACCCTGTACCAACAGGGTATCGACCTCTGTAACCAGGAAAAATATATCGAGACAATAGCACCTCTGGAAGAAGCGATAAAACGAAAGGCTAATTTTGCCGATGCCTACTATCAACTCGGGGTCTGCTATTTGAAAACCAAACAGTTTGATAAAGCCAAACAAAACCTCATTTTTGCCAAAACCTTATCTTCAAACAAAGAGTTAACGAATAAAGCCGCTTCTTTGATAGCAACCATCCCCGCGGAAATAGAAAAAGAAAAGAAACTGCAGGAAGCGGCGGAATTAAAGAAAAGAAATGAGGAATACGCCAACAAAGTTAAGCAAGAGGAGAAAGCAACAAAAAAACAAGCGCCTGAAAAAAATGAAACTAACATTTTCGACGCTGCCGTTGCGGGTGATGTAGCAAAAGTCAAGGCATTGCTTGAAAAAAACCCTGGTTTGGTTAACGCCAAGGATAATAGAGGTTTGACGCCGTTGCACTTGGCGGCCATGTATGGCAGGAAGGACGTGGCCGAAGTATTGTTAGCCAACAAGGCGAATATCGAGGCGAAGGCTAATGATAGTGGGGGAACGCCATTGCACTGGGCGGTGTTTAATGACCGCAAGGATGTAGTTAAATTGCTGTTAGCCAATAAGGCTGATGCCAATATAAAGGACAACGGTGGAAGGACTCCGTTGCATGAGGCGGCGGAAAGAGGCAGAACGAATATAGCCGAATTACTATTAACCAATGGGGCTGATGTCAATGCCAAGGAGGACAAAAATGGGATGACGCCGTTACACTTTGCGGCCTTCATACGCGACCTCGATAGCAAGGATTTGGCTGAGTTATTATTAACAAACGGAGCTGATGCCAATGCCAAAGATAAATATGGGCGAACGCCATTGTGCTTGGCAGCGATAGCGAACCACAAGAATGTGGCTACAATACTATTAGCCAACGGGGCCGATATCAACGCAAAAGATAACAACGGTTATACACCTTTGCATTCGGCAGCGCACAGTAACAACAAAAATATGATTGAAGTGTTGTTAGCAAACAAGGCCGATGTTAACGCCAGAGATAAAAATGAATACACTCCATTAGAAGTAACGGCGATATCTAACTACAAGGATGCAACTGAAGTATTGTTAGCCAACGGGGCTGACGTCAATGCCAAGGATAATGTGGGTTGGACGTCATTACATATAGCAGCAATCAGAAACAGCAAAGATGTGGTCTTATTGCTGCTGGCGAACAAGGCTGACGTTAACGCCAAGGATAAAGATGGATACACGCCGTTGCACTTTGCGGCGGAGTATAATGATAAGGTAGATATAGCTGAAATATTGTTAGCCAAGGGGGCTGACGTCAATGCGAAAGCAAACAATGGGTTAACGCCGTTACGCATGGCAACTGGGAGTAAAAATAAGAAAGAGAATATGGCCGACCTTCTTCGGCAACACGGAGGAGTAGAATAAGAACTTCGCCACCGCTATATCTCCACCCCTGACAACACAAAGATATTCCCCACCGTCAAAGCGTAAATCAGTTTCTTCCGCATTTTGAATAAGGATAATGATTGAGGTATAATTAAAAGGGTTAAACCGGGCGGTTAGCTCAGTTGGTTAGAGCGCCACGTTGACATCGTGGAGGTCGTTGGTTCGAGTCCAATACCGCCCACTTTTAAGTGTCCTTGTAGGACTCGAACTTACAAAGGGTGCGGGAAAAGTTATTTTCCCGCGTTGTCGCAGTGGGGATGGAAGATTAGGGAAGGGAAACCCCCTTCCCTAAAACGAGCGAAGGAAACGTTAGGTCTTGTAGCGACCAGTAAAGACCTGTTTCCGAAAGCGAAGTTGGTTCGTAGTCCAATACCGCCCACCGTTTCTGAGATTTAAAACCAACGAAAAACCAAGATATTTCCGGGAAGTCCACCAAAAGACGAAAACAGCCTCCCTTTCGGTTCAACTATCCCAGCCGGGCCAGGTCCAAACAGAGAGTGGGGAATCCATATTGTACTGAAAGTAATTGAGCGGGCTGGTGTCCACGTGCCCATCGGGGTGGAGGATATTGTATTGCCCGGTATGCGGTCCTTTCGGCGCGAAATCGTACCACATAATAGGATATTTAGAATCATCGTAACAGGAGTCCGATACCAAAAAAGCAACGGATGGCCGGACTATTTTATCAAGCT
Source organism: Candidatus Ratteibacteria bacterium (assembly GCA_041653615.1). Taxonomy (GTDB): domain Bacteria; phylum Ratteibacteria; class UBA8468; order MWAK01; family MWAK01; genus JAHJUB01. The sequence continues at coordinate 42,732 of JBAZEZ010000013.1, forward strand.
TCCGGTAGAGAACGATACCATAGCTATTATTCCCGACCGCCCAGTCATAAGTGGTATTATAATAATTAGTGAGAACCGCGTCTTTCTTTCTCACCGTCGGGCAATAACAAATATCCGTGTTGTTGCCGACGTAAGGCAGAAGTTTACCCAGCGGGGAATATTGGAACTCTGTTCCCGGCGGTTCCACCTTATTCCATACTTCGTGACAGGGAAGATTGGTGCCATCTTCCTGGTTGAGGGGAAGCCAACCGTCGAAGTCATTTGCGTACATGACCACCGCCAGGCCAATCTGCTTCAGGTTGCTCATGCAGTAGGCCTGTCTGGCTTTCTCTCTGGCCTGGCTAAGCGCCGGCAGGAGCATCGCCGCCAGGATGGCGATGATGGCAATAACTACCAATAGTTCAATCAGGGTGAAACCTAACGCTTTCCGTGCCACTTTCTTTATCCGTACCATTTTTTAGATAACATTTTTAAAACTCTTTCAAAAGTCTCAAAAGAGGAATATCGCTTGCCAACATTGAAAATCATCTTTCAAAATCATCCCCCCAACCGCGCCCGCGCCCAGGTATTGGCCTGGCCGTAGGTGCCGTGCCAGTAACCTTTTGTATAATCAGTTTCCCCGTAGGTAAAGAGGCAGACGTCGGTGAGGATATTCACCCCGGGACGGGGCCAGAAACGAATCGCGGCCGCCGGGATGAAACCGGCCACCTGATATCCGTCCGGCACCCGCGTCACCCGGCTGGTTATCTCTTTCGCGTCGCAGGGCAGCAGGTTATCCCAGACGAAGACCGAACCGTCCGCGTAGAACGTAATCTCGTAACTGTCTTCCGACTTCCACTCGCTGGAAAGTTCCGGGGTGACATCCAGGCAGCGCAGGTTAATAACCACCCCGTCCATCACCCGCCAGGGCAGGCCCGTCTGCTGGACTTTATCGGTAATCTTGCCGGTTAATACTTTCGCCCCCAGGTAAATACCCTGGGGTGAAGCCGCCAGGATGAACTGCCCCAGTTCCTTGGTCTTAGTCTTGCGGTCTTGGTAGACTGTCTGCCAACCATCTTTGGGCCAGCTTGAGAAATCCTTTAAATCAAGCCGGCCGGAGACAAAAGGGAAGGATGCCTGGGCCGGATAGATTATGGGGTTTGCGGTCAAGGTCTTCTCGGCCAAATCCATCCTTTGTTCCGCTGATTCCTGGTTCCCTTCTTTTAACAACTCCTGGGCGATGGCCGCGTAGCTTTGGGCAAAGGCGGCGGCGGCCGGATTGATATCTTTTGATTGTCCCTGGATTTCAATCTTTTTGGTGCGGGCTTCAAACCACCGGTTAGTAAGGGCCGGAGTCATATCCGCCAGGCGGACTTTTGCCTGGGCGTAGTTTTTAGCCGAGATATCTTTTTGGACTGACTTCAGTTGCTCGGCCTCGGTAGATGTCGTAAGTCCCCAGGTTGAAGCACGCTGCATCAGGTTGGTAAAGCGCCCGACGGCCAGCCGCGCGTTCTCTTCTTCCGGGGAGAGACCGGCAAGTTTGGTGCGTGATTTGCCCAGTTCAATGAAAGTACCCATGCCCGGTGCCAGCCAGAGCTTGAACCAGGTCACACCGCCGGCGGCAGCCGCCGGTATCACCCAGCCGTTGCCCACCGTGATGTCCCGGGGATGCTCAAACTCCCCGGCCACCGTAATGGTTGCGTCCGCCGGGGATGTGGCGTTTCCGTTTACGACGCTTAAGTAACGAACGCCGGCCGCGTTCTCCCTGACCTGCAGACCTAAGCCCGCGACATCGGAGGCTGCTTCCGGTACCGGCTGGGCGTTGTTAATCTCCGCTTTTACCATCGGCTGATAAAGGTCCGGGAGTGCGCCTATGGTCGTGGCGGTAAGAATTACCTTGCCCGCCCCGTAGTTGTGTTCTACTACCAGGGGCGTATTGTCTGCCAAAGAGGCTAAGACGCGGGTTCCTTCCAAGAGGTTCTGGGAAGGAAAGCGCCAGTAAAAATCTTTGTTGGACCACAGGGAGGTTCCTTCATGTCCGGCCATGGAGCCGCTGCACTTGGCCACCTTGCTGTCTTCGGTCAGGCCGGCGCCGAACTCCACGCCCTTCATGCCGAAGACCACCTCGGGAATACCGCCTTCGGTGCGGCCGTAGTTATCAAAGAGCCCGGTGGGGCCGGAACCGATTAAGACACCGCCTTTCTTTACCCACTTCAACAGGGCCTCGCGCGCTTCCGGGCGCAGGTGCGTGGCATAAGCCGCCACGATTACCCGGTAGGAGTCCAAAGACTCCGCGCCTTCCACCAGGGCGGTCTCCGGGATAAAGAAGAAGTGCCTGCCGTCCTGGGTCAAATTGGCCTGCAGCTGCCAGATATCGTAAAAAGTTCCGCTGGCCGGCCAGGGTACCCGGTGCGTGGTTGAAGACTCCAAAAGACCGACGCGGGGCATAACCACCGGGGCGGATAAGAGCACGCCTTCCAGTTTCGCGTAGGTTGGCTTCAGGGCGGCCAGGGAACCGGCGGCCAAACGGAGCGTGGGATGGGTCGGCCGATTGTTTTGTATCGTCCCTGTCATGATGTCGGCAATCCGGTAGTCTGTTATGTCATTTCTGCCACCGTTCGGATTACGGTAATTATAAAATGGTAATCCCTGGTGGCCCCACAGGAACCAGGTCCACAAGCTGCTGGTCAGCAGCCGGCGGGTAACTTCTTCCACCCGGTATCCTTTTCCCTCCGGTGCGGTAACACCAGACCAAAAGGCGTACGGTTCGTACATCCAGATGGGCTTGGGATGAAATTGGTTGTAAGAGTATTGGTAGCGGACCGTGCGCGTAGCACTGTCGCCCGCGGCGAAGGTGTCGTAAGGGGTGTTGACCGAAGAAGCGTAGGTATCAATCACGTTGGCGCCGAACATGCTGGATTGAATTTCGCCGACCGCGTGATTGGGGTCGGTTTCATGCAAAGCCCGGGCAAAGCTTTCGCACACAAACTTGGTCCGGTCAATACACATCTGGGTGTATTCGTAGTAATCGGGAGTTAGACGCACTGTCTTCTCGCTTTCGGTTGGTTGTTTAGGCAAGGGGATTTCGTCAAAAGTCGTGTAGGTAGAACCAAAGGCCTGGTTGAGCTTACCAATATCCCCGAACTTCTTCTTGAGGTGTTCCCGATAATAGGGGAGTGCGGAGTCCCAAAGATATCCAATCTGCCTCATGTAATCCGCCGATATTTCGGTGCCGATGACATATCTTAAAATCATGGGGTTGTCCCGGTGGTGCTTGCCCACCGCGCGAAAGAAATCGCAGGCGTAATTCCGCATAGTCTCCGACCAAACTGCGTTGGTCGGCGAAAAATCGGGAATGGCGTTTACGCCCGGATAGCAAAAGCCATCCCACCGGCCGTCCGCGGCTTTAACCCGCTTATGGTATGGGGCATTCGGATTTCCGGTGGGTACTGTTTCCGGATTGTTACCGATGAATTTTTTCTGGGCCCAGTCCGGCAGCGGAATGTTGTGCATGCCCATCTCCACGCGCAGACCTCTTGACGTTCCCAAGGTCTTATCCAGTTCCGAAAAATCATAGCTGCCGTCTTCCATCGGCACTACCTCATTTGACATGCAATACTCGTAAACGCTGTCAATGCCCTGGTCTTTCGTGAGAGAATCAATGCTCGCCCGGGGTAAAACCATCAAATCCTGACTCTGCAAAAGCAATCCCAGGAAATAGCGGTCTTTGATATCTTTTACTGTAATCAAGCGGTCCGGGGCGATGGGCGCCGGGGCGGATAATGTTATCTTTGGCAATCCGTATTGGGTTGATTGCGCGGCCACCTGGCCGGCCAGGCATTGGTCCGCTTTGGCGGTCAGCGTCTGGTAACGCTGGGTCAGGCCCAGCACCTTCTGTTGAAAAGTGTCCACTACGGCCAGGTGCAAGGCGGTGGTACCGTCAAAGATTCCCAGGTAGGCCGAATCGGTAACCGAGAGTACTTCCATGATTACCTTATCCATATCCAGGCGGGCCTGTCCGGCGCCGGATTTAACCTCAGTAAAGACATCGGTAACCGAAGAGGGAACATCACCGCCTGACTGGATATACTTCATCCCCTGTTCCAGGCGGCCGCGGGATTCCTGCAGGGAAGCTTCCGCCACCAAAAGGCGGCTGTAATCGGCCATCATACCCAATACCTTCTCCCGGATGGAGTTCATCTCCTTGGTGGAAGCATCAGTCAGGGGCAGGACCAGGATGCGGCGGATATCTTTTATCTTCAGGCGAAATGACGATTGCCTAACGCCGGACAGATAACCGCTGCTATAGTTGGCGTACGTGAAGGAAGTCCACCAGCGCCAGCTTTCCGAATAGGCGCCGGA